>DASRHQ010000053.1:0-54270 GCA_035650455.1 Solirubrobacteraceae bacterium
GTCGCCGTCGTCGGGGTCGTCGTGGTCGTGGCTGCGGGCTTCTTCGCGACCGGCTGCTTGTGAGCGGTGGTCCCGCCGACGCCGAACACGACGAAGATGAGGATGGCGGCGATGATTGCGGCACCGACCGCGCCGAGGAGGATGGCGCCGCCCAGCCTGGACACGGGTCGGCCCGGTTCCCTGGCACTTGTTCTCGCTCCATCGCGTGAGCCGGCACCCGGGGGTGCCGCTGCAGGAGCCTGCGCGTCCGCGCTGGATCGAGGCTCCACCTCGCCCGCGGGAATCGTCGGCAGAGCGGCCGCCGAGAGGGGCGCGAGTTCTGAGGCGACCACTCGCGCCCAAGCGCGCTCGGACGCGGACCGAGAGAGGTGATCGCCCACCTCGTCGGCCACGCGAGGAGGTAGCTGACCCAGCAGATAGTCGGTGATGAGAGCGCGACGCTCGGGCGACACCCGGGTCACCGGACCTAGCGCGTCCAGCGCCGAGAGGGCTCGCTGGCGGACCCCGGCGCGGTCGATCTTCAGCAGCCCTGCGATCTCGTCATAGGAGTGACCCCGGCCCAAAACCATCTCCAGCACGGCCCGCTGATCGGGTGGCAGCCCCTGCACTCCCGAGACCGGTTGCTGCAGCGAGGTCATGCCCGCCCACGCAGCTTTGTCCGCTCGCCCGTCATAGCTTGTCTAGCGTAGACAAGCGGCCGTTGTCACGCGCCAAGTAAGGTCATGCGCGATGACTGACGCATTGCCCTACTTGGCGACCGAGGGCTTCGACGCGCTCGTCGGGCTGACGATCACCGAGCTTTCAGATGGCCTGGTGCGCGGTGAGGTCCCGGTGCGCGACGACCTCAAGCAACCGTACGGGCTCATTCACGGCGGCGTCTTTGCCGCCATCGCCGAGAGCCTCGCGTCGCTGGCGACCGCGGTGGCCGTCGCCGCGGACGGCCGGCAGGCGATGGGCCAGGCAAACCAAACGAGTTTCCTGCGCCCCATCACAGCCGGCACGATTCACGGAACGGCCCGGGCCCGCCACCGCGGGAGAACCTCCTGGGTGTGGGACGTCGAGATCACAGACGACGCGGGACGGCTGTGCGCGCTCACGAGGATGACCGTCGCCGTGCGCGCCCGCCGCGACTGAAACCTCGCTGCGCAGTCAGATCAGCGGCTCGGCGCGCGCCGCCCCAACCAGTACTGGATGAAGCGACCCAAGGCTGGATCAGACGGGCCGGCGACCCGGATCAGGTGAGCCCAGGCCAGGCCGACCACGCCCTGCGTACCCGGACGGCGCGCGAGGATCACCGCCTGCCCGGCGGTGGCGAGAGCCGGCGTGAACGGCGAAGCATTGGCTCGCGCCACGGCCTCCAGCCCAGCTGGAGGGGTCGACGTCCCGTAGACCAGAACCACGTTGCCCAGCTCGAGCGCCTCGAGCAGTTGGTTGTTGGAGAGCAGAGCGCGGTCCTTGCGAACCGCCACTGGGACGTGCGGGCCGCTCGTAGGCGGATTCGAGCTGTATCTCGGGACCGTCTGCCCCGGCTTCAAGTGGGCGTCCCCCAGATCCTTGACCGCGATACCGGGACCGCTGGAGGATCCGCTGACACCGGGCGTGTCGTTCCCGGCGAAATACCCGGACAGCAACGCGATCGCGCCGGCGGCGATCGCGAGCGAGACGAGCACGATCACGACCCACTCGACCGCGGAGCGCGCTTTGGTCATTCGGCTTCGATCACCCGGAGGCGGCCGCCGCGGGATGCGCGCGGTCCCCTGCCGCGGTCCGTGGCCGCGCGAGACCGCGGGTGGACGCTCTTGGCGGCCCTGACCAGGACGTCGAACGCGTCTTGCAGATAGCCGGCGAACGCCTCCAGATCCGGCATCGCGTCGTAGTCCCCATTGAGCCCGAAGCTCATCTGGCCGTTGTAGCTCATGACTGCGATCCCGACGGCGGTGTTCTCGGCCAGCGGCACTAGCGGGAACATGCACTCGAGCTCGCGACCCAGCACGTACAGGGCATGCTGCGGTCCCGGGACATTGGTGATAACGAGGTTGAACATCCGCTGGCGTGCTTGCAGGCGGGCGGCTTGCGCCAGGATCGTCGGCGGGGCAAACCCGGCCAGCTCGGTCACAGCCTGGGCCCCGACCGCCTGGCCCGACTCCTTGATGTCCGCCATGGCGAGACGGATCTCCTCGAGCTGCGCCGCGGGGTCCGCAGTTCCCACGGGAAGCGGCGCCCACATGGCTGCGACCTTGTTGCCGAGCGCTCCGCGCTCGAAATCGGCCCGGATCGACACCGGCACCATCGCTTTTAGCTGCACTCCCTCGGTCTCGCACCCGTGGGCACGCATGTAGTGTGCAAGCGCGCCGGTGACGGACGCGAGCACGACATCGTTGACCGTCCCTGAGAGTGCGTTCTTGACGGCCTTGAAGTCCTTTAGCTCCCCGCGAACCCAGGTGAAGCGGCGATGGGGACCGATGGGAACGTTGAACGGGGTGGAAGGCGCCGGCTCGAACCCGCCTGCCGCAAACGCTTTCAGCGCTGTCGCCGTATCGAAGGAGCGCCTGACGAGTCGGCGCGGGCCGCGCAGCGCGGCGCCGATTCCGCGCGCGATCTCTGCCGGAACGGTGGCCCGCTCGAGCAGGGCATCGGCCAACAACTGCGCCCGGGAGGGAAGCGGCCGCGGCACCCATTCCTCGGCCGGCGGCGCAACCGGCGCGGGGTTAGGGGAGGTGTCGAACAGCACCGTGGCGATGTCCACGCCTGAGATCCCGTCGACGAGCGCGTGATGGGTCTTTGAGAGAAGCGCGAACCGATCCTGGGCCACGCCCTCCACCAGCCATAGCTCCCACAAGGGCCGTGCACGGTCGAGCGACTGCGAGAAGACCCGGCCCGCAAGGCGCTTGAGCTGTTCGTCGCCGCCCGGCCGCGGCAGCGCCGTATGGCGGACGTGGAAGCGGGGATTGAAGTGGGGATCGTCCACCCACACCGGCCGCCCCTGACCGAACGGCACAAACGCCAGGCGCTGCCGGTAGCGCGGCACCAGATGCAGTCGCGAGACGACTGTCTCAAGCAGTTCTGTGTAAGCGGGCGGCGGCCCTTCGAACACCGAACACGCGGCGACGTGCATGTGTGACACGTCCCGCTCCAGGTGAAGGAATGACGTGTCTAGGCCGCTCAGGCGGTCCGGATTGGACACGCCCGGATTCTTGCAAGCGAGAGCGCAGCCGTCACGCGGCACCTCGGCTCGGCGTTCAACGCGTCCAGCAGTAAAAGGAATGCCCACCGTCGATCGCGTCGGACTCGTAGGGCCGCCAGGCGGCGAACCGATAGCCGCCGTACACCATGGCGCAGAAGTACGGGTACGGGACCTCGGTGTAGTTGCCGCCGCGCGAGCGAAGGATGCAGTGCTGGCCTGGGTCGCACACGACCCCGTCCTCATGAGGGACGCCCCACTTGTACTCGACCTCGCCCACCCACTTCCCCGCAGCGGCGAACTGTCCAACGCCGCAGCGCAGAGAGGTCATGTTGCACCTCATTTGAGGGAAAAACCTGATGCCGTCGTTTTGACGAGCGGTGCACTCCCGAAAGCTGAAGCACTGCTCGCTGAGCGCGCCGTCGAAGTAACGCTCTCCGAAGGAGGCAAGGTAGGGATCGTTCTTCCAGAGCACGAACATATGAAGCGCGTGCGCCTTGTCCGCGATCGCGGCGAGCCACGCCTCGGCGTCCTGGGGAGTGAGGGGGAAACCGGAGCGGTTGTCCCACGCATCGATGTTGTCCACCTCTACGCCGTCAAATCCCTTGTGGGCGCACATGCGTAGGCGGGAGTCGATCAACGGCTCAAGTTCGCGAAGCTGCCGCACGTCGACCCAGTGTTCGTCCGGGTACCCGCCGAGCGTGAGGCCGAGTGCTCCGCGGGGCCAGCGACTCTCGTCGGGCCGATAGCGCTCCCAGGAGCCCAGCGAGAGATAACAGATCGCGCGCTCATGCGTGAGCGTGCGTCCGGTACGCCGGTGAATCGCCCTGACCACGCCGGCGGGGGTACCGAACCCGTCGACGTCGAACATGTCGACCTTGCGGAAGACGAGCCGGCCCTGGAGCTGCCAGTCCCAGCTCATGGGGTGGCCGGTCGCGTCGAGCTGCGGCGGCTCAAAGCAGGACGAACACGCGGTAGGAGCGGGCAACGCCACCACCTTCCACGAGTAGGTGGTCGTCCGCGATCCGGCACCGTTCGAGACCCGCACTCGGACCGTGTGTCGCCCTCGGCCCAGGGTGGGCGTCAGGAAAGAGCGCGAATGTCCGCACATACGTGAGTAGCGCCCGCGATCGATCGCGCAAGCAACCGTCACGCGGCCGTCGGCGCGATTGGCGAACGGCGGTGAAAGATCGAAAAGCTCCCTGGTCGAGGCGGACTCAGATTCGGGTACCCCGTAGACGAAATCTATGCGCGGCGGAACTCCCCTGGGCCATGCGGCGACGACTCGCTTGGATCGGAAACTGACGCTCGCGCGCGTCTCCCTGCCGTTCGCGAGCACGTCGACCGCGGTCTCGTGCAGGCGCAGTTGCTTGCCGACGTTCCCGGGGCCAAGCAGAGCAGTCGGAAGGTAGGGCTGGTGCACCGGGACGGAAAGCGACGCGCAACGCTGCGCGGTACACGCTTGCCACGAGTACGAGACGCTCTGTTGCGATCCCGGTACCGCGATCCAGTGGAGCCCAGCCGCGGTCACGGTTGACCCGTCTCGAAGCGGTCCTCTAACCGTGAGCCTGCCGGTGTGACGAGGTTGCCGCGGGCTCGGGGCGGCGACGGCTGCGGCCTGCACGCCGACGACGAAGACGACGCCGAGTACCGCCAGCCCCGCCAGCCTCCGCCTCATTGGTCTCCGAGGCCTGTTGGGTATCGGTGAGGCCCAATCACGAGCAGGGTCGCCGACCGTAGCGGGGTGGGGGGGAGGGGTCAACAAATGGCTTGCGCTCCCTTGCCTTTTGGTAAGGTCCTCAGGGGTCCGGAAAAGAGATGATCGAATGATGGGGGGGCATCTGCCAGAGATAACGCCGCGTGAGCGCGATGTGCTCGTCGCGCTATGCCGTCCGGCGACAAGTTCAGAGCTGTTCGTCGAGCCGTCGTCGGTCCGTGAGATCGCATCGCTACTCGAGGTCAGTGAAGCGGCGGTCAAGCAGCACCTCCTGAATCTCTACGAGAAGTTCGAGATCGTCGACGGCGACGAGCGCCGGCGGGTCGCCCTCGCGCGGACGGCGATGCGCACCGGCGTGGTGGGCGTCGGAGACCTGGCTGCGCTCGAGGACCCGAGCCGGATTGCGGGGAGCGCGGCCTCATGAACTGCTTGGCGTGCGGCGCGGAGAACCGTCCCGGCAGGAGATTCTGTGCCCAATGTGGGGCGGCACTGGAGCTTCGCTGTGCGACATGCGGAGCCGCAAACGAGCCCGGCGACCGATTCTGCGGCGAGTGCGGATCCCCCCTGCAGGCGGACGCTGCGGGCGCCCAAGTACAGACCCACTCTGCATCGGGCACCGTCGCGGCCGTTTCTCAAAGACGGCTCGTGTCCGTTCTGTTCGCGGATCTCGTGGGATTCACAGGTCTCTCCGAACACCGCGATCCCGAGGAGGTCAGGGAGTTACTCAGTCGCTACTTCGATCGCTGCCGGACGCTGATCGAGCGCTACGGAGGCACGATCGAGAAGTTCATCGGAGACGCGGTGATGGCGGTGTGGGGTACACCGGTCGCGCGTGAGGATGACCCCGAGCGGGCCGTGCGGGCGGGGCTCGCCCTCACTCAGGCAATTGCGCTGCTCGGGGAGGAGGTTGGGATGCCCGACCTGCGCATCCGGGCCGGCGTGCTGACAGGTAACGCGGCGGTTGACATCGGCGCCGAAAGTGAGGGGATGGTCCTTGGCGACACCGTCAATACTGCGGCCAGGCTTCAATCGCTGGCGTCTCCCGGCACGGTTCTGGTCGACGACGTCACGCGCCGATCGACCGAGGCCGCGATCGCCTACGAAGACGCCGGCACACACGAAGTCAAGGGCCGCGAACAGCCGGTCAGGGCGTGGACGGCGTTGCGTGTGGTCGCTGGAGTGGGGGGCGCTCTGCGCGGCGCTGGGCTGGAGGCCCCGCTCGTGGGGCGTGACCGCGAGTTGCAGACGATCATCGAGATCTCCGAGGAGAGTGCCGCCGCAAGTCAGGCTCGCCACGTGACGGTGATCGGGGAGGCCGGATCGGGCAAGACGCGGTTGCTGTGGGAGTTCTTCAAGTACTTAGACGGCATCGAACGAGTGGTCCGCTGGCACCAGGGGCGTTGCCTCTCCTACGGAGAGGGGGTGGCCTACTGGGCACTCGCGGAAATGGTCCGGGCGCGCGCCGGGATCGTCGAGGAGGAGGACGCGACGTCGGCCCGCGAGAAGCTCCGAGCCACGGTGGCGGAGTTCGTGCCCGACGAGCGGGAGCGGCGGCTGGTCGAACCGCGCCTCGCCCACCTGCTGGGGCTTGAACAGCGCACCGCCTCTGACCGCGCCGACCTCTTCTCCGGCTGGCGATTGTTCTTTGAGCGGCTCTCCGAACAGGCACCGGTGATCCTCGCTTTCGAGGACCTTCAATGGGCCGACAGCGGACTGCTCGACTTCATCGACTACCTGCTCGAGTGGTCAGCCGAGCGGCCCTTGTTGGTGCTCGCGCTGGGGCGCCCGGAGCTTCTAAATGCACGACCCGCGTGGCGCTCGGAGGCCATGCTGCTCGAACCGCTGCCCGACGCCGCGATGCGGAAGGCCCTCGAGGGACTCGTGCCCGGGCTGCCCGAGGATCTCCTCGCTCGCATCGTCAGCCGCGCCGAGGGGGTTCCGCTGTATGCCGTCGAGACCGTCCGCATGCTGTTGGACCGCGGGTTGCTCTCGCAGGAGGGGTCTCGCTATGTGCTGACCGGCGATGTGGGCGAGCTCGACGTCCCCGAGACGCTGCACGCGCTCGCGGCGGCGCGACTCGACGGCCTGACCACGGCAGAGCGCGCTGTGCTCCAGGACGCCTCGGTCTACGGTCAGTCGTTTATGCCGGCCGGGGTCGCCGCGCTGAGCAACCAGCCTCAGCAGGAAGTCGAGTGCGTGCTCGACGCCTTGGTCTCCAAACAGGTCCTCGCCTTCAACGACAACCCTCGCTCCGCAGAGCGCGGCCAGTACCACTTTCTCCAGGGACTGTTGCGAACCACCGCCTATGCGACCCTCTCGCGTAGAGACCGCAAGAACGGTCATCTCGCGGCGGCGCGGTATCTCCAGGAGGCGTGGGGGGGAGATGCCCCCGAGATGGCGGAGGTTCTCGCCAGCCACTTCCTCGCCGCGGCCGACGCTGAACCGGACGCCACGGATGCCCCACGCATACGCGCCTCGGCGTGCGAGACGCTGGAGGACGCTGGCAAGCGGGCCCTGTCGCTGGCGCTCGCCCCGGAAGCGCTGCGCGCATTCGATCGTGCGGCGGAACTTGCACAGGATGAAATTCAACGCGCGGCGCTGCTCGACCAGGCGGGACGGGCTGCAATGGCCAACCGCGACTTCGAGGGGAGCATCGAACGCCTCCAGCAGGCGGTGGCGATCTTTGAGAGCCGGAACGAGCCGGAACGGGCGGCGCGGTCTCTGGCCGCCGTCGCCGAAGCGATGTTCCGGCAGGACCGATTGGAGGAGGCAATCGACCTCATGCGTCGTGCGCTGGCGGCGTTGGCGGCGGGCGGACCCGATAGGGCGGCCGCCCTGTCAATGCTTGCGACTCTTCTCACATTCGACGGCAAGCACGAAGAGGCCCTCGAGGCGGCCGACGCCGCGCTGACGATCGGCGAGCCCCTCGAACAGTGGAAGACGGTCGTATCGGCGTTTCAAACCGTGGCGATGATCCGCGGCAAGCAAGGCCGCCAGGAAGAGTCGCGCGCGCTGAGGGAGCGGTCGCTTGCGCTCGCGCTTGAACATGACCTGACCTCCGATGCGATGCGCGCCTACAACAACCTGGCCGACTACTGGCTCCAGCTCGACCGCTTCACCGAGACGCTTTCGGTGGCCGAGCGAGGGCTCGCACTGGCGAAATCGCGAGGCGACCGGCTCTGGGAGCCGATCCTCTCGTTGATCATCATGACCGCTCGAGTCGGCCTCGGGGAATGGGACGTGGTGCCAAAGCCCACAGAGGACGGCTATCCGGCGGGAATCGCCAGTGACGAGCTGGTCCGTCTGGGATATCCCTACCTTCTCGCTCGCGTGCAAGCGGGCAGGGGCGATACCGCGTCGCTTCAACGGACACTCGAGCTGGCTACGGCCGTGAGCGGCACTCAGAACGTCGAATGGGCCGCCACGCCGAACGTCGCCAAGACGGTCGCTTTGCGCGCCCTCGGCAGATACGAGGAGGCGCTCGAAACGGCGATGTCGGTCGCGACCGGTCCTGGGGAGATTGCCAACGAGGATCGCCGAGAGGCTTGCCTCGAGGGCGGTCTCGCCGCGCTCGAGCTCGGAAACGAGGAGGCCGTGGAGCGGCTGGTCAAGTTCGTGGCGGACATGCCTTCGGCACTTCGCACACCGCTGCTGCGATCCACCGCTGCTCGTTTCGAAGGACTGCTGGCAGCCCGGCGAGGCGATGCCAAGGCGGCGGATGAACGACTCGCCGCGGCGGCGCGAGAGCTCGGAGAGATCGAGGCCCCCTTCAACCTGGCCCAGATCCTGCTGGATCACGCCGAGTTTCTGAGCGGCGCAGGCCGAGAAGACGAGGCTGCGCCTCTGCTGGCGCAGGCAAGGGCGATCTTCGAGCGACTCGGAGCCAGACCGTGGCTCGAGCGCGCGGACGCGCTCCGGCCGGCGGTGGCCGCGTGAACAGCGTCGCCACCATCTCATGCGCGTCGTGCGGAGCCCAGACCCCGGCGGGCAAGAAGTTCTGCATCAACTGCGGGTTGCCGGTTCAGAGCTCGTGTCCTGCCTGCGGCGAGCTGGTGATCGCCGGCGCCAAGTTCTGCGCCGAATGCGGAGCGGGGCTGAGCGGCGAGCGCCGCGGACAGGCCCCAGTGTCGCCGGCTTCCGCCCCCGCGGGCGCGGTGGCTGAAAGACGTCTGGTCTCCGTGCTGTTCGCGGACCTTGTGGGCTTTACTACGCTCTCCGAACACCGCGATCCCGAGGAGGTCCGCGAGCTCCTCAGTCGCTACTTCGATCGTTGCCGGACCCTGATCGAGCGGTATGGCGGGACCGTGGAGAAGTTCATCGGTGACGCCGTGATGGCCGTTTGGGGAACGCCCGTGGCGCGCGAGGATGACGCCGAGCGCGCGGTGCGGACCGCTCTGGCGGTCACACAGGCCGTCACACTGCTCGGCGAAGAGGTGGGGATGGCGGAGCTCCGCGTGCGCGCCGGCGTGCTCACCGGCCAAGCCGCGGTCGAGCTCGGCGCAGAGGGCGAAGGGATGGTACTGGGCGACACCGTCAACACCGCGTCGCGCCTGCAATCCCTGGCGCCGCCAGGAACGGTACTGGTGGACGACGTGACCCGGCGCGCGAGCGAGGCGGCTGTCGCCTACGAGGATGCGGGCACGCACGAGGTCAAGGGCCGCGAGCGCCCGGTGCATGCGTTCAGAGCGCTCCGCGTGGTCGCCGGCGCGGGCGGTGCGCGCCGCGGCGCCGGACTCGAGGCCCCGCTCGTGGGGCGCGACCGCGAGCTCGCGCTGATCGTCGAGTCGTTCGAAGCCACGGTGGCAGAGGACCGCGCCCGGCTGGTGTCGGTCGTCGGTGAGGCCGGCGCGGGCAAGTCCCGCCTGGTCTGGGAGTTCTTCAAGTACATAGACGGGATCGAGAAGGTGGTGCGCTGGCACCAGGGTCGCTGTCTCTCCTACGGCGAAGGCGTCGCCTACTGGGCGCTGGCGGAGATGGTGAGAGCGAGAGCGGGGATCGTCGAGGAGGAAGATGCAGCGTCTGCGCGCCGGAAGCTCAAGTCGACCATCGAGGAGCATGTTCCCGAGGAGCGCGAGCGGCGCTTGATCGAGCCGCGCCTCGCGCACTTGCTTGGCCTCGAGCAGCGCTCGGCGCCGGATCGCGCTGACCTGTTCTCTGGCTGGCGCCTGTTCTTCGAGCGCATCGCCGCGCACGAGCCGGTGGTGCTCGTGTTCGAGGATCTCCAGTGGGCCGACAGCGGACTGCTCGATTTCATCGACTACCTGCTCGAGTGGTCGGCGGAGTTCCCGCTCTTCCTCCTCGCGCTGGGGCGCTCCG
Source organism: Solirubrobacteraceae bacterium (assembly GCA_035650455.1). Lineage (GTDB taxonomy): Bacteria > Actinomycetota > Thermoleophilia > Solirubrobacterales > Solirubrobacteraceae > Palsa-465. Next base: position 10,215 of record DASRHQ010000053.1, read on the forward strand.
AATTGCTTTCGGCGCGGCCCGCGTGGACGCCCACGATCACGCTCGAGCCGCTCGCCGACCAGGCAATGGCCGAGTTGCTCGGCGGACTGGTGCCGGGCCTCCCCGAGGAGCTTGCGACGCAGATCCGGAGGCGCTCCGAGGGCGTACCGCTGTACGCCGTGGAGACCGTTCGCATGCTGCTTGACCGCGGTCTCGTGTCCCAGGACGGCGCCCGTTATGTCGTCACCGGCGATGTCGCCGCCCTCGAGGTACCCGAGACGTTGCAGGCACTGGTCGCTTCGCGACTCGACAATCTCGATGCGCCCGAGCGGGCGCTATTGCAGGACGCCGCCGTCATCGGCCAGTCGTTCACCCCTGCGACGCTGGCGGCGGTCGTCAAGCGCCAAACGGCCGAAGTCGAGCGCGCACTCGAGTCGCTCGTCTCAAAGCAGGTGCTTGCATTCGTCGACGAGGCGCTGTCGGCCGAACGCGGTCAATACGTCTTTCTCCAGGGGCTTGTGCGGACGATCGCGCTCAGCACCCTGTCGCGCCGTGACCTGAAGGCTCGCCACCTCGCCGTGGCGCGCCACCTGCAGGAGACCTGGGGCGAAGAGGCCGGCGACATCGCTGAGGTGCTGGCGAGCCACTATCTCGATGCGGTCGAGGCCGAGCCTGACGCGTCTGACGCGGAGGCGATCCGGGCCTCAGCATGCCAGACGCTCGCGGAGGCGGGCCAACGAGCACTCTCGCTCGCGTTGGGTCCCGAGGCCCGTCGGCACTTCGAGCGAGCGGCGGAGCTTGCCGCTGAGCCGGCCATGCAGGGCCGGCTGCTTTATGAGGCGGGAATGGCAGCACGGATGAGTGGCGCGCTAGACGACTCGCTGACCCTGTTGGGCGGAGCGTCAGAGCTGCTCGCGGGGGCTGACCTGCGGCGCGAGGCCGCCCGGGTCGACGCCGAGGCCGCGCGGGTGGTACACGAGCTTGGGCGCGTGGAAGAAGCCTGGGAGCGAATCGTCCGGGCCTACGACGCAGTGGATGACGGCTCAGACGACGAGGCGCTGGCGGACTTGGGCGCGATGAAGGCAAACATCGCCTTCAGCCTCGGCCACGTCGACGAAGCGCTTACGGGCGCAGACGCGGCGCTGCGAATTGCAGACGGCCTCAGACTCGGCAGCGTTCTCGTGATGGCTCTCATCACAAAGGCAAATGCCCTCGCCGAGGTCGGGCGTCCCACGGAATCAACCGCACTGCTGACGCACGCGACAAAGCTCGCCGCCGAGCAGGACCTGGGGGATGTGGCAGGACGCGCCTACTACAACCTCGCGGAGAACGTGATGGGGCAAGGGCGCTTCGTCGAAGGGGAGGAGATGCTTAGCCAGGCGATCGAGCTGGCCAGGCGTCGAGGCGACAGGCCAGACGAGCGCAGGCTCGTCGCACAGCGACTGATCGCGCTTGCTGCGCTCGGCCGCTGGGACCAGGTGTTGAGCGACGCCACCGGGCTCATCGAGCACGCCGATGACATCTGGTCGGCACAAACCGTGGTGACGCTGCCGGTCGTCTTGGCGGCGCGTGGGGACATCGTGGAATTGGAGGCGCTCGAGGAGCGCTTGGGACGGGCCGAGGGATGGTCTGCGGTCGAAGGTGCAGAGAAGGTGGCCCGCGTCGTGATAGCGCGTGAGGCGGCCCACGGTTCTGGGGCGCTCGCGGACGCGAGCGAGGCGGTCGTCCAGCTGCTCCAAGGCTCGACCTCCGAGGTCCCCCCGCTGTTCGCGGAGGTCGTTGAATGCGCTTTCACCGCCGGCGAAATCGACGTGGTGGAGGAGCTCCTCGCAGCGGTGCACGGGCTCAAGCCAGCGCAGCTGCTGCCGCTGCTCGATGCGGAGGCCGCTCGCGCCCGTGCTCGGCTTGCCGAGTACAGGGACGACCATGACCGCGCGGATCACCACTTCCGCCGCGCGATTGCGCTGTTCCGCGAACTCGAGACACCGTTCTTTCTGGCCCGCTCCCAGCTCGAGTACGCGCAACTCCTGAACCACGCGGGTCGCGACGCCAAAGAGGCCGAGAGGTTGCGAGAGGAAGCCGCAGGCGAGTTCGAATCGCTTGGGGCCAGACCGTGGCTCGAGCGCGCGGATGCGCTCCGGCCGGCGGTGGCCGCGTGAGCACGTGCGGCTCGTGCGGCTCGGAGGTCGGCCCGGCTGACCGCTTCTGTGCAGGGTGCGGCGCGCCGCAGCTCAAGGTATGTCCCGGCTGCGGTACGGAGAACCCGCCTGCGAACCGATTCTGCCCGGAGTGTGGGACGCCGCTGTCTGGGAGCGCGGCGCAGCGGACGGGCTCGGCCTCGCAGAGGCTCCACGAGCGCCGCCTGGTCTCGGTCTTATTCGGCGACCTGGTCGGTTTTACGGGACTCTCCGAGCATCGCGACCCCGAGGAGGTAAGGGAGCTGTTGAGCCGCTACTTCGAACGCTGCCGCACGGTGATCGAACGCTATGGCGGGACCGTGGAGAAGTTCATTGGCGACGCGGTGATGGCGGTATGGGGCACGCCGGTGGCGCGCGAGGATGACGCCGAGCGGGCGGTCCGGGCGGCGCTGGCTCTGACTCAGGTGGTAACTGCGCTCGGCGGGGAGGTTGGGATGGCGGACCTCAGCCTGCGTGCGGGGGTGTTGACGGGCAATGCCGCGGTCGAAGTCGGGGCTGAGGGAGAGGGGATGGTACTGGGCGACACCGTCAACACGGCTTCGCGGCTGCAATCGATCGCAGAACCGGGAACAGTGCTGGTCGACGACGCCACCCGCCGTGCGTCCGAGGCGGCCATCGCCTACGAGGATGCCGGCACGCACGAGGTCAAAGGCCGTGAGCAATCGGTTCGCGCGTGGACTGCGCTAAGGGTCGTGGCCGGCACCGGTGGGGCGCGGCGCGGCGCGGGCTTGGAAGCGCCCTTCGTGGGTCGTGAACGGGAGCTCCAGGAGATCATCCAGGCTGGAGAGGAAAGTGCGCACCAAGGACAGGCACGCCACGTCGCTGTGGTGGGCGAACCTGGCTCGGGTAAATCGCGGCTGCTGTGGGAGTTCTTTAAGTACATGGACGGGGTCGAAGAGGTCCGCTGGTGGCACCAGGGGAGGTGTCTCTCGTATGGGGAGGGGGTCGCGTACTGGGCGCTGGCGGAGATGGTGCGCACCCGGGCCCGCATCGAGGAGGAAGAAGACCCCCGGTCCGCTCGGGCCAAGCTGTCGTCGATCGTCGAGGAATTCGTCCCCGAGGAGCGCGAGCGGCGACTGGTCGAGCCTCGGCTGGCCCACCTTCTGCGGCTTGAGGAGCGGCCCGACGCCGATCGGGTCGACCTGTTCTCCGGTTGGCGGCTCTTCTTCGAGCGGATGGCGGCCTCGAACCCGGTGATCTTGGCCTTTGAGGACCTGCAGTGGGCCGACAGTGGTCTTCTGGAGTTCATCGACTATCTGCTCGAGTGGTCCGCAGACGTGCCGATCTTCGTGCTCAGTCTGGGCCGCCCAGAGTTTCTGGAACGACGACCGGGCTGGCAGCCGCTGACGCTTCGGCCGCTCGAACCGCGTGCGACCGCGCAACTGCTGGAGGGACTCGCGCCGGGCCTTCCCGACGAGCTGGTTGCGCAGATCGTTCAGCGCTCAGAGGGTATCCCGCTGTACGCGGTGGAGACGATTCGAATGCTGCAAGATCGCGGCATTCTCGTTCAGGAGGGAGCCCGCTACCACGTCGCCGGTGACATCACAGACCTGGAGGTTCCGGAAACCTTGCATGCACTGGTGGCGTCTCGACTCGACGGTCTGTCAGTGCCAGAGCGGTCGCTGTTGCAGGACGCGTCAGTTCTCGGCGAGTCCTTCACCGCGACCGCCGTGGCGGCGCTCAGCGGGTCAACCGAGAACGAAGTCTCGCGCGTCCTCGATGGCCTTGTCGCCAGGCAGGTGCTGGGTCGCGATGATGACCCGCGTTCGCCGGAGCGCGGCCAATACGTGTTCCTCCAAGCGCTGCTGCGTACGGTCGCCTACGGCACGCTCTCGCGGCGCGCGCGGAAGGCCAAGCACGTCGCCGCTGCGCGTCACCTAGAGCAGACCTGGCCCGGCGAGTCGAGGGATATCGCAGAGGTACTGGCCTCGCACTATCTGGAGGCGATCCGGGCCGATCCCGACGCACAGAACGTCGGTGAACTGCGCGCCTCGGCGCGCGAGCGGCTCACGTCCGCTGGCCAGGCGGCCGCCTCACTGGCTCTCGGGCCCGAGGCCGAGCGCTACTTCCAGCAGGCAGCCGAGCTGGCCGAGCACGATCTCGAGCGGGCCGAACTGCTGGAGCAAGCGGGCCGGGCACTGTGGCAAAGCGGAGACGCAGAGGGAGCGGAGGCTCGCCTGCGGAGCGCGATCGAGCTCTACGAGCGCAGCGGAAGGCGAACGGGAGGGCCCGCGGCCCTCGCACTGGCAACCTTGCTGCGTTATCTCGGACGGATTGAGGAGGCACGGGCACTCCTTGAACGCTTCCGAGCAACGGCAGACGGGATTGAAGACAAGATCACGCGAGCTGGGGCGCTCACCGAGTTGGGCGCCCTGCTGACTTTCATCGGGGAGCTCGGCCAAGCCGGTCCCCTCTTCGATGAGGCGTTGACCACACTAGAGCGCGAGGAGTCGTGGGCGACCCTCTCCAACGCTCTCATCAACCGGGCCGTCTATCTCGTTTTTTCTGCACGCCGCCAGGAATCGACCGGCGTGCTGCGTCAGGCACTTGCACTTGCCGAAGAGCATGACCTGCCTGCCGCTGCGCTCCGCGCTCGCGTGAACTTGGCTCAGATCTCTATCGAACGTGACCGGTTTGCTGAAGCGGTGGAGCAGGTCAACGAAGGCCTCGCCATCGCGCGTGACCGTGGGGACCGGCAGTGGGAGCGCCAGATGCTTGGTCAGCTCATGCCGTGTCTTTACGTCCTCGGCCGGTGGGACGAGGCGATACAGGTGAGCCTCCCCCTCACCACTGGGCAAGCTGATGTCGACGCGATCTCCACCGCCGCTCTGGTGGTCCCGATCGCTTGGGCACGAGGGGATGCAGCCACCGTCGAGCGTTGCCTCTCGCTGGCCGCCCAACGCAAGGACTCAACGTACGTCGATCTTCGCGTGTTCGCGACGATGGCTTTCGTTCGCGACGCAATCGAGCGCGGCCTGCCGCAGGAGGCGTTGTCGCTGGGGGCAGAAATCAGGCAGGAGCAGAGCATCGCCAACGAAGCGCTCGAAGAGACCTATGCCCTTAGCATCGAAGCCGCCCATCTGCTCAACGACCCGGTGGCGATGGCGGAGCTCGAGGCCTTTGTCGCTGATCTCCCACCCGCCCGCGCCACCCCGCTGCTCCGTGCCGGCCGCGCCCGGCTTCAGGCGGAGCTCGCGCACCGCGCCGAGGATTCCCGTGCGGCACACCGCTTCGAGGAGGACGCGATTACCTTGCTGCGCTCGGTGGGAGCGCGTCCGCTGCTGGCGCAAGCGTTAATAGAACGCGGTAGACGGCATCAGGCGAGCGAGGCGCTGACTGAGGCCCGTGCGATTTATGAGGAGCTGGGCGCCACTCGCTGGCTCGAGCGGATCGCTGCGGCGAGCGAGGTGGCGGCGTGAACGCAACCGAGCAGGTCAAATGCTCGAGCTGCGGCGAGTTGACACCGGCAGCGGGCCGCTTCTGTATTCACTGTGCCGCACCACTGCAGCGGGCATGTCCGAACTGCGGTGCGCCGGTCGTGGCGGGTGCTCGCTTCTGCATGCAATGCGCAACGCCCCTTACGGCGGCGGGCGCGACGTCGCCTCCGAGCGCTCCAGAGGCCCTCTCCGAGCGCCGGCTCGTGTCCGTGCTGTTCGCAGATCTCGTGGGCTTCACCGCGCTGAGCGAGCGTCGCGATCCCGAGGAGGTACGGGAGCTGCTGAGCCGCTATTTCGAAAGGTGCCGCACCATCATCGAACGCTACGGCGGCACGGTCGAGAAGTTCATCGGCGACGCCGTCATGGCGGTGTGGGGGACGCCCGTGGCTCGGGAGGACGACGCCGAGCGGGCCGCGCGCGCAGCGCTGGCGTTGGTCCAGAGAGTCGCCGTGCTTGGCGACGAAGTTGGGATGCCCGAGCTTCGCCTCCGAGCCGGAGTGCTGACCGGCAATGCGGCTGTCGAGGTGGGCGCAGAAGGCGAGGGCATGGTGTTGGGCGACACGGTCAACACTGCGTCGCGGCTGCAGTCGATTGCGCAGCCGGGCACGGTGCTCGTGGACGACACAACCCGGCGCGCTTCCGAGGCGGCGATCGCCTACGAGGATGCCGGCACGCACACCGTCAAGGGTCGTGAGCAGCCGGTTCGCGCGTGGGTGGCGCTGCGTGTGGTGGCCGGCGCGGGCGGCGCCAGGCGCAGCGCGGGTCCGGAGGCACCGTTCATGGGACGCGACCGCGAGCTTCAGGCGATTATCGAGACGGGCGAAGAGAGCGCGCAGCACAGCCACGCTCGGTACGTAGCCATCGTCGGCGAGGCGGGGTCCGGGAAGTCACGGCTGCTATGGGAGTACTTCAAGTACCTGGACGGGATCCAGGAGCTTCGCCTCTGGCACCAGGGACGTTGTCTGTCGTACGGCGAGGGAGTCGCCTACTGGGCGCTGGCCGAGATGGTGCGCACGCGTGCGCGCATCCAGGAGGAGGAGAATCCCGCCGCGGCTCGAGACAAGCTGCGCGCGATCGTCGAGGAGTACGTGCCAGAGGAACGCGAGCGCCGTCTGGTGGAGCCACGTCTGGCGCACCTTTTGCGCCTTGAGGAGCGGCCCGAGGCCGACCGCGCAGATCTTTTCTCGGGCTGGCGCCTGTTCTTCGAGCGGCTCTCGCACGAGGGGCCGGTCATCCTCGCGTTCGAGGACCTCCAGTGGGCCGACAGCGGGCTGCTCGACTTCATCGACTACCTGCTCGAATGGTCCGCTCACTACCCGATCTTCGTGCTCGCTCTGGGCAGGCTGGAACTGCGCGACCGCAGGCCCGGATGGGAGCCGCTGGTGCTCGCACCCCTGGAGCCCCAGGAGATAGCGGGGCTGCTCGATGGGCTCGCGCCGGGACTGCCGGATGACGTGGTGGGACAGATCGTCGAGCGCTCGGAAGGGATCCCGCTGTACGCCGTGGAGACCATCCGCATGCTCCAGGATCGCGGCGTGCTCGTCCAGGAGGGCGCGCGCTACCACATCACGGGGGACCTCTCGGATCTCGAGGTTCCGGAGACCCTTCACGCGCTTGTCGCATCCCGGCTCGACGGGCTGTCCGCCGCGGAGCGGTCGCTGCTGCAGGACGCCTCGGTGCTCGGTCATTCCTTCTCCGCGACCTCGGTTGCCGCGGTTGGAGGGCTTCCCGCAGCACAGGTGGAACAACTCCTCGACGGCCTCGTCCACAAACAGATAGTTGCCCGCGACGAGGATCCCCGCTCGCCGGAGCGGGGACAGTATGTGTTCATCCAGGCGTTGCTGCGCACGGTCGCCTACGGCACGCTTGCGCGCCAAGCCCGCAAGGCCAAGCACCTGGCGGCGGCGCGCTACCTCGAACAGACCTGGCCCGGCGAGTCCAGGGACATCGCCGAGGTGCTGGCCTCTCACTACCTGGAAGCGATTCGCGCCGATCCCGACGCCGCGGATGTTGGCGAGCTCCGCGCCTCGGCCCGTGAGCGGCTGACGTCGGCGGGCCAGGCCGCCGCTTCGCTTGCGCTGGGGCCCGAGGCCGAACGTTATTTCGAGCATGCTGCGCAGCTGGCCGACGAAGACCTCGAGCGAGCGACGCTTTACGAGCAGGCAGGCCGCGCGCTACGACAGTGGGGTGACCCGGCCGGAGCCGAGCGGCGACTCCGTGACGCGATCGAGCTCTACCGAGCCAGCGGAGTACAAACCGGCGGACGCGCTGCGGTGGCGCTTGCAACCCACATGCGCCATATGGGCCGCTTGGAGGAGGCCAAGGCAGTGCTTGAGCCGTTCCGTACCTCTGATGACGACACGAATCCACTCTGGCACGCCGAGGCGCTGGCAGAGCTGGGGGCGATTGCGGTCTTTGCGGGAGAGCTGGATCAGGGGGGACCGTTGCTCGAAGACGCGCTCACCACGCTCGAGCGGGAACAGTCATGGTCCGCGCTCACAGATGCATTGGTTACGCGCTCCGTGTATCTCATCTACCGGCAACGGTTTGAGGAGGGGGTCGGCGTCCTGCGCCAGGCGCTCACGCTCGCACAGGAGCATGAGGTGACCAGCAATGTGTTGCGCGCGATGGTGAACCTGGCCCAGGTCTCGCTTGAACGCGACCACTACGCGGAGGCGGTCGACGAGGTGGGTAAGGCACTCGTGCTCGCGCGAGAGCGGGGGGATCGACAGTGGGAGCTGCGGCTGATCGGTCAGGAGGTCTGGCCGCTCGCGGTCCTTGGTCGTTGGGACGAGGCGTCAGCGGATGCCTCCCTGCTGATAGGCGGCTCGCCATACGTCGACGCGGTCTTCGCCGCCGCGTCGATCATCTCGATAGCTGCCGCCCGGGGGGACGAGGCGACGTTGGAACGGTGTCATTCGCTGGCACTGGAAGCCCGCGAGTCCGCGTACGTCGATCAGCGAATCTGCGCGGGACTCGTGTTCGCCCGCGAAGCCATCGAGCGCGGCGCCCTGGGCGAGGCCGTGACGGCGGCTGCGCCGGCACTCAGCGGCGATGCAATCAGCGGTGATGCGATGAAAGATGCCTTCGACCTGAGCATCGAGGCTGCAATCGCGCAGGGAGACAAGGCCACGCTTTCCGAGCTTATGGCCCTGGTCGACGGCATGCCACCCGTGCGGCTCACGCCCTTGCTGCGAGCGGGGAGGGCACGGCTCAAGGCCGAACTGGCCTACCGCGATGGGGACGGCGAGGTCGTCGAGCGGTTCGAAGACGAGGCGATCGGCTTGCTGCGTTCGCTCGGGGCCCGGCCATTGCTGGCGCTGACGCTGATCGAACGGGCGCGGCGTCACGACGACCCCGCGGCGCTCGCCGAGGCCCGGACGATCTACGAGGAACTCGGGGCCGTGCGCTGGCTCGGCCGCCTCGAGGCGACCATCGGAGTCACGGCATGAGCGCGGCGTGAGCGCCGCGACGGATAGGCCGCCCGGCTGGCCGGCAGTACTGCTTGGACTGCTCGCCTCGCACCTGGCAGGTGACGTTCTGATGCAGACCGAGTGGCAGGCGGTTAACAAGGGCGGCGGCCTGGGCGAGACGCGCTCGCGCAAAGCGCTGCTTGCCCACGTATCCGCCTACACCGCGTCCTTCGTCCCGGCTCTCGTCTGGATCGGGAGGCGGACGAGCGTAGGGCGCGCAGTCGTGGTCGGTGGTGTCGTCGCGATCCCTCACCTGCTGATCGATGATGGCCGTCTGGTCGAAGTATGGCTGCGCGAAATCAAGCGCGCTCAACACCCTCCACCCGCGTTGATCGTCGCCGTCGACCAGAGTTTCCACGTGATCTGCCTCCTGGGCGCAGCGGTGGTGGCTGCGACATAGCGCGAGGGCCGCCGGTGGCCGAGAAGGACAAATCTGCGCCACATCCGGGACAATCGCCGGCGGTGGTCGAGGTTGCGGGCACAGCCACCGCCGCGAGTCTGAGCGATCGCGATCTCGTACGCGCCTGCCGCGAGGGCTCAGAAAGCGCTTGGGCCGAACTGGTGCAACGGTTTTCGCGCTACGTGTACGCGATCGCCAGTCAGGCCTACAGGCTCGCTGACCACGACGCAGACGATGTGTTTCAGGAGGTGTTTGCGCGTACCTACGAGCACCTGGGGCGCCTGCGTGACGATGAGGCGATCCGGCCCTGGATCGGCCAGTTGACGCGCAGGCTGGCGATTGATCGCCTTCGTGCGTTGAGCCGCGAACAACCGGAGGCAGACGTTCTGGATGTGGCCGAGCGCCCGGAGGAGCCCGAGCTCGAGCGGATCGAGCTCGCTCTGGCGGTGCACGCGGCGATGGCGACGCTGCCGGAGCACTGCCAGGAGATCCTCGACCGCTTCTTCGCCCAGGAGCAGAGCTACCAGGAGATCTCCAGCGCGCTCGAGCTACCGATGGGAACGATCGCGAGCCGGATCAGCCGCTGCCTGACCAAGTTGCGCGAGCAGCTCGAGGCTCAATGAGCGAAGTTGATGCAGATCTCCCGGCGTGGAGTCTCCGCCGCGACGATCCCCGCGCCCAGAAGCTGCCGCGCTCCTGGCCTCACTCGGTCGACCGCGAATGGGCGTGGGGTGGCTCAGAAGGGAGGGGCGTTGGCGTAGCAATCGTGGACAGCGGCATCGACGGCGGACACGAGCTGGTCGGCGGCGTGCAAAGAGCAGTGGCAGTGCAGAAAACGGATGCCGGTGACTGGCGCATCGTCGATGACGACTCGGGGGACCTCGCCGGCCATGGCACCGCGTGCGCGGGCATCGTGCGGTGGTTTGCCCCGAAGTGCGACCTGTGGAGCGTGAGGGTGCTGGGCGCGGGCTCCAAGGGCGGCGCCGCCGCGCTCCTGGCCGGATTGCGCTGGGCGGTGCAGCAGGGATGCGAGGTCGTCAACCTGAGCTTGTCGACGCCCAAGCGGGAAACCGCCGCGCTGCTGCACGAGATCGCCGACGACGCCTACTTCGGCGGCAGCGTGTTTGTCGCCTCGGCCCACAATCTTGATGTCCGCAGCTATCCATGGCGGTTTTCATCGGTCGTCTCCGTGGCGAGCCACGACGGCGACGACCCCTTCGAGTTTCTCTACAACCCGGACCCACCAGTCGAGTTCTTTGCGCGGGGAATGGATATGGAGGTTGCATGGCTCGAGGGCTCCCGCATCATCGCGGCGGGGAACTCGTTTGCCACCGCGCACATGACCGGAATCTGCGCGTTGATTCTCGCCAAGCACCCCGACCTGACGCCCTTCCAGCTCAAGACGGTGCTGCGAGAGACGGCCAATAACATGCACGGACGAGCCGATGGCTGAAGAGGATCTGCGCGCAGCGGTGGCCGCGGGCGCGCTCGCGGCGAGGGAGGGCCATCGGCCGCTGCTGCAGGCGATCGTGGAGGTGGCGCGCGCCATTTTCGGGGCTCGCGCCGCATCTATCATGCTGCTCGACGAGCGTACGGCCGAGCTGGTCTTCGAAGCCGTGACCGGAGAGGGCGAGGACACGTTGGTCGGTCGCCGGATCCCGAGCGGGACCGGCATTGCCGGCTGGGTCGCTGAATCGGGGCAGCCGCTGGTGGTGGAGGACGTGGCCGGGGATCCGCGCTTCGCGGTCCAGGAGGCGCGGCGGACGGGATATGTGCCCAAAGGGCTGATGGCCGCTCCATTGCTTCGGCAAGACCGCGTGCTGGGCGTTCTCAACGTGCTCGACCGTCCCGAGCGCCGGCGCTTCAGCGTCGCGGAGATGGATCTGCTGGGTCTTTTCGCAAACCAGGCCGCGGTGGCGCTCGATCTTCTGTTACAGGCGCGCCGTATCGAGGCGTTGCTTGCCTCCTCCGGCGACGAGCTCAAGGCGGTGGCAGGGCTTGCTGCGAGGCTCGACCGGCTCGACGACGAGCGTCGCGCGGCGGGGGTTCGCCTGCTTGAAGACCTGGCCGAAATCCTGGATACGACCGACTGACAGACCCGCCTGCAGAATGCAAACGGGGCGGCAACTGCCGCCCCGTTAGCCCCCTGTAGTGTTGAGAAGCTAAGTGCGCCGACCGGTGGTCTAAAAGCGCTTGCCGGGCTCCTCGGGCCCCCTCTGCCATCTGTGCCCCTCGACGTCCTCGTCCTCGGCACCCTGCTCGCTGCGACCCGCCGGCTCCTCGGAGGGACCGAACCGCTTGTGCGCCTCGACCTCCTCGGTCTCCTCGACGTTCTCTTCGCGCTCTTCCTGCATGGTTTTCCCTCCGCTTTGGAAGTTGGAATCGTTGCCCACAAGACGGAGAATCGCGGAAAATCTTCCCGCCTTATGACAGAGCCGCTGAATCCCAGCCTGGTGGAGGGAACCGAGGCGCTCGCTCGCCGGCTTCTGGAAGGTGACGTCGAGCCTCCGGGCGGGGCGGTCGCGGCATTGGTCGCAGCCTGGGCCGCGGCGCTGGCGGCGGCGGCCGCCGACCGCTCTCGCAAGGGATGGGACGGTGCGGCCGGAGCTCGCGCGCAGGCCCAGTCGTTGCGGGCGCGCGCTCTGCGACTGGTGGAGCGAGGGACGCGGGCTCATGCAGAGGCGATGGAGACGCTCGCGGAGCGTGGGCCGCAGGCCGAGGCGTGCGCCGAGCCCCCGGAGACGCGCGACTGGCGGCTAGGTCAAGCCGTACGGGAGGCCGCCCAGCCTCCGCTGGAGCTGTCGGCGTGCGCGCTGAGCGTCGCCCAGCTCGCGGAGGTCATTTCCTCGCAGGCCGCCGGCGAGGTGCGCGCGGACGCTGCCGTCGCGGCCCAGCTCGCGGCGGCCGCTGCGCGAGCCGGCGCCCATCTGGTCGAGATCAACCTGGTCGTGGGTGGCGACCATCAACCGGCGGTCCACGCGCGCGAGCTGGCGGAGGCAGCTGCAACGGCAGCGGCACGGGCGAGCGCACTGGATTGATTGAGCCGGGTCCATGACCCAGGGAAGAATTCGGTGCCGTTGCCCGTCAAGAGGTCAGACGCTATGACGCACATCACAGAGGAAGAGCTCGCCGAGCTGATCGCTGCGCTCCCGGCCGCCCCGCCGGCCTGGGTGGAGGCGGCGGTGCAGCTGCCGCGCGCCAGGGCGACGATCGAGCAGCTCGTCGCCGAGGCGATGGCCGATCAGGACCGGCGCAAGGCGGTGCTCTCCGACCTGGAGGCGGCTCTCAGCGGGGCCGGTGTCCAGCCGCGACCACACCTGGTCGAGGATCTGAGAGCGCGTCTCGGCGTATCCGCACAGTGAGCGCACTGATAGCGCGGATTCCCGGCGGCGCGCTGCTCGCGCAGTGGTCACGCGCGTACCGATCCGCTCTGGCGCGGCGGGAGCTGCGCCTGCTGTTCGGCGGACTGCTCGTGTCGGCCACGGGCAGCTGGGCCTACAACGTCGCGCTGCTGGCGTTCGTGTTCGACAGGACGGGATCGCTTGCCTGGGTGGCGGCGGCAGGGCTCGTCCGGTGCGTTCCTCCGCTCGTCCTCAGCCCATATGGTGGCGTGATCGCGGAGCGAACCGAGCGCATCCGCCTGATGGTCGGCGCGGACGTCGTCTGCGCGGTCTGGCAGGGGGCGCTCGCGGCAGTTGCCGCGGCCGGTGCTCCTGTCGTCCTGGCACTGATCTTCGCCGGCCTGACGGCGGCATCCAACGTCGTATACGACCCCGCCGTGGCGGCGACGATCCCTTCCGTTGTTGACGAGAAGGAACTGGTCGCGGCCAATGCCCTCAACGGGACGATTGACAACCTCGTGGTGGTCGCGGGGCCGGCAATCGGCGCGGTTCTGTTGGCGCTTTCGTCGCCTGTCTGGGTCTTTGCGATCAACGGTGCGAGTTTTGCTGCGGCCGCAGTGATCGTTTCGCGAATGCGAGCGCGTAGTCGGCCCGTGGACGTGACCGCGGAAGGAACGGCAGGTCCGTTGCGGCAGATGACCGTGGGGGCGCGCACCATCGCGCGATTGCCCGCGGCGCGGACGCTGGTCGCCTTCAGCGTGCTGGTCAGCTTCGTCTACGGCACGGACACAATCCTCTTCGTCGGCGTCTCGGCTCATCGCCTCGGCACCGGCGCCCAAGGTTTCGGCTATCTGATGGCCGGTCTGGGCATCGGCGGGATCGCGATCGCCGTCGCCGTGGACCGCCTGGCGCGCTCACGACGACTCGCTCCGATCATCATCGCGGGCACGGTGGGCTACTGCCTGCCGACTGCGCTGCTGACCGTGATCCACAGTCCCGAACTCGCGTTCGCGGTCCAGATCGTGCGCGGGGCGTCGACGCTGGTGGTTGACGTGCTCGCGGTCACCGCGCTCCAGCGGGCCGTGCCGGCGGACCAGCTCGCGCGTGTATTCGGGATGTTCTCCGCCCTGTTCATCGGGGCGATCGCCCTTGGGACGGTGGTCACGCCCGCGATCGTGAGCGCCCTGGGGCTCAACGCCGCACTGCTGATCATGGCGCTTGGCCCGACCGCGGTCGGTCTGCTCGGCTGGCCCGCGCTGCGCTCTGTCGACAGGAAGACCGCGGCGCGCGCGGAGGCGCTTGCAGTTCGAGTGGCGATGCTCGAAGGCCTCGAGATCTTCGCCGCTGCCTCCCGTCCGGTGCTCGAGCGGCTCGCCGCGGTTGCGAGCGAAGTCACGTTCTCAACCGGTGCCGAGATCATCCGCGAGGGGGACCCCGCTGACGCGCTATATGTGCTCGTCGCGGGAGAGGTCGAGGTCCGCGCCCGCGGCGAGCATGGAGGGCCCGAGCGGTATCTGCGCACGATGAGCGCTCCCAGCTACTTCGGGGAGATCGGCGTCCTTCAGCACCTTCCCCGAACCGCAACTGTGCGGGCGACGTGGCCTTGCCGGTGTGAGCGCATCGAGGGCGCAGATCTGCTGGAAGCGCTCAACAGCACGCCGCCGTCGGCGTCGCTGATGGAGAACGCGCGCAGCCGACTCGCGCTGACGCACCCCTCGGTGATCCCCAAGTTTGCCGAGCCGGTAGGCTGAACGGGCAATACGGGGCGAACCCAGGCTCCCCGCACCGAGCCGGGACGGGCAGCGCCGATGCGCCCGGAGGCCATCGCGACCGGCGCCGCGAGGCCAGAACGGCGGCCACGTAGACCATAACCACAAACAACTGCAGCAACGCGGCCTGACGCCGCGCCAGCGCCTACGCTCGGTAGACGTGGATCCTCGGGACTGGCCTCGCATCATCGCCCATATCGACATGGATGCGTTCTACGTTGCGGCCGAGCTGCGCCGTGCTCCCGAGCTCCGTGGGCTGCCGGTGGTCGTCGCCGGGGGCGGTCCTCGCGCGGTTGTGACAACCGCCTCGTATGAGGCGCGACGGTTCGGCGTGGGCTCGGCGATGCCGGCTGCACGCGCAAGGCGGCTGTGCCCCGAGGCCGTCTTTTTGCCGCCCGATTTCGCGCACTACCGCGAGGTCTCGAGGCGTGTGATGGCCATCGTCCGCCGGCACGTGGAGAAGGTGGAGGTGGTGGGGTTCGACGAGGCCTACCTCGAGCTGACCGGGCTTCCCGCGCCGCACGCGACCATGCGCATGGTGCGCGCCGAGATCGAGCGAGACGAGGGCCTGGGCTGCTCGATCGGGATCGGACCGTCGAAGCTCGTCGCCAAGGTTGCCTCCGACGCCGAGAAGCCGCGTGGGTTCGTGGTGCTCACTCGCGAGCAGGCGCAGGCCCGCTTTGCCTCCTCGCCGCCTGGACTGGTGCCCGGCATCGGCCCGAAGACGGCGGCACGTCTGGGGGCGGTGGGGATCAACACTCTTGGCCAGCTCGCGGAGACGCCGGAGCACCAACTGGCCGCTCGTTTCGGACCACGGATGGGAGCCGAGCTCAGACGCAGAGCGCGGTTTGAGGACGAGGCACCCCTGTGTGAGCAGCGAAAGGTCGTCTCGGAGTCACGCGAGACCACCTTTGACCACGACATTGCAGACCAGCGCGAGCTCGAGCGCATCCTGGCCCGACTTGTCGAGCGGCTATGCAGCGCCCTCGAGTCGAGCGGCCGCAGCGGGCGAACCGTGGGGATCAAGGTGCGGCTGGACGATTTCTCGACGCACACTCGCGCCCGGACGCTGCCCGAGCCGGTGGCGGCTGCGGATCGCGTCGGGCCGGTCGCGGTTGAGCTGCTGCGCCGCTTTGCGCCGTCGCGTCCGGTGCGTCTGCTTGGCGTTAGGGTAGCGGGACTGAAGCGCGGGGAGGACGCGCAGCTGACGCTGCTCGGCCAAGACCGTGCTTAGTCGCGCCGTTGAGGCAAGCGCAAGGTCAATAGAGGGCCGCAGCGAGCCGCTTACGCGCCTCGCGGGCGACCGGATTCTCTACGCCGAGCTCGTCGAGAACGCCCACGATCACGCGCCGCAGATCGTCGCGGGCGCCGTCCGCAGATCCCAGCGCGGCGAGCAAGAGGTCCAGCGCACGGCGATGATCGCCGGCGTCGAGCGCCGCGAAAGCGTCGCGTAGGTCGGGAAGGCCCTCGTGGGGAGCCTGCTCGAGTGCGATGCGGGCCGCGAGGCCGTCGGCGGCGAAGCTGCCAGGCACTGAAGCGAGCAGCTCGCGGGCGCGGTCAGAATCGCCTCGACCGTGGAGGATGCGGGCGAGCGGCACTGCAGCGTCCGCGCGGCCGGGCTCGAGCTCGACCGCCTGGCGCAGCGACTCCTCGTCACCGCGTTGCACGAGCGCGTCCGCCTCGGAGGGCAGCAGGCGATCGAGAAACCGCTCCACCATGGCCGGCGGCTGGGCGCCGGTGAATTCGTCCACCAGGTTGCCGTTGCGAAACGCCTTCACGGCGGGGATGCCCTGGATGCGGTAAGCGCTGGCGAGGCCGGGCTCCGCGTCCACGTCGACCTTCGCGAGCTCGACCTTGCCCGCGCGTGCGGCCACGGAGCGCTCGAGCACAGGACCGAGCTGCCGGCATGGTCCACACCACGACGCCCAAAAATCGACGACAACCGGCACCTGGTGCGAGCGCTGGATCACCGCCTGGGCGAAAGTCTGCTCAGTGACGTCCATAACGCCGATGGTAGCGGCGCCTCACCGATGCTCGTTCGGGGCGCATGCCGCGGCACGGGCCGGCGGACTGCCGTGTCCGCCGGCCTGAAGCCGCTGTAGGTGACTAGTTCGCGTTCGCTAGAGCTTCCCGGCGAATGTCTGAGCGATCGCGGAGTAGCCGGCCACGTTGGCGTGAATATTGGGACCCTGTGGCGGGGGGGCACACATCCACGTCAGGTTGCAGATATTGGCGACCGCGACCGGGACACCCGGGATTCCATTCAGCGTCGTGACGACGGTGAACGGTTTGGCGGTCAAGAACGTCTGAGCGACGTTTGCCACTCTGAACTTTGCCGACCTGTAGCCGTTGCTGATTAGGCGGTTGACAGCCTTGGCGAGCGCCTGGGACTCGCCGGCCAGAGTCTGGCCGGGCGGGCCTTCCAACCAGGCGGCAAGGAAGGGGTCGTAATACGTCATGCCGATGAGCGGGACGTCCGGCCCCGCCGCTTTACGCAGCTGGGCTGCGATCTTCGGCACGTTCTTCTGGATCGACGCCTCGCCCGCGGCCACGCACTGCAAATCGACGACCCCGTTGACGATGCAGTTATCGACGTCATTGGCGCCGATATCGATCGTCACGAAGGCGATATGGCCTTGGTGCGCCTGCAGGAACTGGACGGCTTGCTTGAGCTGACTGCCGGCCGTGTAGGCGCAGATCCCGCCCTTCATCATCGTCGTGGTGGTCTCACCGAGGCAGCCAAGCTGCTGGAGCGTGAGCCCGCTGTACTTCGTCTTCTCGATGGCGCGCAGGTCGTTGGCGTATCCCTTATTGGTGGGAACGGTCGCGCCGGTCGTGTTGGGCTGTGCGCCGCGGGCGAGCGAGTCGCCGAGCGCCAGGTAGTACTGCTTGCCGGTCGCCGCATGCCCTTGGGCTAGCGCGCCGGCTGGTGCGAGGCACATCACGGCGGCGACGGCCGCCGCAACGATGAGCTTGATTCGCATGGATCCCCTCCTCTTGTATGAATGTAAGGCGCCTCCCAGGCCTGCCCCGGGCGGTAGTGTATGGATGTGGGCGAGCGAAGCGTGCAGTTCGGCCGCGTTTCGCTCGCAGTGCTGGACGCGGGCGCCGGTGTCCCCGTGGTCCTGCTGCATGGCCTAACCGCGACGCGGCGCTACGTGGTCATGGGCTCGCGCGCGCTGGAGCGCTCGGAGCACAGGGTGGTCGCATACGACGCCCGCGGCCACGGGCGCTCTTCGCCGGCGCCCGAACCCAAGGCATACCGCTATGCCGATCTGGGCCATGACCTGCTGGCGGTGCTCGACGCGTTCGACATCGATCGGGCCGTGCTTGCGGGTGCCTCCATGGGGGCTCACACCGCGCTGTGGCTCGCGCTCGCACATCCGGAGCGAGTCGCCGGGCTGGTTGTCATAACGCCTGGATACGACCCTGAGACGGTGGGGGACCGGGAGCGCCTTGCGCGGTGGGACGCCCTCGCATCTGGCCTGCGCGAGGGCGGCGTCGAGGGGTTCATCGAGGCGTACGGTGAGCCGGGGGTGCCGAGCGCATGGCGGGAGAGCGTGGTCAAGGTGATGAGGCAGCGGTTGGCGCTGCACGAGCACCCCGAGGCGGTGGCAGACGCGCTGAGCGCGGTGCCGCGCGCGCGTCCGTTCCAGCGCCTGGAGGATCTGGGGCGCGTGTCGGTTCCCGCGGCGGTCGTCGCCAGTGCCGATGAACCAGACCCCGGGCACCCGCAGGCGTTGGCTGAGGCGTACGCGCGGGCGATCCCAGGCGCGCGCCTGCTGACGGACGAGCCCGGCCGCTCACCGCTGGCCTGGCAGGGCAGCCAGCTCTCGAAGGTGATCGCGTCGGTGGCGGAAGAGGCGTTCAGCTAGTGGGGATCACGCCTGCGGATTATGAGGCGGCGCGAACATCTGTCTTCAATGCCCGATAAGAGGGCTTATGTCTACCACCCGAGCAGATCCGCCACGGGTGAGCATGAGCGCTGCGGTGGAGAACTGTGCGCGTTGTCACACAGGCGGCGGCTCTGACCGAAGAAGATGCGAGCAACGAGTGCGTCGTGGCCGCCCCAGCGAAGCTACCGCCCGGACCTAAGTCCCCAGCGCTGATCCAGGCCGTCGGATACTGGACCCGACCCCTGGCGTTCATTGAGCACTGCCGGAAGCGCTACGGCCCGCGCTTCACGATCAGACTCCCGGCATCGCCTCCGTTCGTAATGCTGACGCGGCCGGACGACGTAAAGAAGGTCTTCACCGCGCCCCCCGACGTGCTGGCGCCCGGACGCGGCGCCCGGGTGCTCGAGCCGGTCGTCGGCTCCACCTCGGTGATTCTGCTCGACGGCGACGCGCACATGGAGCAACGGCGGCTGATGTTGCCCGCCTTCCACGGCGAACGCATGGAGCGGCTGGCCGGCCTCGTCCAAGCGGTCGCTGAGCGCGAGGTCACGAACTGGTCGTGCGAGCGCCCGGTCGAGCTTCACCCGCGGATGCAACAACTGACGCTCGAGATCATCCTGCGGGCCGTGTTCGGGTTGGAGACCGGTCCCCGCCTCGATGCGCTACGCGCCCGACTCGGGCACATGCTGGCTTTCGGCGACAAACCGATCAGCCTCCTGCCGCTGCCCATCGACAGCAGGCGAGCGCGGCTGCTTGTGCGCGTCGGACCATTTGCGTCCTTCTGGCGCCAGCGCCAGGACGCGGACGAGCTGATCTTCGAGCAGATCGAGGAGCGCCGCCGCGAGCAGCGCGAGAATCCCGAAAGCCACGCTGACCGCGACGACGTACTCGCGATGCTGCTCGAGGCCAGGCACGAGAATGGAACCTCGATGTCGGCCGACGAGCTGCGCGACGAGCTGCTGACGCTGCTCGTCGCCGGCCACGAGACCACCGCCTCGGCGCTGGCGTGGGCATTTCAATGCCTCGCCGCCGACCGGCGAGCGGTTGCCCGGTTGCGAGACGAAATCGATGCAGATGGCGCCCAGAGCGCCTATCTCCTCGCCACTATCTATGAGACGCTGCGCCATAGGCCGGTGCTGCCGAACGCCGCTCCGCGCCTCGTGCTCGAGCCGTTCGAACTCGGCGGCGTTATGTATCCCCCGGGGGTGTGCCTGGTCCCCAACGCCTATCTCCTCCACCACGACCCCGCTAGGTACCCCGACCCGTACGTGTTCTCGCCCCAGCGCTGGCTTGAAGAGGACGGGAGCGTGCGCAAACCCGGGACGTATGAGTGGATTCCGTTCGGTGGCGGCAGACGGCGGTGCCTCGGGGCGAGTTTTGCCCTGCTTGAGATGAAGATCGTGTTGCGAGCGGTCCTGGGCGCGCGGGAGCTGCGGCCGGTCACCGACCACCCCGAGCCGCCCCGGCGCCGCAACATCACGATCAGGCCGGCGCGAGGCGGCACGGCCTGGCTTGTGCCATGGAGCAAAGTGGACTTCAACGGAGCCGAGCAGCAGAGTCCTCGGGCAGTGATGGCCGCGATCGCCGGCGAGGACGACTGAGTGGCCGTAGCGCCGCGTTCGTCCTCACAGTTTCCGGCGCTCGCGCCCGAGCCGGACGATCCATCTGCCAACGTCGATCGTCCCGCACTGGCACGAGCGATCAGGCGGCGCCTGCGGGTCGTCCTCCCGATCATCAACCTGATCGAGGCGGGGCTCACCTACGTGTTCATCGTCTACGTCGCGCCGCTGCCCGGACCGGTGCCCGCGGACGAGCGCCGCGTGACCCTGATCGCCATGTGCGTGACCTTCGCACTGGCCTGGACGGCCTGTGCATTGTGGTTCGAATGGTCGTTTGCCCCGGTGAGGCGGTGGCTGGTGCGCGGAGACGACCCCGACGAGAGCGAACGCCTGCGCGCGGTGCGCGTTCCGTTGCACCTGGCCGCGCAGACGATCGCTGCCTGGTCGCTGGTCGCCGCGGGCTTCGGCGCCTACGACGCCGCTGTCGATGGCTCAGCGGCCGGCGGCGCGCTCGTCGCGGTCATGGTCGTCTTGGGAGGGCTAGTGGCCTCGGCTCTGGCCTATCTCGCGGCCGAACGCATCATGCGTCCGGTCACTGCGCTCGCGCTCGAGCGGTCCGCTCCTGAATGCCCCCTCGTCCCCGGGATCGCGACGCGGATCTACCTGGCCTGGGAGTTTGGCACCGCTGTGGCCGTCAGCGGCGCGGCAGTGGTGGCGATCGCCTATCTGGCGGGGGCACACATCACCGCGCACCGCCTGGCGGTGACGGTCATCTTTCTGGCCGCCCTTGCGCTCGGCGTCGGCGCGGTCACGCTCCTGGTCGCGATCCGTTCGGTTGCCGATCCGGTACGCGCGGTGCGAGGTGCCATGGCGCGGGTCGAGGAGGGCGACACGACTGTGACCGTGCCCATCGATGATGGCGGCGAGGTGGGGTTGATGCAGGCGGGTTTCAACCGCATGGTGAGCGGGCTGCGCGAGCGCGACCTAGTCCAGGATCTATTCGGCCGCCACGTGGGCGAGGAGGTGGCGCGCTCCGCGCTCGCCCGGGGCGTAGAGCTCGGCGGAGAGATGCGGGAGGCAGCCGTGTTGTTCGCCGATGTCATCGGCTCGACCCCGTTTGTTGTCTCTCGCAACCCGCGGGAGGTCGTGCAGACGTTCAACCGCTTCTTCTCCCTCACCGACGAGGTGGTCACGCTGCACGGCGGCTGGGTCAACAAGTTCGAAGGAGATGCCGCCCTGTGCGTGTTCGGCTGCCCCACGGAGCATCCCGATCCCGCCGGCGCGGCGCTCTCGGCCGCAAGGGAGCTTCGGCGCCGGCTGCGTTTGGAGCTTGACGGGCTCGAGGTGGCCGTCGGCCTGTCGGCGGGTGTCGTGCTGGCTGGGAACATCGGTGCCGCCCGCCGCTACGAGTACACGGTCATCGGCGGTCCCGTCAACGAGGCCGCGCGCTTGACGGAGTTGGCGAAGACGAAGCCCTCGCGGCTGCTCGCCTCTGAAGCGATCATGCGCCGTGCGCGACCGGCGGAGGCCGCGAGGTGGCGGTTGGGTGAGCCAGTCACGTTGCGTGGTAGTGACGCGGCCACCAGAATCGCTACGCCGGAGTAGCCGCGCAGGCCCACCGCATCGGTCCTGGCCGGTCCACCCCAGCTGGAGCGCGGGCTACACTCACCGACGATGCCCAAGCAGCAACGGATGATGCGGATAGAGCAGCGGGGTTCGCTGCAGGCGATGCAGGAGCTGGAGGGTCGCTCGGACGAGGAGCTCGAGGCAGAGACGCGTTATCGCGCCGCCGCGCAAGCGATTCTTGGTGCCCGCGCAGCCGAGCGCTACGACTCCAAGGAGGCCCGGGCGCACTTTCAGCGTGCGCTGGCTGCGGCGCGTCCTCAGGAGCGCCTGCACCTTCGGCGCATGGCCGATGCCTCTTTGGCCCTGGCAGAGCGTCGGCCCGACGATCTCAAGCGGGCGACCGACCGGCTCGGTGTCGAGGGACCGACGAAGAGGCAGTTGCGCGGCCTCTGGCTCGTGGGACTCTTGCTGCCACCATCGAGCGCCGGCGTCGTCGCGCGCGTGCGGGGGATCCTCCTGTTGTGCGTGCTGATCGTGGTTGTCTGCGCCGTCGCCTTCGGGATCGTCACAGGGATTGCGACCGCCGCCGGCGGCCTATCGCTTGATGCACGCATCTTCTACTCGATCATTCTGGTGCTGATCGCGCTCGGGGTACTCATCTACACGGGACGGCGACGTCAGCGCAAAGCAAAAGCGCAGCGTGCCGAGCAGATGGCCGCCCGGGCGCGGTGAACTCCCGGCTCTCCGCTCTAAGTGGCCACTAGTGTGCGGCCGTTACTCGCTCGCCACCGCTGACCCCGCGGCGATCCGGGCGCGCTTCCCGGTCGGGGAATCGGTGGCGATCGCGACGCGCTACAACGTGGCGCCTGGTGATCAGGTCCTGGCCGTCACGGCTGACCGGGAGGGCGTGCCGCGTGGCGAGTTGCTGCGGTGGGGTCTCGTGCCGTCCTGGGCCAAGACGCCCGAGACGGGCCTGAAGATGATCAACGCGCGGGTGGAGACCGCGGACGCCCGACCTGCCTACCGCCGTGCGTTTGAGCGGTTCCGGTGTCTGATCGTTGCCGATGGGTTCTATGAGTGGCGGGCCCTGCCCCACGGCTATAAGCAGCCGCATCACATCGCGCGCATCGACGGCAACCCATTTGCGTTCGCCGGCCTGTGGTCGATATGGCGCAGGGATGAGGAGCACGCGCTGCGCACCTGCGCGATTCTCACGACCGCCGCCAACGCGACCGTCGCGCCGCTTCATGACCGCATGCCGGTGATCCTCGCAAGCGAGCACGAGCGCGCGTGGCTTGACCCGTCCACCGCTGCGCCGGCGCTGCGCGGGCTGCTCCGCGGACTGGGCTCGGATGAGATCACGGCCCGGCCTGTGGGCAGGGCGGTCAACGATGCCCGCTACGACGGGCCGGAATGCCTCTCGTCTCCGCCCGAGGGCGCTCAGGCTGCGCTGTTCTAGCGCCCGCGGTCCACCATGGCCCTCACCCCGCTGCTAGATCGCTACGACCATGTCCTGCTCGATCTCGATGGCTGTGTGTGGGTCGGTGAGCGCGCCACGCCGGGTGCGGCCGAGGCCATCGCCGGGCTCCGCGCCGGCGGAAAGTCGCTCGCTTTTTTGACCAACGACCCCCGTCGGTCCCCGGAGGATTACGTGCGCAAGCTGTGGAAGGTCGGAGTCCGCGCCTCACTCGAGGAGGTGGTGACAGTAGGGGCGGCGATGCAGCACGTGCTGGCCGGCTTTAGGCCGCAGACTGAGACGTACGTGATCGGCGCGCCGGCGATCTTCCGTCATGTCGCCGAGGCCGGCATGCGCATCGTCAACCACACGCCGCGGGCCGCCCACGCCGAAATCGTGATCATCGCGGGACACGACGACCTCAGCTTCGCAGAGCTCCGGGCCGCGACACAGGCGGTGCTGCGGGGGGCGAGCATGCTCGCCGCGGGGCGAGACCGGACCTATCCCCGTGAAGATGGCCTGTGGCCCGGGACCGGGGCCCTTGTGGCCGCACTGGAGTACGCCACCGATCAACAAGCCCGAAGCGTTGGCAAGCCCCAACCGCAGATGTTCAGGACCGCGCTCGATCGGCTGGGACCGGGAAAGGCGCTGGTAGTGGGGGACCGACTCGACTCGGACCTGGCCGGTGCGGCGGCGGCCGGACTCGACGGCGCGATCGTGTTAAGCGGAGTGACCACGGGGGAGCAGGCCGAAGCCGCGAGCGACCCCGAGCCCGTGGCGATCGCAGATACGCTGCATTCACTGGTGACCGTGTCCGCCACTCGATGACGCTGCTCGCCCCAAGATCGTTCTGGGGATGAACGGATCGCCGGCGCTATGAGCGACCCCGCGGCAAGTACCAGCTCACACCCCCCGCCCGCGTGGCTGGACGTCGACGTGATCTGGCACGACCTCGAGTACGGCTCCTACGCCGCGGACCTGCCGTTCTGGCGGGCGCTCGCCGCCCGCCGAGGATCGCCGATCCTGGAACTTGGCGCCGGCACCGGCCGGGTCACGCTTGACCTCGCTCGTCGTGGCCACCGTGTGGTCGCCGTCGACCAGGACCCGCGGCTGCTCGGGGAATTGCAGAGGCGGGCCGGGGATCTGGAGGTCGAGACTGTGGTCGCCGACGCACGCGCGTTCTCGCTCGAGACGCGTTTCGCGCTGGGCCTTGTGCCGATGCAGATGGTCCAACTGCTAGGCGGAGCGGCCGGCCGCGCGGCGATGTTCGCGTGCGTGGCGCGGCACCTGACACCGGGTGGCACGCTCGCGATCGCGATCAGCGCGGATCTGGAACGGTGGCGCGCAGACGACGGCGGCGGTGCACCGTTGCCCGATAGCTGTGAGCGCGACGGCACCATTTACTTCAGCCAGCCGACCGCGGTCTACTCTGAGCGGGAAGGCCATGTACTCGAGCGGCGCCGCGAGACGGTTTCGCCCGCCGGCCTCAGAACCGTGGAGCAAGACCGCATCCGGCTAGACCATGTGCTCGCCCCCCAGCTCGAACAGGAAGGCTTGGCCTGCTGCCTCACTCCCGCGGGGCGGGCGACCATTCCCGCTACCCCCGATTACGCCTCGAGCCAGGTGGTGATCTTCAGTGCCTGAGCTTCGCGTGCCCGGGAGGTCGACGGCGACCGTGGGAGCACTCTTGGCGTCGGCCGTCCTGCTCGCCGCCGCCTGCGGGACCACGGTGGTGCACCAGGCGGGGTCGACGACAGGGACCCAGACGACCACCACAACCACGACCGTGCCGCTTCCGGGAACGGGACGACCACCGGTGGTGATCGGCGACAAAAACACCCCGGAGCAGTTCGTCCTCGGCGAGCTCTACGACGAAGCGCTGGCCGCCCAGGGATTCTCGGTCTCGCTCAACCGCAACATCGGTCCCATCGGAGTGACGATCCGCGCCATGCACCAGGGCTCGCTCAACCTGTACCCCGAGTACATCGACGTTTGGAACAAACAGATCGCTCACGACTCGCGAACCTTCTCCTCAAGACGTGCCGCGTACGCGGCGGGGCGGCAGTTCGCCATCGCGCATGGGCTGGAACTTCTCAGCCCCACCCCGTTCGCAAACACGGAGGCACTGGCGGTGACCGATTATTACGCGACCAAGCACCGACTGCGCAGCGTGGGAGACCTGAGCAAGCTCACCCGACCGCTGACGGTGGGCGGCCCGCCCCAGTTCAAGGCCGCAGGGTTGGCCGCGCTCGAGCGCACGTACGGCTTTTCCTCTCACGCTTTCAAAGTTCTGCCTGTGGGCGACCAGTATCAAGCACTCAATCAAGGTTCAATTCAGACCGCGGACGTGAACACGACCGACGGCGATCTGGCGAGTGGCGACTACCGCGTGCTCAGGGACCCCAGCCACGTCCTGGGCTGGGGGAATGTCGTTCCAGTTGTCACGCAGAAGACACTCGAGAAGGAGGGTCCGACGTTCCCGGCGACGATCAACGCGGTGAACGCGCTTCTGACCCTCTCCGCGATGCGCCAGATGAACGAGCAGGTCGAGCAGCACGTCGACCCGGCCACCGTAGCGGCCCAGTTCCTCGAGACGCACGGCCTGATCTCGCCTGGCAAGGCACCGAGCTGAGGGTGCCTACCCTCCGCTCGACCCGAAGCCGGCCGCTCCGCGTGCGGAACCCGTCAGCTCCGAGACTTCGGTGACTGAAGCGGGTGCCACGGCTGCTATGACCAGCTGGGCGATGCGGTCCCCTGCGGAGACGCGGTATTCGGACGCACGATCGGTGTTGAGCAGGAGTACGCGGACCTCGCCGCGGTAGCCTGCGTCGATCAGGCCCGGGGCGTTTACGAGCGCGATCCCGTGTCGGGCAGCGAGCCCCGATCGCGGCAGCACCAGCCCTGCGTGGCCGGCGGGGATTTCGAGCGCGATCCCAGTGTGGATTTCAGCGCGCGCGCCCGGTGCAAGCGTGACGCCTTCAAGTGCGTACAGGTCGAGCCCGGCGTCATCCGGATGAGCGCGCGACGGGAGCCGCGCCCGCTCGTCGAGGCGCCGGACGTTCAGCCGCACGTCGTCAGGTTTGCCCGCGCGATCGAGCGCCAATGTTCACGCGCGTCCGCCCGTTAGCGCAAAGCGAGCAAAGCGCGCCGCGGTCTGTGCCGGGAGCCGCGCCGTGATCCGTACCCCTTCGGCGGTATCGGTGCGATCGAGATCGCCTGCGAGCTCGTGCAACTCGGCGAGGCGCCCTCCCTCGTCGTAGGGCAAGAGCAGCTCGACTTGCTCGAGCGTTCGGGCGAACTCCTCCTCGAGCCTTGCAGAGAGGTCATCCAGTCCCTCACCGCTGAGCGCCGAGACGAGCACCGCGTCCGGGTGCCTGAGCGCGAGTTCGCTCCGGCGATCGGAGTCGATCTGATCGGCCTTGGCGAGCACAAGCACGCGCGGCTGGTCTGCGCCCAACTCCTCGAGCACATCGTCGACCGCACGGACCATGGCCACGAGTTCCTCCTCAGGCGCCGAGCCGTCGACCACGTGAAGAATCAGATCCGCTCGGCGCGTCTCCTCGAGCGTGGCGCCGAAGGCGTCGACCAGCTGGTGGGGCAGCTTCTGGATGAAGCCAACGGTGTCAGTCATCAGGTACTCGCGCCCGCCGGTGTGCAATAGGCGCGTGGTGGCGTCGAGGGTGTGAAAGAGGCGGTCCCCCACGCCGACGCTCGCGCCGGTGAGCGCGTTAAGCAACGTCGATTTGCCCGCATTCGTGTAGCCGGCCAGGGCGATCGTCGGAAGCGCGGAGCGCTCCCGTTCCGATCGCATCACGGAGCGGCTGGACCGAACACGGGCCAGCCTACGTTTCAGTCCGGCAATGCGGTCGCGCGCCAAGCGGCGGTCGGTTTCGATCTGGCTCTCCCCCGGTCCGCGCGTGCCGATGCCGCCCCCGAGGCGCTCGAGGTGAGACCACAATCCCCGCATGCGGGCGAGGTTGTACTCCAGCTGAGCGAGTTCGACCTGGAGCTTTCCCTCGGCGCTGTGGGCATGCGCTGCGAAGATGTCGAGGATGATGGCCGTGCGGTCGATGACTGGTATGCCAAGCGCCGTCTCCAGGTTGCGCTCCTGGCGTGCCGAGAGCTCGTCATCGGCCGCAATCAGGTTTGCGTCGGCATCGCGCGCCTGGTCGCGCAGATCCTGCACCTTGCCGGCACCCAGGTAGCTATCGGGATGAGGATGGTCTCGCCGCTGGACCAGCTCGCCGACCGTCGCGACGCCGGCCGTGCGCAGCAGCTCACGTAGCTCGGAGAGCTCGCCGTCGCCGTCGCTCGGAACGCCGATCAAGAACGCGCGCTGACGGGCGCGGCCCTGGGGCGGTCCGTCCATCGCTTCACGTGATTGGCGCGTTCGTCCGTGACGGGATCGCTGCACTACGGTGTCGCCGTATCCACGAGGAGAACCACTGTGATGAGGATAGAACGCGACCGGTGCAGATACTCAGGTCTCCCAGCCGATCCGGCTACAGCGTCCGGAGGCGCTCCACGGCCTCGCGCAGGCGTTCCTCGGGCGTCGTAAGCGATATGCGGAAGAACCCCTCGCCGCTTGGGCCATAGGCGGATCCCGGCGAGATCACCACTCCGGTGCGCTCCAGCACATGCGCGCAGTAGTCGGCCGATGAAGAGAATTCGGCTGGTACGGGCGCCCAGATGTAGATCGTGCCGCGGGGCGGGGTGACGTCCACACCAGCTTGCGCCAGCGCATCGCAGACGAGGTCGCGCCGGCGCTGATAGATCTCGTTCATGGCCCGCACGTGATCATCGAGCTCGGGTTGCAGCGCCGCGGCCCCAGCCAGCTGAATCGCGCTGAAGAGCCCCGAGTCGATGTTGGATTTGAGCCGCCAATAGCTCTCGATCGCCTCGGCATTGCCCACGATCGCCGCGCACCGCCAACCGGTCATGTTGTAACCCTTGGAGAGCGAAAAGACCTCCACCCCAACCTCCTTGGCACCTGCGGTCGCCAAAAACGAGGGCGCCACGTATCCGTCGTAGGTGGTCTCGCTATAGGCGTTGTCGTGGACGATCAGGACCTCGTGCAGGCGGCCCATCTCAACCGCGCGCTCGAAGAGGCCGTCGGGGACGATCGCCCCCGTCGGATTGTTCGGGTAGTTGAAAAACATCAACCGTGCCCGCTCGAGTGTCTCGGCGCCGATCGCGTCAAGATCCGGGGCGAAACCTCGCTCTGCAAGCAGCGGCATCGGCCAGGCCTGCGCGCCGGCGAGCAGCGGGCCGCCCGTGTAGGGCGGATAGCCGGGATCGGCGGCCAACGCCAGATCGCCAGGGTCGAGAAACGCGAGGTTTAAGTTGAAGATGCACTCCTTGGCGCCAATCGCAGGCATGACCTCTGTCTCTGGGTCGAGCGCCACGCCGAACCGCCGTGCATAGAAGGCGGCGATCGCCTCGCGGAACTCGGGCAGGCCGCGGTTCGTCGGATAACGGTGGTTACGCGGGTCCGCCACCGCGCGCGTGGCGGCTTGAACGATGGGAGCGTAGGTCGGGGTGTCGGGATCGCCGATGCCCAGGCTGATCACATCGACTCCCGCTGCGCGCTTGGCCTGGATCTTGCGCTCGAGCTCTGCGAACAGGTACGGAGGGATCCGCTCGAGGCGCTTCGAAGGGCGAAAGCGCCTGGCCCCTCCGGTCTCAGTCGAGCTCACGCAGCTCCTCCACGAACTCTTCTGCAAGCTCTCCTTTGAACACGGGCGCCGCCCACCCTGACAGCACGACGCGCAGCCCCTCTTGCACCGTGATCTGAAGCTCGCCGCCGTCAAGTACCACGGTCACGGGCGAGTCCCCGCCGTCCAGCACGAAGGCCGTCGCGGCGCCGACGGCACCCGTGCCGCTCGCCGAGGTCTCCCCCACTCCCCGCTCGAAAATCCTCGCACGGATCCGGCCCCGGTGCAGCGGCGTGTACCAGGAGACGTTGGTGCGATTCGGAAAGAGCTCGTGGCGCTCGATTTCGGGGCCGATCCGCGACAGGTCGAGGGAGCTCAGCGTTTGCTCGTTGTCCATCCGGATGACGCACTGCGGATTACCTACCTGGACGTGCTGGAAGGTCCAGCTCGTGCCGTCCGCCAAGAGCTCCCCGCGGCCGTCCTGACCACCGGATGGGAAGTCCTCGCTGCGGACACGGGCATGACCCATGTCGACGGTGCAGGTGGTCGGCGAGGTGATTGTCGGGCGGAGCTCCCCGGCAGCGGTGTCGACCGTGAAGGTGTCGGTCGACGCCCACCCGCTGCGTCGCATGTATAGGACCGCCTCGCGGGTGCCGTTGCCGGACACCTCGGCTTCGGAGCCGTCGGGATTGAAGATCCTCAACTGAGCGGCCGCTTCTGGTCGCTCCGGGGCACAGAGCAGCACAATCCCGTCCGCGGCGACCCCTGAGTGAGGCGCGCACAGGGCGCGGACCCGCGCGGGGGTGAGCATGAAGGGAAGCTTGTCCTGCTCGATCAGCATGTAGTCATTGCCGAGTGCCTGCCACTTGTCAAACCTCATCGCCGCGGGAGTGTATGGAGCCCTGAGCCGGTTCCGTCGCCGGCGAGCCACAGGTCGAGAATCTCTTCGGCCACGACCGTCGGCGCCATGTCAGTGGTGTCTATCACCGTCACACCGGCCAGCTTACGCATCCAGGTCAGCTGACGCCGGGCGTAATTGCGCGTTCGGCGCTTCATCGCCTCGATGTCCCCCGTTAGCAGCTCCTCGAAGCCAAGGGCCTTGCGCGCCGTGACCGAGGCGCCGGCGAGGTGCGCGCGGCGGACCTCCTCGCGCGCACCAGCGGCGACCATCTCGTGCACGCGCCCGTCGATGCGCCCATACAAGTGCTCGCGTGCCGAGGTAAGGCCGACCAACAGGGTTGGCACTCGCACGGCCGCGCTCCACAGCTCGGACTCCTCTTCTGGAGGCTCCAGCTCGCCCAAGTCCAGCAGCTCCAGCGCGCGGACGATCCGCTGTCTGTCAGCGGGCGCGATCTCGGCGGCCGCCCACGGCGCGCGCTCCGCAAGCACGCCGTGTAGCGCCACAGGCCCGCGACGCTCAAGCTCGGCAAGCCACCGCTCGCGGACGCCCTCGGCGGGCGCCGGTTTGAGGCTAAGCTCGCCCAGCGCCGCCCGGAGGTAGAGCCCCGTCCCGCCCACCACGATCGGGCGCTGGCCCGCCTCCAGAAGCTGGTCGATCTCGGCATGGGCCAGCTCGGCATATTGCCCGGCGCTGAAGGTCGCTTGTACGGGAAGGAAGGAGATCAGCCGGTGTTCGAGCCGTGCTCGCTGCGCCGGCGTTGCCGCCCCGGTCAATGTTTCCAACCCCTGGTAGACCTGAAGCGCATCAGCCGAGACCGCGATGGGACTCTCTCCCAGATCCCGCAGCCGATCGGCGAGCGCGATCGCTACCGCAGTCTTACCGATCCCGGTGGGGCCGAAGAGCGCGATCACGCACGCCCGGTTGGCGGCGTGGGTGGGCCGTGCGCGGCCGGGCTCGTCTCGCATTGGAGCGATCATTTCGGGCAGTATCGTGCAGCGATGGCAGTCAAGATCGCGACCGCGCTCTCGACCAAACCTGACGCACTGGCGGCCGGACTGGAGGCTGCCCAGTCGGCGGCCGAGCGGCTCGACCACGAGGCGCCGGAACTTGCGTTCGTCTTTGCCTCTGGGTCGCATCTGGCCGCTCCCGAGGCCGTGATCGATGGGATCCAGGAGGTGTTGCGGCCGCGCGCGCTGGTGGGCTGCGGGGCGGGAGGCGTTCTGGGCTCTCGCCGGGAGCTCGAGTCAGGCACCGGGCTCGCGCTCTGGGCCGCCTCTTTCGCCGGTGAAGGTGAGGTCATCCCATTCCACGGGCGGCTGGAGACCGAGGCGGGTGAGGCGCGCATCGCGGGGCTCCCCGATTTCGAGGGAGCCAGAGCAGCGGTCCTGCTTGCCGATCCGTACACCTTTCCCACCGACGCGGTTCTGGAGGCGATCGCCACGGGGACTCCCGGGGTCCCCGTCATCGGCGGGCTGGCCAGCGCTTCTGGAGCGACGGGTTCGGCGTCGCTGATCCTCGGCGAGCAGGTTCGCGACGAGGGCGCCGTGGGCGTCTGCTTCCGCGGTGTCGAAGTGCTTCCCTGCGTATCCCAAGGGGCGGCGCCGGTGGGGCCGGAGGTCACGATCACGGCCGCCGAGGGCAATGTGATCCACGAGCTTGCCGGGCGTCCCGCTTTAGAGACGGTCGAACGACTGATCGCGCAGCTGCCTCCGCGCGAGCGAACGCTCGTCGCCGGCGGACTCCTCATCGGAATCGTGGTCGAAGGCGGCAAGCCCGAATATGAGCAGGGCGATTTCCTGGTCAGAGGTGTGATGGGAGCCGACCCCGAATCGGGGCGCTTGACGGTCGGAGCTCTTGTACACCCGGGGCAGGTGATCCGCCTCCACGCTCGCGATGCCCGATCCGCCGACGAGGACCTGCGGCGGGCGCTGCGCTTGCGGGTGGCCGCCCTCACGGACAGTGGGCCTGCCGGGGCGCTGGTGTTCTCCTGCAATGGGCGCGGCGCGTCGATGTTTGGCCCCTGCGATCACGACGCCGACGCCGTCGAACAAGAACTGGGCGCGCCGGCTGCGGGATTCTTCGCCGCGGGCGAGATCGGCCCTGTGGGCGGGCGCAGCTTTTTGCACGGCTTCACGGCGACGGTGGCCGTCTTCCCGGCCTAGACAGCCCGGTGGCGCCCCCTTAGCGCTAACTGCACCCATATGAGGCGCACAGACGGCGCCGATAGACTGCCCGTGCGTGACTCCGGTCGCGGGGAACGTGCTCATCACCGGCGCAACGGGCGGACTTGGTACTGCGATCGCCCGCGCCTTCGCGGCACGTGGAGCAAGCTTGGTCCTCACCGGCCGCCGCGCGGACGTACTCGACGAGCTGGTGGCCCAGGTCGGCGGACGCTCGCTTCCCTGCGACCTGGCGGACCGTGAGCAGGTCGACCGCCTCGTCGAGGAGGCGCGGAAAATCCCGGTGGACATCCTGGTCGCCAACGCGGGCCTTCCAGCCACCGGCCTGCTGACCGCACTGCCCCAGGAGAAGATCGATCGTCTGCTCGAGGTGAACCTCCGTGCGCCCATCGCCCTTGCTCGGGCGCTGGCGCCGGGGATGATGGAGCGCCGCCGAGGTCACATGGTTTTCATGTCCTCCCTGTCAGGAAAGGCCGCGAGCGCCTCCTCTTCGCTCTACGCCGCAACCAAATTCGGTCTGCGCGGGTTCGCGTTGAGCTGCCGCGAGGACCTCCGCTCCTACGGGGTCGGGGTTTCGGTGGTCCTGCCCGGTTTCATCCGTGACGCGGGCATGTTCGCGGACGCGAACATCAAGCTTCCGCCCGGCGTTGGCACCCGCACGTCGCAAGACGTCGCTGACGCAGTCATCTCCGCGATTGAACGCAACCGCGCCGAAGTCGACGTGGCTCCGGCAACGCTACGCATCGGCGCCACCATCGCTGGTGCTGCACCCGCGCTGGCTGCCTCGGGGCAGCGGCTGCTCGGTGGTCGAAAGATCGCCTCTGAGCTCGCCTCCAGCCAGCGCAGCAAGCACTGAACCCACCGACGGCCCTGTGTGCATCAGTCGCCCACGTAGACGGCGCTCGTGGTGCCGAGTGAGTAGATAGGATCGCGGCGTGCTGATAACGACTGGTAACGACCTCCCTGGCTACCAGGTCACCGAGGTACTCGGCGAGGTATTCGGGCTCACGGTTCGCTCCAGGAACATCGGCTCCCAGCTGGGTGCCTTCTTCAAATCACTCGCGGGCGGCGAGCTCAAAGGGATGACGAAGATGCTCGCGGATGGACGCGTGCACGCCACCGAGCGCTTGGTAGAGGAGGCCGAGGGCAAGGGTGCCGACGCGATCGTTGCCTTCCGCTTCGATACGTCCGAGCTCGGCGGCACCTGGACCGAGATCTGCGCCTACGGCACCGCCGTCAAGGCGCGCAAGAACCTGTAGGGCGCGTTCACGCCCTGGTCGAGCGGGAAAACGTGCCGGCCGTTCGCGGCTGGGGTTCATCGCCCGCGGCCGTGGTCTGCTCGCCGGTGACCGAGGTCAACGCGGCGATGATCTCGTCGGCCAGGCCAGCCCCATCGGCCGCCCGGACGGGGGTCGCCTGGACGCGAACGACAAGCTTGTCGCCGTCGATTTCCTCGAGCAGCACGCGCGGCTTCAGGCGTGTCGGCGTACTGACGCTCTCGTCGAGAATCGCCTGCACCCGGCCCGGTCTGATCCCGGAGCTGAGGCGGATGCGGACGTCGACTGCGTCGGGTTCGACCAGCGGCACGACCACCGACGCGAGCACCACGTTGTTGGGGATCATGATCTGGTCGTCGCCGCGTCGCAGAGTTGTGTACAGCAGGCCCAGCGACGACACGACACCCTCGGTGAAGCCGCCCACCGCGCCGGCCTGAAGCCTGATGCGCTGGCCAACCCGAAACGGCCTTGCGCTCAGCAGCACCATGCCCGCGATCACATTGCCGAGGGTCTGTTGGGCGGCGAGGCCGAAAACGATCGCCGTGAAAGCGCCCCCTGCCGCAATCGTGGCCGGGTTCAAGCCGACGATGTGCAGCGCGAGCACGATCGTTATCGCGATCGTGGCGAGCCTAATCAAGAAACCGACGGTTCCCGCGGTTGGGGGATCCATCCGCTTGAAAAAGGTCGGCGCTGCCGCTTTTCCGAGATCGCGCGAGAAGGCCCATCCGAGCACCACGAGGGCGACAACGACGCCCACCTGAAAGCCGGTGCTCGACGCCGTCGAGCTGCCGACAATGTCGTGGCGGTCGAACCAGACAAACAGCACCCCGACGAGCAGCGGCAGCACGACCAGCGCCTGGCGCTGAGCCCGGCGGATGGCCGGGCGGTCAGGTTCCAACCGGAGGCCGGCGCGCTCCCACTCGTGGCTGCGCGTCTCGAACATGCGCAGATTGCGGTCGAATTTAACCTCCCGCGGCTCGCCGTCTTTTCTGAGCGGATTTCTCATCTAGATTCAGTACGCCGTCACGCGCGCACGGTTTCCACCCCGGCCGCTGGGTGCCCTCAGAATAGGGGTTGCTGCGCCCGCGACGCATCAGGGGGTCTCTGGCGTGGCTGCGGTGGCCTCATTCGCCCGCGTGCCGGCGCCTCGTCACCAGGAGCCCGCCCTCGCACGAGCGCTGAGAGACGGTCCCGCTCGTCCGGCCGCATGTAGGCGCCGCGAGCATAGAGCTCCTCATAGCGGGGAATCAGGTGCGGACGGTGCTCTCGCAGCCACTCGAAGAACACGTCGCGGACCTCCCCGCGCAGGTGCAACGCGACCCCCGTCACGTACGCGGCTCCCGCCTCGGCGGCGTGCTCAAGAATTGGCTCCACCTGCTCGGGGGCATCGTTGATCCCCGGCATCAGCGGCGCGATCAGGATCCCCGTCCGAATGCCGTTGCGTGTGAGCTCTTTGACGGCTTCCACGCGAGCTCGCGGGTTGGGGGTGTGAGGCTCGGACGAGCGCCAGGCCTTCTCGTCCAGCGTGGGAACCGAGAGGGCCGCGCTGAACTCTGTGCGCTCGTTGAGCTCGCGCATGAGGTCAAGATCCCTGAGCAACAGGGGTGACTTTGTGAGCACCGAGCATGGATTGGCCGCGTCTCGCATCGCCTCCCAGATCCCGCGCATCAGTTTGTAGCGCCCCTCAACCCACTGGTAGGGGTCCGTGTTCGTTCCAAGCGCCACGTGCTCGTGCTTCCAGGACCGCCTGGCCAGCTCCGCGCGCAATCGCTCCGGCGCGTTGACCTTGACCACGATCTCGCGCTCGAAGTCCCGGCCCGCGTCGAAGTCCAGGTAGCGGTGCGTGGGGCGGGCAAAACAGTAGGCGCACGAATGCGTGCATCCGCGAAACGGGTTGATGGTCCACCGAAACGGCATCCTCGATGCCGCCGGCACCCGGTTCAAGATCGACTTTGCGCGGACCTCGTAGAAGCGGGTCGGGATCGCGTCCGGCGCCTCGAAATGGCGCACGATGGCCTCATCCCTATAACCCGGTAGCCGTGTGCGTTCCTCGGCGTCAATCGTAAGGTTGCTCCATCGCACGAACATATGTTCGCAGACGCTCAGGCGGAAAGAATCAGGCCGAGCGGTCTAGGCGGCGCGACTCAGGATCAGCTCGTGCCCGGACAGGGTTTGGCTGGTGGCACCAGCGACCTCGACCTGAACGAGGTCTCCGGGCGAGGAGAGGCCATCGAAGTTGACGACCTTGTTGTGGGTTGTGCGGCCCCGCAGGCGGCTCGGATCCGTGCGCGAGGAACCTTCGACCAGCACCTCGAGCGTGCGTCCGACGAATCGCTGAGCGCGCTCGTGCGCGCGGCGCTGGATCACCTCGACCAGCCGCTCGAGCCGCTGCACCTTGACCTCATGCGGTAACTGGTCCGGTAGCGTGGCCGCCTCGGTTCCCCGTCTGGGCGAATAGGCGAACGTGAACGCGCCGTCGTATCCGACATCCTCGGCCACCTCAAGCGTATTCGCGAAGTCCTCCTCGGTCTCCCCCGGGAATCCCACGATGATGTCTGTCGTGATCGCGCAGTCCGGCACGTGCTCGCGAATCAGCGCGACCCGGTCGAGATAGCGCTCGCGATTGTAAGTACGGCGCATTCGCCTCAGCACCGCACTCGACCCCGACTGGAGCGGCAGGTGGATGTGCTGGCAGAGCGACGGGAGCTCCGCGTGAGCGCGAATGACGTCTTCGCGCATGTCCTTTGGGTGCGGACTCGTGTAACGGATGCGCTCGATGCCGTCGATCGGGTCGAGCTGTCGCAGCAGTTCGGCGAAGGTGATGCGCTTGTCTCGTGGTAGATCCCGGCCATAGGAGTTGACGTTCTGCCCGAGCAGCGTCACCTCGCGCACGCCGTCAGCTGCGAGCCGGCGAACCTCCTCGACGAGCTCAGCGGAAGGTCGAGACACCTCTCGGCCGCGAGTGGAGGGGACGATGCAGTAGCTACAGACGCAGTTGCATCCGACACTGATCTGCACCCACCCCTGAAACTCGCGCTCGCGTTTTGCGGGCAGACGACCCGTGAATCCCTCAAATTCAAAATAGCCCTGCGCACTGAGCGAGTCGCTGGTCAGGAACTCGGCCAGTTTGTGCACCTGACCAGGCCCGAAGGCCACGTCGACGAATGGGAACCGCGCGAAGACCTCGTCCTTGACCGACTGGGCCCAGCAGCCGCCGATTCCCACGACCCGGTCCGGCTGCTCCGACTTGAGCCGTTTGGCCTCGCCGAGGTGGGCCAGGAAGCGGTTGTCGGCCCGCTCGCGGATCGAGCAGGTGTTGAACAGAATCAGGTCCGCGTGCTCGCGGGTCGGTGACTCGGCGTAGCCGAGCGACTCCAGCATGCCCTTCATGCGCTCGGAGTCGTGCGCGTTCATCTGACAGCCGAACGTGGTCAGGTGGTAGCGCTTCATCCGCCCAGGGTAGCTGTCGTCCGAAAGTCAGCGGGCGTACTCGACCGCGCGCGACTCCCGGATCACGGTGACCTTAATCTGGCCGGGGTACTCGAGTTCTTTTTCTATCTCGCGGGCGATCTCGTACGACAAAAGCGTTGCTCCGTCGTCGTCGACGGCTCCCGGGGTGACCATCACGCGAATCTCGCGTCCGGCTTGCATCGCGTACACCTTGTCGACGCCCTCGTGGCGGGTCGCGATCTGCTCCAGGTCGCGCAGTCGCTTGACGTACTGCTCCAGCGACTCGCCGCGCGCCCCGGGCCGGGCGCCGGAGAGAGCGTCGGCCGCTTGAACGATCACCGCCTCGACCGTCTGGGGCTCAACCTCGTTGTGGTGAGCCTCCATGGCGTGTGCGACAGCCTCGGGTTCGCCGTACTTGCGCGCCAGATCGCCCCCTACGAGCGCGTGTGGGCCCTCGATCTCGTGTGTTACCGCCTTGCCCAAGTCATGCAGCAGCGCAGCCCGGCGGGCGGTCTTCGAGCCGGCGCCGAGCTCCTCGGCCATCATCGCGGCGATCCGAGAGACCTCGACGGAGTGGGCGAGCACGTTCTGGCCGTAGCTGGTACGGAACCTCAGCCGGCCGAGCAGTTTGATCAGCTCGGGGTGAAGCCCCTGGACGCCGGCTTCGAGGACGCCCTGTTCGCCCATCTCGACGATGTGCCGTTCGAGCTCGGACTTGGCCTGGTAATACATCTCCTCGATCCGGGCGGGGTGGATGCGGCCATCCTGGAGCAGCTTCTCCAGCGTCAGCTTGGCGATCTCGCGCCGTACGCCGTCGAAGCCGGACAGGACCACCGCGCCGGGGGTGTCGTCGATGATGAAGTCGACGCCGGTGAGGTTTTCAAGCGCCCGGATGTTGCGGCCTTCGCGGCCGATGATTCTTCCCTTCATCTCGTCCGCTGATAGCTGGACGACCGAAACCGTGGTCTCCGTGGCATGGCCGGCGGCGAGCCGTTGCATGCACACCGAAAGGATGTTGCGAACCCGCCTTTCCGCGTCGCGCTTGGTCTCTTCCTCGATCTCTCTGATACGCCGGGCGGCGTCGTGGCGAGCGTCTGCCTCTATCTCCTTGAGGAGGAGCTCCTTGGCCCGCGCCGCCGACAGCCCGGATGCCCTCTCCAGGGCCCGCTCGAGGTCGGAGGTCCGTTGGACGAGCGCCTCACGTGCAAGCTTCAGCTCCGCCTCGCGATCCGCCACCGTCTGCTCACGTCCGGACAGCGAGGCCTCACGGCGAGCCAGGGCGGCGGCACGCTCAGCGAGCTCTGCCTCGGCCGCGGCCGGACGATCAACGTGAGTTTCGCTCTGCCGGCGCCTGCCGAGCGAGACTGCGGCGGCGCCGGTTCCCAAGCTCGCACCATGGGTTTGAACACCGGCATGCAGGGCGCCGTGGGACCGTGTTGTATGGCCCCGGGCATAAAAGACGGCAGCGAGGACGATCCCTACAGCTATCAATGCTGCGGCACCGATGATGTCCATGGTCGTTCCTCTCTGGTGACGGCCCTCAACTGGGCCCGTCGCCTGCAATTTTCAATTGTGGAGCGACCGAATGACCCGTTCAGACACTACGGATGCCGGCTAGGGCATTCCTCGGACGCGCCGGTCGCGGCGAAGGAACTAGGCGGCACTCGTGAGTGATCTGCTTTGAACCGGGCGGTCCGGTTGAGATTGCAGTAGGCGCTCTGTCCGGGATCCGAATAATCACTGTATTTGCTGGTTCTTTTGGCCCGACGGGCCAATCGTTCGCACTTGAGATCGTAATACCGCGCGGGCCGGCGCGCAATCGTTCGCTCCCCGCTTGCAGCGTCGCGCCGTCAATCGCGCAAATATGCGGACAGAGCTTCGAACGCGAGCTCGGGCTCGTAGCCCTTACGCAGCAGCACTCCCAGCGCGCGATCGCGGTCGCGACGGCTGCGCGGCCGCTCGGGAAATCGGCTGTGGAGCAGTGTCAGCGCGCGCTCTTGCTCAGTCTCTGAAGGGCTGCCCGGCTCGCCACCGCCTGCGTCAAGCGCCATGGCCACCGTGTCGGAGTCGACTCCCCGTTGGATCAACGCGCGCCGAATGCGCTCGCTCCCCCAGCGCTCGAGCGTCCGCTTGTCATCGATGAACAGGCGCGCAAAACGGCGATCGTCGAGCGTGCCCTCATCGTGCAGCAGGCCGAGCGTTTGGGCGATCTTCTCTGAGCTGAATCCCTCACGCCGGAGGCGGCGAGCGACCTCTGCGGCGGTCCGCTCGCGCTTGTTCAGATAGCTGTAGGCGATCTCCAAAGCACGCTCGACCTGCGCCTCGGGAACGCTCTCGATCGCCGGGCCATCGAGCTTCACGTCCCCCGTGGCGGGACGATCGAGCTTCACCGGGGGCTCACGCCGCTTGCTCTGTCGCTCGCTGACCTCCACCGCGGGCCGAAGCGCCACGAGCCGGCGGGGCCTCTCGCAAGTTGCTGCGCGAGCCGTTGCCGGGTTCCCCCTGTCGCGGTCCGCCGGCCTGTGTCTCGCCACGCGAGCCGGCGGGGGTCCGATCGCCATCGGCCCCCTCCGGGCGTGCCTCTTGCGCGGACTCGATCGGCTTTACCAGATTGCGGCTCAGCCCGAGCGCCTCGTAGATCTTGGTCTCGATCTCGTGCGCTACCTCGGGATGGTCCTGGAGGAAGGCCTTGGCGTTGCCGCGTCCCTGGCCCAACCGCTCATCGTTGTAGGAGAAGAAAGCACCGGACTTGGTGATGATGCTCTGCTCCACGCCGTAGTCGATCAAGCAACCGGCGGTTGAGACGCCTTTGCCGAACTCGATGTCGAACTCCGCCTGTCTGAATGGGGCTGCCACCTTGTTCTTGACTACCTTGACCCTGACGCGATTGCCCACGGCCTCCGTCCCGTCCTTGAGCGTCTCGATGCGGCGGATGTCGAGGCGAACCGAGGAGTAGAACTTGAGCGCTCGGCCGCCGGGCTGTGTCTCGGTCGGGCCGAACATCACGCCCACCTTCTCCCGGATCTGATTGGTGAATAGGCACATGGTCTGGGTCCGGTTGAGCGTGCCGGCCAGCTTGCGCATCGCCTGGGACATCATCCGCGCCTGCAGCCCCACCGACTGGTCGCCCATCTGGCCCTCGAGCTCCGAGCGCGGCGTCAGGGCGGCCACCGAGTCGACCGCGACCACATCAACGGCGCCCGAGCGAATCAGCGTGTCGACGATCTCGAGCGCTTGCTCGCCGTAATCCGGCTGGGAGACGAGCAGCTCGTCTATGTCCACGCCAATCTGACGGGCATAGATCGGGTCCATCGCGTGCTCGGCGTCGATGAAAGCGCACACGCCACCGAGTTTTTGTGCCTCGGCGAGGATGTGGTAGACGAGCGTCGTTTTACCTGATGACTCGGGGCCGAAGACCTCGACGATGCGGCCCCGAGGTACGCCGCCGATCCCCAGCGCGAGGTCGAGCGAGAGCGCCCCGGTCGGGATCGCGTCGACGGCGACCCGGGCACCGGGATCACCCATGCGCATCACCGCACCCTTGCCGAACTGCTTCTCGATCTGCGTAAGAGCTCCCTTGAGCGCGGCCTGGCGCTTGGCGTCGGACTTCGCGTCAGGCGTCACACCGGCCTGCTGCTGCTCGCTCATTGATTCCTGGCTCCTTATCTGAAGTTTGAACCGCTCACGGTAGGACGGACGGCGGACGGAACTGCGGAGTTGCTGGGCCGCAGTGGCGCGATTCCAACCGCCGAGACGGGCGAGTCACGCTAGACCCAGCGCCTGTGACAAAACAAGACGCAGTGGTGGGGCAAGCGCGACAAGCTCTGGGCGGATCTGTGAAAAAAGCGCGGACCAGGCGTGGGAACCTGCGGCCGTCCTGTCGGCGCCGTTGCGCTTGCGACCGGGAGCGCCGCAGGCGCCGCCGCCGAGGTATTTCGCCTAACGTATTCGCCGCTGGACGGGATCACCGAGCCCGGATGAGGCTGTTCCCGCGTTCGCCGCCTCGACCGCGCGGCGAGCTATGGTCATCGATGTGGAAGGCTCCCAGATGGACATAACTTTCTTGGGCCAAGCAGGCCTTTTCATCAGGACGAGAGCCGGCAGCATCCTCTGTGACCCGTGGTTCAACCCGGCATATTTCGCGTCCTGGTTTCCCTTTCCGGCCAACTATCGGATCGATCCGCAGAGCATCGGGAACCCGGACTACCTGTACATCTCCCACCTCCACCATGACCACTTCGACCCCGCATTCCTGCAGGCGCACGTCTCCAAGGACGCGAAGGTCCTGCTTCCGGACTACCCGGTCAACGACCTCGAGCGAGAGCTCCGGGACCTGGGCTTTCACCGCTTCATCAAGACGCGAGACCTCGAGCCGATCGAGGTCGACGGCCTTCTCTTCACCATTGTCTCGCTGACCTCCCCCACCGACGGCCCGATTGGCGACTCAGCGCTTGTCGTTGACGACGGCGAAACGCGGATCTTCAACCAGAACGACGCGCACCCGCTCGACGCCGACGTGCTGCGCGCGCTCGGTCCCTTCGACGCCCACTTCCTTCAGTTCTCGGGCGCCATCTGGTTCCCGATGGTGTACCGCTTCCGCGAACAAGCGATGCAGGCCCTGATACGGCGCAAGCGCGATCAGCAGAGCCGCCGGGCCCTGCGATACGCCTCCCAGGTTGGCGCCACGCACGTCTTTCCCACGGCTGGGCCGCCCTGTTTTTTGGACGACGATCTGTTCGGCCTCAATGACCTGCCGGATGCAGTCGGCCCGACGATATTCCTCGATCAATCGGTGTTCCTGGAGTACACGCGTGAGCACGAAGATGATCGTGGACACCTGGTGATCCCAGGAAGCGTGATCGGACTCGCTGGGCCTGGGTGCGAGGTCTCGCACCCAGTCACGGACTCCGAGCTCCGCGCGATCTTCGAGGACAAGGAGGCTTACCTGCGCAGCTACCAGGATCACATGCGCCCGGTGATCGAGGCCGAACGCGCGAAGTGGCCGCGGGGAAAGGTCGACATTTTGGAGTCCATGAGGCGCCTACTGGAGCCGTTGCTGGAGAAAGCCGATCACACGTGCGCGGGCGTCAACGCTCGGGTCCTGTTCTCGTGCGGCGCGGACGAGGTCGTGGTCGACTTCCTCGAGCGGCGGGTCTACCGGTGGGAGGCCCAACAGTGCCGGTTCCGGTTCTTCATCGCGCCCGAGTTGATGGAGGCGGTGCTCGAGTCCGGAGAGGAGGACTGGGTCAACTCCCTGTTCCTCTCCTGTCGCTTCGAGGCGGAGCGGGACGGAAAGTACAACGAGTACGTCTACAACTTCTTCAAGTGCCTGGCCTACGAGCGGCTGCAGTATCTGGAGGGCTACTACGCCGAGAACACCGGCACCGACGAGATGTGGGAGTGCGCGGGATACCGCGTGCAAAGGCGTTGCCCGCACATGAAGGCGGACCTCACGGAATTCGGCCAGTACGACGATGGCGTGCTCACCTGCATGATGCACGGCCACCAGTTCGATTTGGCGACCGGTCGATGCCTGACCTCCGACGATCTGAGGCTGAGGACCGAGCCCATCGACGGCGCCTCCTCATCAGACGAGACGGATCGCCGCCAGCCCGAGGCTACCCCGCTGTCCCCTGGCGGCTGAGCCCGATTCTCGCCAGGGGTTCATATCGGGCTCCGGAGCGCTGTAAGCGCGACCGGTAAAGCGTTACGGAGGGGGCGTTGAAGGTGAGCTGTGGGAGCGGAGGCAGCTCGGCTGTGCGTATGCGCACTCGTGTCGGGACCCGGGCCACCGTGACGTGGGGCAGGAATGGGCGTTTCTCGGGCCTGTACCACCCTCCATCAGAGAGGGCTCCGGAGACCGAGTCCTGGATCTGCGCCAGCGCGCCCGAAGGATCGCCGAGTCGTACCCCCACCACGCGTGGCCGCCGCGGCGGCAGCCACAGTCCGGCGTCGAGACCTAGGTCGGGCCCCGGCGCCCCATCAAGCGCGGCCCCGCAGGCGTCGGCGATTTCCTTGACCCCGCTCGCCGTCAGGCTACCCAGGAAGCACAGCGTGACGTGGAGCGCGCTGTCCGCGACGGGGCGCAGCTCGCAAAACAGGCTCATCACACCCGTGCGCCACGCGGCCAATGCCTCCCGAGCATCCTGGGGCAGCTCGAGCGCGACGAACAGGCGCAGGCGCTCGCGTTCCCCGCTCGCGGCCACGGTCCCTACCCAGACTGGGCCGAGGCCGGATCTGCCGCTCCGCCCGGCACGCCGGGCAGCTCGGTTTCCGCCTCGCCACGGAGCACCCGCCTGAGCAGGTGCAGCGCAACTGTCGTTGAGCGCTCGCGGATATCGGCGCGTCCCCCGGGCAGCCGCGCGCTGAGCGTACTCTCGGACCCCTGCCGGATGGCGACCGTGAAGCACACGAGCCCGACCGGCTTCTCGTCGCTCCCGCCCTCGGGGCCGGCGATGCCGGTCACGCCTATGCCGATGTCGGCACCGAACCGCTCAATCGCTCCGTGCGCCAAGGCGCGTGCGACCTCTTCCGAGACCGCGCCGAAGCGGGTGATCAGGGCCGCGTCGACTCCCGCCAGCGCCACCTTTGCCTCGTTCGAGTAGACGACCGCACCGCCCAGGAAGTAGGCCGAGGAGCCGGGCCGATCCGTTAGGCGGGCGGCCAACAACCCTCCGGTGCATGACTCGGCCACCGCCACGGTGCGCCCAGCGAGCAGTTGCGCGACCTGCTCGTCGACGGTTGAGCCGTCTTCCGAAAAAAGCCGCTCGCCGTGGCGCTCGCGAATAAATTCGATCAGCGCGTCATAGGCCGGCTGGGCCGGAGGCTCGTAACGAGTGGCGATCTCGATCTCGCCCCGGCGTAGGCACGTAGTGATCTCAAGGGGCTCGAGCTCGAGTCCGGCCTGCTCGGCGGCCCGCAGGGTGTTGGCAATCTCGGACTCAGGAAGCCCGAAGAGACGCACGATCTCACGGTGGTAGGTCGGAAGGTCGCTCAGCAGCGCCTGCATCGGAGGCGTCGCCAGTGCGGTTTTCCACATCGGCTGTAGCTCGCGCGGCGGGCCAGGCAGGACCACCACGACTGGCCCCTGATCGTCGGTCGGGGGCACAACCAGGCCGGGCGCGGTCCCGACGGGATCGAGCACACTCGCGCCACGGGGAATCAGCGCCTGCTTGCGGTTCGACTCACGGATCGCCGCACGATCGAGGCCCGGCC
Organism: Solirubrobacteraceae bacterium; assembly: GCA_035650455.1. Classification (GTDB taxonomy): domain Bacteria; phylum Actinomycetota; class Thermoleophilia; order Solirubrobacterales; family Solirubrobacteraceae; genus Palsa-465. Next base: position 53,966 of record DASRHQ010000053.1, read on the forward strand.
AGCGCGCGGTAATCGACTCGACGATCTCCGCGATCCGCTCCTCGAGCCTCGGGTCCAGGACCATCTCGCGACCGGCGAAGCGGCCGACGATCTCTGCTGTGAGGTCATCGGCGGTGGGACCCAGACCGCCGCTGGTGAGTACCACGGCAAAGTTCTGGTCGGCCATCCACCGAAGCGCGGCGAACAGATCGTCGGGGCGATCGGCCACGATCTGGATTACCGCCGGGTCGAGACCGATCTCGCGCAGCCGCTCCGACAGCCACGGGCCGTTGCGGTCGCTGATGATCCCGGACAGGACCTCGGTG
>DASRHQ010000054.1:0-42373 GCA_035650455.1 Solirubrobacteraceae bacterium
ACCGAGCCGACGCCGAAGGACCGCGGCCGCGCGTTCATCGTCGTCGTGCCCCAGGAGGGCGGCGACGGCGCCGCCTCCCGCCGCGCCCGCGCTCGCGTCCGGCTCGTGCGTGACCGGCTGAACCAGGCGGGCCTGATCACCGCCGGCATGGTCGGCGATCCGGATCCGTACACGGCGATCATGAACGCGCTCCAGGTCTTCCGCATCGACGACATCGTGATCTCGACGTTCGCCGAGACGAAGTCGGGCTGGCTGCGCGCCGATCTGATCGAGCGCGTGCGCCGCAGCAGCAACAAGCCCGTCGAGCACATCGTGCACGAGGAAAAGTCCCCGACCGCCGCCGCTCGCTAGCCGGGCCGGCCTCTCGACTACGAAAGACCCCTAGGAGAAGCCGATGGAAGCAAGCGCGATCGGACACGCCGGAGGGCACGCCGAGCACCACCACGGGCCGCCGGAGGCCCACCGCTCCTCGCGCGTCGAGGCGCCGACGCTCGGGATGCTCCTTTTCATCATCTCCGAGGTGATGATCTTCGGCGCGTTCTTCACGGCCTACTTCTTCATCCGGGTCGTGACCCACGATCCATGGCCTGCGCCGGGGACGAAGATCCCCGAAGCCGCCACGGGCGTGAACACGGCGATCCTGCTGGTCTCATCGCTGACCATCCACTGGGCGCTCGTCTCGATCAAGAAGGGCAACCGCTTCGGGCTGAAGGCCGGCATGGTGCTCACCTTCCTGCTTGGCCTGACGTTCCTCTTTTTGCAGGTCAACGAATACATCCACCTGGGCTGGGCGCCCCACGATTCGGCCCAGGCCACGATCTTCTATTCGCTCACGGGCCTTCACGGAGCCCACGTGTTCGTGGGCCTGTGCGCACTGCTGATCGTCTCGATCCGCTCATTCCGAGGCCATTATTCGCCCGAGCATCACCAGGGCATGGAGGTACCGGGGATCTACTGGCACTTCGTCGACGGCATGTGGATCATCGTGTATACGGCGCTCTACATTCTCTAGACCGCCCGAATGCCCAAACCGTGGAGATCTGAGGCCGATGCCTTCCGCACGCTGGTCTATCTCGTGATCGCCGTCGCGGCGATCGTCGCGATCATCCTGATCGTGCGCGCGGTGACCTGAGCCGCGAGCGGGGTAACCCGCGCTGACCTGAGCCGCGAGCCGCGGTGACCTGGGCCGGCGGCGGGCCTAGCCCGCGAGCGCGCGGAGGTCGTGGGTCACGAACCGCGTGGCGAACGGCCAGAGATAACCCGAGCGCTCGTATCCTCGCCGGTCGACGAGGATCAGCGCCTCGGTATGCTGGATGTCGCCCCTAACGGCCTTGCCCACGTAGATGCGGTAGGCCTTGTAGATCGGCTCAAGCGCCGCTCGTTTGCCCATAACCCAGTACCACGGCGCCACTTGCGACAGCCCCCACGCGCGGCTGGCCGCGCGGGCGCTCGCGGGCGTGTCGCGCGGGTTCACGCTGACAGCCACCAGCACGGGGCGCTGTGCCGGTGGCAGGGTCCGTTCGGCGCTCGCCAGCGCACGACCCTCCAGCGGGCACTCAGCGTGGCAGTGGGAGTCAAAGAAGGTGATGGCTACCGTCCTGCCTCGCAACGAGCTCAGCGAGAACTCACGACCCATCTGGTCACGACCCCTTATCGGCGGGGCCGCTACGGCTCCGGCGGGCCAAGTCGCTTGACCGCGCAGCGCGCGATCACGCAGCGCCCACGCGGGGCGATGCGCGGACGCGAGACGCTCCGCGGCGGCGGTTTGAGGGGCCCGTGCCGCGCTCGAGGAGTTGCCTGACTGGAGCGCGTGGATGCCGGCGGCCACGCCCGCGCCCACCAGGATTGCTGCAGCGCACAGCACTGCAATCCGCACCGCGAAGCGCATACGACCGGCTTAGGCGCCCGCGCCGGTAGAGCCCCTTGCTTCGCCAACGGGCTTCTGGCCGCCCGTGGCGGGATTGGCGGCCGGCGGGTTATCCGGGGTCGCGCCTCGGGGCGTCGCCTTCGCTCCTGGAACCCTCCTTAGCTGAAGGTGGAACCAGAGGACCATCGCGACCAGAAGCGCGGTCGGGAGTACGAGGGAGAGGATTGCGCCAGCTAGAAAGTTGTCGGCGAACGGAATCACGAGCATGGTCGATCACTCCTCATGTTGTCAGGGCGGGCTCGCGCCGGGGCGCCCCGTTGTCGACATCGATCGTCGCGGCGCCCGGGCGCTGAGGCGGCCCACCGTTGGCACCGAACGTGACGGCGACTGGGCGCTGGTGCGCGTCGCTGTCTGCCGCCAGCCAGCGGTAGATCCCTATCAGAAGTGTCACCGTGTAGGAGACCGAACCGAGCACCCACATGACACCCCCTGCCACCTGCTGGTCGCCCAGCGCCGATATCCCGCCCGGCCGGTATGTGAGGTCTGCGTAGTGGGTATACAGCGGGTGCTGTACCACGACGAGCGCGATAGCGAGCACCCAACCCACCACCATCGCGCTCGCGACGTAGATCATCCGCGTTGGCCAAGTCAGCCGCGGGCGCAGCGGCCCCGGGTCCACGACGCGCGCCCAGAACAACAGCCCGAAGAAGAAGAACATGGCGTGCTCTGTCTGATGAATCAGATTCGACGTCAGCGTCGCGTTGTAGGCCGCGGGTATATGCCATGCGACCACCGTGACGTTGAAGAGAACCCACGCCGGTAGCGGACGAGCCATGGCCCGCAGTGGCGCGGTGATGCGAGACCCGGCAACGGTGCGGCCCACCACGGTGCGCGTGCGAAGCGGAAGCGCCCGCCACATCCGTGGCCACGGATGGCCGAGCAGAATCAGCGGCGGCGCGACGGTGAGCAGGAGGATGTGCTGGACCATGTGGACCCAGAACAGGCTGTCGGCGTAATAGTCGATCGACGAATTGAGCGCAAGGACGATCACAGCCAGGCCGGAGAAGAACGAGAGCGCCCGAAGCGGCTCACGGCGAAGCGGCGTGCCTCCGCTGCGACGGCCGCCCAACAGATAGAGCACCGCCGAGATGACGACGTAGGCGACCGCCAAGTAGCCAAGCGGTGGGTCGATCGACCAGTGCGCGAGGCTCATCACTTGAGGAGATAGAGAATTACAAACGTGATAACGCCGATCCCGACATAGAACGTCCAGAAGAACGAACACGCCCGGATTCCGGCTTCAGCCAGAGCCGGTTCGGGTGTGGGGACACCGGCGGCCACCGGCCGATCTACGTCACCCCGTCGCAACCGCCAGATGCTCGCGACCTGCGTCTCGATCCAGTAGGCGCAGAACAGCACAAAGATCGTGTACGTCGCGGTCCAGCCGATGTAGACGCTGGCGTAGGCCCCGTTGGCTGGCCCGAAGCCCAGATTCGCGTAGCTGATGCACTGGAAGACCACGGCAGCCAACGCCAGGACGAGCGCTCCACCCGCGAGTCCCAGTGGGGCGGCAGGACGCCTCGATGCCAACCACATGAGTACCGCGCTGATGATGAGCACGACCACCACCGCAACTCCCAGACCGATCGAGGGATTCACATGCTTGCCGAGTCTCCAGCCCCTGTTGAGATCAAGCGACTTCAGGTAGAAGAACGCGAAGACGAATGAGACGAAGAAGAAGGACGCCGAGCCGCAGAGCATGCGTGCGCCGGCCCAGAGCGCCCGCGGCTGCCACTCGGGCGGCTCGGGCTCTATGCGTGGATGTACGGGGGCGGAGGCTTCCATGAGCTAGACCTGACCACCCCCAGACGCAAACGCCGGTGCCGCGGGAACCGGCTCGCCATATGGATACGGGTCGGCGTCGAAGACGGGTATCCGGTCGAAATCGTGGACGGGTAGCGGCGTGGGCAACTGGAACTCGATCGACTTCGAGTTCCATGGATTGGCCACGGACGGTTCGCGCTTGATGACCAGCGACCAGACCACGTTGGCCAGGAAGATGAGCATCGAGACGCCGATGCAGTAGGCCGCGATCGACACGACATCGTTGAGCGTCTGGAGCCCGAACGGGTATGTCACCACCCGTCGGGGCTGACCCAGCCACCCCACCGCGAATAGGGGCCCGAAGGTCGCGTTGAAGGCCACGAACAGCGTCCAGAAGTGGATCTTGGACAGCATCTCGTTGAAGCGCAGACCGGTCATCTTCGGGACCCAGTAGTAGATCGCCGCGAAGAAGGTGAAGATCAGCCCGCCCATGATCGTGTAGTGGAAGTGGGCCATCGAGAAGAAGCTGCCGTGGGTCAGAACATCGCTGGGGACGTCGGACAAGAAGACCCCGGAGATGCCTCCGAACAGAAAATTGAACGCCCAGCCGATGCAGAACCACATCGGCACGGTGAACCGTATTCGCCCACGCCACAGGGTCCCCATGCAGCACAGGAAGATGAACCCTGTCGGAAGCGAGATCAGCTCCGTCGAGAGCATGTAAAACGGCCTCAGGTCAGCGTTGATGCCCGAGACGAACAGGTGGTGCTGCCATACGAAGAAGCTCAGGAACGTCACGCCAGCCAGACCGGCAACCGCAAGGCGGTATCCCCAGAGCGGTTTTCGGGTGAACACGGGCAGGAGCTCAAGCACGATTGCGAAGCCCGGCAGCGCGACTATGTAGACCTCCGGGTGGCCGAAGAACCAGAAGAGGTTCTGCCATAAGTACGAACTGCCCCCGTAGCCTGGGATGAAAAAGGTGGTCTGGATGGTGCGGTCCATCGTGGCCATCATCAGTGCCGCCGCCAGCATGGGCGCTGCAAGGAGCATTAGAAACGCGGTCGCGAGCACGCCCCAGACGAAAATCGGCAGCCGGGACCAGGTCATACCGGGCGCGCGCATCGTGATAACGGTGGCCATGATGTTGAACCCGAGCAGTGTCATGGAGATACCGACGAGGGTGAAGAAGCCGATGTAGGCGTCAAAGCCGGCGGTGCCCTGGGCGCCCAGCGGCTGGTAGCCGGTCCATCCCGTTTGGAAGCCGCCCCAGGCCAGCGTCGTAAGCAGAATTACGCCCGCAGCCATCAGCAGCCAGAAGGTGAACGCCTCGATCCGCGGGAAGGCCATCCGGCGGGCGCCGATCATGATCGGCACGAAGTAGTTGGCAAATGGCCCCAGAATGCTTGAGGTCATCATCCCCATCATCAGCGTCCCGTGCGTGCCGACCAGGGTCAGGTACTGGTTGGCCCCGAACACGTGGTGGTGGGGCGAGAGCAGTTCGGTGCGGATGAGCATTGCGGCCAAGCCGCCCACGCCGAAGAAGAAACCGATCCCCACCAGGTACTGCATGCCCACGACCTTGTGGTCGGTGCTCAGGCTGAAGTACCGCAGCGCTCCGTGCGTCTCGGCGCTCTCCTTTTCGGCGAGCGTGGGCGGATGGCCCAGCATTCGCCGCAGGGGGTAGTTGAGGAAACCGAGCCCGGCCAAGAAGCCGACCACCCCGAGGAAGTAACCGAGGAAGATCGCGATGTCGTTCTGGCCCGCCTCGGACGCGAAGTACGCGAAGCTCTCGCCTGTCAGCCTGGTGCCGATCCAGTACCCCAGGTACCACCCGCCGATCCCCAGGAGGATTCCGGTGAGGATGTTGAAGCCCATCAGGCGACGCCAGAGTGGAGCCCTCGGCGGGGCTGTAACCGCTGTTGTGCTCATCCACCTCTCCTCAGGGGCTGCGGGAAATAGGTCTTGCTATACGGTCCGAGCTTCTTAAGCGAGGGCGCGAACTGCTTCTGCTTTGCGGCGATCCAGGCGGCGAACCGCGCCTTTGAAACGACGTGGCCGACGCCGAACATGTACCCGTGCCAGACACCGCACAGCTCGGCGCAGTGCACGTCGAAGGTCAACGGCCCGCGCGTTTGGACGTAGGCGACGTTGTTTACGCCCGGGTTGGCGTCGGCCTTGACGCCGAGTTGGTAGGCCCACCACGAGTGGATCACGTCGAGCGAGGTGACATTGAATTGGATCGTGCTGTGCGCCGGCAGCTCGATGTTTGGAACCTCGACCCCGCCGTACTGCGGGAACCGGTAGGTGAACTGCCACTGCTGCGCGACCACCTGAACTCGGAGCGTCCTCTGCCCGGGCGGAGCCTTGATCGGGGCGATCGGATTGGGGCCCTGGCCGCCACCGGCGCCGTCCTCGAGCATCCTGATCGACCCGTAGGCCGCCAAGAACAGCACGAGCCCGGTCGTGACGACGATCCACCACAGCTGTATGCCGGCGTGACCACGTAGAGCAGGTCCCTCAGCGGCGACCTGCGGGGTGCGCTCGCGGAAAGTGATCAGCGAGTACGTGAAGACGACGAGAACGGCGACGGTGACGGGGGTGGCGATGCCGAAGAGCACCGTGTTGTCGATGACCTGGCCCGCCGCCTGGTTCGTGCCGTTCCCAGGCGGCATCCCTGGCGCAAGCACCAGCACCACGATCAGCGTGGCGGGAATGCTCACGACCAGCCACCACAGGGTCACCCTGCGGAAGTGGTTGACTTCTTTCACCGTCGCGTGGCTCTCATACGACGTGGATGAAGCCGTCCATGTAGCCGACCGTCTGCATAGGCCCGCCGAAGCCAGCGATGTATCCGGCGGCGCAGGGGACGAAGCATTGCCAGCGGTACAGACCCTTGCCGGGCGTGCGGAACGTGAAGGAGATCGTCTCGTGGGCGTTCTTCAGGCTGCACGGCGCGTTGGCGCATACGTTCTTGGCGTTGCCGCCGGGACCCATAAGCGGCACCGAGAGGCCGAGCTGCGGGACCGCGAACACGTGCGAGGCGGTGTCGGGGTTGATCGCCTTTGTCGGCTTGCCGTTCAGCAGGAATGTGCCTCCGACCGTGCCGGTGACCTGGGCGATGAAAGGATTGCGCAGCCCCGTCTGCGTGTCGTACTCGAAGATCGTGACGTGCACCAGCGTGTGCGCCGGCAACGTGTACGTCGTGGTGTGTCGCCAGTTGCCGGAACGCGCGTTGACCGCGTAGTAGGAGACCCAGGTGGGGTGGGGATCGCTCAGCTCAGCGGCCGGCACCGTGGCCAAAAAGAGGTGGGCCCCGGCGGGGGTTCGCGTGGCGGCGCTGGACCCCGGCACGCTCGTCAGATACAGCACGATGAACAGCACGATCCCCAGCGCGAACGCAAGGGTCACCGCAACCACGCCGACTATCCGTTTGGCGTAACCACTCATCCTCTCTCCTGACCTAGCCGGGATATATATCACTCGACGTGGCTAGAGCAAAGCCGCCCCCGCTTTCGCAACTTGAGCCTAATCGGCGCATCAGGCGCCAGCGGGCCGCGTCGAGGCACGTTGGCAAGCAACATCAGACCGCCATGCCGAGCCACAGCGGGCCCTTAGCGGACGGCCCCGGGGAGCCGCGACGCGCCGCCTGGCCACAGCCAACCAACTATTTCGCGTCGGCGGATATGAAGTTGACCAGTGCCTGGATCTCGCTGGGTTTGAGCTTCTGCGAGAAGTTCGGCGGCATGATCCCTGCCTTGTAGCCGGGCGGGATATAGGCATACGGCTTGATGATCGCCGTATGGATGCAGTCCTTCAGCGTGGGACCTCTGATGTGCTTCGACTTGGCAGTGGCGCAACTGGGCTTCAGCTGCTTGTCAAGGTTGGGCCCGACCGTTCCGGTGGCTCCTGCGGCGGCAAGCGTATGGCACGAGCTACAGCCACCGATCCCGGTGAACACCGACTTGCCCGCGGCCGGCGAGGTACCTGCGACCACGCCGGCTTGGGCCAGCGCACCTGTGTCGTGGCCCGGGATCGCCGCAACCGCGGCCACGTAGGACGCGACGTTCTGGGCTTTCTGACCCGTGTACAGGTTCGCGGGCATTACGCCGTACGGGTTTGGGTGCTGGATCCAATAGGCAACGAGTCCCTGAATCGCGCTTGATTTGAATCCGTTGGCGCGGTCCTCGCGAAACGCATCGTCGAGATTCGGGCCCCGGGTCCCCGCGGTCCCGGCGTGGCCCAGGGTGTGGCACGCCCCGCACTTGGCGACGAACAGCTCTTTGCCCGTGACGACGTTGGTCACCGGATGCTTGAGCGAACACCCAGCCAGGAGCAACAACATGAGCGCCGCGGCGGCCACCAGCGCCGAGCGCCTGCCACTCGATGGTCTCACCATGGAGGTCGTGCACTCTAGCCGAGGGCGCGGCCAGGCGGCGCTGATCCCAACGCGTCCGTTGGTACGATCGTCAACGCCATGCGCATCCGTCAGAAGTACCGCATGCGGGCTCCCTCGAGTGGCAGGGAGACGATCATCGAAGCCGAGCCCGGCCATATCTACCGTGACCGAAACACCGGTGAGGAGCTGACCGTTGTGGCCCAGGTTCTGCCGCTCGCTCCCACCCCCTCCGAGCTGCCCTGGTCCGTCGAGAACCTCCGCTTCTGCACTTGGTGCGATCAGCACGTGCCCAAGGACCTAAACGACTGCCCGGTTTGCGGTCGGCGCATGGAGCCGATCGGCGTCCGCGAAGAAGAGTTCTAGCCCTCGCCTCCATTCGATGTCCCTCGCGTTTTGGATTCCGAAGCGAAACGGACATAGCGTGGGAATCAGCGGCCGCTGAACCTGGCCTTGCCTGGGCCCTCCTGCAGAAAAGAACGCACCGCTCCTTTCAGATCCTCGGTGTCGAACAACTCGCCCGCGATCTTCCCGACGCGGTCGTTTGCGTGCTCGATTCCGCCGTCGAGGTAGGCGCGGATCACCTCCTTGGTGGCGGCGTGGGCCCGCGTTGGACCGTCGGCGAGGCGCCTGGCAAATTGGCGTGCCGCTTCGTCGAAGCCCTCATCGGGCAGCACCCGATTGACCACTCCCCAGCGCTCTAGCTCGTGGGCGGGGTATGGCACGCCGGTCATGACCAGCTCGCGCGCCCGGCCGCTGCCGGCTCGCTCGGCCAGGCGCTGGGTGCCGCCCATGGCGGGGGTGAGTCCGATTACGGCCTCGACGAGCCCAAACTTCGCCGACTCCGTAGCTAAGATCAGGTCGCACGCCAGCGCCAGCTCGAACGCCCATGTCAGGCAGAGGGCGTGAGCGGCAAAGACAGTCGGGCACGGAAGCCGATCGACTCGGCGAGCGAGCTCTATCAGGCGCTCGAACATCGGGCCGGCCGCGCCTGAATCGGCCAGCGACGCGAACACCGAGACATCCACGCCGCCGGAAAACACCCGCCCCTCGGCGCGGAAGAGCACCGCTCGCGTGGTCGGAGACTCGAGCTCTGCCACCGCGTCCTCCAGTGCCCGCGCCAGGCGCTCGTCGAACAGGTTGAGCGGGGGCGAGGAGACCGTGACGATGGCGAGCCCACCATCGCGCTCAACGCGAATGGGATCTGAGGCGGCAGCCGCGCCGCGCTCGTTGGCCTCGCTCACCGCAGCGCCGCGGCCGCCGACTCGATCTCTTCCCGGTCGCCCTCCGCGGGCACCCAGGGCAGGCGCAGCGGATCGTCCTCGTAGCGCGGGATCACGTGGATGTGAAAGTGAAACACGGTCTGCCATGCCTGCTCGCCGCAACTGTTGAGCAGATTCACGCCGGCGGCCCCGAGGCGGTCGACGGCCCTTTGCGCCAGGTCCTGGGCAGCCGCCGTCGTGGCCGCGAGGTCATCTTGGCCGATCTCGAGCAGGTCGCGCACGTGGCGGCGCGGGACCACAAGTGCGTGTCCTCGCGTCGCCGGGTTGATGTCCATGAAAGCAACGGTGCGGTCGTCCTGACGGATGATGGTCGAGGGCAGCTCGCCAGACACGATCTTGCAGAAGATGCAGTCGCTCTCAGCCATTGAGTCGCTCAGCCGCCATCGAGTCGCTCTCAGCCATTGGAGCCATTGGAGCCATTGGAGCGGGAAGCCTACTTCGAGCCGGCCGGCCGCGTCCGTCCCCAGGCCCGGATGATCCGCGGAATGCTCATGAGGGTCGTCGGATCTTCGTAGTAATCGCGCAGCGCGGTCACGAGCGAGTCGAGCTCGTCCGGGGTGGCGAGCCGCTCGCCGATAACCGACCAGGCGATTCGCTCGAGCGTCACCACGGTCATCAGCTTCGCCGGACCGCTCAGCGCGGCGGGCTGGCAGACGTCAAGCCCGATGTCCTTCACCCCTGCCAAGCGCAGGTGCTCCGGGAGCCCCGGGCCGATATCGGCGTTGCCGCCGAATCGCGACACGATCTCGCGATACAGCTGTACTGAGCGCTGGTACGCAGCGGACTCCGGATAGCAGAAGCTGGCTGCGAAGTGGGTGTCCTCGAGAATCACCGCGCCGCCCGGCCGGACCGTCGCGGTGATGGTTTCGAGCACTTCGCCGGGTCTTGGGACGTGAGACAACAGGAAGCGGCAGTAGGCCACGTCGTTGTCGCCGGCGTCCAGTGCGGCGGCGTCTCCCACTTCAAAGCCCAAGTTGGTCAACCCTTCCCGCCGGGCATCGGCGCGCGCCAGCGCGACCACATCCGGGTCGAGATCGATTCCAATCACGCGCCCGTCTGGACCCACGCGGCGAGCGAGCTCGCGGCTCACGTGACCCCCTCCACACCCGACGTCGATGCAGCGGCTCCCACGAGCGACGCCAACCGTGTCAAGCAGCCACGCTGTGTACGGCTCCATCACGGCGGCCAAGACATCAAGCCGCTGCTTGCCGGCCTCCCCTCCTTCGATCGCATAGGTGCTCACGTGATTCGCCCCGCCGCCACTGTATCCACAATGGCTAGCGGCCTCGTTCGTGTATCCGCGAGGCCAGCTCCAGGGCCTCGGCGCGCGTGTGTATCTCGCCGGCAAAGCTCGCCTCGCGTAGCTCCTCCAGCACGCGTCCCAGCTCCGGCCCCGGCGCGATCTCAAGTGCCTGTGCCAACTCATCGCCCCGGATCGGGGAGCGCGGCGGCGCCGCCCGCCACGCGAGAGCCTCAGCCACAAGTTCGCGAGCAAGCGCCAGGTGGTTCTCGATGGCCCGCTCGCGGACGGCCTCGCCTCTGGTCGCCAGGCGGTCTGCGACGCTCAGCACCGTCACGTCGACCTCGACCGGCCGGCACGCCTTCAGGTAGCGATAGATGCCCCGGCGTTCGAGGGGAGCCTGGTGCACCAGGAAGCCGAGCGCCAGGTGGTGCTCGGTTAGGGCTGCGACGTGCTGACGCAACCGCTCGCTGGCGCGCAGCCTGCCGAGCACCTCGCCGGCGAGGGCCGCACCGGCAACATCGTGGCCCATGAAGGTCACCCGCCCGTCGGCGATGACCTCCCTGGTGCGGGGCTTTGCGATGTCGTGAAACAGCGCTCCGAGACGCAGAGCCTGGCCGCGCGTCAGATCATCTGCGAGCGGCTCACGCAGGACAGCCTCCACGCCGGCTGCGTATTCGGCGAACGCAGGTTCCAGATCGCGCTGGAGCGCGATCGTCTCGGCCAGCACCGCGCGGGTGTGCTCGTAGACGTCGAGATGGTGATAGGGGCTCTGGATCACCCCTCGCAGCGCCGTGAGCTCAGGTAGCACGACGTCGGTGGCTCCGAGCGCGTCCATCTCTGCCAGACCGTCGAGGGCGCGATCACAGCAGACGATCCGCTTGAACTCGGCGAAGATGCGCTCCGCGGCCACCCGCTCCAGTTGCGCCGCGCTGCGCCGGGCCGCCTCGCGGGTGTTCCGATCGACAGCAAAGCCCAGCTCACACTTCAGACGCGCGAGCCGAAGGACCCGAAGAGCGTCGCGTTCGAAGCCGTCCCGCGAGACCATACGCAGGCGTCGCTCCTGCAGGTCGCGAACGCCGCCGAACGGGTCGACCAGTTCGGCGCGGTCCACGGTGCCTGCAAAGCCGCCGCTATCCGCCAACCTCTCGATCGGCATGGCGAGAGCGTTGATGGTGAAGTCGCGGACTGCGAGGTCGGTCTCGATCCGCCCGTCTGCCACCGGCAGCAGGTCAACCTGCCAGTCGCGCCCCCGCGCGACCACCCGCCAGCCGCCAAACCCCTCGGAGAGCATGAATGCATGCCCGCCGGCCTTGCGGGACAGCGCCCGCGCCAGCGGCGCGGGGTCGCCTTCCACCGCTACGTCGTAATCGGCGGTGGCGCGGCCCAGCAGGCGGTCGCGCAGCGCCCCGCCCACGAGCCAGGCCTTGGCCGCCACCGAAGCAAGGGCCCCGAGCGGGTCCTGGCCACTCATGGAGTGGGCTCTCCATCACGGTGGTATTGACGTGGCAAGGTCGACACGGGCGAGCGCGCGGAGACTCATGCCCCTTGGCCTTGAAGCGCCGCGGGCAAACGCGCGATCACATCGCTCGCGATCACCCCCTCGGGGCCAATCTCCTGCGCCGCGAGACGGCCCGCGGCAGAGTGGGCGAAGACCGCCCCGCAGGTTGCGGTGAAGGTGTCGACTCGCTTTGCCACAAGGGCGGCGATCACGCCCGAGAGGACATCGCCGGTGCCTGCGGTGGCGAGTGCGGGGGTTCCCCCCCGGTTCACCGCGGCTCGGCCGCCGGGCTCGACAACGAGCGTGTCGTCGCCCTTGAGCACCACGATCGCCGCGGCCGCGGCTGCGGCGGAGCGCGCGGCCTTGAGCCGGTGGGCGGCGACCTCGGAGCTGTCGTTGCCGAGAAGCCGCGCGAGCTCCCCCGCGTGCGGTGTGAGCACGGTCGCGGCAGTGCGGCCCGAGAGCACTTCGAGCTGGTTGGCGTGAGCGTTTAGCCCGTCGGCGTCAAGCACGAGGGGCACGGACACGCTCCTGGCGACGGTACGGGCCAGCTGGAAGGTCTCTCGCGCACGGCCGAGCCCAGGGCCCAGCACGAGCGCGTCGGCCCGGGCGCAACGCTCGAGCACTTCATCGCCCGCCGCGCTGGTCAGGGTCCCGCCATCGTCTGCAAGGGGCACCGTCATGACCTCGAGCAGCAAGGTCTCGAAGATCGGGTCCAGCGACCCGGGAACGAGCGCCGTCACGTATCCGGCTCCTGCCCGCATCGCCGCCTCTGACGCCATGCAAGGAGCTCCGGTAAGTCCCGTGGAGCCGCCGCAGACGAGCACCTGGCCCGCGCTGAACTTCGTCGAGTCACTGCCCCGCCGGGGGATCGCGTCAAGCACTCCGCGCTCTATCAGCCCCACCGAGGCGCGCGCCGGGCCGCCCGCTGGAATCCCGATATCAACGGTGTGAACCGTCCCTGCGTGGGCCTTGCCGGGGGCGATCCACAGGCCGGGCTTACCTGCATGAAAGGTTGCGGTCGCGGCGGCCAGGACGGCCTCTCCGGCTATCTCGCCGGATGATCCGTTCACCCCGCTCGGCACGTCACAGGCGATCACCGCCGCCCGCTCCGAGCATCCGTTGATCGCATCGATGGCGCTGGCGACCGGCTCACGGGGCGCACCGGCGAACCCGGTCCCCAGCATCGCATCGACCACCGCCGAGGCCTCGGTCAGAGACTGCGGCTCAAAACCCTGCGGCCCGTCACCTGGGAGGCGCTCCAGATTGGTGCGGGCATCGCCCTGGTATTCCTGGGGGTCGGCGAGGGTCAGCACGCGGACTTCGCGACCCCGCTCCCTCAGCACCCGAGCACAGACCAAACCATCGCCTCCGTTGTTGCCTTTGCCACAGACCACCACCACCATTCCTTCGGGTGCCTGCTCGGCGACGAGGGTCGCAAGCCCCCGCCCGGCGCGCTCCATCAACTCGATCCCGGGAATCCCCAGCTCTTCGATGGCCCACCGATCAAGCGCCCGCTGCTCTTCGGCGTCGGGAAGCGGCTCGAGCCAGCCCGGAAGCGCATCGTGGTCGACCGTCATATGCGTCGCAGGTTATCCACGCGCAGCCGGCGTGGGGACGCCGGGCCCGCGGCCGCGTTGGATCCCCAACCCGGCCTTGCGGCCGGCGCCTCAGGGCTGCGTCTGTGTCGCGTTCAGAGGGCCCGGGGCGAGCGGCCGAAGCTTTCCGATCACTGCATTGGTCGCTGAGAGATCACCGCTCAGCTGACCTTGTGACTGCCCGTTGGTCTCCGGGCTGCCTGAGTAGCTGGCGCTGCCTTTGATCGCGCCGAAGCCCTCCACCTCGGCGGAGGACAGATCCGACGCGTAGGTGTATTTGGAGCGCGGGGCGTGCACGGACACTTCGTAATAGAACGAAAAACCCGTTCCCTCGTGCTGCTCTTCCACGGTCTCCGTGACGGGACCTTTTCCGCGCGGCTTGGTCGCCTCCGCGTACACAGGCCAGTTGGAGCTTGTGTCAAGCCCGACATGCCGCGATCGCGACGGCCGCGGCCTGACCGCGGCTGTGCGTGAGCGAGACAGCCACCTCCACGCCCAGCGCCGCGGCGCGGTCGGCGGCAGCGCCCGAGAGACGCACGCGCGGGGGGCCCTGGTCGCCCACCACCTCGACCTCGCTGAAGCTCCACGCCTCGAGCCCCAGCGCCTTGGCCACCGCCTCCTTGGCGCAGAAACGCGCCGCAAGGTGTTGGCCCGGGCGCGCACGCGCCGAAGCGTAGGCGAGCTCAGACTCGGTGAAAAGCCGCGCCGCAAGCCGAGGACGGCGCTCCAGCGCGCGCTCCAGTCGCTCGATGTCGAGTAGGTCGATGCCGACTGAGGGCAGCGGCACCGTTCCTACTCCACCGTGACGGTCTTCGCCAGGTTTCGCGGCTGGTCGATGTTGAGCCCGCGAAGGCGGGCGATCTGGTAGGCGAGGAGTTGCAGCGGAACGACCGCCAGCACGGGAGCGATCATCCAGTCTGTGCGGGGAATGCGGACTACTTCGTCTGCCACTCGGCCGATTACCTGGTCGCCGTCTGACGCGACGGCGATCGCGTGCGCCCCCCGCACCCGGACCTCCTCGATGTTCGAGATCAGCTTTTCCAGCACCGGCGACTCGGTCGCGACCACCACCACAGGCGTTTGCTCGTCGAGCAGCGCGATCGGGCCGTGCTTCATCTCCCCGGCGGCGTATGCATCGGTGGCGATATAGGAGATCTCCTTAAGCTTGAGCGCTCCCTCAAGCGCTATCGGAAGCCCCACATGGCGCCCCAGATAGAGGAAGAAGTCCGCCTTGTAATGCGCCTCGGCGATCCGCTCGATCACGGGGGCGCTGCGCTCGAGCACCTCGGCGATCGAATGCGGCAGCCGTCGCAGCTCGGAGATCTTCTCCTGCAACGCCCACCCCGGGAGCGTCCCGCGCAGCTCGGCCAGCCGCAGCGCGAGCAGGTACATCACGATCACCTGCGCCACGAAGGTCTTGGTCGCCGCGACGCCGATCTCCAACCCCGCACGCGTGTACAGGACACCGTCGGCGTCGCGCGTGGCCTGCGAGCCCATGATGTTGGTGACCGAGAGGACGGTGGCGCCTCGCTCGCGGCCCGCTCGCATCGCGGCGAGCGTGTCGGCCGTCTCGCCTGACTGCGATATCCCGATCACGAGGTCGTCCGGACCCACCACGGCGTTGCGGTATCGGTACTCGGACGCGATCTCGACCTCGACTGGTACACGCGCCCACTCCTCGATTGCGTAGCGGCCGACGAGGCCGGCGTGGTAAGCGGTCCCACAGGCGACGATCACGATGCGGCGCAGCCCCAGCAGGAAGCTGTCGTCGATTTTGCCCAGGTCTCCAAGATCCACCCCCGCGCCCCGGACCACACGTTCCCCGAGCGTGTCGGAGATGGCGTCGTCCTGCTCGTGGATCTCCTTGAGCATGAACGTCTCGTAGCCCTGCTTCTCGGCGGTGGTCTGATCCCAGTCGATCTCGACGATCTCGTGTTCGATCGGCCCACCGTCGGCTGTCAAGAATTCGGCGCCTTCCGGCGTCACGACGACCAGCTCGTCGTCACCGACGTACTGGACCAGACTCGTCTCCCCCAGAAAACCAGGGATCGCGGAAGCGATGAACTGCTCGCCCTCGCCGCGCCCGACGACCAGCGGGCACTCGCGGCGCGCCCCGACCAGCACTCCTGGCTGATCGGCGCTCATCGCCACTACCGCGTAGTGGCCGCGCAGCTCCGAGAACGCGGCGCGCACCGCCTCGACCAGGCTTCCGCGAGCGCCGTGGTACGCGATCAGGTGGGCAATGACCTCGGCGTCGGTCTCCGAGGTGAAGACGGCACCCATGTCTTCGAGCCGTTCCTTGAGCTCGAGGTAGTTCTCGACGATGCCGTTGACCACGATGTGAACCCGGTCTGCAGTGTCGAAATGGGGGTGGGCGTTGGCCTCGTTCACCCGTCCGTGGGTGGCCCAGCGGGTGTGACCGATGCCGGTCTGAAATTCGTCGCGCCCACTCCGCTCGGCGACGGCGACACCGCCGTCGGAATCGCCCTGAGCCTTGGCCTCGATCGCGCTCCGCAGCGCCGTGAGGTTGCCGACCGCGCGCACAGCCTCGATGTGCGAGCCGTCGAGCACCGAGATGCCGGCGCTGTCATAGCCGCGGTACTCGAGGTGCTCGAGCCCTGAAAGCAGCAAGGGGCGAACCTCGCGGCGCCCCACATAACCCACGATGCCGCACATGGGCGGCCAAGGTTAGTGCCTACGTCAGCGCCTGCTGAACGACGCTTGCCAGCCGGCCACAAACCTCTTCGGTCTCTTGCGGGCTAGGGGCCTCCACCATGATGCGGATGAGCGGCTCGGTTCCGGACGCACGCACCAGTACGCGGCCACGCCCGTTGAGCGCAAGGTGCTCGCGCTCTATCGCCTCGCGCACCGCGGCTGCCTCGAGCGCGGCTGCCAGCGAACTGCGCTCGCGGGCCTTGATGTTGATCAGCTGTTGAGGCAGCTTTTCCATCACGTCGCGTTGCGCAAGATCGAACCCTGCGAGTGCCTCGAGCGTGAGTAGCGCACTCGCGATCCCGTCGCCCGACGGGCCGAAGCCGAGATCGATGATGTGGCCCGACTGCTCCCCACCCAACGACCATCCACGACGACGTAGCTCGTCAAGGACGTAACGGTCGCCGACCGCCGTGGTTGCGACCTCAATACCCGCGCTCGCCATGGCGCGGTGAAAGCCGTAGTTCGTCATCACGGTCACCGCCACCCCGGCACCGTTGAGCCGGCCGCATCCCCGAAGATGCACGGCGGCGAGCGCGATGAGTTCGTCGCCGTCGACAACTGTCCCGTGGCGGTCGACTGCGAGCACGCGATCGCCGTCGCCGTCGAATGCGAAGGCGAGATCGTGGCCGGTGGTGCGCAGCCGCGCAATAACCTGGGCTAGGTGCGTGGAGCCGCAGTCGTCGTTGATGTTGCGCCCATCGGGATCGGCGGCGATCGTCTCCACCTCGGCGCCCAGCCTGCGAAAGATCTCGGGCGCCGCGAGGTAAGTGGCGCCGTTGGCGCAGTCGAGCAGGATGCGGCGCCCTTTCAAATCCAGCGATTGAAAGCGGACGTGGAGCTCGCGCAGGTAGTCCTCGAGCGCGCCGCGGAAGCGGCGTACGCGTCCGATGTGCGGCGCGCGCACGAGCGGCTGGCCAAGTTCGGCCTCGATCGCATGCTCGGTCGAGTCGTCAAGCTTGAAACCGTCGGGACCGAAGAGCTTGATGCCGTTGTCCTCGTAGGGATTATGCGAGGCGGATATCACCGCTGCGAGGTCCAGCTGGTGCCGGCGAAGAAGAAGCGGCGCAGCAGGCGTCGGCAGCACTCCAGCGACCAATGCGTCCCCCCCACCGGCGCTCACACCCGCGGCGAGCGCCGCCTCGAGCATCTCGCCGGACTCGCGCGTGTCGCGCACGATCAGCACCTGGGGCCGCCCGGCCTCGCTGTGGGCGACGGCGGCCCGGCCTAGAGCCACCGCAAGCTCCGGGGTCAAGAACTCGCCGGCGCGTCCGCGCACGCCGTCGGTACCGAACAATTTGCGTGACACTCGCGTTGCCGTTTGCAAGATTGCTCCGCTTCCCACGGCTTACGCCACGACCGCGTCGCGCGGACTAGCGCTTCGAGAACTGCGGACGCTTACGGGCCTTCTTCAGCCCGGCCTTCTTGCGCTCCTTGACGCGAGGGTCGCGCGTCAGATAGCCCCGCCGCTTGAGCTCGCCGCGCAGGTGCGGATCTGCCACGATCAGCGCCCGCGAGATGCCGTGGCGCAGCGCGCCCGCCTGGGCGGAGTTGCCGCCACCGTGCATGCGCGCCACCACGTCCATTCGCGAGTCGTATCCGACGGTCTCCAGCGGCTGCCGGATGAGTCGTTGGAGCGTGTCACGCGGGAAGTAGCGCTCGAGCGGCTTGCCGTTGATCGCGTAATTGCCCGATCCCGGTTTGAGAATCACGCGGGCCACGGCGCTCTTGCGCTTGCCTGTGGCGCTGTACCGCGCGCCCGCGGCGAGATCGATCGCCGCGTCGGCGATCGGCTCGGCCTGGAGCTCCTCCTCCTGCTCGCGTTCGCGCGCTGCACGCGCCTCAGCCTCGGCCTCAGCTGCGGCCCGCGCCTCGGCGTCGAGAAACTCCTCCTGCTCGGGAGGCATGATGTCCGGGATGAGGTCAGCGCCGGGGATCTCGGGCCGCGCCCGGGGCCCCTCTGGCAGCTCCTCCCGCCCAGCCTCCGGGGGCGCCTGGTCTGCGGCGGCCGCCTGCTCTGCAGCAGGCGCCTGCTCTGCGGCGGGCGCCGGCTGGGCGACGGCTGCCTGCTCCTGCGCCGGGGAGGGCGGTTGCTCCTCGACCGCGGGCTCGGTGGCCCCCTCCTCGACCGCGGGCTCGGTGGCCCCCTCCGCTGGCACCGGCGTCTCCTCAGCCGGGACAGGCTCCCCCCCGCCTCCCTGCTCTTCCTCAGCGGAAGGCGGCGACGAAGCCTCGGGCGCGGGAGCGGCTTCCTCCTCGGCGCCAGCAGTCTCGTCAGGCGCGGGTTCCTGTTCGGGGGGGGAGCCCATGTCAGGGGCGCTCGAGGAACCCTCCACTTGCGCGGCCTCTTCAGGCTCTTCCCGCGCTCCTGACATGGGCTCTTCCTCCGAACTCACCTACCAACCTCCATAGGTTGCGGTTTCTGCGCCGCATGCGGATGATCCGGCCCCGCGTAAATCTTGAGCTTCGTCAGCTGTTTCCGCGCCAGCCTGTTTCGCGGCAGCATCCCTTTCACCGCCAGCCTGATCACTTCCTCGGGACGGCGCTCGAGCATCTGCTCCAGCGTCCGCGAGCGCAGGCCGCCGGGATAGCCCGAATGGCGGTAGTAGCGCTTTGCAACGCGCTTGTTACCGGTGACCGCGACCTTCTCCGCGTTGACCACGATCACGAAATCACCCGTGTCGATATGGGGCGTGTAGGTTGGCTTGTTCTTGCCACGCAAAGCGTCGGCGATTCGGGTCGCCAGCCTCCCGAGCGTCTGCCCGCTGGCGTCTACCACCAGCCAGTTGCGCTCGCGATTCGATGGTGTCGCGGTGAATGTCTTCATGGCATGGACAAGCCGCGCTCCCTTCGCGCGGCTCTGGGCCATGATAACGGCAATTCTCCAGCCTGACCCGCCGTCGGCAACCCCGTACGCTGGGTCCATGTCGATGCAGATCGCGCTGCGCCGCCAGGGCTACCGGGTCGCACATCGCCTGCTGCGCCTGTGGTGGTTCGTGCGGCGCCCGGCACTACACGGCGTCAAGTGCGTGCTGACCGACAAAGAACGGGTGCTCTTGGTCCGTCATACCTACGGCAACCGGGGCTGGGACCTGCCCGGCGGCAATGTTCGCCGCAGTGAGGCGGTCGAGACGGCAGCGAGCCGCGAGATGGAGGAGGAGCTTGGTATCCGCGTTGAGCACTGGGCCGCCCTTGGCGACATCCTCCGAATCTCCTATGGCTGCCAGGACACCCTGCACTGTTTTCATGCCGAGGTGGACAACCCCTCGCTCGCACTGAACGGAGCCGAGATCGACGACGCGCAGTGGTTCCCCGAGCGCGAGCTGCCGGCCAGGGTGGGTCGTCATGTGCGGCCGGTCCTCGCTCGGACCGCTTCGTTCCGGGCCTCGGCCGGCGACGCCCCAGCCGACCGATAGGGCTCAAACCGCGATCTCGAGAAAGGCGCGCGCCGCTGCCGACAGCGGTCCGTCTCGGTGGACGAGCCCGATTCGGCGCGTAATGGGTGGGGCGCCGCGACGCACAATCGCCCCCCGGCGCTGCGCATCGCGGGCGAGCGGACCAGGCAATAGCGCGGCGCCGGCTCCGGAGAGAACGAGCGGCACGATTGCCTCCCTGGCCGCGGTCTCCACTGCGATTCGGGGCGGGACCCCGACCGCGTCGAGCGCCTGATCGAGCAGCATCCGCGTGGAGGTGCCTCGCGGTGCTACCACGAGCGGGACCTCGGCGAGCTCGCGGGCGCCGATCGGACGCTCCCGGGCGCGACCCCCGTCCGGGCGGGGCGGCAGAACAAAGAGCAACTCCTGCTCTCCGAGAGGGAGCTCGATCAAGCCCTCAGCTGGGATCGGGAGGTGTGCAGCGCCGAGCTCGCAGGCACCTTCACGGACGAGAGCGCTTACCCCAGCGGCGGTGTCGGGCTCGAACAGGTCCACCTCGATCCCCGGGTATTGGTCGCGGAACCGGCCCACCAGGTCTGCCATCGGATCGACCGCCAGTGTGGCCAGCGTGGCCAGCTCGAGCGTGCCGGTCCGAAGCTCGGTAGCACCCGCGATTGCATCGCGGGCGTCGTCCATCGCACGCAGTATCTGGCGCGCCGGGCCGACCAGTTGCTGTCCTGCCGACGAGAGCCGCATGCCGCGTCCCACCCTGTGAAACAGGGCAACTCCGAGCTCCGACTCAAACACCCGCAGCGCCTGGGATAGGGACGGCTGGGCCACCGCGAGCCGTTGCGCGGCGCGCGTGACGCCGCCCTCCTCAGCGACTGCGAGAAAGTAGCGAAGCCTTCGCTCGTCCAACGCTGCTCCTCGGGGTCAGTCGCGGCTGACCGCGGCCGCGTCGTTGGCCTTGTCGCGTCGATTCATAGGTGATCTCATTTGATTCTATCACAACAACTGAGTTGCCCTATGGATCTGCTGGAATGGAGATATGAGCGTCGCCGTCAGGGAACCACCGAGACCGACGTGGGTTCGCGAGAGCCCGCGGGCCCACTGGTACGTGGTGGCCACGGTGTGTATCGGGGCGTTCATGGGCCAGCTCGATGCGAGCATCGTGACGCTGGCCTTGCCCCGGATCGGACACGATCTTCACGCGACCGTGGGAGCGGTCTCATGGGTCGCCCTCGCCTACTTGCTCGTGCTCATTGCGACGGTCGCGATGGTCGGCCGGTTCGCGGACGCCTTCGGCCGCAAGCTTCTCTACACGTACGGTTTCGCGGTGTTCACCGTGGCCTCGGTCGTTTGCGGCTTGGCCCCGGATCTACCGATCTTGATTGCCGCACGGGTGGTCCAGGCGCTGGGCGCCGCGATGCTGCAAGCGAACAGCATCGCGCTCATCACTGAGGCGATGCCGGACAGGCAGCTCGGTCGGGGACTTGGCGCCCAGGGCACGGCGCAAGCGCTCGGCCTCGCGCTGGGCCCGGCTCTCGGCGGGCTGCTGCTGTCACTGGCCGGTTGGCGGCTGATCTTCCTCATCAACGTGCCGGCCGGGGTGCTCGGGATCGGGCTCGCGTGGCTGCTGCTGCCCCGCACCCACTCGCGGCGTGAGCTCGGCGGCGGCGACCCCGGAGGCGCGGCGCTGCTGGCACTCGCCGCGGGAGGCGTTCTGGTTTATCTGTCGCTGGCGCCACGATCGGGATTCGCCGATCCGTTGCTGCTCATCCTCGTTGCAGTTGGAATCGGGGCGGGAGGGCTGTTCGTGGCGCACGAGCGCCACCACTCCACCCCGCTGATCGCGCCGGGCCTGGTGCGCCGGCGCCCAATCTCGAGCGGCTTGGCGAGCGGCCTGGTCGCTTACCTGGCGCTCTTCGCGACCCTGTTCGTGGTGTCCTACTACCTGTCCGCCGGACATACTCCGGCGGCTCTCGCGGGCATCGAGCTTGCGACGTTGCCCATCGGGATCGGCGTAGCGGCGCCGATCGCGGGCCGGCTTGCAAGCAGTACCAGCGGCCGACGACTCGCGCCGGCTGGACTCGCGCTTGCGGGCTTGGGCTTGGCGCTGATCGCGATCGCGCACGGGACGGTCCCGCTCTTGATGGGGCTGGCGCTCGCCGGCCTGGGGCTCGGCACATTCACGCCTGCCAACAATGCCTCGATCATGGTGGCCGCCCCGCGCGGCCTGACCGGTCTGGTGGGGGGCATGCTCAACATGACCCGCGGTACCGGCACCGCGCTGGGCGTGGCGATAGCGACCGTGATCTACACGGCGGCCGCCGGCGTGAGCGGTGCTGACGCTGCGGGCGCGGGCACGGCAGCCGCTGGCCATGCGCTGACCGTCACGATGATCGTCCTCGCCGGGCTCGCGCTGAGCACCGGCCTGGCGCTCGCGGCGCGGTCTGGCTAATTGGGGCCGGCTACTCCCACTCGATCGTCCCGGGCGGCTTGCTGGTGATGTCGAGCACCACCCGCCCGACCGAGCGCAGTTCGGAGACGATGCGCGAGGAAACGCGGTCAAGGAGCTCATAGGGCAGCCTGGCCCAGTCGGCCGTCATCGCGTCGTCGCTTGTCACCGCCCGGATGACGACCACGTGGCCATAGGTGCGCGAGTCACCCTGAACCCCCACCGAACGCACGTCGGGCAGCACGCAGAACGACTGCCACAGCTGGTGATAGAGCCCAGCGGCGCGGACCTCGTCCTGCAGGATCGCATCCGCTTCGCGCAGCACCTCAAGACGGTCGCGCGTGACCTCTCCCCCGACGATCCTGATCGCAAGACCCGGGCCCGGGAACGGCTGGCGCCACACGAGGCGTTCGGGGAGGCCGAGCTCGGCGCCCACGGCGCGGGCCTCGTCCTTGAACAGTGCACGCAGCGGCTCGACCAGCTCGAGACCCAGCTCCTCGGGGAGGCCGCCGACGTTGTGGTGAGACTTGATCGTGGCCGCGCCGGTCCCCCCGCCCGACTCGATCACGTCGGAGTAGAGCGTGCCCTGGACGAGAAAACGCACATCTTCGAGCCGCGCGGCCTCTTCCTCGAAGACCCGGATGAACTCCGCACCGATCCGCTTGCGCTTCTCCTCCGGATCGCTGACGCCCTTCAACCGCGCCAGGAACCGCTCGGACGCATCGACCGCGATCAGCGGCACGTGAAAATGGTCGCGAAACGCCGCCACCACCTGGTCGGCCTCGTTCTTGCGCAGGAGGCCGTGATCGACGAACACACACGTCAAGCGGTCGCCGATCGCACGGTGCACGAGCAGCGCCGCGACGCTCGAATCAACGCCGCCCGAGAGTCCGCAGATCGCGCGGCCGTCCCCGACCTGGGTCGAGATCCGCTCGAGCTGGTCCTCGATCACCGAGCGCGGACTCCAGGTGCGCTCACAGCCGCAGACGTTCTCCAGGAAGTTGGTGAGCACGTGCTGGCCATAGGGGGTGTGAACAACCTCGGGGTGAAACTGGATGCCGTAGACGCCGCGCTCGGTGGACTCGAACGCAGCGACCGGTGATGCTGTCGAGGAGGCCAGCGCGGTGAATCCGGGCGGGGGCGCGAACACGGCATCGCGGTGAGACATCCAGCAGGTCTGCTCCTGTGGCGTGTCCGCGAGCAGGACACCGGGTTCCCCCACCGTCAGCTGTGACCGGCCGAACTCCCCCACCTCGGCGCCCTGGACGTCGCCGCCGAGCTCACGCGCGAGCAGCTGCATGCCGTAGCAGATGCCCAGCACCGGAACGCCAAGCTTGAGCAGCTCTCGCTCGAGCCCCGGGGCGCCGGGCGAATACACCGATTCGGGACCACCGGAAAGGATCACGCCCTTGGGCCGCCGGCGCGCAACCTCCTTGGCGCCCGCGTGGTAAGGAAGCAGTTCTGAGAACACGCCGCACTCACGCACGCGACGAGCGATCAGCTGGGCGTACTGGCCGCCGTAGTCCAGGACTACAACCTCTTCATTCTTTATGGGGGCGCGCATGCGCGCCCCCACCGGCGGCGCATGCGCCGCCGGGGCCGGGCCGCATGCGGCCCGGCCAGCATCGATTGTGGTGTTACTCGACACCTACCGTGGCAGCCTTGTTGGCTGCGCCCATGCCGACGCCCTGCTCGCGCTGAAGGTGCTTGCCCTCGGTCTGGAGCGCGGGGGCAACCGCCAGCTCGGCCCGGTTGAACTCCGCGATGTCCCGGTACCCGCAGGTGGCCATCGAGGTCCGCAGGGCACCAATCAGGTTGAAGGTGCCGTCGTTCTCGCGGGCCGGGCCCTTGATGATCTCCTCGAGCGTCCCGTTCTGCGTCGTCGCGACACGGGTCCCGCGCGGAAGCGTGGGGTGGAAGGTGGCCATCCCCCAGTTGTAGCCGCGGCCTGGGGACTCGTACGCCCGCGCCAGCGCCGATCCGAGCATCACCGCGTCGGCGCCGCAGGCAATCGCCTTGGCCACATCACCGCCGTTGCGCATGCCTCCATCGGCAATGACCTTGACGTAATCGCCGGTCTCGAGCATGTGCTGGGAGCGAGCCGCCGCGACGTCCGCGATCGCGGTGGCCTGGGGCACGCCGATACCGAGCACCCCTCGCGTCGTGCAGATCGCCCCGGGGCCCACCCCGACCAGCACACCCGCGGCGCCGGTGCGCATCAGGTGAAGACCCGTGTGGTAGGAAGCACAGCCACCGACGATCACCGGCGTGGGCGACAGCTCTCGGATGAACTCCTTGAGGTTCAGTGGCGGGCGCGTCTCATCCGTTGAAACGTGCTCGGCGGAGACGACGGTTCCTTGGATGACCAGGATGTCGAGCCCGGCCTCGAGTGCGACCTCGTAGTACTTGCGGACTTTCTGGGGAGTGAGCGAGGCCGCCGCCACGACCCCGTGCGACTTGATCTCTTCGATCCGCTGGGCGATTAGTTCGGGCTTGATCGGCTCGCGGTAGATGTCCTGCATCTCGCGAGTGGAGATGTCACGCGAGAAGGTGGCGATCCGGTCGAGTTCACTGTCGGCGTCCTCGTAGCGGCAGAAGATCCCCTCGAGGTTGAGCACGGCGAGCCCTCCAAGCTTGCCGATCGTGCCCGCCGTCTCCGGCGAGACCACGCCGTCGAGCGCGGCCGCCAGCAGCGGCAGCTCGAACCGGTACGGCCCGAGCGTCCACGAGACGTCGATGTCGTCGGGATCACGCGTCCGCCGTGACGGAACGATCGCGATCTCGTCGAATCCGTAGGCCCTGCGCGCCTTCTTTCCGCGCCCGATCTCTACTTCCATTTGAGCATCGTAGAAGCGATTGCGGACGGCAACATGGGACGTTCGATCGTAGCAGCGGCCCTCCTCACCGCGGGGGGGTCGGGAGCTACGGGTTGCCGAACTTCTCCACGCGGTTGTTCGAGCCGTCGACGACGTACAGGTCGCCGCTCGACGGGTCCACCGCCAGGCCCCAGGGACCCGCGAGCTGCCCGCTGCCCGATCCCGCTGAGCCGAACTGCGCCCAGTAGGTGCCGGTCGAGCTGAACTTCTGGACTCGGTTGTTGAGGTCGTCGGACACGTACACGGCGCCGGTGGCAGGATCGACCGCCACGCCAACCGGGAAGCTCAACGGGTACGACGTGCTCGAGAACTGCGACACATAAGCGCCGGCGGGTGTGAACTTGTCGACCCGCGCCTGCGCGCCTCTCGCCAGAGAGTCGTCTTGCCGATGCCCGCTTCCCCCTCGAGGACCAGCGCCGCAAATCCCTGATCGGCGGCGTCCAGGAACCGCTCAATCTCAGCGAGCTCTGATTCACGACCGACTACCCCCAAGCTCACGGGGACCAAAAATATTCGCGGGTAAGCGAGTTAGGCGAGCGACCTAACTATTGGCCGCGCTCGGCACGGGGACCGGCCGGTACGATCTCGGCGTGCCACGAACGGCCATACGGCGGTGGGGCAGACTGCTTCTGACCGCGGTGCTGGTCGCCCTGGGCATGGCGTTCTGGGGAGGTTCCGCGGGGGCCGCGGGGCCGCCTGGACAGCTGCGCGTGGGACGGCTCACGCTGCACAGGTGCGGTGAGTCGCCGCTGACTTACTGCGGCGGCCTGGTGGTTTCGCTCGACTACTCGCGCAGGACGAGCCCTCGCATTCACATCGGATTCCGCTGGCTGCCGGCAACTGCCACGAAGCGTGCTCGTGGGACCGTGCTGGCAGTCGAGGGCGGCCCCGGTTTCGCCACGACGGGAACCGAGGGCGCATATCGGGCCATGATGGGACCGCTTCGGCGTAGCCGCAACCTCCTGCTGGTCAACCTTCGGGGTACGGGCAACTCGACCGTTATCGACTGTCGGGGCCTCGAGCACTTCTCGCGAACGCAGCATCAGTACGGAACGGCCTTCAACCGCCTGGTGACGCAATGCGGCGAGCAGCTCAACCACACCTGGCGCTACCGGCACGGCGGCTGGGTGCACGCCTCGGACCTTTTCAACACCGCGTATTCGGCCCGCGATGTAGCCGAGGTCGTGCGGGCTCTGCGCCTCGGCCGCCTGGACCTCTACGGAGACTCCTACGGCAGCTGGTTCTCGCAGGTTTTCGCCTCGCGCTATCCGAAGCTACTGCGCTCAGTCACTCTCGATTCGACCTACCAGGTGCTGCGGCTTGACCCTTGGTACACGACGACGGTCGTGACGGCGCGGCGGGCGTTCGCCCAAGCCTGCTCGGAGTCGGTGGCCTGCTCGGCGGCAGCCAAAGGCAGCCAGGCGTGGTCGCGGATTGGCGCTCTGAGGGCCAGGCTCGCCTCCGCGCCGGTCACCGGAACTACCGTGACCCCCAGAGGGACAAGGACCAGGTTGACGGTTGGCGTCGGGACGCTCGTGAACCTGGTCAACAACGCGGGCTTTGATCCGCTCGTCTACCGGGACCTGGATGCCGCCGGCCGCGCGCTCATCCAGCACCACGACGCCGCCCCGCTGCTGCGGCTGGCAGAGCTCTCGCTGGGCTTCGACAACACGAATTACCCTCTGCCTGAGTTCAGCGACGGGCTCTACTTCGCGGTCGCCTGCACCGATTACGTCCAGCTGTTCAGCCGTTCCGCGACACCGGCGGTCCGCGCCCGCCAATATCGCGCAGCGCTGCGCAAGCAGTCGGCGCACGTCTTCGCGCCATTCAGCCTCAGGCAGTGGACGACGATGGACCAGTACACCGAGGCCTACAGCGCCTGTCTCGGTTGGCCCACTCCCACGCACCTGGTCGCACCCATCACGCGCCGGCCGCCGCTCGTGCCGAAGAGCCTGCGCGTTCTCATTCTTTCCGGGACCCTCGACTCCCTTACGCCCTGGCTCCACGGCGCGACATTGGTCGCGCGGCAAATGGGCCCGTCGGCGCGAGTGATCCGGGTGGCCAACCTGACCCATGTGACGCTGCAGGACTCAAACGACTCCTGCCCGGCTTCGATCTACCAACGGTTTGTGCGCAATCCGGCCGACCTGGCAACGATGAACGCTTCGTGCGCCCGGCGCGTCACCCCCATCCACACGGTCGGCAGCTATCCGCGGCGGCTTAACCAAGCGGTCCCAGCGACGCCGAGCCGCGGCAACCAGGTTCGTACCCGAGGCCTTCAGGCGGCTTCGGTCGCGTTGGCTGCCGTCGGGGACGAAACCAGCCGATTTCCACTACTCAGCGGCCGTCGCGACCTCGGCCTGCGCGGCGGGACGATCACGTTCATCCGTGGACATCCGCGCAAGATCACCCTTCGGGGCGTCCGCCTGGTGGTCGACGCGACGATCAGTGGCACGGCGCAGTGGAGCAGGACGCCGGACATGGTGAGCGCTCACCTGACCGTACGGGTGCGCGGGATGCCACCGGTTCGGCTTGTGGCGCGGTGGCGGCCGTTCGGCGCCCAGGATCAGCGCGCGATCATCTCCGGTTCGGAGGGGACGCGGCGCTTGGCCGCCACGGCGCCGGCGCCGTGACCGCGGCAGTTCGCATGCGCCGTCATCGAACGCTAACCAAAGCGCTACCGCTCGCCTACTCCGTTTTCAGCGGATCTTTCATGAGCGCGGACACCATCGCGCGGTGTCCGCGGGCCGGATAGCAAGACGCCAAGGGCAGTCTCCATGGACAAGGGCCCGTCGGCCGGGATTCGCCGTCGCGCTCCTCGGGGCGGCCGCGCTGATCAGCGCGTGCGGGGTGCGCGCGCCGGACCCGCTGACATCACCGGCACGGACACACCTCGCCCACCACTGGGTGGCGCGCCGGTCGCCGTCGGAAAAGGGCATTCACAAGATCCGGCACGTCGTGATCATCATGCAGGAGAACCGCTCGCTTGACTCGTACTTCGGCACCTTCCCAGGGGCGGACGGGATCCCGGGGCTAGCGGGCAACCCGGGGCACGTGCCCTGCGTACCGGATCCAGGGATAAGGGGGAGCTGCTTGAGGCCGTTCCATGACCGCCGGGATCTAAACCACGGTGGTCCACATGCCACGCGCAACGCGATCGCCGCCATCAACGGCGGGTTGATGAACGGTTTCGTCGCCCAGGCACGTCGGGGGCTGCGGGCGTGCGAGGCGACGTTTGACCCGGCGTGCGGTCAAGCCATGGGAAGAAGGCCCGACGTGATGGGCTACCACACCGGCGCCGACATCCCCAACTACTGGAAGTACGCGCATGACTTCGTGCTCCAGGACCACATGTTCCAGCCAGACCTCTCCTGGAGCCTGCCTGCGCACCTGTCCCTCGTCTCGGAGTGGTCGGCGCGATGCGCCAACGGCAACCCGATGAGCTGCCGCAACGCGATCGACCATCCTCAGAACCCGCCGGATTACGGCAAAGGCCGCCACCGCTTGAGCATCCCCTACGCCTGGACCGATCTGACCTATCTGCTGCACAAGCATCATGTCCCGTGGCGCTATTACGTGTTCAAAGGCCCCGAGCCCGACTGTGCAAACGCTGCGGCGATGATCTGCGTGCCCGGTAGGCAGAGTCCGAAGACACCGGGGATCTGGAACCCGCTGCCGTACTTCGAGGACGTCCATCAGGACGCCCAGCTTGGGAATATCCAGTCACTCTCCCGCTTCTTCGCGGCGGCGCACAAGGGGAACCTTCCGGCCGTCTCCTGGATCGCGCCCAACGGCCGCGTCTCCGAGCACCCGCCGGCCCTGGTGAGTAGAGGCGAGACCTATGTGACGACGCTGATCAACTCGATCATGAAGAGCCCCGATTGGAAGTCGACCGCGATCTTTCTCACCTGGGATGACTGGGGCGGCTTCTTCGACCAGGTGGTGCCTCCACGCGTCGACGAGAACGGCTACGGGCTACGCGTCCCTGGGCTGGTGATCAGCCCTTACGCGAAAAGGGGCTTCATCGACCACCAGGTCCTCAGCTTCGATGCCTACGCCAAGTTCATCGAGGATGATTTCCTCGGCGGGCAGCGCCTGAACCCACTCACCGACGGCCGGCCCGACCCCCGCCCTGACGTGCGCGAGGACGCTCCGCAACTGGGGAATCTCGTCAACGACTTCAACTTCAGCCAGAAGCCACGGAGCCCGGTGATCCTTCCGCCGCACCCCAGGACCGACCTGATCGAGCCGAGATCCAGCGGCTCCTAGGGAACGCCGCGGGTCAGCTCACGTGAGCGCCGACCTCGAGGCGCTCGACCTCGACCTCGTCCACGAGGCGCCCGATACGCCCCGGGTCGACCACGCCGGCGCCGAAGTGCTGCGTTGACTCGGCTCCGCAGGCGACTCCGTAGCGCAACGCCTCCACCGGCTCCTTGCCCAGGTAGCGGTAGGCGAGGTAGCCCGCGAGGAAGGCGTCACCGGAGCCGATCGGCGAGCGAGCCTCCTGTTCGGGCACGCGTACCCGCACGACGGTCGACTCACCGTTCTCGTGGAGCTTCGCGAAGCAGCCGTCGTCGACCGTCATGATCGCCTCTCGCGCGCCGAGCTTGGTCATCTCGACCACGGCTTCGGCGCGGTCCCCGTCGTCATTGAACTCGTGTCCGACGAGTTGCTCGGCCTCGAGCTCGTTGGGGGAGACCAGGCTCGGCTCCGCGCGCACTCCAAGCCGCAGCGGCTCGCCCTCGGTGTCCAGCACGGCGGTCACGCCCATCTTGTGGAGCTCCCGGGTCAGCTCGCCGTATAGGGCGGGTTCCACGCCGCGGGGCAGGCTCCCGGCAAAGACGCACATGCCGGCGCCCTTGGCGAGGTAGAGCAGCTTCTCGCGGAAGACGTCGATCTCCTGAACGGACACCTCAGGTCCGCGCTCGTTGATCTCGGTATGGATTCCCGTTGTCGGATCGACCACCGCGGTGTCGGTGCGCGACTCCTCGCGGATGCGCACGAAAGAGTTGACGATCGACTCGTTCGTAAGGGCTTCCACGATGCGAGTACCGGTAGGACCGCCCGCCAACCCGGTGGCGACAACAGGCTGGCCGAGTCTCCTCAGCGTCCGGGCGATATTGACCCCTTTGCCGCCCGGCATCGTGGTCTGCTCGACCGTGCGAAGCCGCCTACCCGGGGTGAAGTTGGGCACCTCGAGGGTTTTGTCCAGCGCCGCGTTGAGCGTGACGGTAATGATCATGCGGTCCATGATCTGGCTCGTCGCCGCACCCTCCCGCGGAGAGTGAGCCCGGCCAGGGCAGCCAATACCACAATCAACACGACAAGCGTAATGGGCTCGGTGATGAACCTGCCCGCGGCCGTGAATATGCCGACGCCCGGCAGCGCACGCGCGAGCACCAGCCCCACGCGACCGACCGGGTGGGCGCCGTCCAGCACGGTCGCGGTGCCGACGTGCGCGCCACGTTGGAGCGGACCGCTTATGTCATCCGGCAGGTTCAGCCTTACGCGCAGACCGCTCCCTCGAGGCACCACCCAGGAGAAGTTGCGCGCCGCGATCACCGATGCGTGCCGGTCTGAGTAGCCGTTCGCGGTGGGCCTGGCGACAACCGCGCCGGCGGTCAGAGGGGTCGCCATCCGGAAATTCGCATAACCCCAGTCGAGGAGGGCGAGCGTGCTCGAGTCGCGGGCGGCCTCGCTGGGCGTCCCGAGCACGGCGCTCAAGAGCGTCATGCCGTCGCGGCGCCCCTCGGCCACAAGCACGTAGCCGGCCTTGCGGGTGTGGCCCGTCTTCACACCGCGGATCCAGGGGAAGCGGGCGACGAGGTCGTTGCGATTGACCACGTAGCGGGGATGGTCGCCGGTCTTGAGCACTGCGCTGGGCAGAGCCACGGTCTGAGCGAAGAACGGATAGTGCTCGAGCAGGTAACCGGCCAGCTTGACCAGATCGGATGCGCTCGAGTAGTTGCCCCGAGTATCGAGACCGATCGGCGTCGAGTAGTGGGTGTGGGTGAGGCCGAGCTTGCGCGCACCGTGGTTCATCATCGCGACGAAGCGGCTGACCGAGCCGCCGCCGACGTTGTAGGCAAGGTCCTTGGCCGCGTCGTCCGCGCTCGGCAGGAGCATCGCGACCATCAGGTCGTGGACGCTCATGCGCTCCCCGGGGGTCAGGTAAATCTGCGAGTCATCGGGCGCGAAGTGGAAGTTCGGCTCGGTGAAGGTCTGCTGCAGTGAGGCGTGCTCGAAGGTCTGCAGCGCGGTCATCAGCTTGGTGGTGCTGGCGATCGCGAGCTCCTGCTCGGCGTTTAGCCCATACAGCCGCTGCCCGGTGTTGAGCACCGTGACAATCGCCGCTCTGGCTGGGAGCTTGGGCGGTGGGGCCGGCGTCGCCGCGCCCGCCTGCGCCGGCAGGGCGAGCGCCAGAAACGCCGCGGCCACTGCCAGCGGGCGAGGTACCGCGCCGTTGCCCATCGCGGGTCGATGGTAGTGGGGGACGGGGCGGCTGGACCTCGGCGCTGATTTGTCGCGCGCCGCGTCGGTCGGTTGGGGCGACCCTTTGGGATATAACCCGGACATAGTCCGGGTGATACCCCACCGGACCGTCGTGCTCGGGGTCAATCGGTCACTTCGGCCGCGCGCCCACGGCGCTCCCGCCCCACTCGCTGCGGCGCGACCTCAGCGCCCCAGGTTCCAGGCGAGCTCTTGTAGCTTCGCCGCCTCCCGGCGGGCAGCCCCAGCGGGGTCGCCACCCTTACCGTCGTCGGCGCCGACGATTCCCCGCGAAGCGGAAATCAGGACCGAGGCCCTGTGCTCGCCCAGCGCGGGCGCGAGCGCCTCGACGCGGCCGCCCTGCGCGCCGACCCCGGGGAGCAGAAAGATGGTTTGAGGCATGAGCTCGCGCAGCCGCGCGAGCCGGTCAGGCACCGTCGCGCCCACGACCGCGCCGATGTCCGAGAGCCCGGAGCCTCCGACGCCGTCGCGGCCAAGCTCGCACACGATCTCCGCCAGGCGATCGCTCACAGTCCCTCCGTGCTCGAGGGGACGGTCCTGGACGTCAGCAGCGCCCCTGTTCGACGTTCGCACCAGTGCGAATACGCCCGCTCCGCGGTCGCGGGCCGCGTGAATCAGCGGCTGCAGCGAATCGATTCCCAGCAGCGGATTGACCGTGAGCCCGTCGGCGGCGATGCCCGGGACCTCGCCGAAGGGGGTCGGCGTCGTACCGAAGTAGGTCTGCGCGTAAGCGGCGGCAGTCACGTCGATGTCGCCACGTTTGGCGTCAGCGAGCACGATCAGGCCGCGGTCGCGGGCCCGCTGCACAGTCTGGGCCAGCGCCGCCCACCCCGGCGCCCCCAGCCGCTCAAAGCACGCGACCTGCAGCTTGACGGCCACGGCGTGGTCGGCGATCGCCTCGATCACCAGCACGCAGTGGACAGCCACCGCGAATGCCGCCTGCGCCGCCGAAGATGCGCGCGCCTTGGCCGGCCCTTGGCTATCGGCAAGCTCGTAGGCGCGCGGCCAGAGCCTCATCGGATCGGGATCAAGCCCCACGACCAACTGCGAGGCACGATCGTCGACGCGGCCCGCAAGCCGGTCGCCAAATACCTCCGGGCTCATCCCCCGGTAACTCGGTCACGGCAAGGCCGTGACCGAGCTCCTATTTCCCGCGGTCTTACTTGACCGCCTTCTTCAGACCGGCGCCGGCGGTGAACTTCGGCACGCGCGAGGCGGCGATCTGGATCCTTTCGCCAGTTGCAGGGTTGCGTCCCTCGCGTGCGCTGCGATGGCTCACGCTGAACTTCCCGAATCCTGAGAAGACGACCTCGCTGCCGCGGCTCAGCGTGCTCTCGATCGTCTCCAGAACGGCATCCACGGCCTCGCCGGCGTCTCTCTTGCTCAGCCCGGCCCGGTCCGCAACCTGGTCGACAAACTCGGATTTCGTCACTTGTTTTCCTCCTTGGAGGTCGAGGGCTGGTCGAAGCTAACAGGGTTACCGGACGGAGTACGGCGAAGGAACCTGGATCCGCCGCGCCATCGCCCGGCGCTACCGGCTTTGATCATTGTCTTCTCAACTCGCGGTGCCAAGCCGGTATGGGATGCAATTCCCGCATTTTGCGAAGATCTGCGTGGGTGACTGCGAGCATCTCAGCGGCTGCCGCGGCGCTTCGCGCGAGTGGGGTGGAGAGAATAGCCCGGTGAATTTAGGTCGCATCGCCTGGCTGGCGGCCGTCATGGCATGCCTGATCACGGTCTTGATCCTCGTGCTCGAGGGGTACTACGGCTACGCCATCGTGACCTTCGCCGTCGCCGTTGCTGCCGGAATCAACCTGTTCTGAGGTGGGTCTAGGCGCATTTAGGTCCGGAAGCCGCCGCATCGCATCTAGCTCCGGGCGCGGCGCTAGATCCGTTCGCCGGGGCGGACGCGGTCCTCGGGCTCCAGATGGATGAGTACGTCCGCCCGCGGCAGGCGGTCGGCGATCTCCTCCTGCACTTCGTGGGCCGTGCGGTGGGCATCTTCCAACGACGTACCGGCCTGGAACTGAAGGTGGAGGTCGACGTAGCGGCGGTTTCCCGCGCTCCGCGTCCGCAGCTCGTGATAGCCGACAACGCGTCTGGGCGCGAATGCCTCGACCACGCGTCGGATCTCGTCGACCTCATTTCGCGGCAGAGAGGTATCGACGAGGACCTGTGAGGCACCTGTGAGGACCCTGACGCCCGTGATCAGGATGACGCTGTCCACCGCCAGCGCAACCGCAGAGTCAACCCACTGCGCGCCCGTCGCTTTGACGAGCACGAGCCCGATGAGCACGGCGCCCGAGGTCAATGCGTCCGTCCGCAGGTGTGCCGCGTCAGCCGCGAGTGCGGGCGATCCGGTGGCTCTTGCCCTCCGGCCGATCACCGTCGAGACGGCCACGTTGGCGACGAGGGAGACGCCCATCACGGCTATCCCAAGTGGGAGCGACTGAAGGCGCCCACCGACGATGAGGCGCCGGATCGCCTCGAAGGCGATCACCGCCGACCCGACAAGGATCAGGATTCCTTCGATCGCCGCGGAGAGGTTCTCGATTTTCTCGTGGCCGTAACGATGGGTCTCGTCGGCGGGTTCGCCGGCCTTCCTGACCGAGGCGAACGCGACGATCGAAGCGACCAAGTCGACGCTCGAATGCACGGCCTCGGTGAGGATCGAGACCGAGCCTGTCACCGACGCAGCGACTACCTTGAGCAGGATCAGCGCCGAGTTGGATATGACCGAGAGGGCCGCCGCCCTCAGCTTGCTGCCGTCAGCGCTCACGATCCGCGGGACCGAATCCATTCCGCGAGCGCCCGGGCGGCGTGGCCGCGGTGGCTGATCGCGTCCTTCTCCTCGTCCGAGAGCTCGGCCATCGTCCGCTTGTGGGCTTCCCCTTCGGGCACGAACGCTGGGTCATATCCAAAGCCGCGTGACCCGGTGGCGGTGGCCGCCAGGTGTCCTCGACACTCACCGTGGAAGAGACGCTCCTCCCCACTGCGAGGGTCGACGTACGCGATCACACATACGTAGCGAAGCCCGCTTCCCGCGGGCGCCTCGCGCATCAGCTTGTCGAGGTTGGCCTGGTCGGTCGGGGACGTGCCGGCGTAGCGCGCCGAGCGAACGCCCGGAGCACCTCCAATCGCCTCGGCCTCGATGCCCGAGTCGTCGGCGATCGCGACCCGTCCAGTCTCGACGGCCGCGGTACGGGCCTTCGGGAGGGCGTTCTCCGCGAAGGTCGAGCCGTCCTCTGGTGGCAGCTCGATCCGTTCGGGCAATGGGCTGACCGTGATGCCGGCCGGGGCGAGTAGCCGCGCGAATTCCCGCAGCTTGTGCGCATTGCGAGTCGCGAGCAGAAGATCGCGGACGTCCGACACGGCGAAGCGCGAGTCAGCCTGCTGCGGCCGCCACCGCCTCGTCCTGGAGGACGCGCAGTCGCACGATGCCGGTGGCCGCAAGGGACAACAGCTCGTCCAGATGGGCGCGCGAGAGCGGCGTTCGCTCGGCTGTCGCCTGGACCTCCACGAGCCCCCCGTCGCCGGTCATGACCACGTTCGCGTCGACCTCGGCGGTGGAGTCCTCGGAGTAATCGAGGTCGAGCAGGGCTGTCGCGCCCACGATCCCGCACGAGACCGCCGCCACCGTGCCAGTCAGCGGTGTCCGCTCGAGCAGCTCGAGCTCGATCAGCCGCGCGCAGGCCAGGCGCAGCGCGACCAGCCCGCCCGTGATCGAGGCGCACCGTGTCCCTCCGTCGGCCTGAAGGACATCGCAGTCGACATAGATGGTGCGCTCGCCGAGTGCCGCGAAGTCGATAACCCCGCGAAGGGCCCGGCCGATGAGGCGCTGGATCTCCACCGTACGGCCGTCCGGACGGCCACGATTGACGTCGCGCTGTTTGCGCTCTCCGGTCGAGGCAGGCAACATTCCGTACTCGGCGGTGACCCATCCTCGGCCGCTGCCCGAAAGCCAGCGCGGCACGCTCTCCTGCGCCGAGGCCGTGCAGATCACTCGCGTCTCTCCCATCGAGATCAGCGCCGAGCCGGTGGCGGTGCGCACGAAGCCGGGCTCGATCGTGGTCGGCCTGAGATCCTCGGCTGCGCGGGCATAGCTTCTGGTGGTGACGGTCATGCGGCCATCCGCTCCTCTAGCTCTACGTGTACTA
Source organism: Solirubrobacteraceae bacterium (assembly GCA_035650455.1). Classification (GTDB taxonomy): domain Bacteria; phylum Actinomycetota; class Thermoleophilia; order Solirubrobacterales; family Solirubrobacteraceae; genus Palsa-465. The sequence continues at coordinate 35,794 of DASRHQ010000054.1, forward strand.
CCTCCTTGAGCGGCATCTGCAAAAAGCGAGTCCCAAGCGTCTTGAAGGAGTCTGCATCGGCAGTGCACTCAAAACGGTAGGCCCCCTCATTTGTTTGCGGATTGAGCAGGCCCCGCGCCGCGAGGGCACGCTCGGTCCCCCGGGTGACACCCGCTCCCGCCGAGACCAGCGTCACGCGGGGGCCGAGGATCCGCCGGAGCATGGGTGCGATGAGCGGATAGTGGGTGCAGCCGAGGATTACGGTGTCGACTTGCGCCGCTCTCAACGGGGCGCAGTATCCGCGGACTGTCTCGACCACCCGGTCGTCGAACTGAAACCCGCGCTCGATGATGGTCGCCAAGTCAGGGCAGGGCACGCTTTCCAGGTGGACGTGGGGATCGGCGGCGCGCACCACGGTCTCATAGGCCCTGCTGGCGACCGTGGCCGGCGTCGCCAGGAGCCCGATGCGCCCGGTGTGGCTGCCGGCCACCGCAAGTTGCGTGGCAGGCGCGACAACGCCGATGACGTCGATATCGCGGTCGGTCGCGGCGAGGTGGTCTTCCAGTGCAACGAGTGCGGCCGCGCTGGCGGAGTTGCACGCGACGACGAGCAACTTCGCCTCCTCCTCGAGCAAATGCTCGGCGATCTCGATCGAGAATGACCGGAGCTCCTGCGGCGTGCGATCGCCGTAAGGGAAGCGGGCCGTGTCCCCTAGGTAGAGGTAGTCCTCGGTCGGCAGCGAGACGAGCAGCTCGTGGAGAACTGTCAGCCCGCCGACACCTGAATCGAACACGGCGACCGGGTGGTCGGCCAGCGGAGCCATTGCAGTCAATGGTGCCAGAGGGGACGGCCAGCAGGGCTCGGCTGCGATCTTTGTCCATTTCGGTCCGGCCCTCGAACCGAAAGGGACGAGGACGGCGGCTAGCCTCACCTCCCCCATGCGCGCGCTGATCGTCACCAACATGTACCCAAGCCGCGAGCGCCCCGCCCATGGCAGCTTCGTCCGCGATCAGGTCGAGGCCCTCCGGCGGCTTGACGATGCGGAAGTCGAGCTTTTCACGTTCGCTCCAGGTAGCGCCGGTGCGTACGGCCGCGCAGCGCAAGAGCTTCACCGTGCCTATCGCGGTCAGCGCTTCGACGTCGTCCACGCACACTTCGGACTGACCGCGTGGCCGGCGCTGTTCGCTTCAGGTCGCCGCAGAGCGTTGACGCTCCACGGCACCGACCTTGCCCATCCCCGCTCACGGGCGATCTCCCTCGCCGCGTTGCGGTCCTATGACCTGGTCGCGACAGTCTCGGCTGCGCTGGCGCAGGGAATCCCCGGCTGGGCGTGGCCCCGCGAGGTTGCCGTGCTGCCGTGCGGCGTGGACCTCCAACGCTTCCGGCCGATCCCCCGCCCCGAGGCGCGGGCGGCGCTCGGGCTGGAGACCGAGGGGCCCTACCTGCTGTTCGCGGCAGACCCGGCCCGTCCGGAGAAACGCTTCGACCGCGCGGCGCAGCTCGCGGGCCAGGTGCGACTGTTGGCGCTCAAGGACGTCGACCCGCAGCAGGTGCCGCTGTGGGTAAATGCCGCCAACGCGGTGCTGGTGCCGTCGGAGCGAGAGGGGTTCGGGCTCGGCGTGGTGGAGGCGCTGGCATGCGATGTGCCGGTGCTGGCGACCCCGGTGGGGATCGCGCCGGAGGTGCTGCCCGCAATCGAAGGAACCCACTGCGGGCCGTTCGACCTCGCCGCGTGGGGTGATGCTCTCGGCCCCCACCTCGCGGCGAGGGATCCGCGAGTGTCAGGACGCGCGCGGGCAGAGGAGTTCTCGGCCGACCGGATGGCAACACGCGTCTTGAACGCCTGGCGCGCTCTGGGTTAGCCCGGCGCCGGGTCAGCCCCGCTCCCGGTCATCCCGAGGAAAGCGCCGGCCACCACTGCGACAGACGCGTGCGCGCCTCGGCGGCCAGCGGCACAAGAGGCACTCGCTCTGCATGAGCAAGCCGGCGGTCGGCCAGAACCTGCATCGTTCCCGCGACCCCGCGAGCGAGCGGCTCGAGCGCGTAGCCGCCCTCCAGCACACAGCCGACCGGCGCGTCGAGTTCGGCCGCCACGGTCGTGGTAGCCGCGGCCATCGCCCGAAACCCTTCGTCGGTCACCAGGCAGTTGGCAAGCGGATCTTCTCGATGGGCGTCATACCCGGCCGAGATGAGTATGAGTTGGGGTTCAAACGAGCGAGCTAACGGGACCACCACGTGGTCGACCAGCGAGCGGAAGTCCTCATCGCCGGCCCCGGGTGCCACCGGGAGATTGACCGTGAATCCCGTGCCTTCCCCCGTGCCGATGTCGCCGGCCGGCCCCGTGCCGGGATACAGCGGCGACTGGTGGATCGAGACGTAGACCACTTGTCTGCTGGAGTGAAAGATGTCGTTGGTCCCGTTTCCGTGGTGGACGTCCCAGTCGAAGATCAGAACGCGGTCGAGGCCACCGCGATCGAGCGCATGGCGAGCCGCGACCGCGACGTTGTTAAACAGGCAGAACCCCATCGCCCGAGTGGCCTCTGCATGGTGGCCAGGCGGCCGATGGACACTGAAGCCGCTGGGAGCGGAGCCCTCCAGCAGCAGCTCCACGAGCCGGACGGCACCTCCGGCACCGTGCAGGGCCGCCTCGAAGGAACCTGGTCCCGCCATGGTGTCGGGATCGAGGTACGTCGGGCTCGACGAGCTTTCGTGAACCCAGTCGATGTACCGGACGGGATGGATCGCCTCCAGGACATCGCGCGCGACTGCCGGTGACTCGATCCGATCAAAGCCCAGCCACCCGCATCCGTCGAGCTCGGCCTCGATCGCGGAGATGCGAGCAGCCCGCTCCGGATGCGCTCCCGTGTCGTGCGCGAGCGAGGAGGGATGGGAGATATAGACGGGGACCCCCGGCATGTGCGGGCTACCGTACCTCTCGTGAGGACATCGGAAACCGATGTGTGCGTTGTGGGTGCGGGCGCCGCAGGTCTTTACACGGCGCTGTGCGCGAGCCGAGAGGGCGTGCGCGTGACGCTCGTCTCGGCCACCACACTGGCCGAATCATCGAGTTACTGGGCCCAGGGAGGACTGGCTGCGGCTCTCTCGGATGACGACAGCCAGGAGCTGCACCTGGCCGACACGGTCACCGCTGGTCGGGGGATGGTCCGACGCTCGGCTGCCCGTGTGCTTTGCGACGAGGCGGTGCAGGCGGTCGACGACCTCGCCTCGCTGGGAGTGCGGTTCGACCGTGATCCGCAGGGTCACTTGGCACTGGCATTGGAGGGCGGACACTCGACCCGACGCATAGTCCACGCGGACGGCGCAGCCACAGGCCGCCGGCTCCTCGGGACGCTCTCAACCCTGGTGGCTCGCGACCAGGCCATCGAGGTACTCGAGGGTCGCCGTGCCGTGACGCTGCTGACCATCGACGAACGCTGCGTGGGGGTGCGACTCGACGATGACCGCACGATTCTCGCCGCCGCGGTCGTCATGGCGACCGGCGGCGCCGCCGCCATGTGGGCCCGAACCACGAATCCGCCGGGTGCGACGGGCAACGGATTGCTGCTCGCGCATGCCGCGGGCGCCGCACTGGCAGACCTCGAGATGATGCAGTTTCACCCCACCGCCGTCGTCGCCGCGAACGGCAGGGACGGATTCCTCGTCAGCGAAGCGGTCCGCGGCGAAGGCGCCCGGCTGCTCGACGCGGCAGGTAGCCGGTTCGTCGATGAGCTGGCTCCGCGCGACGAGGTGGCCCGCGCCATCCAACGCCAGATGGTCGCGACACGCGCCGCCTCAGCGTATCTGGACATGCGCTCGGTGGATCCCGCCCGTTTTCCGAATGTGGTCGGCGCGCTCCGCGACTGTGGCATCGACCCGGCTCGGGATCTTGTCCCGGTCGCGCCCGCGGCGCACTACATGATGGGAGGCATCGCGACCGGTCTCGACGGGCGCGCCACGGTGGCCGGTCTCTACGCCGTAGGCGAGTGCGCCTGTACCGGGTTGCACGGAGCGAACAGGCTGGCCTCGAACTCGTTGAGCGAGTGCTTTGTGTTCGGGGCGCGCGCGGCGCGCGCCGCGGCCGGTGAACCGCAGCCCGGGCGAACAATCACCAGCGCCGCGGCCCGGGAGTCGCCAGCAACGCCCCTGCCGCCGGTCCAGCAAGACAGCAGAACGGCGCTGTGGCGCGCTGCTGGACTGGAGCGCGAGGAGTCCGGCCTGCGCGTGCTGGCGACCGACCCGCACCCGCTGGTGCGTCTGATCGCGGCCTGCGCGCTGACCAGAAGGGAGAGCCGAGGCGCCCACCGCAGAATTGACTTCCCGTCTCGCGATCCAGGGCTCGATGATCAGCACGTGACGATTCGGCGGGAGTCACGGCCCGCGTGGGAAACCTGGCGTTAGGAGCGGCTCGCGATCGAGTTTTTGGGCCCGCTCGACAGCTTTTGTTTACGCGCCGACGATCATGGGGACTTCCGGGTACCCGCCCCGGTAGTGCGCCTGATGGACCGGAAATCGGCTTAACGTCTAGTTAATAACCGCCGCCTCCTTCACTTCATATGCCGAGGGCATACTCGCGCCCGCTTGCGGGAAAGACGTTTGCGGGAGAGCCGAAAGGAGTGACGCTGCATGTACCGGTTTAGTCGAGCTATCTACAGAGAGCTCGCTGGCGAGATCATTGAGGATCCGAACCCCCGGGGACCCCAAACCCACCACGAGGAAGTGCTGCGCGCGTGCGAGTCAGCGGTCGAGCGTCTCGCGACCGACCGCCACTACTTTGCCCACCCGGCGCGGACGCTGTTCAAAGACATTCGGATCTACTTTCCGTTGCATGTACAGGCGCGGGTGTTGCGCATAATCGAGCGCTATCTCGACTACGCCGACGAGTTCCTGCGCAATCAGCCAAACAACGGCTACGACGTGTACGGCAACCCGCTCAGGTGCCGCGCCAGCACGCGCAAGGGCACACCCTGTCAGCGGATGCCGCTCCCGCACAACGGGTATTGCCCGTCGCATCAGCACCTGGCCGAGACCGAAGAGCTCGTGCCGGCGCTGGCGGCATAGTCCAGGCGACGTTTAGCCAGCCGACTCTGGCACCCGCCAAGTAACGTCGGGTCATGCTTCTGGGTGTTGACGTCGGCGGCACGTTCACCGACGCCGTGCTCGCCGTAGACGGCTGCCTCGTCACCGCCAAACGCCCGACCACGCCGGCCGATCAATCCGAGGGGGTGATGGCGGCGGTCGAGGCCGTGCTCGCGAAGGCAGGCGCCGATGCGGAGTCGGTGAGCAGCTTTGCGCACGGGATGACGGTCGCGACGAACGCTCTGCTTGAGGGTCGCGTGGCTCGTACTGCTCTGGTCACCACGGAGGGGTTTACCGACGTCGTCGCCCTGGGCCGCCAGCACCGTCCACAGCTTTACCGGTTGTGCGCCGACTGGCCGCCGCCGCTCGTCCCAGACGAGCTTCGATTCGGCGTCCGCGAGCGGATGACTCCCGATGGGCCGCTGCAATCACTGGAGCCGGATACGGCAGAGAGGCTGGCTGCCGAGGTCGCGGCGGCCGACCCGGAGTCGGTTGCCGTTGTGCTGTTGCACTCCTATCGTCACCCCGAGCATGAGCGAGACATAGGGCGAGAGCTCGCCGCGGCGCTGCCGAGCGCCCACATATCGCTCTCGCACGAGGTGGTTGGCACCTTTCGCGAATTCGAGCGTGCGGCAACTACCGAGGTGGACGCCGCGCTCTCTCCTCTGCTGGGCTCGTACATCCGCCGCCTGGTGGAGCGAGCGCGCTCCGGGGGCCTGCCGGAGCCGGCGATCATGCAATCCAACGGCGGCCTGATCGACGCCGGAACGGCCGCGAGCCACGCATCGTGGACCGTCCTCTCCGGCCCTGCCGGAGGCACGTCCGGCGCGGCCTTCGTCGCCGATCAGGCGGGAAGGCAGGACGCCCTCTGCTTCGACATGGGCGGGACCTCGTGCGACATCTGCGTTGTCGAGGGGGGCGCGGTTCACGAACGCGGCGCCAGCTCGATCGCGGGACGCCCACTGGCGCTGCCGACCGTGGCGGTCCACACGGTCGGCGCCGGAGGAGGATCCGTCGCGTGGCGCGACCCCGGTGGCGCGCTGCGAGTGGGGCCGCGCTCGTCCGGCGCGGAGCCCGGGCCGGCGTGTTACGGCCGCGGAGGCACCGAACCCACGGTCACGGACGCCAACCTGATGCTGGGCTACCTGCCCTCTGACGTGGCGCTCGGCGCGGACGTGCACCTTGACGCTCGCCTGGCCGCGGATGCGGTCGGGGAGCTGGCGCGGTCGCTCGACCTCGAACCGGCGGCGTGCGCGGAGGGCATCGTCAGGGTGGCCAACGCGGAGATGGTCCGCGCCCTGCGCGTCGTGACGGTGGAGCGCGGCGTCGACCCGCGTCGCTACGCGCTGCTCGCGTTCGGTGGGGCCGGCCCCCTACACGCGCCGGCTATCGCCGAGGAGCTCGGCATCACTGAAATCCTCTGCCCGGCAACCTCCGGGGTGCTCGCCGCGCTCGGGCTCGTCGTCTCGCCGCGCCGGCGCGACGCACAGCGCACGGTGCTGCTGAGCGGCGAGGAGTTCGGGCG
>DASRHQ010000055.1:0-2732 GCA_035650455.1 Solirubrobacteraceae bacterium
GAACGTCGGGATCGCCGTAGACCTCGCTCGTCGATGCGATGAGGAAGCGCGCGCGATGCTTCTTTGCCAGCCCCAGCGTGTGGTGGGTGCCGTACGACCCGACCTTGAGCGTGTGCAGCGGCAGACGCAGATAGTCGATCGGAGACGCGGGCGAGGCCAGGTGATAGACGAAGTCGATCGGCTGATCCAAGAAATAGGGCTCGATGATGTCCAGGTTCAGGTGGACGAAGCGCTCGTGCCGGATGTGTTCGATGTTGGCCAACGAGCCGGTCTCAAGGTTGTCGACGCAGATCACTCGGTGTCCGCGTCGTAGCAACTCGTCACAGAGGTGAGAGCCCAGGAAGCCGGCGCCCCCCGTCACTAGGCAGGTGGCCATGGGCCGGGAATCTACAGCGGGCCAGCACCCCGCGTGGCTGCCATGGGCACTAAGCGCTTCGCTCGCGCAATACGATGTGCGCCCACATGGCGGCAAATCGGTTCATAGAGCGACTCAACACGCAGGTGGGCAACGAGTTCGGCGCCCAGCAGCAATACATCGCAAACGCGGTCTACTTCGACGGTCGCACCCTGCCCCGGCTCGCGACCTTCTTCTACGGCCAGGCGTTGGAGGAGCGCAACCACGCGATGATGATGGTGCGCTACCTGCTCGACTCGGGTGCGGAGGTGACGATCCCGGGGGTGCAGGCGCCCGAAACGGAGTTCGCCGACATCGTGGCGCCGGTCGCGCTCGCCCTCGAGCAGGAGAAGCGCGTCTCGGATCAGATCGCGGCGCTGGCCGCGGTGGCCCGAGAGGAGAACGACTATCTGAGCGAGCAGTTCGTGCAGTGGTTCCTCAAAGAGCAGATCGAGGAGGTCTCGACCATGTCCTCGCTGCTGTCGGTGGTGGAGCGCTCCAGCGACGCGCCCATGTTCATCGAGGACTACCTCGTGCGCGAGCAGGCACGGGAGCGCGGACCCGACCCTACTGCTCCGCCTGCCGCCGGAGGAGCGCTCTAAGTGCCTGTCTCAGGACCTCAGAGGAAGGCTTCGCGAACCGCCCGCTGCCCAGCGCCGGCGCGCTCGAGGAACGAGTAGGTGCCTCGATCGCGCAGCTCAAGGGCCGCCTCTCGCAATTCGCCGAGCGCCGCGAAGGCAAATGCTCCGCCCACTGACACGCGGCTCACGCCGAGCTCTCCCAGCTCGGCTATCGAGGGTGCTCCCGCTCGGGCGAGGACGTTCACGGGCTTTGCCACAGACTTGATCACGCGGGCAATGTCGCCGGCGCTCGTCAGCCCGGGGGCATACAGCACATCGGCGCCCGCCTCCTGGTACGCCTGAAGGCGGGTGATGGTGTCCTGTAGATCGGGACGGCCGCGGATGTGGTTCTCGGCCCGCGCCGTCAGCACCAACGTCTGGGAGCCCCCGTGGGCGGCCTGCGCCGCGGCGGCGACACGCGCCCGGGCCGCGTCCAGCTCGTAGATCGGATCATCGAGATCGTCGGTGAAATCCTCGATCGAGCAGCCGGCCAGCCCGGTCTGAAGGGCCAGCGTCACCGTCTCGGCCACGCCCTCGGGATCATCGGCAAACCCATTTTCCAGGTCGGCTGATACGGGCAGATCGGTCGCCGCGACGATGCTCGCCGAGTGGGCGAGCGCTTCGTCGCGCGTCACCGAGCCGTCAAGTCGCCCCAGCGTCGCGGCATGACCGCTGCTGGTTGTCGCCAGCGCGTCGAATCCGAAGGACCGCATCAGCTTCGCCGAGCCGGCGTCCCACACGTTCGGCAGCAGCAGCGGTCGGCGCTCGCGGTGTAGGTCCAGGAATCGCTTCGCGAGATCGTTCGCCATGGGGGCAGCGTAACTAGCCGGGCGCCCGCGCGGACCGCCGAACGTAGTGGGCATCGCCCCGGCGGATCGTGACCTTCTCCGAGTCGAGGTGCTCGAGCAGTGCCTGGGCGAACTTACGCGACGTTCCGAATTCGTCGCGAAGCTGGGCCAGCGTGACCGCGCCGCCGTGCTGCTCGGCCAAGGCGACGACCCGCCGCTGCGCCTGATCGAGCACGTCACGGTGGTAGTGCAGCGTCCGCGACACGCGGACCACGCGGCCCGCGGCCCGCAGCGCGGCCAGATCGCCGCTGTCAAGCTCGCTGTCGAGGGGCGGCGTGAGACCGGCATCTAGGAGGCGCTTCTCGAGCGCAAGTGCGGTGGGTGAGAGCTCCGCGCGCACCACGCGCTTCCGCGAGTGGTCCTCGCGGAGCTCCTCACCCCCGCTTTGAGCATCTTCCTGGCCGGCCGGCTCAGTTTCCTCCCCCCACTCAAGCCGCTCCAACCGCGCCAGGAGCTCGCGCGAGGGACCGTGGCGGCGCGGCGCCGCGTCGAGCACCACGCCGCCGCCGAGTGTGTCGGGAGGAGCGATCCGGCGGATCACGACCCGGTCCCCGGCCAGCGGCATCAGTGGCTGTTCGAGTCGCACTTGCCAGAAGCGTCCTCCCAGCCACGCGAGGCGTGCGGGAGCCTCGCGCGTTCCATGGTGTACCTGCACACGCTCGCCGGACGCGGGTTCGGCGTCCGGCTCCCACCGCAGGGCAGCGTCCACGCGATACGTCGGCGCGATCTCCGGCTTCGCGCTGGCGAGCACGTCGCCACGCGCCACATCGGTTACAGCGGTGCCGGTCAAGTTGATCGCCACACGCTGTCCGGCCAAGGCACGGGTGACTGGTTGGTCGTGCACCTGCACTGCGCGCACGCGCACGCGCC
>DASRHQ010000056.1:0-79210 GCA_035650455.1 Solirubrobacteraceae bacterium
CACGAAGGACCGGGCCGCCCGGCTGGCCCACATCATCGAGGCTCGGACGGCGTGATCTCAGCCCCCAGCATCGAGGCTCGGACAGCGTGATCTCAGCGACTCTCTACACCGATCCGGGCTGTCCATGGGCTTATTCCGAAATCCCCGCGCTGCGGGTACTGGAGTGGCGCTACGGCGATCAGCTCGCTTGGCGGCTGGTGATGGTGGGACTCACCGAACAAGCCTCGCAATACGAGGCACGCGGCTACACCCCGTTGCGTGGTGCGCTTGGCCAGTTGCGCTTCCGCGACCGCTACGGCATGCCGTTCGCACCGGCCCCCAAGGCCCGGGTGAGCGCCACCTCGCGTGCCTGCCGCGTGATCGTCGCCGCGCGGCTCAACCAGCCTGGCTCCGAGTGGCCGGTCCTACGGGCGCTGCAACTGGCGAACTTCACGACGCCGCTGGTCCTGGAGGACGACCGGCAGTTGGCAGAGGCGCTTGGTCGTCTGGACGGCGTCGACGGGGAGCGGCTCGTGGCGCGCATCGATGACCCGGAGGTCGTGGCGGCCTACGACCGAGACCGCGCCGAGACCCGCACGGCGCAAGGGTCGGCGGCCGAGGCGCAGGGAAAGACCGCGACCACCGATGGGCCCGTGCGGTTCACCGCTCCGTCCGTCGTCTTCGAGCGGGATGGACTCCGGCTGGTCGCCGGCGGCTTTCAGCCGGTGCAGGCCTATGACGTCCTGGTAGCCAATCTCGATCCCACCCTCAATCGCGAGCCGCCCCCCGAGACACCCGAGCCGCTGCTCGAGCGGTTCCCCGAGGGACTGACCACCCCCGAGGTGGCGGCGCTCCTGGCTGCCGGAAACGACGCGGACGACCGGACCGGCGCAGAGGCCGCGTTGCTGGAGCTCGTGGCGGCCGGCAAGGCGCGTCGTGAGCCGCTGGGCGACAGTGCGGTCTGGAAGTCAGCAAATTAGCGGCTCGGCGTCGCGTATACCCGTTACGGCTTGGCCCTCTCGACCTGGATTACGGAGTGCTGAACAATCGCCGCCGCGCCTTTCGGGGCGGATCGGGGGGCTTCACAATGACCGCATGGATCGCGGGCGAGCGCGAGTGCTCGTCGTTGACGACGAGCCGACGATTGGCGAGGTGGTGGGGCGCTATCTAGAGCGGGCCGGTTATCGCACTGGTATCGCCGCCACGGGGAGAGACGCGCTCTCGAGCGCCGCGGCCGAGCGTCCCGACGTCGTCGTGCTCGACCTGATGCTTCCCGACCTGGACGGACTCGAAGTGATGCGTCGCCTGCGACGTGACTGCCGCGACCACACCGCGATCATTCTCCTGACCGCACGCGGCGAGGAATCAGACCGCGTCACGGGCCTGCGCCTCGGCGCGGACGATTACGTCGTCAAGCCCTTCTCTCCGGCCGAGTTGGTGGCCCGTGTGGACGCCGTGCTGCGCCGCCTCGAGCCGCTGCGCGACCGCGAGGAGATTCTTCGCTTCGACAGCCTGGAGATAGACCCCGGCGCGCGGCGGGTGCGACTGGACGATGCCGTCGTCGAGCTGACTCCGCGCGAGTTCGAGCTCCTGCTGTTTCTCGCGCGTCACCCCGGGGAGGCCTTTACGCGTGAGCAGCTGATGAGCCGTGTCTGGCAGTTCAGCTTCTACATCGACACCTCCACGGTGACAGTTCACATCCGCCGCTTGCGCACGAAGCTCGAGCCCGATCCTGCGCGGCCACGATTCATCGAGACCGTATGGGGGGTCGGCTACAGGTTCGTGCCGTGAGGCGAGCAGCGCTTGCAGCCGTGCTGGCGGCCGCCGCAGGGGTCGCTGTGTCGGCGATCGCATGGCCCGTCTATGGCCGCGGCGCCTTCGTCGCCTGCCTCGAGATCCTGGTCCCGCTCGGCGCGGCCACCGCGCTGCTCGCCCATGTGATTGCCAACCAACCACGCCTGCTGGGCGGGATGCGCGGCCGGCTGGGTACCTTGGCAGTCCTCGTGGCGGCGCTTCTCGCCGCCGCCGTCGCCCTGTTTGCGTCGCTGATGTTCGTCTCCCCGCACGACGCCTTCTTCATGGCGCTGGCGGCGGGCTATGCGGCCCTGATTGGTCTCGGGGCTGCTTGGCTTGTGGCCCGACGCGCGTTGTCTGATCTCGAAGTGGTCCGCACTGCGCTCGCCGACGTGGGCGACGGAGCACGCAATGTTCACGTGAACGTGCTGGGGCACGACGAGCTGGCGGCGCTGGCCGGTGATGTCGAGAAGATGGCCGCCAGGATCGAGGCCGAGGAACGGACCCGCCGCCGGCTGGTGGCCTCGGTGTCCCACGATTTGCGCACCCCGATTACCAACCTCAGGCTGATCACCGAGGGCCTGGAGGACGGCATCTTCGAGCCGGAGCGCTCGCGCGAACTGATGCGGTCAATCTCGGCGCAGGTCCGCGCTCTCGGGGCGTTGATCGACGATCTGTTCGAGCTCTCGCGGCTGGAAGCGGGCGACATTCGCTGGTCCATGGAGCAGGTACATCTGGACGAGCTGGTGCGGGAGACGCTCGAGACGATGCGCCCGCAGGCAGACGAGAGCCATGTCTCGATGCGCTCGGAGCTGGCCAGAGAGCTCAGGCCGGCTCGCGGCAACCCCGAACAGCTCCAGCGCGTGCTGCTCAACCTGATCCAAAATGCGATTCGACACACCCCTGCGGACGGCAGCGTGGTGGTCCGCGCCTGGTCTGCCGAGGACCTGGCGGTCGAAGTCGAGATCGCCGACAGCGGCGACGGCATCGATCCCGCGACGCGCCCCCGGCTCTTTGAGCCTTTCGTGCAGGGCCCCTCGCGGGTGGAGGGTCAGACGGGCTCGGCCGGCCTTGGCCTGGCGATCGCGCGCGCCATCGTCGAAGCCCATGGGGGCCATATCTGGGTCGCCCACGCCGGCCCCGGGACACAGATCCGCTTCAGCCTGCCGGCGGTGGGCTAGAGCCCCAAAGCGCGGCGTTAGGTCGGCAGTTGACAGGCGGGCGGCGGTAGGCTCGAGCTGATGAGTGACGCCTTCGCCGATCTCTTGCGCCGCCGTTCACTGACCGAGGATTCCGCCCGACCCGAGCCGGTCGAGCAACGACACGCATCTGGCGGCCGCACGGCCCGCGAGAACATCGCTGACCTCGTCGACCCGGGATCGTTCGTCGAGTACGGGCGGTTCGCCATCGCGGCACAACGTCAGCGGCGAGAGCTGGATGACCTGATCAAACGAACGCCGGCCGACGGCTTGGTAGCCGGCACGGCTCGCGTGAACGGTGAGCTCTTCGGCGATCGCAGCGCGTGCGCGGTCTTGTCGTACGACTACACCGTCCTGGCCGGCACGCAGGGTGCGCTGGGGCACCGCAAGAAGGATCGGCTATTCGAATTGATCGAGCGGATGCGGTTGCCCACGGTGTTCTTCGCCGAGGGCGGCGGCGGGCGACCTGGCGACACCGATCACCCGGTCGTCTCCGCACTGGACGTTCGGGCGTTTGCACTCTGGGCGAGGCTGTCAGGGGTGGTTCCTCGGATCGCCGTTGTACACGGCCGGTGCTTTGCCGGCAACGCAGTGATCGCGGGCTGCTCTGACCTGATCGTGGCGACGAAAGCAAGCTCGATCGGCATGGGCGGGCCGGCGATGATCGCGGGTGGGGGCCTCGGGGACGTCGAGGCCGATGAAATCGGCCCGATCGATGTGCAGGCGCCCAACGGCGTTGTCGACGTCGTGGCCGAGGACGAGCCGCACGCGGTGGCGGTTGCAAGGGCATTGATCGGCTACTTTCAGGGATCAATTCCGGCCGGGTCGGCTCCGGACCAGGCTCGCCTGCGCGGGCTGATTCCCGAGAGAGAGCGCCGCGCTTATAAGGTCGCTCCGATCATCGAGACGCTGTGTGACGACGGGTCCGTGACGTTTGTGCGCGACCAGTTTGCACCCGAGATGGTGACCGCGCTTGGTCGACTCGATGGCCGTCCGATTGGAATCATCGCCAATAACCCAATGGCCATGGCCGGCGCAGTGAGCGCCGCCGGCTCGGACAAGGCGGCGCGGTTCATGCAGCTATGTGACGCCTTCTGCCTCCCGATCCTCTCGCTCGTCGATACGCCCGGGTACATGGTCGGCCCGAGCGCGGAGGCGGAGGCGCTGGTCCGCCGCAGCTGTCGGCTCCTCGTCGCGGGCGCCGCTCTACGGGTCCCGCTCGTCGCCGTCATCCTGCGCCGCGCGTATGGACTCGGAGCTCAGGCGATGGTGGGGGGAAGCCTGCGCGAGCCGCTTCTCACGGTCGCCTGGCCCGGTGCCACGCTAGGCCCGATGGGACTTGAGGGAGCTGTCCGGCTCGGTCTGCGCAAGGAGCTCGACGCCATACAGGACGAGCAAGAACGCGAGCGGCGGGTGCGCGAACTGACGGCGGTGCTGCAGGAGAACGCCAAGGCGATCAACGCCGCGCAGCTGTTCGAGATCGACGACGTGATCGATCCCACCGAGACGCGAGGACTGGTTGCCGCGACCCTTGAGACCGCCGGGCAGGCCGAGCGACCTCGCAGCAGCCGCTTCGTTGACACGTGGTGATGGCTGTTATGGGTCGGTGTGGCGCCTGACGATGGCTTGACAAGCCGGCGCGGGATAGTTTGAATGCTCGCCGGGAGCCGGAGGCACCTAGATCGGCGGCGGGGCCGCTCTCACCGAAAGGGCGTGAAATGTTTGGCAAGTGCGCGCAGGTACGACGAGTCTGGTTGGTCACGTCGGCGGCCTTGGCTTTGTCGTTGGCCTTCGCGGGTACCGCGGCCGCCGCTCCGCCGGTCGGCAGCTTCCAAAAACGCGCCTCGAGCCCGACGCCGGTCAACAACGTTGCCGTTGACCCCAACACGAACATGATCTACGCGCAGCAGTTTGAGGGCAGGAAGTTCTACCGGTATAACCCGCACACCAACAAGTGGACGACCCTTGCCAAGGCGCCGATCAACCAGGGCAACAATGGTGGCGCGGCGTATGTGAAGGGCAATATCTACACGGTCTATACGGAAAATCCCGACGAGATGGGCGTGTACGACATCGCGACAGGCAAGTGGTCGACGATCACCAACCCTCTGGGGCAGGGCACGGGGGACATCACCTCTCATATGGGTCTGCTGTACCTGGTCGGGGGAACAAGCTTCATCTCCTACGACCCCGCCACGAACACGACACAGACGCTCGCCTCGCCTCCGTTCTCCTTCGACCAGTGGGGCGGCCTGGCGCCTTACAAAGGACAGATTTACGGCCAACAGGGCGACTGCAGTTGCCAGTCAGCGCTTGCCGCATATGACATCGCTGACGACACCTGGGGGTCCGAGACAAACCTGCCCTCGGGCGGCGTTCTGGGCGCGGCGATCGACCCCGTCGCCGGGATCTTCTATGCATACGGCAGCTACCGGGACGATCTGTTCTACAGATTCGACACCGCGACCAACAATTTCTTGTTCACCCTTCAGTTCCCGCAGCACAACCTCGACGACGGCGGTATGGCGTATGTGTCAGCCAAGGGGCTGCAGGGCATCTACGCGACCTACGGGCAGGACAGCAGGGGGTTCACGCGCTACGTGACCCCACCCCGATAAGCCATTGAGCAGTCCTCCGGTGCCCGCCGGGGACCGCCGCTCACCGGGTGCAGACCGCCGCGGGCGAATCCGTTACCCAAAGGTAAAGTCGTAGGCCCTCACACCCGCGGGTACCTTCAGCGTGAGGGCGTGACCCTGGGCCTGCGGCAGGGAGACCAGCGAGTAGAGCCTCTGTCCCTGTACGGTAACCGCCCCGTTGTGCACATCTGAGCCGGCATCAGAGGCACGGATTGGATGGCCGTCGAGCAGGACGCGCACCCGCCGTGGGACGTTCCCCGCCGAGGTCATAACCAGATATACGTGGGCTGCCTGAAAGCCGGCCTGGATCATCGCGCCCGACGAAACAGGGGCCGCGTACTGCGACATGACTCTCCACGTGCCGCGCAGGGCGAATGTGTTGAACCCTGGTCTCGCAACGCCCGGGTAGGTGTGAACTCCGGATCTCAGACGCGGCACAAAGCCCTGGGCGCGATCCGTGCCCAGGTAAGTCTCGGGCGTGGCCAGTCCTGCCGACGGCAGGATCGCGTGAGCGGCCATCGGCGGCGGGAGGTTGTGTGCCCCTGCCTCGTACAACAGCTCGCGCACCGCGGCTTCGCTCTGGAGGTAGTCCCCCTCGCCGAATTGGGTATGGCGGACCTTCCCGTGCCCGTCGATCAGGTATTCGGCCGGCCAGAACTCATTCTGGTACGCGTTCCAGGTGCCGTAGTTGTTGTCCTGGACGACCGGGTAGTGCAGGCCGTCCGAGCGGATCGCCTGGGCGACGTTACCCGCGATCCGCTCGAAGGTGAACTCGGGAGTTTCGACACCCACGATGTCGAGGCCGTAGCGGTGGTAGGTCGCGTACAGGCCCTTGAGGAAGGGCAGCGTTCGCAGGCAGTTGATGCACGTGTAGGTCCAGAAGTCGACGAGGACCACGTGGCCGCGCAGGCCCGCGATTGTCAGCGGACGCCCGCCCGGGGTGTTGAACCACCGCTGCGTATCGGTGAAATTGGGCGCCGTTCCCAGGTCGGATAGCCGAGGGGTCTTTATGCCGGGGATCGACACGCCTGACCTGTAGGGGGTGGGCTTGGTGCCGGCCTCGAGCTGGCGCCGTGCGAATCGCGACGCGGGCCGCAAGGAAGCAAGTCGATTCTGCACGGCGCCCGAGTTCTCCAGAGCTCGGGTCGGGTCGACCAGGAAGGCCGGCAGGTTGTCCCTGGCCAGCAGTTCTTCGAAGCGCACGTCGAGGTTGAAGGCCATTGCTATGCCCGTTGCCAGGAGCACCACCCCCAGCGTGCGTTCGACGATATGGCCGCGAACCGAGCGGCGCACTCGGTTCAGGATCGCGCGACCGCCGAGCGCGTAGAGCAGCAGCACGCTGCTCAGGCCGACGGCATAGGCGAGAGCGACCGCCACCACCTGTACCGTCGCGCCGCTCGACGCGCTGACAGAGGTCACTGCGGCGAGGATCGGGCCCGCGCATGGCGCGCAGACGAAGCCAAGCGCGGCGCCGACGCCGAGGCCCGAGCGAAACCCCGTCCCTCGCGTGCGCGGCCCGAAACGGGCCAGTCGTGAAAGGGGAGCCTGCACGCGGGCCGCCGCCTCGGGGATCAACATGACCAGGCCGAACGCCAGCAGCACGACGATCGCGACCGTTCGGGCGGCGCCGCTGGCCAGGCCGATGCCCTTGACGAGCTGGGCCAGGGCGACCACCGCGATCGTGAATGTGACCGCGAGCCCCACGACGATTCCGAGGGGTCGCCGCCGTCCTCCGACCGCTCCTGCCGACAGCAGCGCGGGGAGGACCGGCAGCACGCACGGCGTGATCGCGGTCCCTGCGCCGGCGACCAGCGCGAACAGCAGCAGCAATGGCATGGGCCCCCAGATGATCCTCTGCGAGAGGTTGCGAAGCCATTAACTCGCGTGCTGGCTGTGCGACCCGGCTTGCTGACCTAGCCCGAGGCTGAACGGTTCCGCTTTGACTTCTGCGCAGTGGCGAAGTTAGAGTGGGGTAGAAATCTAACCCGAGGGGGCATCATGGGTGCGTCGTCGATTGTCCGCCCGCTGAGGGCGGTAATCGTGTTTGGCCTAGTTTCAGCAGCGCTGCTCGCGGTCGAGGCTGGCCGCGCATCCGCCGCCCAGTGTGAGAGTTGGGGCGGTCTGCCCCCTAACGCGGGGACCGGTGACAACGAGTTCCTGGGCGTGGCCGCCACGTCGGCATGCAACGCGTGGGCCGTGGGTCATTACTTCAACAGCAACGACAATAATCAGACCCTCATCGAACGCTGGAACGGCAAGGAGTGGAGGATCCAGCGCAGCCAGAACCCCGCCGGCCCGCTCGTCGACAACTCGCTTTTGGAGGTCGCCGCGACCTCGCCCAGGAATGCTTGGGCGGTGGGGTACTACTACGACGGCACCGACGACCAGACCCTGATCGAGCACTGGAACGGCAAGGCCTGGACGGTCCAGAAAAGCCCGAATCCCGGCGGGTCGGCCAACGAGAATGAGCTCGCCGGCGTGGCCGCCACCTCCCCCACCAATGCCTGGGCGGTGGGCTACTACCACCTCGGGGCGACGGATCACACTCTCGTCGAGCACTGGAACGGCAAGAAGTGGACCCGCCAAACGAGCCCGGCCGGCGCTGGCTCCAAGCCCGTGAACGGTGGGTTTCTGCGCGCGGGGCCCGAGATTGCCCTCGTGCGTGTGGCCGCCACCTCCTCGAGCAATGCCTGGGCCGTGGGCTGGCGGTCAAACAGCACCGGCTTCCAGACCCTGGTCGAGCGTTGGAACGGCGCGGCGTGGAAGGTGCAAAAGAGCAAGGATCCCGGCGGCTCGGACAGCAGCGACCGCCTCCTCGGGGTGGCCGCCACCTCGTCGTCCAACGCGTGGGCGGTGGGCGACGACTCCAAGGGCGGCACGAGCCCGGAGCGAGCTCTCATAGAGCGGTGGAATGGCAAACGCTGGAGTGTTCAGCCAAGCCCTAGCGGCGCTCCGGGGGAGGCGACCGAGTTCGACGGCGTGGCCGCCACCTCATCCACGAACGCCTGGGTGGTGGGCAACTACCGCTCCATGACGACTCTGCCGCCACTGATCGAGCGCTGGAACGGCAATGCATGGAAGGTCCAGCCGAGCACAAACCTCAACGAAGGTGTCCTGTACGGCGTGGCAGCGACGTCTTCAAATGACGCCTGGGCCGTCGGCTCCTACAACGACGGCTCGGCGCAGCAAACCCTGGCTCTACATTGCTGCTAGGAGGCACCTATCTACAAAAGGGGGGCACCATGGACGCACCGTCCATCATGCGGCCGTTGAGGGCCGCGACGATCGTCGGCGTTATCGCCGCGGGACTCATCACGACCGGCGCCGCCAGCGCGTCCACCAAGTGTGAAACCTGGGGCGGACAGGCTCCGAACGTGGGGACCGGCTACAACCAGCTGTACGGGATAGCCGCGACGTCGGCCTGCAACGGGCTGGCTGTGGGCTACTACGACAACGGCACCGCGTATCAGACCCTCATCGAACGCTGGAACGGCAAGGCGTGGGAGGTCCAGACAAGCGCGAATCCAGGCACCTCAGCGAACGACAACGTCCTCTCCGATGTGGCCGCGCTTTCGCCGAAAAGCGCTTGGGCAGTCGGGTACTACGACAAAGGCCCCCGCAGCCCGTATCAAACACTGATCGAACATTGGAACGGCAAAGCCTGGAAGGTCCAGAAAAGCCCGAATCCAGGCACATCGGCCAACAACAATCAGCTCTCGGGCGTCGCCGCGCTCTCCTCGAAAAACGTGTGGGCGGTGGGCTACTACGACACCGGCACCGCGACCAAAACCCTCATCGAGCATTGGAACGGCAAGAGGTGGAGCGTGCAATCGAGCCCCAGCCCCGGCCAGTCCTGCTCCGTGCGCGCAAGGGAACCGAGGGCGCCACGCCGCCCGGCAATCGGGCGGGTGGCTGTTGCCGGTCGAGTGATGGGGCTGTCCAGCGTGACCGCCGCATCTTCGAGCAACGCCTGGGCGGTGGGTCAGCGCTGTGGTCGCCACACAAGTCAGACCCTCGTCGAGCACTGGAACGGACGGGTCTGGAAGGTGCAGCGGAGTCCGAACCCCGGGGGCGCGCGCAACCCCGCCGGCTTTTCCGGAGTGGCCGCAACCTCCCCCACCAATGCCTGGGCGGTGGGCAGCTATTCCAAGAACAGCAGGACGCCTGGGCGGACGCTGGTCGAGCGTTGGAACGGCGACTCCTGGAAGGTGCAGGCGAGCGCCAACGTCAACCCGTCGCGGGACTCAAACGGGCTCTTTGACGTGGCCGGCACCTCCCCCACCAGTGCCTGGGCGGTGGGCAGCTACGGCGGCATGCTCGATCCAGCAGTGATCGAACGCTGGAACGGCAAGGCGTGGAAGATCCAGCCCAGTGCGAATTTCCCGGACGGCTCGCTCTTCAGCGTGGCTGCGGTCTCTTCCCAGGACGCGTGGGCGGCCGGCTCCTATTTCAACAGCACGAACGACGTCAACCAGAACCTGATTTTGCACTGCTGCTAGAGGACTGCGCGGAGCGAGTGGGCGGTAAGCGTTAGGCGTTATTCGCGCACGAGCCGCAGCGGCAAAGCCTCGAGCCCGTAGATGCCCGATGGCGTGCCGTACCGAGGCTCGCCGTCGAGTTCGATCGCTGCGATCCGCTCTGCCAGAAACGCCAAGGCTTCTTCGAGCTCTGCCCGCGCCAGGTTGGCGCCCGCGCAGTAGTGGACGCCGGCGCCGAAGGTCAGTGGGCGCGAACGTGCACGCTCGGAGGAGATGTCAAACGATTCCGCGGAGAGACCGTCCCGGTTGGCGTGCCAGGCGGAGACCAGCACGATCGTCCCGGGCGGGAATGTGACCCCACGCCACTCGAGCTCGTCGACGGTGATGCGCGCCGTGAACGGCGTCACCGGCTCGAACCGGAGCGCCTCCTCGACTGCCGCCGGCGCCAGAGCCCGAGGGTTTGAGCGCAGCAGCTCCCACTGGTCGGGATGTTCGGCGAGCAGCCTGACGGCGTGAGCGAGTTGGCTTTGACTGGTGTCGACACCGCCGACGAGGATGTTCAGGATCAGGTTTCGTAGCTCGTCGTGCGACAGCCGATCGCCCTCTTGCTCGGTCCGGATCAAGTCGGAGATCAGGTCTTGCCCCAGCGTTTGCCGCCGAGCGGCGATCAGCGCGTCCTCGTAGGCGTAGAACTCGTTAACGGCCCGCTCGATCTCCTCGCGCTCGGTGGTGAGGCTGAGCGGATCGAACTGGCGCTGGATCCAGTTCGACCAGCGGTACAGCGCTGGTGCGTCCTCGAGTGGGGCGCCCATCAACTCCGCGATCACCAGCGAGGGGTAAGGCTTGGCGATCGCCTCGATGAACTCGCAGGTCCCGTCCGCTGGAACAGCGTCGAGAAGCCGACCGAGGAACTCACGCATCGCCGGCCTGTACCGGTCGATCGCTCTGGGACCTAGCGCCGGGTTGACCAGCTGGCGCAGCCGTCCGTGGCGCTCTCCAGTCAGGTTGATGATGTTGTTGGTGACCTCCTCGTGCAGCGGGCCGCTTTCGATTTCAAACAGCTGTGCGATCGTCAGGCCTGGGAATACCGCGTGCTGGGTGCGCACGAAGAACTCGGCCGAGTCGTGGTCCAACACGATGAACCCGAGCGGGGATCTCGCCAGCCAGTCGGCGTGGCTTGAAAGCTCCGCCATCGCCTCCCGGTAGCGCTCGCCGCGCAACTCGGGGTCGGTGTGGTCGAAGGTGGGGAGATCGAGCTCTGTTGCGAGCACGGCTATGCGACCCTATGACTCGACGCGCTGGAAAACGGCCGCGAGCCCCTGACCGCCTCCGATGCACATGGTCTCGAGGCCGTAGCGGCCGGCGCGGCGGTCGAGCTCGCGTAAAAGCGTGGTGAGGATGCGGGCCCCGGTGGCGCCGACCGGATGGCCAAGGGAAATCCCGGACCCGTTGACGTTCAGGCGTTCGAGGTCGCCGTCGACGCTCCATTCGCGCAGCACCGCCAAGACCTGGACCGCGAAGGCTTCGTTTAACTCGATCAGATCCATATCGCCGAGCGTCAGGCCGGCACGCTCCAGCGCTCGCCTCGTAGCGGGCACGGGTCCGATACCCATCGTCTTAGGGGGCACGCCCGCCACCGCCCACGAGACCAGCTGCGCGAAGGGTTTGAGTCCCAGCTCGTCCACTCGCTCGCGATGGGCAACGACGCAGATCGCGGCGCCGTCGTTCTGGCCGCTCGAATTGCCCGCCGTCACCGTGGCCTCCGAGTCAGCGCGGCGCATGATCGGCTTGAGCGCGGCGAGACTCTCGCGCGTGGTGTCGGGGCGCGGATGCTCGTCACGGTCCACGATCCGCCGCCCCGATCGCCGGTCCTCGATCTCCACCGGCACAATCTCCTGCGCGAACCTGCCGTCGGAGTGGGCGTCGATGGCCAGCCGGTGGGAGCGAAGGGCGATCTCGTCCTGCTCCTCGCGGGCGATGCCGTACTCGCGGCGAAGGTTCTCGGCCGTCTCGAGCATCCCACCGGGCACCGGATGGTTGACGCCGCCGGCGGTGACCCGCGAGCGCACCAGCCGGTCCTCGAGCATGGCCCCACCCGAGCGCGAACCCCAGCGCAGGGAGGTCGAGTAGAGCTCCGCCTGGCTCATGCTCTCGGCGCCGCCCGCGAGCACGAGATCGGCCGCACCCGTCTGCACCTGCATGCTCGCCTCGATCACTGCCTGGAGTCCCGACCCGCAACGGCGGTCAATCTGGAGACCGGGAACGTCGACGGGCAGCCCCGCGTCCAGCGCGGCCACGCGACCCAGCGCCGGTGCCTCGCCGTTGGCGTAGCACTGACCGAGCAGGACGTCATCGATCGCCTCGTGGGGCAGTCCGGTCCGCTCGAGTAAGGCGGAGATTACGGTCGAGGCCAGCCGAGCCGCCGGAACGTCACGGAAGACCCCGCCAAACCTCCCGACCGGGGTCCGCAGCGGCTCGCAGATGACCGCATCTCGCATCGGCGCCATCAAAGGTCGGCCTCTCGCATCGGCCGCGGACTGTAACGGCTTCGTGAACGGGCCTCCTCGAGTCGCTGCGGCACGGGCCCCCTAGACTCGGGTCAGTGCCAGGGCCGTTCACAAGCCACGCGATCAATCACGTCTCGCACCGGATCCCCGGACTCCGGCGGATTCCCGCGGCGACGCTGATCGAGATCGCCGAGGTAGTGCTGCTCGCCCGCGAACACCTCAGGAGGCTCGAACCCGATGAGCGGCGCCGGGTGGTGGCGCTGATTCGCGCCGGACGGGGGCGGCGGCGCAACCTCAGCGAGCGCGAGCGCGATGAGCTCGCCGCGCTCGTGGCCAAGGCCCAGCCGCGGCTGTTCGCCGGGCTCGCCGCTGAACAGCTTTCGCCATTCCCGCTGCCAAGGCGGGTCGTGTACGGGCCGCCGAGGGGGCAAAAGGGCCCGGTCTCGGCCGCCTGGCGCAGGATCCGGCACTGATTGCGGGGTTGGCTGGCGCGGGGGCGCGGCGCGAGGCGCCGGGGGCGCGGCGCGAGGCGCGGGGGGCGCTCCCGGTCGCGCCGGCTGGACCCTGCCCTACGACGCCGGCGCCAGCGCTTCCAAGACCCCGGGCAACCGGTCGGGCTCGGTGATCGGCGTCACCACCACGGTGCTGATCCCGCCCGACACGAACTCCTCGACGCGGGCGCGTACCTCGTCGGCGGAGCCAAAGATGAAGATATCGCGGATCAACTCCTCTGGCGCGAGCTCGGCGGCCCGGCCCCGGTCGCCGGCTTGGTAGGCGTCGATCATCGGCGCGATCGCCTCGCCGAAGCCGAGCCAGCGGAAGAATTCCGCGTAGACAGGGACGCTTCCGTAGGCCGAGAACATCGCCCGGGCGAGCACCATGCCCTGCTCCTCGGCGACCGGCAGGACGAAGAAACGACAGGCGAGCTCCTGCGGCTCGCGGCCGTGACCTCGCTCAGCCTCGCGCAGCGTCGCGGCAACCTGGGGCAGGCCCGAGAGCGGGAGAAAGTTGGTAAACGCGCCGTCCGCGACCTCGGCGGCCAGCCCAAGCATCCGCGCGCGCAGCGCCGCGAGCACGATCGGCACGGGTTGGGAGACCGGTCGCTCCAGCCGCAGGCCCCCAAATCCGCGCTCGGGCGGGACCGAGAGCACCGGCCGCAGCGCGGCGACCGCCTCGCGCATCTTCGACAGTGGCCGCTCGAAGGGCATCCCGTTGAAGCGCTCGACGGTCACGTTCGAAGACGCTCCCAACCCCAGAACGAACCGACCTCCGCAGGCCTCCTGCAGCGCCGAGGCGGTCTGCGCCAAAACTGCCGGCCCGCGCGTGAAGGGGTTGACGATGCCGGTGACCAGCCGCATTCGCTCGGTCACCGGGGCGGCGAGTGCCAACGGCGTGAAGCCGTCGGCTCCGTTCGGAGTCTCGCCCGACCAGAGATCGTCGTAGCCGAGCGCCTCGGCCTGGCGATATAGGCGCGCGTGATCGGCGAGGGGGACTCCGGGAAAGGGAACGCTCAACCCCCACCGCAGAGGCGGGCGGG
Source organism: Solirubrobacteraceae bacterium (assembly GCA_035650455.1). Lineage (GTDB taxonomy): Bacteria > Actinomycetota > Thermoleophilia > Solirubrobacterales > Solirubrobacteraceae > Palsa-465. Next base: position 14,131 of record DASRHQ010000056.1, read on the forward strand.
CCTCGATGGAATCGCCGACGGTCACGAAGGGGGCGCAGTCGGCGCGACCGTCGATTCTGATCCGTGAGTGGCTGTTGGAGAGGCCGGCGCTGGAGCGAAGTCAGCCTCGTAAGGGGGGCCTGTCACGGTCAGTCCGCCGTCCACCACGAGCGTCGTCCCGGTGACGTATTCGGACGCGGGGGACAGCAGGAACAGCACGCAGTCGGCCACCTCCTGGACCGTGCCCATGCGCCGCTTGGGGATCTTCGGCAGGACAGTCTCGAGCGGCGCGACGCGACCCGTGGCGTAGAAGAAGGCCGATGAGTCCGAGTCGATGATGCCTCCGTTGACCGCGTTGACGTTGATCCCACGCGGCGCGAGCTCGACGGCCATGTAGCGGGTCCAGGCCTCGATCGCGGCCTTTGCCGAGCCGAGGTTGGCATAGGTGGGGTAGGCCGTGATCGAGCCATAGGAGGACAGCACCACGATTCGTCCCCAGCCCTGCATCAACGGCACGGCTCGCTGCGTCCCGACCACGAATGCCCGCACGTTCAAATTGAAGGTCCGCTCGAGGTTGTGCGGCTTGAGCTCCATGATCGAGCGAAAGTTGCTGGCCGCTGCGTTTGAGACGAAGAAGTCAAGCCGTCCGAGGCGCTCCCGCACCTCCGAGAACATCCGCTCGATCTCGTCGACCTGCTCCAGGTCGGCCCGGATCGCGACCCCCTCCACGCCCCGTTCCTCAATTCCGCGCAGAGTCTCTCCGGCAGCCTCTTCGTTGCGACGGTAGTTGATGATCGGGATCGCGCCCCGCTCGGCGAGGCTGAAGGCGAGCGCGCGGCCGATCCCGCGTGAGCCGCCGGTGATCAGTGCGACGCGGCCCTTGAAGCCCTCGGCATGCCCGGTCACCGCAACAGTGCTCGCGCGATCGTGGTCTTCTGGATCTCCGCGGTGCCCTCCTCAAACCGTTGGGCGCGCGCGTCGCGGTAAACGCGCTCTATAGGAGAAGAGGACCAATAGCCGATCCCTCCGTGCACCTGCAACGCCCCGTCGGTGACGCGCTGGAGCATCTCCGAGGCAAACAGCTTGGCCATGGCGGACTCGGCGTTGGCCCCGCCGCCCGACTCCCACAGCCGCGCCGCGTCCATCACCAGCGAGCGCGCGGCCTGCACGTCTGTGGCCATCTCCGCGAGGCGAAACGCGATCGCTTGGCGCTCCGCGATCTTTCGCCCGAAGGTTTCGCGCCGCTGCGCGTATTCGACGGCAAGTTCCAACGCCCTGGAAGCCAGTCCGACGCAGGTCATCCCGACTGCGATCCGCGAGGGCGCAAGAAATCCTGACAGCGCGATCTCCAGCCCCTGACCCTCCTCACCAAGTCGATCCGATACCGGCACCGGTGCACGGTCGAAGACCAGGTGCCCGTGATCGGTCCCGCGCACGCCCATCGTTTCCGGCATGACATGAGCCGTGACGCCGGGACCGTGGGGCGGCACCATCAGGGCGACCGTGCCCTGCGCGCCGCGAGTCCCTTCGAGCCGAGCGAAGCACAACAGGTAGTCGGCCACCGTCCCGAAGGTGATCAGATGCTTCTCGCCGGTGAGGTAGTACGTGTCGCCGTCGCGCACCACGCTCGAGCGGATGTCCGCGCCCGTGCCCGCGGTCGGCTCGGTCAGGGTGAAGGCCACCTTGATCTCGCCCTGCACCTGCGGGACCACGAATCGCTGGCGCTGCTCGTCGGAGGCGTGGGAATCCATGGGCCGCCAGATCCCGTTGCACACATGGACGATCATCCGCAGCGAGGCATGCGACATCGAGAACAGCTCGAGTAGCTCGAGGTAGCGGCTGAACGGAACCCCCCGGCCTCCGTAGGCGCGGGGAGCTGCCAGGCGCAGATACCCACGATCCCGCAGGTCGTCCCACAGCGCCATCGGCACGGACCGCTCGGCCTCGATCAGATCCGCCCAGCGCTCCCCGTCGGAGCGCACGTAGGAGGCGACATCCTCCTTGCACTGGGCGAACTCTGCCTCGTCGAAGACCTCGTCCGCGACCGCGGTCGGCGTCATTGCGCGGCGTCCGCCCTGCTCACGTAAGCGCCTCCCGCTCCTGTGCGAGCCCGCTTGCGATCTCTCGCAGGACGAACTTCTGGATCTTGCCCGAGGGAGTACGCGGAAGCGCGGCGACGAGCTCGAGTCGCTCGGGCCAGTAGGTCTTTGCGACTCGTTGGCCGTCGAGGTAGGCGATCATCGCGCCGAAGTCCAGCTCCGCGCCGTCGCGCAACACCACGAACGCGCAGGCCCGTTCACCCAGGCGCTCGTCCGGCATGGCCACGATCGCGACCTCGCTCACGGCCGGATGCGTATAGAGGAGTTGCTCGATCTCGGCGACCGGGACCTTCTCGCCGCCGCGGTTGATGAGGTCCTTGACGCGACCGGTTATGCGCAGATGCCCTTCGGGATCGACCGTCGCCAGGTCGCCCGTGCGGTAATAGCCATCGGCCGTAAATGCCTCGGCGGTCAGGTCGGGGCGGTTCAGATAACCCTTGAAGTTGTAATCGCAGCGGACCTCGAAGTTGCCCTCGACTCCTGCCTGCACCGGGCGTCCCGAATCGTCGACGATGCGTACCTCGACCCCCGGCAACGGCCGGCCGTCGGTGGTCCAGGCGCGCTCGTCAGCCTCGCCGGGAACGAATGCCGTCCCCAGACAGGTCTCGGTGGTACCCCAGGCCCCGCCGACCTCGCCGCCCAGCACCTCGGCCGCGTCGCGGGCCAGCTCGCGCGGGATCGCGGCGCCGGTGGCCACGAACTTGCGCAGCCCTCGGGGCCGCTCGTCCTGGTCTGAGGCGAGTTTGACCAGGTCGGCCAGGAACGGCGTGGCGGCCTGCACGAAGGTGACCCCGAAGCGACTCATCGCCTCGAGTCCCGCGGCGGGGTCCCAGGTTTCCTGGAGCACCTGTGGCACGCCAAGCCGTAGCGCGATCCACATGCCATAGAGAAACCCGGTCTGGTGGGCGAGTGGAGAGGGAACGTAGACGACGTCGTCTGCTCCCAGGCCGAAGTGCGCGATATGAGCGTCTGCGGCGCGCGTGAGCACCTCGTGGCTGTGCAGCACACCCTTGGGCTGGCCCGAGGTGCCCGACGTGAAAAGCAGCTGCGCGTTGCAGTCCGGGGTCGGACGCAGCGGCGCCAGCCGCCCGGGGTCAGGCTGCGCGTCGGCCAGCAGTTGGCGGTAGCTCGAGTGGCCCAGGTGCCGTGCGTGGTGCGAGGTGTCAAGCACGACCACGTGGGTCAGGGAAGGGACGGCCATGCGCAGGCTGAGGGCCATCGCCTCGTGGTTGCGGCCACGGAAGCGGTCGGGGACGAGCAGCACGCGCGCGCCGGACTCTCGGACCATGAAGTCGAGTTCGCGCTCGCGAAACATCGGCATCAGCGGCTCGCAGGCCGCCCCGATGCGCAGCGTCGCCAGCGCGATGGTGACGAACTCGAGTCGGTTGGGCAGCTGGAAGGCGACGGGCTCGCCGGGCTTGACCCCGAGATCGAGCAACACCGTCGCGGCGCGGTCGACGTCCGCTCGCAGCGCAGCCCAGCTGAGCTCGCGCGCCTGGCCGGTCGAGTCCACCGCTACGACCGCCCGCGCCTCGGGCCGCTCGTGGGCGTGCCGGTCGAGGTCGTCGAGGATCAGATCTGATTTTGGCCGGCGCACATGTGCGCCGGCCTGGCCGGGCGCATGCGCCCGGCCACGGGTCGGCACATGTGCCGACCCGAACGACTCTATGTCCGGCACGGCCCCGTTCGCCACCGCGGCGGGCACCCCCAGCTCGTTCATGTGGTCGAGAAACTCGGGATACGAGATGCGGTAGGCGTGCGGGAAGGACAGCTCGGTCACCCCTTCTGCGGTGGCGCCGGCCACCGTGAGCGCCATCAGCACGCGGTGGTCGTTGTAGGACGAGAGCGTGGCGCCATGAAGCTTCGAAACGCCCTCGAAGCGCATGTCCTCGCCGTCGAACTCGACCCGCGCTCCCATGCGCCTCAGCTGGAGCATCGACGCGACGCGGTCTGACTCCTTGAGTCTTACGTGGGAGACATTCCCGAGCACGCTGGACCCCCGGGCGCGGCTCGCCAGCACGGAAAGCACAGGGACCATGTCGGGGAGGTGCCGGCAATCGAGCTCTCCGCCTCGCGGCGGCTCGCCGTCATGGTCGATCGAGATCAGCCCGCGCTCGTAGTCGATCCGCATCGGCACGCCCGCCGAGCGCAGGTTCTCGAGCACCGCCGCCTCCGGATGGCCCACAATCGAGGTCGGGCTGTGAAAGCGGGCGCGAGATGGGTGAAGCGCGCACGCGGCCAGCGGGAAGACCACGGACCCTAGATCGGGAGGCAGGACGAAATCGGTGGCTTGCGGCTGCTGACCGGGCTCGACCTCGAACCGTCGCCAGTCCTCGCCAATCGACACCTGCAGGCCGAACTGGCGCATCATGTCGATCGTCAGCTCGATATAGGGACGCTCGTTGAGCTCGCCGGCGACCTCGATCGTCGTGCGCTCGAGCGCGAAGGGCGCCAGCATCAAGAGCCCCGAGATCCACTGCGAAAGCGTGCCATCGATCCGGACACGCCCGCCACGGGGGACGCCCGGATAGACGGTGACCGGCAGACAATCGCCGTCCGCTTCGAGCCTCACCCCGAGCTGGGTCAGGGCCCGCAGCAGCGGACCGACCGGGCGACGCTTGAAATATCGCTGGCCGACGATGCGGACCGGCCGGTCGCCCAGGGCGGCCAGCCCCAGTAGGAAGTAGAGGGTGGTGCCGGAGCTGCCAACCGAGACCTCATCGGCGAGCGGCTGAAAGGCGCCGCCGTTGACGCGCCAGGAGTCGCCGGTTGTTCGGATGTCGGCGCCGAGCCCGCGCAGCGCCTTCACCGTGAAGGTGACGTGTCGGGCCGAGGTTCGCTCGGTGATCGTGCTCTGGCCAGGGGCCAGCGCCGCGAGCATCAAGGCACGATGCGCGTGGTACTTCGAGGGGGGGATCGGGATCTCGCCCTCGAGGGGTGCGGCGGGGCTAGCTACGAGCAGGCGCATGGGCGCAATCGAGGGTTCTACGAATACCTCTCCGTACCTCGCTGCACACCCCCGCGGAACCGTCAGCCGGCAAACATACAGACGAATGGGGGGTGGTTTTGCACTTGCCCGGGTCGCGGCGGTGTCGCCAAGCCTCGATTATGCGTGCGGCCGTTCAGTGGCAGGGCGCGACCGTTCAGTGGTCGGCGCGACCGTTCAGTGGTAGCCTAACGGGGATCTGGGCAACTGGGGCCGGAGGGCGAATGCTCAGCAGGGCAAGACTCAGGGCGGTGGTGGTGGCGCTGGCGATTGGCGTTCTACCGCTTACTGCGCCCGCCGTCGCGGGCGCAAATCCCCGGTGCGGATCGACTCTCGCTCACAGCGTGAGGCTGACCGCCAACATGATCTGTCGAATCTCGGACGGATTGGACGTCGGCCGGTCTGGGATCACCATCAACCTCGACGGCCACACAATCAAGGGGCAGTCAGGGTCGAGCTCTCACTACGGGATCTACAACTCCGGGTATCGCGATGTCACGATCGAAAACGGAACCGTCCGCAACTTCGAGGACGGAATCCACGAGGAACACTCGAATGGTTCGAAGATCGTGCATGTCACCGTCCATGACTCCTACGAGGCGGGGATCCTCTACCAGCTCTCCAAGCACGGCGTGATCGATCACGTGGGGGTCTTTGGCACCCGCCAGGGCATCTTCCTGTACGAGAACAGGCTGGTCAACGTCACCGACAGCACCTCGAACCACAACCTGATCTACGGCCTCTACGACTACGGCAGCGCGTCGAAGGTCAATCACGTCAACGCCAGCTTCAACGACGACTACGGGTTCTACCTCGAGTACCCCGTTGCGTACACGAGCTCTGAGCCCTACACGCTCGAGAACTCGACAGGGAACGACAACGGCTACGCGGGCTTCTACGTCTACAACAACGTGCCCCCGCATTCCGAGTACCAGGCGGACCTGATCGGCAATACCGCGAACGACAATGAGGACTACGGGCTCTACGCCGAGTACTGGGCCCAGGGGCGGCACAACCACGCCGCGGGCAACAGCGTGAGCAACTGCTACCGCGTGCCCGGATGTAGCTGAGGCTCGGCGGCGCGCCGCAACACCCTTCAGGTGCGGTCACCAGGAACCCCACCCCCCAATCTCGACGGAGGTGAGGTCCCTGGTGTCCGGATAGCGGACATGACGGACCTCACCCTCGCCCGACCGCGGGGGTGAGGTCCGTGTGTCCGCCTATGGCCGCTTGAACCGGGCCCGGGCGCGCTCGACCTCCGTGCCCGCGTCGCAGCCCTTCACGTGGTCGTTGACGAGCCCCATTGCCTGCATGAACGCGTACACGGTGGTGGGGCCGACGAAGCGGAAGCCGCGCGCCTTCAGCTCACGCGCGAGCTCTCGCCCGTCGTCGCCCTCGAACCGCCACACGAACGCCGCCAGCGAGCCCTCGGCCTCTATCAGCTCGAGCGTACGGCGGGCATTGTTGACGGTGGCCTCGATCTTGTTTCGGTTGCGGACGATGCCCGTGTCTTGCATCAGGCGCTCGACGCTGCGCGCGTTGAAGCGGGCCACGCGCTCGAAGTCAAAGCCCGCAAACGCGCGCCTGAAGGCCTCGCGCTTGCGCAGAATCGTCAGCCATGACAGGCCCGCCTGGAAGCCCTCCAGACAGAGCTTCTCGAACAGGCGCACATCGGAGACGACCGGGAAGCCCCACTCAGTGTCGTGGTACGCGCGGTACTCGGGAGTCGAGGCGCCCCACCAACAGCGGGTCACTCCGTCGTCGCCGCGGACCAGGCGGTCGCTCATGAACGCTTTTGCGCAGCTTGGGAGGCGGCGGCCTTTGGATCAAGGTCAGCGAGGGTCAACTGGTGCGCGGGCGGACGGTCGAGCACCCTGGTCACGCTGGCGCGCAGGTCTGGGTCCACGTGCAGCAATTCCCCCGACTCAAGCGCACGCCAGGCGGGGTCCTCGTCCATCTCCTCTGAGGCGACCACGACGGAGGCTGCCTGCGCGAGTGGCGCCGAATGGACCCGGACTGTCCGCCATGTACTTGCGTGCTCCAAATGCTGATCTCCGCTTGGGCCGCCGGGATCGCGCTCCAGAACGTGCAGCTCGTGCGTGTCGGGATAGCGGAACGCCCACAGCTCGCGGCCTGTGATCAGCACGAAGTTCAGCGCGAACACGGGCAGATGGTCAGCGACCCATCCCGCAGCCTGCTCGACGGCAGCCCTGACATCGCCGGTGCGCTCGATCGCCCCCGTGATGAGGGCGAAGAAGCGCTCCGAGTCAGTATCGCCCTGGACGAGGGACATGCCCTCGCCGACCTGCCGCTCGAGCGCCGGAAGATCGCCGATCACGCCGTTGTGGGCGAAGAGGCGGCCGGCCTGCTCGAAGGGATGGGTGTTCTTGGGGTTGACCGCTCCCGTCGAGGCATACCGAATATGGGCCACGAACGTGTGCGAGTGGACCTCCTGCGCCTCCATCGCGAACTTGCGGTCGTCGTAGGCGGCTAGCGCCTGCTTGGCGACCACGGGGTGGCCGTGCTCGTCGAAGGTGCCCAGGCCAGTGCCGTCCGGCTCGCGGTGGCTCTGCTGGGCCAGCGAATCGGGCGCCTCCAGCAGCCAGAAAGTCGCGGCCACACGCTGCGGTCCACCGCTCATCCCGAACAGACGGCACATGGGAGCCGCACGGTAGCGTGATCCCTCTGAACCCGCTCACGAGCCCTTGACCTGCCGCTGATCTGGGTGAGCTAACCTGAATTGCGAAACTGCCATGAGGTTTTTGCGCACAGCTACCACCGGTCGTCTGCTGGCTGCGCTCGGCGGTGTGGTCGCCGCGATAGCCATCGGGGCGGCGGTTGCGGTGGCGGCGACATCCGGCGGCCCCGTGCCAAAGCGCCAGTCTCTCTCCGGCGCGATCCATCAGGCGCTGAAGGCGCCCTCGGTCGCGGGGATCTCAGCGCGCGTGAGCTTTACGGACAACCTCATCGACGGCTCGCAGATTCAGGGCGCGGACCCGCTATTGAACGGCGGCACCGGGCGGCTGTGGATGTCCAGCGCGGCTCATGAGCTGCGGCTCGAGGTCCAGGGCCAAAATGGCGATGCACAGGTGGTGGTCCACGGTCGGTCCTTCTGGATGTACGACCCGACCTCCCAGACCGCCTACGAGGGCACGCTCCCGGCGCAATCCGCCTCAAGCGGCAGTCACCGCGCCAAGAGCCACGAAGGCATCCCGTCCATTGCGCAGATCCAGGCAGGTCTGGACCGGTTCATGCGCCACACACAAGTGAGCCACGCAATCCCCGGCGACATCGCCGGCCGGCCCGCGTACACCGTGCACATCTCGCCGAAGCAACGCGGCGGACTGTTGGGCGGGGTTGAGCTCGCCTGGGACGCCGCGCGCGGCGTACCGCTCCGGTTCGAGGTGCTCGCGCGGGGGGACTCGACGCCGGTGCTCGAGCTGACTGCAACCGACATCTCCTTCGGAAAGGTGCCCGCGTCGACGTTTGCGCTCTCGCCGCCCAAGGGCGCCAAGGTCGTCCACATCAACCTGGCCGGCGGCGGCGCGTCGCATCAGTCCAAGTCGCACGTCAAGCACCATGAGGCGACGGGCGTGGCTGCGGTCGCGCGGGCGCTGCCGTTCAAGCTGGCGGCACCGAGCACTGTGGCGGGGCTGCACCGCAGCACGGTCGCGCTCCTTCACGGCGGTTCGCATCCGGCGGCGATCGTTACGTACGGCCAGGGCCTCGGCGCGGTGGCCGTGGTGGAGCAGATTTCGAGTGGCCGCTCCGCGGGCGGCCTTGGCGGCGTCTCCAGCGGCGGGTCGGACGGGCAGGGCCTCAGCGTCCCGACCGTCTCGATCAACGGGACCAGCGGCCAGGAGCTCGATACCGCGCTTGGCTCCGTGATTCGCTTCACCCGCGACCACGTTGGATATACGGTGCTCGGCTCAGTACATCCAGCCGTCGCGAGGGCAGTCGCACGGGGCTTGTGAGCGGGGGCACGGCTTCCGCTCCGCCGCTCAAGGTCCGCGGACTCGAAAAACGTTACGGCCACTTAGTGGCGGTGGCCGGCGTCGATTTGACGATCGAGTCCGGCGACGTCTACGGCTACCTGGGTCCCAACGGAGCCGGCAAGACCACTTCGCTGCGGATGATGCTCGGGTTGATCAGGCCCACCGCCGGGACGGTCAGGGTGTTCGGGCGCGACCCGTGGGAAAGCGTGCGTGCCCTCGATGGGGTTGCGGGCTTCGTCGAAGCGCCCACCTTCTACCCCTATCTGAACGGGCGGCGCAACCTGGAGCTGCTCGCGGCCTTTGACGGCGGTGGGTCCGGGGAGCAGGTCGAGCGAGCGCTGGAGACGGTGGAACTGGCCGACCGGGCCCGCGACAAGGTCAAAGGCTATTCCCACGGTATGCGTCAGCGGCTCGGGATCGCCGCCGCGCTGCTGCGCCAGCCCAAACTTCTGCTGCTCGACGAGCCCACCACCGGTCTTGACCCCGGCGGCATGCGCGACATGCGCGTGCTGGTGCGCCGGCTCGCGGACGAGGGCATCACGATCGTGCTATCGAGCCACCTGCTGGCGGAGGTCGAGGACGTATGCAACCGGGTGGGGATCGTCCAGTCCGGCAAGCTTGTGTATGAAGGCGAGATCTCGGCGCTAAAGAGAAGCGCCGGGGCCTCCTACACCGTGCAGACCACCGACGACGACCGGGCCCTTCAGATCTGCCGTGCGCAGCGCGGAATCGCCGATGTCCGCAGTCAGGACGGACGGATCTGGTTTTCTGCCGAGGAGGAGCGGGCGGTGGCCACGCTCTCCCAGGCACTGGTCGAGGGCGGCGCGCTGATCCGTTCGCTCCAGCCGCAGACCGCCCGGCTCGAGGACCTGTTCTTCTCGCTCACAGAGGCTTCTGAGCGCGACGAGCAGCCCGTTGCCGAGCCCACGGTGGGAGCAGCACGATGAGCACGGGTGCAGTCGCAACCCGGGTACCCGGGGTGACCGGACGGACTCGCAGGCCATCGGTGTTCACGGTCTACCGCTGGGAGCTCTTCAAGCTCGTGCACCTGAAGCGCACCTACTTGGGTCTGGCGTTTGCGGTGGCCGTGCCGGTGGGTTTTGCAGTCGCGATCCACTTCCGCCACGTTCAGCATGGTGATTTCGCCTTCGCGACCTTCCTCAATCGGAGTGGGCTGGCGCTCCCGCTGGTAATCCTGCTCTTCGGCGCGGTCTGGATGTTTCCGCTGATCGTGGCGCTGGTGGCGGGCGACATTATTGCCTCCGAGGACCACAACGGCACGCTCAAGACCGTGCTCACCCGCTCGCTCGAGCGCTGGCAGATATTCGCCGGCAAGGTGCTGGCCGCGACCACGTACGCGATCGTCGCGATTCTCTTGAACGGGAGTGTGGCTGTGGTCGCTGGGACGCTCCAGTCGGGCTTCCATTCGCTTCAGAGCCTCTCGGGGACGACGGTGACAGCCTCGCATGCGCTCGTGCTGGTGTACCTCAGCCTGCTCATCTACCTGATCCCGATCGTCACGCTCGTGTTCATCGGAGTCCTGCTTTCCACGCTATTCCACAACAGCGCCGCCGCCGTCGTCGGCACGCTCATGGTCTCGCTGATCTTCCAGCTGATCGGTGTTCTCCCCGGGCTCACAGGCACCCAGCCCTATCTTCTCTCGACTCAGTTCAACGCCTGGCAGGGCCTACTGCGCACTCCGACGGATTGGGCCCCCATAGTCCACTCGGTCTGGGTGTGTGCCATGTACGGCGTCCCTGCGCTGGTCGCGGCCTTCCTGCTGTTCATACGGCGCGACGTCGCGGGGGGCTAGGTACACGGCCAGGCGCGGGCCGCGATTACTGTGGCGCGGGCCGCGATTACTGTGAATTCAGGTACGTGACGACCGCGAGCACGCGTCTGTGATCGTCCGGCGACGGCGGGAGGCGCAGCGTTCCGAAGATGTTCTTGACGTGCTTTTCGACCGTGTGCTCCGTGACGAAGAGGCGCTCGGCGATCGCTCGATTCGAGCGCCCCTCGGCCATCAGGGCAAGCACTTCGCGTTCGCGATCGGTCAGTCGCGCCAGCGGGTTATCGGCGTGCCGGCGGCGGCCGACGAGCTCGTCGACCACCGCGGGGTCGAGCACCGACCCCCCGTGGCCGACGCGGTTCACGCTTGATGCGAGCTCGTCGAGGTCCGACACGCGCTCTTTGAGCAGGTAGCCGACACCATCCGTCCCGGTTGAGAGCAGCTCGAGCGCGTAGCGGGTGTTGACGTGCTGGGACAGCACGAGTAGCCCGATCGCCGGCCACCGCTCCCGTATGACCCTCGCCGCACGCAGTCCTTCATCGGTGTGTGTCGGGGGCATGCGATGTCCACGATGGCGACATCGGGCCCGGTCCGCTGCACCAACTCGAGCAGGTCGTCGCCGTCGGCTGCGAGCCCGACGACCTCGAAACCGGCTTCCTGGAGCAGTCGCGCCAGACCTTCGCGCAGGATCACGGCATCGTCGGCCAGCGCTACGCGCATGGGATTTCGGCGCGCAGAGTCGTGCCACGGCCCGGCGGGCTCGACACCGTAAAGCGACCGCCGAGCGCCTCGACGCGGTCCGCGAGTCCCCGCAGTCCGGAGCCGCCGCCGGAAGTGGCGCCGCCGATGCCGTCGTCTGCGACCTCCATGATCAGCCCGCCACCTTCATACGCGGCAGACATTCGGACCTCACTGGCGTGCGAGTGCTTGGCGGCGTTGGTCAGCGCCTCGCTGGCCATGAAGTATGCGGCGCTCTCGACCTCATCGGGGAGGCGCCGGTCGACCGACACGTCGAGGCGTGCCGGCAGCGGAGCGCGGCGGCAGAGCTCGTCGAGGGCGGCGGAAAGCCCGCGCTCGGCAAGCAGTGGCGGGTTGATGCCGTGGGTCAGCTCTCGCAGTTCCTCGAGCGCAAGCGCCAGCGCCTCGCGGGTCTCGCGCACGATCGGCTGGGCCGCGGTCGCGTCGGCCGGCAGCTTCGTCTCCAACAGCCCGAGCGACATCGCGATCGAGACCAGCCGCTGCTGGGTGCCGTCGTGCAGGTCGCGCTCGATCCGCCGCCGCTCCGCATCGGTGGCCTCGACCAGCCGCGCGCGCGACGCCCGGAGCTCGGTCAGGCGCGCTCGCAACTCCGCCTGAAGGCGCTCGTTCTCGAGCGCGAGGCTCGCCGCGGCGCATACCGATTGAACGAGCTCGGCGTTGTGTTCGAGCACGGGATCGTGGATCAGAACAGCGATCGGATGGCCGTCGCGCTCCACGAACGTCGCGCTGCGGCTGCCGTCTCCCTCCGGGAGCCTGGCCGGGACACCGTCGCCATTGACGTAGCGGTTTTCGGCCGGGAACCAGTACGCGAGCTCGAGCGACGGGTCGCCCAGCGCCCGGGCGAGCGCGCGCCGCAGGTCGGTGGGCGCCGCCGTCGGTTCGCCCAGCTCGACCACGAGTCCGGCAACCATGCCGCGTGCCAGCCGGCGCTGTAGGGACACGAACATCACCGCGACCGGCACGGTCGCCATCACGAGGTAGTAGACGTTCGCGGGAAGCGAGCCGAGCGGGTCGCTGAACAGGTCCAAAGCGACCGTCGCGCCGAGCGCCACGAGCGTGGCGCACCCCGCCACGAGCACCGGCGCGACCGCTCGTTGCTGCGCCCTGCCTGCCCGAAGCCAGCGCACCACCAGCAGCACGATCACCGTCACGATCAACACGATCCCGATCAGGCGCTGGAGACCCAGCCAGTTCAGCGCCTTGTGGTTGTCGTGGAACACCTGGATCAGGTTGTTCTCACAGCCCGAGCAGCGCAGACCCGCCTTGTTGCCATAAAGCATCGCCACGACCTGGAGGCCGAAGGCGGCCACGATCCCAACGCCAATCAGCCAGCGGTCGAGTCGGCCCCTCAACCGCCCCGACGGGAAGGAGAGGAGCAGGTAAATCAGCCCGACGAGCCACACCGACTGGACCGCGATGCCGATCGTGTTCAGCGACGGTGTCGTGGCGTCGACCAGCTCCGCGGCGAACCAGGCAAACCCGGTGGCGACCATGATCTGGCCGAGCCGGTTCTCCGGCCGCCTCCACCATGAGGCGAGCCCGCAACCCAGCAGCGAGACGCCCACCAGCAGTTCGAGCACCGGGCCGGGCTCGGTGGGGCGCCCGGGGGGCTGGTGAGCGGCAAGCCATACCGCGCCCACGGCCGCGAGCACCCCGGCGAAGGCGACCATGGAGAGCTTGGCCCTCATTGCGCTGAGGATTGTGCCGCCACTCGGCCGCGCTGCCAAGCTATGCCGGCTGCGATCATTGCGCCGCGACCGCCGCGAGCACGTCCAGATTGGCGGCGCGCCGCGCGGGCCATGTCGCCGCAATCACCCCGAGGACGGCGGACAGGACCAGGAACAGAACCAGGCTGCCGACCGGGACCGCGATGTTGGTGACGCCGCCATGCCGAAGCGACGAGGCCAGTGCGAGGCCCAGCGCAGCCCCAATGACGATGCCGATGATCGCGCCGAAGACCGCGATGATCACGGACTCCGAGCGGATCATCATGCGGACCTGCCGGCGCTTCATCCCGACCGCTCGCAGCAGGCCGATCTCATGCGTCCGCTCGAACACCGACAGGATCAGCGTGTTGACGATCCCGACCAGCGCAACGAGCACCGCGAGCGCGAGCAGGACGTAGATCAACCCGAGCAAGCGGTTGATGCTGTGTTGCTGCTGGTATTCGAACTGGGCCCTGGTCTTGGAGCTGACGTTGGCGTAGGAGTTCAGGATCCGGTTCAGCGTCGGGTTGAGATTGCGGGTCCCTGGGGCGGTGCGCAGCAGCACGCCGATCGGGAGCGGGTTGTCGGAATGCGTCCGGAAGAAGTGCTCGCCCGTGACGAAGCTGCCGAGCAGCGGGTTGGTTTTATAAATGCCGCCGATCGTCATCGTCGTGGCCCCAGTCCGCGCGAACCTGACCGGGACGATGGAGCCGACGTGGAGGTTGTCGTCGCTCGCGGTCGTGGAGTCCACGAGCAGCTTCCCGGCGGCCATGGCCCGCTCGCCGCTGCCGGCGGTGAGGTGCAGGTTCACCGTCTGGCGCAACCGCGTGGGGGTCGCAGCCGTGAGCGTGGAGAGCGAGCCTCGGAACTCGAACTGTCCCTGGTAAACGGTCGTGGCGGTTGTCACCCCAGGCAGGTGTGAGACGGCCGGCACGACCGACTTGCTGAAGGCGCCGTTGCCGCTCACGAGGTAGTCCGCGGTTACCGCACTGTCGACCTGGTCCTTGGCTGAAGTGCTCAGCGACGTGCCCAGAACAGCGATCGCCGACACCAAGGCGAGTCCGATCATCAGCGCGGCGGCGGTCTGGGCGGTGCGCCCCGGGTTGCGCATCGAGTTCTCCCGCCCGAGCCTTCCGGGCACCCCGAGGATCGACGCGAGCGGGCGCCCGAGCGCGCTCGACAGTGGCCGCGCGACAACCGGGACCAGCATCCCCGCGGCAATGAACGCGGCCAGCGCGCCCAAGCCGACGAGCGCAACCGTCGCCCCGGCTACCCCGGCGACGATGGCGATCACCCCAAGGACAGCGACCGCAATCCCGCCGATAAGGCGCTTCGGGCGCAGCGATCCCGCTCCGTCCTCGGTGTGGTCCACCAGGGCCGCAACGGGCGGGATCCGAACTGCGCGCCTCGCCGGGACGAGCACCGAGATCATCGTCACGCCGACTCCGACCGCGAGCGCGACGAGGGGCGTGCGCGTCTCGAACACCAGCGGTGCGGAGGGCAGCACGATGTTGAACGCCTTTAACAGCGCCTTCAGTCCGAGCGCGGCACCCACGCCGAGCCCGAGCCCGATCAGCGACGCCGCCAGCCCAGTCAGCGCGGCCTCGGCGAGCACGGAGCGAAAGATCTGCCGCCGGCTCGCTCCGACGATCCTAAGCAGCGCGAGCTCCCGCGTCCGCTGACCGACCGTGATCGAGAACGCGTTGAAGATAGTGAAGGCGCCCACGAACAGGGAGATGGCCGCGAAGATCAGCAGCGCGGTCGAGATGAAGGAGAGGCCGTTGTCGATCTCTGTCGAAAGCTGGTTTGCGGCGGTCTGGCCGCTCACGACCTGGACGCCCGATGGGAGGGTCCTGGCGATCGCCTGCTGAAGCTTGACGTTGTTCGCGCCAGGCGCGGCGAGGACGTCGATCGAGTCGTAGTGGCCGCGGACGTTGAACAGCGCCTGTGCGGCCGCCGGGTCAAAGCCTGCCAGCGTGACGCCCGCCAGGTTGTTATCGGAGCCGAACGTCACGATCCCCGAGATCGTGAACGGCTGTGCTCGGGCGGGCAGGTTTACCAGCACTCGGTCGCCCACGGCGAAGTGGTTCTTGATCGCCGTCTCTCTGTCCATCACGACCTCGTCGGCGCGCCTCGGCGCCCTCCCCTGCACGAGTCGGTACGGCGAGAGCCGTTGGTTCGGGTCGAATGAGAACCCAAGCGCCGAGCCACCGCCGCCTCCAATCGCGCTTCCGTCCCGGGCCATGAACTGGGCATAGCCATCGACGCTCCCATGCACGAATGCGACTCCGGGCAAATGGCGCACCGCCGCTGCAATCGCCTGTGGAATCGGTCGACGGTCCGTGCCGCTGGCGCTGCCGATGCCCGACAGCTGCGGCTTTCCGCGGATAACAAAGCTGACGTGCCGATACGCGGTGCCGACGAGATTGTTGAAGGTTCGGTTGAGCGTGTCGCCGAGGACCAGCGTGCCAGTCACGAACGTCACGCCGAGCACGATCGCCAGCGCCGTCAGCACCAGGCGCAGCTTGCGCGCCCGCATCCCTTTGAGCGTGACGCTGCGCATCAGTCGCCCAGCCTCTTCATCTGCTCAAGCACCGCGTCGGGCGTCGGGACCACCACCTCGCCGACGACCTTCCCGTCCGCGAGGAACACGACGCGGTCCGCATAGGCCGCCGCCCGCGGGTCGTGAGTGACCATCACCACCGACTGACCCTGCTCGCTCACGGCTCCGCCTAAGAACTCGAGCAGCTCCGCGGAGGCGTTCGAGTCGAGATTGCCCGTCGGTTCATCGGCGAAGATCAGCTCCGGGCGGCCGATCAGCGCCCGCGCGCACGCGATTCGTTGCTGCTGGCCGCCGGACAGCTCGCTTGGTCGGTGCGACAGGCGGTTGGCAATGTTCAGCCGCCCGACTAGATAGTCAAACCACTGACGATCGACCGCGGTGCCCGCGAGGTCGGCGGCGAGGGTGATGTTTTCCCTCGCGGTCAAGGTCGGTACGAGATTGAACGACTGGAACACAAAGCCGACTCGGTCCCGCCGCAGTCCGGTGAGGCCGGCGTCGTCGAGTTCCCCCAGCTCTTCGTCACCGATGAAGGCGCGACCGGAGGTTGGCGCGTCGAGTCCAGCCATGCAGTGCATGAGCGTGGACTTGCCCGACCCGGAGGGACCCATCACAGCCGTAAACCGGCCGCGCTCGAACTCGACGCTGACCTCGTCGAGCGCTCGCACGGAGGCTTCACCCGTTCCGTACGTTTTCGTCAACGCGACGGCGTGGGCGGCTGAAGAGGCGCTTTGCGTCCCCTTCTGCGGAAGGCCTCGCCGCCCTGTGCTTGTTACCGGCGAACCGTGCTTGAACATGCACCAGATACTTGCCGGGGCTCGGCCCACGCACAAGCCGGGCAGCCGGAGTCTTGTGAGGTAGGGCTAGCAGTACGTCAGAGCCCGAAAGCGCTCCTCATGCTCTGCGTCAGAGCCCGAAGGCGCTCCTGATGCTGTGCGCGCGCTTAGCCTCGCCAAGCGCCGGTAGGCGAAGCAGCTCCTCGGTGGTCCGAAGCAGTGAGTAGTGGTTGAAGAGGACCCCGGACCTGGTTCCGCGCTTGGTCGTCGGGCTGATGA
This sequence comes from Solirubrobacteraceae bacterium, assembly GCA_035650455.1. Classification (GTDB taxonomy): domain Bacteria; phylum Actinomycetota; class Thermoleophilia; order Solirubrobacterales; family Solirubrobacteraceae; genus Palsa-465. The sequence goes on from DASRHQ010000056.1 coordinate 31,059, forward strand.
CGAGCGTGGCGACGTGACAGCCGACGTCCTTGGTGTTGGTGGCGCAGTTGTTGGATGTGCCTCCCTCGCCCTCGTCCCAGGTGATGAACACGACAGTTCTGCCGGACCGGTACTCGCTCGAGTTCAGAATGGCGGGCAGGTGGCTCTTGAGCCACGCGTCGCCCTGCGCGACCGTGCCGTCGTGCATGTCGTGAATCAGGTTGGGAGTGATGAACGAGAACGCAGGCAGCCGGCCGCCCGAGAGATCCTTGGCAAGGCGCGTAAATGCAACGTCCTTCGTCGCGCAGCCGGTCAGTTTGGTGAAGTACGGGGCGGGGTTGTGACGCACCGCGTACTCGCCGTGGTCGTGCTTGTAGCAGTTGGACGGCATGGAGTCCTCGTAGGCCTTCCAACTTGGGGTCTGACCCAGGATGCTCGGCGCAGCCGTGCTGCACCTGCTCGACGGACTGCAGTCGCTCGAGAACCGGTGCAGCTGTGACAGGGCGAGTCCCGAGGTCATCCCGACGTAGTTGGGAAGGCTGGGATGAGAGATGTTGTGGTAGTTGGTGGCGAGGCCACACTCCCGGGCCAGGGCATTGATGTAGCGGGCGCTCGAGTTGCCGATGATCTTCCCGTAGCTGTGGTTCTCCTCGAGGATCCAGATCACGTGGCTGTAGTGCGCCGCCGACGGGCGGTTGGTTCCGCATGGGCCACTCCTTGCCGCCCGCGCCGGGGCGCCGGCGCAAGCGAGCAGGATCACCGCAGGGACCGCAAACAGGCACCAATACAAGTGACGCTTCATCGTGTTCGGCTCCGGGTCTTTCAGTCGTGGACGGGCTAGCCGGTCCTCTTTGGGCCGCCGGCGCTCGTTTGCAATTCACCACACGAACCTAATCGTGTGCTTAGTCGCGATCGCGGTGGTCGCCCGGGCGGGTCGGGCGCCCAGCGCCCGGGCGGGCCGGGCGTCCGGTCGCCCGGGCCGGCCGGCGCTCAGTGCCAGCGGCGGGTCGGGCGTCCGGTGCCCCGGCGGGTCGGCGCTCAGTGCCCGGGTAGGCCGGTTGCGCGGGGAAAGTGGCTGATCAACGAATGTGGCGGGGCGAGGTCGACGCCGTCCGGGACGTTGAGGTAGCCGGGTGACCTTCCCGACCGCCCCTTGTGGCCGTACTGCCAAACGATCCGGTCAGTGCGCGGGTCCACGACGATCACGCGGTCGTTGTGGTCGTCGTTGACGAGCACGTCACCGTTGGGGAGCGGCAACGCGAGCGAAGGATGGTTCAGCTCGTCCTTGCCGGAGGGCTGGTACTGCCACAGCACGTGACCGTGGCCGGTCAGCTCCATGATCGCGCCGGGATGCGTCCAGTCGACGCTCAGATAGACCCCGGGGCGGATCTCGTTGGTGTCAGACGGGTAGGTGAAACCCGGCGGCTGGGCGGCTCTGAGGAGATGGCCCGACCTGTTGAAGATGTCAATCCAGTCGCCGTTGATCTCGGTCACGACGTTGCCGCCGTCACGCAGCGGGAAGGCGCCGTTGGGGGACCCAAACAGGGTTGGCGGCTGGTGGCCGCAGGACCCGGGCGTCCCCATCTGCGCGAGGGTGTGGTGCAGCGGGGGCTTGATTTCAATCAGACGGCAGTTCTTGATGTCGGCGGAGATGATGCGCCCGTTGTCGAGCATGATCGCGTCGTCGGGGTTGAAGACGTGGTCGGGTCCTGACCCCGGGACGCCGGGGTGGCCGTAGCGGTACACGATCCGGCCCTTGGACATGTCAACCACGGAGATCACGAAGTCATCCTCCTCGGTGGCCACGATCTGGTGCCCACCGGGAGCGAAGAACGCGTCGTCGGGGATCTTGAAGGTCTGCCCATGCACGAGTTCGCCCGGCTTAGGAAACATCCATACAACCTTCCCCTCGGGACTCACCTCGATCAGCCGGTTGTTTTTTTTGTCGGCGATAAGCACGTTGCCGGGCAGCACGGAGGGATCCGACCCCTGGCGAAGCGTGGACAAGGTCGCCATGTTCTGAGGCCTCGCAGCCGGGCTCAGCTGGAAGACGTCGCTAACCACGCCTCCGGTGCTGCGACCTCCTGCGAGGAGAATCCCGCCGGCGAACGGGACAGCGGTCGCGTCGGAAAGCGCCTTCGGGAGGTGCGCAGCGAGGGACACGTGCCCGCTGTTTGAGTTGATCGCGAAAACCTCCCGCGTGGGTGCCCCGTTGGCGGCGCGACCCCCCACGACATACACGAACCGCCCGATGGCGACCGCGGGCGCGTGTGACACTGGCTCAGGCAACGTGCCGAGCTTTGAGACCTTGTGGGTGGCGGCGTCGAAGACCAGGATCTGCGAGGTGGCTCCCCGTGGCGAGATGCCACCGGCGATCACCACCCGGCTCCCGGCCGCCGCGACGGCGGCGTAGCGAAGGGGCTGGGGCATGCGTCCGGCGACCCGGGCGTGTCCCGCCTGTCCCGCCACGGGGGCCTTGAAGGCGAGGATCGACGCCAGGGGCGTCTGGCCGGTGAAGCCGCCCACCAGATAGGCGGTGTGGCCGATGGTTGCGGCGGCGAGATCGGATCGAGGCTCGGGAAGCTTTCCGGCCGCTTGAGTGTGCCCAGTTCCCGGGTCGACAGCCGTGATCGTCGGGTAGGACGCCGATACGCCGCCCCCAAAGAGATAGACCTTTGATCCCAGTCTTGCTGCGGCAGCGTCGTGAAGGGGGGTCTGCAGGGTCCCCAACGTCTTCGATGTTTTCGCCCGGACGAACTGGATCGTGGGCACCGACGACTGATTGGAGTTGATGCCGCCCAGTAGCAGCGCTCCGCCGGGAACCGAGGCCGCCGCGGGATCCTGGATTGCGCTCGGCAGTGGCTTCAGTCGGCGGACGTCCAGCCAGGGACCACCCGTAGCGCTCACTTTGGCGACGGCCGTCGCGCGTGGCCGCTTCGAGTCGGAGTCATTGCGTGCGCTCGTCGCCAAAAAGACCACGACCAACACCAAGCTGGCGACGATCAACGCGGTCAGCCAAAGCGAATGGATCCTGTGCGACGACGCACGCCTTCTTTGAGGGCGTGCGGACATCCCGGGCATCATGCACTAAGTGAGCTCAGGAGGGCACCAGGTCGGCGGAAGCGCTATTCGCCGGGTCGCGTTGGGCGCTGCTCGAACTCCAGCCGCACCGGCGGACCCGGCTCGGCGGGATGCTCCTCGCCGGGCTGCCTCAGTGGAAGCTGCCACCAGCCGACGTCCCACCACCTCCCGAGCTTGTAGCCGATGTTTCTGTAGACGCCGACGGGGAGGAAGCCGAGCGATTCGTGCAACGAGACGCTCGCATCGTTGGGCAGCCCGATCCCCGCGCACGCGATCCACAGCCCCTGTCTATAGAGCAGATCTAATAGGCAGCGATAAAGCGCCCGCGCGATCCCCTGTCGGTGCGACGCGGGGTCGACGTATACCGTCACGTCCGCGGCCCACCGATATCCAGCCCGCTCGCGATGGGGACTTGCGTAGGCGAAGCCCGTCAACCGGTCGCCGTGCTCGGCAACGAGCCAGGGGTGTGTCTGCTCGATCGTGCTGATTCGTGCGGCGAAGTCGGCCCCAGTGGGCACCCGCACCTCCAACGACACCGCCGTCTCCTCGACGAATGGCGCATAGATCGCGGCGCAGCCGGTGGCGTCTTGCGCCGCATCGGCGTGCCGAATCTTCATCCTCTCACCCAGCTGCGCCGGGGTCTCATTCCTCCCTGAGGACGTGGCCAGTCTTGGGCGCAGACTCGGCCTCGCCCGTGCTTGGGAGGGCGTCCTCAGGACCCACGCTCGGGAGGGGCGGGAGGCCCGACTCGGCGGGATGGCCCCGCACCTCGCCCGCGTAGGCCAGCCGGTCGAGGCGAGCGATCTCCTGCTCGCCCTCGAGGCGAGCGGGGTGGTCAGGCGGCAGGCCGCGGATGAGCGCGCGGATTCGCTCGCGCAGCTGAAGCGCGAAATGGGGGGTGGAGGCCCCCATCAGCTGACGAACGTCGTCGATCGTCGCATCGTGGCCCTCGCGCAGCCGCTGTGGATTCTCCGCCTCGCTCACGATGATGTGGTGCTCGCAGGCATGTAAGGGATAAAAGCAGCCGGCACTGTCGGACGCCGGCCTGAGCTAAGACGAGCCATCCGCAAACCCCTCGCGTATGCCGAGTTTCCAGATGAACTCTCAGGGACCCTTCGAGGTTGCGCTCACCGGGCGAACCTCGAGCACGGACTCTCAGGGACCCTTGGAGGTCGCGCTCACCGGGCGCACCTCGAGCACGTTATCCAGCTCGGACTGAACGGCGAGCGAAACGGCGCTTGTATCGCCGATCACCCATCCATGGTCGTAGACAGCGGCCGTCGGCCCTTCCTGCGTATACCCGGGCACGGCGTAGTTGAGGAAGAAGTTGACAATCGAACTGGGCAGCTTGGAGGGGTCATCGATTACCAGCTCAGGACCGTACGCGCCGCTCGCGGACAGCGGGGCCGCAGCGGCCGCGTCGAGAGGACGATTGCCGTTGATCAGCACGTAGCCGTGGCCGGGGCTCCGCATGGCCCAGCCGAAGCTGCCGGGGACATGCGCGCAAGGCTGATTCTTTACACACGGCGGGTCGCGGTAGCCGGCGAACGTAACGGAGTTGGCGGGGGCTCCCTGCGCGCCGATCCTATTCACGACGCCGTAGCGGCGCAGTTGCTTGGCCACGCTGTTCGAGATCACGCTGGGCGGCCCGAGGATGTAGATGCGCGGATGCTGGTGAGAGAGAAGCGCCTGGCGGGTTGGACCCGGGATGCCCGAGCTCGATACGAACAGGATTGGATCGCCGCTCTCGGCGGCCCACCCGGCCGCCGGCATCGCATAGTCGGGTTGATCCGCGGAAACGACCACGACAAATTGGCTCGGCCTGCCCTCGACGGCGCTCTGGAGCCGGTCGATTGAAGCCGCCAAGGCGTACGGGTCGCTGCCCCTGATGGAAGCGGCTCGGTATCCCTTTGGCTGAGCCACGGCGCCGATCTTGATCACCTGGGCACCATTTACTTGGCCCGCCCCGGAGGGCGCGAGGGTGGCAAGCGCACTGGCGGTCGCGGAGGGAACTGAGCTGCTGGGGGAGAGCAGCACCGGTGCGCGGAGCGGCGGCGCCATCAGCACCGAGGAAGCCAACGCAGCCTGCCAGTTGCTCGTGGGAGCGAGCGTCACAACCGAGGGGTGCGTCCCCGGTGCCTGCGAGGGATAGACCGCGAGAGCCACCCCGGCCGCATCTGCCACCGGGTCGCCGCCACCAACCCGCGTGGTGTTCTTGGTCGCCACGGAGGGAAAGCCAAGCTTTTCACCAGCGTGGGCGGTCTGGGCCTGGATACCGCTGATTGAGGGTTGGGTCACCACCAGCTTGGAGGTTCCGCCGCAGGCCGATACCGCGACCAAAGAGGCGGCCGTCAGGGCAACCGTCGCGGTCCACCGCAGGGGCCTTGCGGTCGACAACCTGGTCCTTCTCATCCACCCGGAAGTTATCGAGGACGCCACAAACGGGCGCCGGTCGGGGCTAGGGCGCGCTGGGCTCCCGTTCATGTCGCTCGCGGTGGGCCAGCATCTGAGCGCGCTCGGAGAGCCGGTTGGCGCGGCGGAGCTCCGCCTCGCGCATTCGCCTCTGCTCGACGGGCGACTCGGCTCGGAGCGTGGGGACGAGACCGGGGTTACCGCTCTCGTCGAGCGCGACCATGGTTATGTAGGCCGTATTGGTATGACGAACCGTGCCGGCGCGCGGGTTCTCTGCCTCGACGCGCACACCCACCTCCATGGAGGTGTTCCAGGCCGCGTTGACGGTCGCGCTCAGCGTGACCAGATCGCCGACATAGATCGGCACCAGGAAGTCCATCCTGTCCATCCCGACCGTCACAACTCGCTTGCGGGCGTGCTTGATCGCAGCAAGCGCCGCGGCCTCATCGGCCAGTCTCATGATCGTGCCGCCGTGGACATTGCCGGCGCTGTTGGCGTCGGTGATGCCCATCCAGCGAATCAGCTGGGCGCTCGATTCCGATGGAGCCTTGGGGCTGACGCGTTCCTGGTCGATTCGCCCGATCCTATCCGCGTCCCTTGCATGCCCGCTACGCTTGTAGTGCCTGACCTGATAACCGCCAAGGAGGATGCGATGCCGGGCCTGTCCGGGCGCATGTCGACCGTCATCAAAGCCAAGATCTCAAAGCTGCTCGACCGAGCCGAGGATCCCGCTGAGACTCTCGAGTACAGCTACCAGAAGCAGATCGAGCTGCTCCAGAACGTCAAGAAGGGGATCGCCGACGTCGTCACGTCGAAGAAGCGCCTCCAGCTTCAGGAGCAGAACCTGCAACAACAGCTCGTGAAGCTGGATACCCAGGCTCGTCAGGCGCTGGCGGCGGGCAACGAAGAGCTCGCGCGTACCGCGCTCGAGCGCAAGAACGGCGCCCAGGCCGAGCTGCAGTCGCTGGACGGACAGGTAGCAGAGCTAGAGAAGCAGCAGGAACAGATGACGCAGTCCGAGCAGCGGCTGCGCACCAAGATCGAGCAGTTCCGCTCCAAGAAGGAAGTGATCAAGGCCCAGTACTCGGCGGCCGAGGCTCAGGTGCGGATCTCCGAAGCCGCAACCGGCGTTGGGGAGGAGATGGCAGATGTCGGGCTGGCCATGCAGCGCGCCCTCGACAAGACCGAGAACATGAAAGCCCGCGCGGACGCAGTGGGCGAGCTCGAGGCGAGCGGAACCTTCCAGGATCTGACCGCCCTTGGCCCGGGCGAAGATGACATCGACCGCCAGCTGCGCGAGCTGTCCTCCACCAGCCAGGTCGACTCCGAGCTCGAGAAGATGAAGGCGGAGCTGGCAAGTGGCTCCACTCCCAGCGGCGAGCTCGGCGCGGGGACACCCGCCGATGCCCAGCAGGGCGCCAAACAGCCCGAAGAGCAGGCCCAGTAGCCGACGGCGTCAGCCGGCCGAGGTGCAGCCAGGGGTTCGATGATCGTCCGGATCGCGACCGAGGGACAGTTCGAGCTCGACGAGGGCAACGCACAGGAGCTCCGCGAGCTCGATCAAAAGGCGGTCGATCAGTGCGCGGCGGGCGATGAGGAGGTCTTCAGGGCGACCTTCGCGCAGATGCTTGCGCTGATCCGATCACACGGGCGCCAGCTTGCGGAGGACCACCTGGTGCCATCGGACGTGATCCTGCCGCCACCCGATGTCTCGTTTCAGGAGGCACGAGGAGGGTTCAGCGGCGAGGGGCTGATCCCGGACTGAAGTACTGCTCCCGCGTGGTTTGCGCGGACCCTACAGGTGGCCTAGAAGTCCTCGGAGCTCCAGAAGTCCTCGCGGAGGATCTCGCCGTCGCCCTCGTGCCGGGGCCCGAAAGCGAGCAGCTCGAGGCCACCATCGCCGGCCTCGAATGCACGCGCGACGGTCGGCGCGACGCGGATCGCGTCGAGCGGCCCGATTTCGCGGATATCGTCATCGAGCTTGATCCGGCCAGATCCGGCCAGGATGACGTAGATCTCCTCCGCCTGTTTGTGCCGGTGGGCGAAGCCCTGGCGCTGCCCGGGCTTGACGCGGTGAAACGCCATCCCGGTGGCCTCGGCCTCCAGGTCGCGGTACGGGAATCGGGCTTCCTGGACCTGGTCGAACCCGAACTTGGGTGCCTGGTCCTCGACTTCGCGCAGGTTCTTGATCGTGTAGTCCATAGCCACGCAGCGTATCTTCCGCGCCGTTCTCAGCTTGTCGCGGCAGGCTCCCGCGCTTCGAACTCCGCTACGAGTTCGCGGTACGTCCGGCGCAGGCCGTCCTTAACACCTATGCGAGCGCGCCAGCCGAGCGTGCGCTCTGCGTGTGATGGATCGATGCAGGAGCGCCGCAACTCGCCGTCTCGCAGCGGCAGCAACTCGGGTTCGATGGAGCTTTCAGCTTCGCCTGCGAGGGTCGAATAGACGTCCTCGACCGAGGTTTCGAACCCCGTCGAGACATTGAAGGTGCCCCGGACGCCGCTTGCTCTGATCATGGCCTCGACCACGTCAGCGACCTGAATGTAATCCCGGGTTGGCTTCCCGTGGCCGTACATTCGTGCCCGTTGGCTCCGCCACAAGGCGTAGCTGAATATCGCCACCACACCCACTTCGCCGCCAGGGCTCTGGCGCGCGCCGTAGACGTTGGCGAGCCGCAGGACGGTGTGGGGCAGACGGGATGAGTTGGCCCATGTGTTGATGTAGGCCTCGGCGGCCCATTTGGAAGCGCCGTATGGCGCAATCGGAGACGGAACGAACCGTTCGGGAGTCGGAAGCGGGGCCACGTTGCCGTACAGCGCGCCCGCGCTTGAAGTGAACACGAGCGGTGCTTGGATCCGGTTCGCCGCCTCGAGCAGGTTGAGCGTTCCGCGAACGTTGACGTCGCAGTCCCGCCGAGGGTTTTTGACCGACTTGGTGATCGAGGACTGTGCCGCGAGGTGATAAATCACGGTGGGGGAAGCTGCGTCGAGGACCGAATCCAGAGCCTGAGGGTCGTCGATGTCGAGAGTCTCGAAGTCGGCCTCCGGGTTGATCCGGCTGGCGTCACCAGCGGAAAGATCGTCGATCGCGACCACCCGATTGCCTTCCGCGAGCAGGGCATCTACCAGGTGCGAGCCGACGAACCCCGCCCCTCCGGTAACCACAAACGTGTCAGTCAAACCGTTCCCCCAAACACCGTCGGATTATGGAGCTGTGTGTTTGCCACAGATAGCAAGTGCAGCATCATCCCGAATCTACACAAGATCACTTGAGATCGTGCCTGGGTCATCCTCGGTTGACGGGTGACCCGATCCCCTCCCGTGCCTCAAACCCCTCGACCAGCTCGCGATAGGTCTCCGTGAGCCCGTCTGCGATTGCAACGCGGGCGCGCCATCCCAGTACGCGCTCCGCGAGCGAGGAATCCATGCAGGACCGTTCGAGCTCTCCTTCCCGGAGCGGCAACAGCTCGGGCTGTATCGAGCTGCCGGCCGCTTGAGCAAGATGCGAGTAAAGGTCCTCCACCGAGGTCTCGATCCCGGTAGCGACGTTGAACGTTCCGCTCGTCCCCGTGGCGCGCAGCAGGGCCTCGACCACGTCGGCGACGTGGATGTAATCGCGGGTTGGCTTGCCCTGACCAAACATCCGCGGGCGCTCGCCGCTCCACAGCGCGTGACTGAATATCGCAACAACTCCCGCCTCACCGTGTGGGCTCTGACGAGGCCCGTACACATTGCCCAGTCTCGCCACGGCATGGGGTAGGCGCGAAGAGTTCGCCCAGGTATTGATGTAAGCCTCTGCGGACCACTTCGATGCACCGTAGGGCGCGAGGGGCGAGGGGATGAACGTTTCCGGCGTGGGGATGGGAGCGTCGTTGCCGTACAGCGCGCCCCCCGTTGAAGTGAAGACGAGCGGGGCTCGACACCGCCGTGCTCCCTCGAGGAGGTTGAGGGTTCCTTCCACGTTGACCTGGCAGTCACGCAGTGGGCTGGTCACCGAGGCAGTCACCGATGCTTGCGCGGCTAGGTGGTAGATCGCGATAGGAGAGGCGCTGTCCACCAGCGGGTCCAGCTTGGCCCGGTCGGTGATATCCACCGTCTCCAGCGTGGCCTCATCGTTGACCCGCTCAGGGTCCCCGGCCGAGAGATCATCGATCACGATGACCCGCTTTCCCTCGCCAACAAGGGAGTCGACGACGTGCGAGCCGATGAAGCCCGCACCTCCGGTGACAAGGACGGTAGGAGGCACCCTGTGGCCAGGATATCCAGGCCTCAGGCTAAGCGACTAACTCCCGGTGGCGGCGAGCGCTCAGATTGGGATTCCCCACATTGGAAACCACGCGCCCAGCTCCGGCTGAACCGTGTCGTCGGCTCGAAGCTGGCCTTTCAGCAGCCGCTCGCGCTGCGCATCGCGCTGTCGGCTTCCGATCCTAGGTGCAATCGGATAGAAGGTTCCCGAGTGGTAATTGAACGCCCAGTAGGTCGGCCGGTCGCGCGGGTCCTCAAACGAGAACACCGCACACAGCAACTTTTCCCACCAGCCTGCTGATTCGAGCGTGACGCTGATCGCATGGACGTCGACGATGAGTTCGTCGAAGTCATCGTTACGCAGAACCAGCCTGCCGAACGCGAACGGATCGTTCGAGCCCTCGACCGCACTCCCCGCCGCGGTCTCCTGAACCGCATCCTCTGCACAGCGAAGAATGCAGACGAAACCGCTGGGCGGGACCGGATGAAAGACGATTGCGCCGGTATCACGCGGCCTGAGTTGATGCTCGCGTTCCAACCGTGACCGCGCGTGAGAAAGCACGAACAGCCTGTCCAGTGGCGGCCGGGTCGATCGATCGTCTTTGCCAATGAGATTCGGCAGTCTCATGGGGCTGGAGCAACATAGGCGGCGGCGTCAGGCCGCGCAATGGTCCACCGCAGAGGATTGCAGGTCAGGGGGACGAACTGGGGAATTCGATCGCTGCTGCACCCGGTCTGGTTATCGCCCGCGGTTTCTACTGCCGGCGGCGGTTATCGCCCGCGGTTTCTGCTGCCGGGCGGCGGCGGACGACCCGCGGTTTCTACTGCCGGCCGCGGGGACGGCCCGCGGTCAGATCGGGATTCCCCACAGCGGAAACCAGCGTTCGAGCTCCGACTCGACCGGGAGCTCGGACCCCACCTGGGCCTTGAGCACCAGCTCTCGTTCGTTGTCGCGACGCTGGTTTGATGTCGCCGGGGCGTCACCCGCGATGTGCGTTGTGTCCGAAGTGCCCGGAGGCGGGCCTCCTGGTGTGATTGTTCCCGCCTCCGGCACGAACGGATAGAACGCGCCACGCTTGTAGTTGTAGATCCAATAGATCGGTTGCTTGCGCTCGTCCTCGAAGGAGAACACCGCGCACAGCAGGCGGTCTCCGTAGCCACCGGACTCGAGCGAGCCGCTGACCGCGTTGATCCCGACCACCAGCTGGTCGAAGTCCTTGCCGCGCAGGATCAACCAGCGATACCCGTAGGGGTCGTTCGAGCTCTCGACCGTCGTGGCAGCGTCGGATGCCGTCGCTCGGACGACCTCCTCGGTGTCACGCACGATGGAAAGGAAGTCGGCGGTCTGCAGCGGATGAAAGACGATCCCCGCCGACCCACGAGAGCTGATCTGAAGCTGCGTCTCGAACGTCACGTACGCGGTCGAGATCGCAAACAGTCTGTCTGGGGCCGGCGGCGGCAGCTTGCGTCGCCCCAAGATGACGTCGAGCAGTCCCATCGGGATCAGCTTACGGGCTCCGCCTGGGTCGCGGTACGACCGTCACAGGGTTGGAACAGACTCCTGTGACAACCGGCCCATCCACTCGGGATGGGCTCGGTACCAGTCGATCGTGCGCCGCAGTCCCTCCTCCAGGCCGACTTCCGGTTCCCAGCCGGTCAAAGCATGGAGCTTTGAGCAATCGACCCACTGTCGGCCGATCTCGCCACGCGGGGTCCCGCTGCCCCGTACGTCGGGCTGGACTGCCGTGCCGGCGAGCCGGCAGGTCAGCTCGACAACCTCGAGCACCGAGTGCGGGACTCCACCACCCGCATTGAAAGCTTCCCCGGCCACCCCACCAGAGCCGGCGGGGCCGTGGGCGAGCGCGTCCCAGAGGGCCAAGTACGCCCCGACGGCGTCCTCGACGTAGAGGAAATCGCGCTCGGGCGTGCCATCCGAGCGGATCACCGGCGCCCGACCGCTCAGGGCGGCAACCACGGCCTCGGGCACGAGCCGGGAGGCGTTGGCATCGCCGCCGCCGTAGACGTTCGCGAGCCTGGTGACGGCAACCGGGAGCTGCCACGTGAACCAATATGAGCGAGCGAGCAGGTCTGCCGCCGCTTTGGAAGCTTCGTATGGAGATAGCGGCTTCAGCGGCGTCTGCTCCGTGTATGGAAGCGATGGTTGCGGACCGTAGGCCTTGTCGGACGAGGCCACGATCACGCACCCCACGCCGTAGTGGCGGCAGGCCTCGAGCAGCGTCCATGTCCCGCGGATGTTCGTCTCGAACGTCGGAACCGGAGAGCGCCACGCCGACCCCACAAGCGTCTGGGCGGCGAGATGGAACACCGACTGGATCTCGTACTCGGCGAGCGCGCGCGCGACCAGGCCATCCGCGCAGATGTCACCTTCGACGACCGCCACGCGGGACTCGAGTCCCATCGTTGTCAGCGCCGAGCGCGGCGGTCTGTCCCGCCGTATGGCGCATACCTGGGCCCCCGCCGCGACCAGCTCCGCGACGAGCCAGGAGCCGATCAGCCCATAGGCGCCCGTAACGAGGACCCGGTGCCCTGCAAGCTTTGTGTTGGGGTACGTTCCCCTCACCAGATCTTCCACGGCGCACCGCCGCTCGTCCACAACTCATTGAGGGCGACCGCGTCCTTGTACGTATCCATGCAGCGCCAGAAGCCGACGTGGCGAAAGGCTCGCAGCTCCCCGGTGGCGGCCAGCTGTGCAAGCGGCTCACGCTCGAGCGTCGAGTCTGGCTCCAAACGCTCGAGCACTCCATGCTCGAAGCAAAAGAATCCTCCATTGACCCAGTGCGAGCTGCGCGGCTTCTCCTCGAAGCCGCACACGATCCCGCCGCCGTCGAGCTCTGCGACGCCGAAGGGAAGCTCCGGCTGGACGACGGTCATGGTCGCGGCCGCCTTATGGTCGCGGTGGTGCCCGACGAGCCGACCGAGGTCGATGTCCGAAAGGCCGTCCGCATACGTGACGCACACGGTAGGCGCGTCCAGCACCTCCGCGGCGCGGCGCAGACGGCCTCCGGTCGGCGTCTCGGTCCCGGTCCACAAACAGCGCACGGAGGTGCCTGAATGCCAATGCTCCGACTCTACGAACCTCTCGATCGCGTCGGCCCGGAAGCCGGTCAGCAGCAGCATCTCTGAGAAGCCCTGCGCCACGAACAACTGGATGACATGCCACAGGATCGGGCGGCCTCCGATCTCCACCAAGGGCTTGGGAATCGACGGGGCGTCTGAGCGAAGGCGGGTTCCGGCGCCGCCGCAGAGGATGACCGCCGGTGGAAGAGGCGGCGAGCCTGGAGGCATCGCGGGAATTATCTAGAGGATGGGCGCTTGGAGCGGGTTAAGCGGCCGTGCCCTGCAGCTGCGCCTCGAAGCGCTGGAGCGCCTCGATCCGCTTTTCCAGCGGCGGGTGGGTCGAGAACAGCGTCGCCACGGTCTGCTTGGCCCTTGGCGGGAAGATGTAGAAGGCGGCTAGTTCGCCGTTGGCGGCGCGCATGTCGCGCTGAGGAATCCGCCCCATCGTGCCCGAGATCTTCAGCAGCGCGGAGATCAGAGCGCTCGGCCGGCCGGTGATGATCGCTGAGCCGCGGTCCGCGGCAAACTCGCGGTACCGCGAGAGCGTCTGGAGAAGGACGAACGAGACGATGTAGACAGCTGCGGAGATCGCGATGACGGCGACCCAGGCGATCGCCCCGCCCTGGTTGTTGTTGTCGTTGAAGGAGCCGCCGAACCAGAAGCCCATCTGTGTGATGAAGGCGGCGATCGAGGCGAAGAAGCTCGCGATCGTCATCACCATCACATCACGGTTCAGAACGTGGGTCAGCTCGTGGCCGAGGACGCCCTCCAGCTCTGCGGGCTCGAGCAGCTGAAGGAGCCCCGTCGTCACGCACACCGTGGCGGCCTTGGGCGACCTTCCCACGGCGAATGCGTTGGGCATCGGCGTCTGCGCGATCGCGACCTTGGGTTTGGGCACATTGGCGGCCACGCACAGCCGGTCGACGATCGCGTGGAGCTCGGGTGCCTGCTCCGGAGAGACCTCGCGGGCGCCCATCGAGAACAGGGCGATCTTGTCGGAGGTGAACAGCTGAACCAGGAACAGACCCGCGGCGATGACCACGATGGTGATCGCGCCCGTGCCCGCCGCGACCAGCGCGCCCACCAGCACGGCATAGACGAGCCCAAGCAGGAACATCGTCAGGACCATGCGGTACTGGAGCCCGCGATCGCGTCCGAATGATTTCGAGGGGGGTGCCATCGTTTTACTAATGTTGGCAGAACCGGTAAGCGGCGACTCAACGTCCGGTGTGAGATTCGTCTGAGGCGGTCTGAGGCCCTTGCGGACCGGCGCGCGGCGGGGCCTCGGCCAGCGCTGCCAGGATGAATTTGACGCTCGCCGCCTGTAGCTCCGGGTCATGTTGGATCGAGCGATGGTGGCCGCCGGGCACCACGATCAAGCGGCTTTTGTCAGAGGCGAAATGCTTCGCCAGCTGTTGTGAATGCTCAACCGGCACCTGCTCATCGCCCGAGGCGTGCATGAGCAGCACAGGCAGCTTGAGTTCCTGCATCGCAGAATGCAGGTTGCAATCGGCCAGGACTGCATCCAGAGCCGACGCGTCGGCCTCAAACTGGAATCGCCCGGATTGCAGCCCACGTCGAAGGCCTTCCGGGCTGGCCGGGCAGATCGCCACCACGGCGCTCGCCCCTGCGAGCGGCGCAGCAAGAATCGCAAGACAGCCGCCCATGCTCGACCCGCGCAGCGCAATCGGCAGCTCCGGTCGCTCGCAGGCGGACCGCAACAGCGAAGCCATCGTCGCAACGTCAGCGAGGAGACGGCCGTCCAACTCCCCCTCGCTCTCACCGTGGCCCCTCTGATCGAAGGTAACCGCGGCGAGGCCCGCAACGATTAACGCGCGCGCGTAGTCATGGTGGCTCTCCTTGCATGACCCCGCGCCGTGCAGAACCACGACGCCGCCAAGCGTCACCTTCTCTGGCGCGGGCAGCCACAGCGAGTAGGCGAGCCCCTCGCAGACCCCGGTCTGCGCAGGAAGCGGCGCGCTCACGGTCCGAACAGGCCGGCGCATGGCGCGATCATGGCATGATCGACGGCCCGTGAAAGCAGCGCTTGACAACGACACCGGGAGGGGCGCACAACGCGGGCCTGCGACCTCGGCCGACCGAGCGCAGCCAACCGCACAGCGCTTTAGAGCATTCCCCCTCGACACCCGGGTGAACGCGTGCGGTCGGCTCGAGATCGGAGGGTGTGACCTTGTGGACCTGGCGCGCGAGTTCGGGACGCCGGCATACGTGGTTTCAGAAGACGACCTGCGCGTGCGGGCACGCTCGTTTCTGCGCGAGCTCCGACAACGACACCACAACTGCGATGTCCTGTTTGGCTCCAAAGCGTTTCCGTGCACGGCCGTCTACCGCCTGCTCGCCACCGAGGGGCTTGCGTGCGACGTGGCGTCCGGCGGGGAACTGGCCTTGGCGCTGCGGGCGGGTTTCGATCCGCAGAGGATCTATCTGCATGGCAACGCCAAGTCCGAGCGGGAGCTTCGCGAGGCCATCCAGGCCGGGGTGGGTCACGTCGTGCTCGACTCCTTCGACGACTTCGACCGGCTGGAACGGATCGCGGCAGAGCTTGACGTCGGCAACGCTGCCGAGGGGAGGGGCCAGGAAGTTCTGATCCGGGTCACGCCGGGCATCGCAGGGGAAACCCACGACGCGATCTCCACCGGGCAGGCCGACTCCAAGTTCGGTTTCTCGATGCAACAGGCGCCCGAAGCGATCGCCCGCGCGCAAACGACGCCTCACCTGAAGCTCGTGGGGCTCCATGCGCACATTGGCTCACAGCTGCTGGAGCTCGAGCCTTTCCGCGCCGCGGTAAGGGCGCTCGCCGGGCTCGGCGACTTCGAGGTTTACAACCTCGGCGGCGGTCTCGGCGTCGCATACACCGCGTCCGACTGCGTGCCGTCGATCGCCGAGTACATCGCGGCCGTCGCCGACGCCGTGCACCATTCACTGGGACCGGAAAAGCGCTTGCTGCTGGAGCCGGGACGAGCGCTGGTCGCGAACTCCACCGTGACCATCTACACGGTCCAAACGGTCAAGCACAACGTCTCGACCTGGGTCGCGGTTGACGGAGGCATGTCGGACAACCTGCGCCCGATGCTTTACGGGTCCGCCTACGACGGGGTGATCGCCGATCGCCCGCTCAAGCGCCCGACGCAGCGCTGCCATCTGGCGGGCAAGCACTGCGAGTCGGGAGACGTGATCGCACGTGACCTCCGACTCCCCGGCCCAGCGCCCGGCGACGTGGTTGTGACGCCCGCGACCGGCGCGTACGGGCACGCGCTTGCCAACAACTACAACGGCGTGCCGCGGCCCCCGGTGATCTTCTGCCGCCACGGCTCGGCGCGTGTGGTCGTCCGCCGCGAGAGCTATGACGATCTGGCCGGCCGTG
Source organism: Solirubrobacteraceae bacterium (assembly GCA_035650455.1). Taxonomy (GTDB): domain Bacteria; phylum Actinomycetota; class Thermoleophilia; order Solirubrobacterales; family Solirubrobacteraceae; genus Palsa-465. The sequence goes on from DASRHQ010000056.1 coordinate 47,238, forward strand.
ATCTCGGGTGATGGAACCTTTCGCGTCGGGCTGCTTGGCCACGGGACGGTGGGTTCGGCCTTCGCCGCACTGTTGCCGGCGCAGGCCGCCCGGATCGAGCGCATAACCGGACTCAGACCCGAGCTCTCGGGCATCCTGACCAGACAGCGGGGCAGCTTCGAGGAGATCCTCGGCCGCTCCGACCTGATCGTGGAGCTGATGGGTGGCCTGCAGCCGGCCGGCGACTACGTGCTCGAAGCAATGCGCGCGGGGCGGCACGTCGTAACCGCCAACAAGCAGCTCCTTTCCCGCCACGGGGAGGAGCTGTGGGAGGTGGCCCGCGCGCAGGGCGTGCAGCTGCGCTTTGAGGCCGCGGTGGCAGGGGTGGTGCCCGTGATCCGCGTGATCCAGGAGTCGCTGGCAGGCGCCCGCATCGACCGCGTACACGGCATCGTCAACGGCACCACGAACTTCATCCTCACCGAGATGGACCGCACCGGCGGGACCTTCGCCGAGGCGCTCGCCGAGGCGCAACGGCGCGGCTACGCCGAAGCCGACCCCTCCGAGGACGTGGACGGCCGCGACGCCGCGGCCAAGATGGCGATCCTCGCGCGGCTGGCGTTCGAAACGCCGGTGCATATCGACCAGGTCCGCTACGAGGGGATCGAGCACATCCAGCCGGACGACCTCGAGTACGCGCGCGAGCTCGGACTCGGGCTCAAGCTGATCGGAACCGCAGAGCGCATTGACGATGGACTGTCGGTGCGTGTGCACCCCGCCTTCCTTTATCCCGGGCACCCGCTCGCGTCTATCGGCGGCCCCTTTAATGCGGTCACCGTCGAGTCAGAAACGATCACCGAGATCACCATGTCCGGACCCGGCGCGGGTGGTCCTCAGACGGCGAGCGCCGTGCTCGGCGATGTGATCAGCGCGATGATCCCGCCGGCGTCTACGCCAGCTGCCGCCCATCGGCTGCGCATCATCGAGGACGTCGCGTCGTCTTTTTATCTTTATCTGGAGGTGGCCGACGAGCCGGGGGTGCTCGCGCAGGTGGCCCAGGTCCTGGCCGGCCACGGGGTATCGGTCAGGTCCGTCGTGCAGAAGGGGCTTGGCGAGCAAGCTCGGCTGGTAATGGTTGTCCACGGAGTACTCGAATCGCGCTTCCGAGACGCCATGGAGGAGATCGCCGGCCTACAGGTTCTGCGCGCCCCCCCGCGCGCCATCAGGGTGCTCGAGGAGGAGTTCGAGTAGGGGCGGCGAGTCTCCGAGTCGGAACCTCCGCCGAAGGAGTTCGGGGTCGCGCTTCCCACTCACGGAAACGACTGGCGCCACGACGTCGCGCTGACGATAGGATGCCCACCCAGGATCTGCTCATCTACTCGGGAGGTAGAGCGGTGTTTCGACGGTTGACGCTCGCAGTTGTGGTCGCGACAGTAGGCGTTGCGCTGGTCTCAGTAAGCGCATCGGCCCACCAGCGAGCGCCCGCCCACAGGGCGGCAGCGGCATCCACCAAGTTCGGCATCCAGAACGGCTGCAAGACACCGCTGGGCGTCAAGAAATGCTGGGTGGCCGGGGTATACAACGGCGACTACAGCGGCATGAACGACCGCCAGTACACGGGCCCGCCGGCCCAGGCGTCGGGTGGTCATCCGTTCGTCGGCGTCACGGACTTCATCGTGGCGAATACGAAGACCATCACTGGGGCCAGCCAACCGAACGGCACCGTCAAGTCGATCCGTGTCGCGATTCCACCGGGCCTCGTCTCAAACCCGCAGGCAACTCCCAAGTGCAGCGAGTCAGCGCTCACCGGTGGGACGTGTCCGAGCAATACCCAGGTGGGGGTCGTGCAGTTGGAGGTCTTTGAGACCGCAATCAACGCCTTCGTCGGGGAATCGGTCTACAACATGAACCCAAGCTCATCGCACTGCAAGGGTTACGCCACCGATTACTCGTTCTATGTCGCCCTGCTCAAACAACAGGTCGACGTATGCGGCACCGTCAACAAGAATCCGCCGTACAACCTGTACTTCACGATCCAGGTGCCCTCTGGCTCCCAGCTTGTCCGCTCGACGCTGATCTTCTGGGGCGTCCCCGGCGACACGGGCCACAACTCCCAGCGGGGCTGGTCGTGCGTGAGCTTGAACGTGCTCGGGACGTGCAAACCGCCCGCGTCAGGTAAGAGCAACCCTAAGGGCAAGGCATTCCTGACCAACCCGACCGGCTGCGTCCCCAAGGGACAGATTTCAAAGCTGAAGCTCACCTCCACGACGAACCAGAGCGCCTTTGCGAGGAGCAAGACGCCGGTTCCCGCGATCAACTGCGCGAAGCTTCCATTCGGGCCCAACGTCAATTTGGGGCTGAGTGGTCAAGGAGAGACCACGGTCAACAAGCACCCCACGCTGACCGCAACGGTCACGCAGGGTCCGGGGCAGTCGAACATCAAGCTGTCGACAGTCACCCTGCCTCTGTCGATCGCGCTCGATCCCACAAACTCCAACCATGTCTGCTCGGTCAAGGACGCCAAGGCAGACACATGTCCGGCGAGCACGATCGTCGGTAGCGCACGTGTGAAGACTCCGCTGCTGACTTCGCCGCTGACCGGGGACGTCTACCTCGTGCAGGGCATCAAGATCATTCACGGCCACAAGTACCGGACCTTCCCGGCCCTGCTCCTCGCGTTGCGAGGTAAGGCCGCCATTGACCTGCACGCGAAGACATCGGTCAGCAAGAAGTCCCAGCTGGTCACCACGTTCCCCGGACTCCCCGATCTGCCGATGAGCGCGTTCACGCTCACGATCAACGGGGGCAAGAAGGGCATCCTGGTCCTCAATGGGAACATCTGTCGCCATGCTCAGAAGGCGGGTGTCGCTTTCACCGGCCACAACGGCAAATCGACGCAGTCGACCGTCACGATGGCCACGTCGGCGTGCAAGTCGGGCTAGCAGGCAGGTCCCCGACCCCGATCGAGAGGAGAGCAATTGCCCGGCCAGATCGTTCAGTTCGAGATCCCTGCGGATGACACCGGCAAGGGGCGCGAGTTCTGGAGCTCTCTATTCGGGTGGGAGTTCCAGTCCTTCCCTGGTCCATTCGAGTACCACATGGCCCGGATCGGCGAGCAGACAGCAGCGGCCGTCACCAACATGGAGCCGGGCAAGCGCGGCACCCGGTCGTATTTCGACGTCGATGACATAAACGCCGGCGTCGCGCGCGTGAGGGAGCTCGGTGGCACGGCCAACGAACCGGGCCCAGTGCCGAACATGGGTTGGTTCGCGACGTGCAAGGACCCGCACGGCAACGACTTCGGCCTCTGGCAGAACGATCCCTCGGCACCCACGCCCGAGGGATCTCAGGGCGTCAGTCCCTAGGGACTGACGCCAGCCCGGGCCAGCCCGGCGAACGATGCTGATCGAGTTGCGCTATCCGAAACTGAATCCGCAAAGTTCGGCTGGCCCGAGCCGTCGACCGCCTTCGAACTGAGCCGTTAACCACCGAAGCCGCCTCGCGGCGGCCCCGGGCGCTTCGGCATCAGTGATGAGGAGGCCGGCGGGTCTCTATGTAGCTCCGCCGTTCACCGAGAGAGGAGGGATCGGGAACGGGCGGAGTTCGCCCTGGCCGGTCAGACCTATTGAGAGGAGTTGACCGATGCTTGACTCCTCTTTGGGAGCGCCCGCCTGGTCACCTCCTCACCGGCCGAATGCACACCCTGACTTCTGTCATATGGAGCCGCGCCCCATGTAGAGAACCGGTAAAGAATCACCACGAGCATCCGGCGCACGGCGCTTCGATCACCCGACGCAGCCGCCTTTGACATGCTGGCGCCGATGGAGGGCGTCATCGACCGTTATCGCGACCGGCTGCCGTTCGCCGCGCAGGACCCCGTGGTGTCGCTCGGCGAGGGCTCGACGCCGCTGGTCCCAGCGCCGCGACTCTCAGAGCGAGCCGGCGCCGACGTATGGCTCAAGCTCGAGGGCGCCAACCCGACCGGATCGTTCAAAGACCGCGGAATGACATGTGCGGTGTCGGCGGCGGTGCGCGAGGGAGCCAAGGCGATCGTATGTGCCTCGACCGGCAATACGGCCGCGTCGGCCGCCGCGTATGCGGCCCGTGCCCGGCTGCGCGGGGCGGTGATCGTCCCCGAGGGCAAGATCGCCAGCGGCAAGCTCGCCCAAGCGCTTATCCATGGGGCCCGCGTGGTAGCTCTGAGGGGCGGCTTTGACACTGCGCTTGCGCTGGTACGTCGGCTGGCCGATCGTCACCCTGTGGCGCTGGTGAACTCGGTCAATGAACTGCGCATCGAGGGCCAGAAGACGGCCGCCTTCGAGCTCCTCGACGAACTTGACTCAAAGCTCGACGCCTTGTGCATTCCCGTGGGCAACGCAGGGAATATCACCTCCTATTGGCGGGGCTTCACGGAGGCCGGCGAGAGGCCGCGGATGCTCGGCTTTCAGGCCGCCGGTGCGGCTCCGCTCGTGCAAGGGGCCCCGGTTGAGAATCCCGAGACGGTCGCGAGCGCGATCCGGATCGGGCATCCGGCCCGTTGGGAGGAGGCGATGGATGCCATGACCTCATCGGGTGGAGCGGTTAAGGCAGTCAGCGACGAGGAGATCCTCGCCGCCTACCGGTTTCTCGCGGCCGAGGAGGGGATCTTCTGCGAGCCCGCTTCCGCCGCGAGCGTGGCGGGGCTGTTGGCCCACGGCGCCCACGACGCAAGCACGGTGGTGTGCGTGCTCACCGGACACGGTCTCAAGGACCCCCAGGTCGCTCTGGCCGAGGCGGGCGCGATCGTCGCCTGCGAGCCCGAGCTGCAGGCACTCGAGGAAGCGGTACTCGCGTGACAATCCCGTCCGCCGGCAACGGCATTGTGGGCGTGTGAGTCTCGAACGCCGCCGGCTGGTGCGCGTACCGGGTTCGTCGGCCAACCTCGGCCCGGGTTTCGATGTGCTCGCGGCGGCTCTGAACTTTCACCTCGACCTCGAAGTTCTCGAAACCGGGTCGTTCGCCGTCGTCAGCGACCTGGACATCCCAACCGACCGCTCGAACCTCGTCGTGCGCGCGTTCGAACGGCTCCATTCCGCGGACGCCTTCGAATTCAGGATCTCTTCCGAGATCCCGCTCGCCGGCGGAGCGGGAGCGAGTGGCGCGGCCGTGGTCGCCGGCCTGATGGCCGCCGACCACATCTTCGAGCTTGACGTCGATGTGCTGGCGCTCGCGGCGGAGCTCGAAGGCCACCCAGACAATGCCGCCGCCTCGCTGAAGGGCGGCTTCGTGGTTTGCGACGGGCGCAACGCCCACCGCTTCGACGCACCGCTCGGTCTCGAGGCGATCATGGTCGTGCCCGAGCACGCAGTGGCCACGACCGAGGCGCGCGCCGCCCTGGCTGAGTCGGTCCCGCTGACAGACGCCGTCTTCAACGTGGCCCGGGCCTCGATGCTGATGCTCGGCCTGCTCTCAAGCGACTGGGACCTGATCGCTGCCGGCCTTGAAGACCGCCTGCATCAGCCCCGGCGCGCCCACCTCTACCCCCGCTCCGCGCAGCTGCTCGAGCGCGCGCCGGCGCTGGGTGCGCTGGGGGCGACCATCTCGGGCGCCGGGCCCAGCGTCTTGGTGTGGACACAGTTCGAGCAGACGGGCATGGTGATCGAGATGCTCGAGCGCGAGGTCCGCGGGTGGGCGCGCGTCTCGCGCGTCACCTTCGAGTCCCAGGGCGCCTACGTCAAAGGGCTTTAGGCCCCCAGCTGTAGCGCTATCCGGCGGCGGCCGGGCAGGGGATGGCGTGGTTTCCCCGGAACAGATCCTCCCGGTCGTACCGCGCCTTCACCTCTTGCAGCCGCTCAAACGTCTCGGGCGGATAGCACGTGCGGGTATCGATTGGAACATCCACGAAGTTGCCGTACTTCACGCCCGAGTCCCACGGCTCCAGAGCGTCTTCGACGCGCTGTAGATCCGCGTTCACCGCCGGCGCCATGGTCGGGTCCATGATCATGCCTACGCCCAGTGTGAGGAACGTTTGATCGATGCGCGCGATGGCGCCCGCATCGGGAGGAGCCTCGCTCAACGCTCCTCCAAGCATCCGCAACTCAAGCGAAAGCAGCGACGTTCCCGAGCCCGGGCCGGCGGCCTCGACGATGCCGTCGATCGCGGCCGGTGGAAGGTCATCCAGCAATTGTCCGCTCATGGCGAAGGGCACGGGGTCCTCGGGATCCATGTGCAGGTGGCCCAACGCTGCGGGCGGAACGGCAGCGAAGGTATCCATCTCCGGTCCGAGATCGCGCAGGGGCCGCAGTAGCTCGCGTCCGGCTTCCTCAGGCCCCAGGTAAGCGGCCTCTACGACCACGAGCTGGCGCCCGCGAACGGGCTCCGGGACGATCGGCAAGGGCGGAACCTGGAGAATGCGCGCCCACGTCCCCATCTCGTTCGGCAGATCGAAGACCCAGTCGCTCCAGGTGGAAAGGACATCCGCCGTGCGTTCCCACGGCCAGACCTGCATCCCGGCGTACAGCTCCGGCACCGGGTAGAGCTCGAACTCGAGCGCCGTCACCACGCCGAAGCTCCCGCCACCGCCGCGCAATGCCCAGAAAAGGTCGGGTTCGTTCTCGCGGTCCGCACGCACCAGCTGCCCGTCTGCCGTCACGAGTTCGACCGCGACCACGCTGTTGCAGGCGAGGCCATGCTTGCGTGCGAGCCAGCCGTGCCCGCCACCCAGCGTGTAACCCACAACGCCGACCTCCGCTGAGGAGCCGGATAGGCCGGCAAGTCCCGCCGGTGACGCCAAGGCGCTGACGTCCTGCCACTTGGCGCCGGCACCAACGCGCGCGCGGCGCCCCGAGGCATCGATCTTGGCCCCTGCCATACGCCCCGTCTTGATCAAGAGCGTGTCGTCGCCCACTCCAGCCAGCGGGCCTGCCCCGTGACCCTCGGCCTGTCCGGCTACGCGCAATCCTCTCTCGCGCGCATAACCGACGGCCGCCGCGACCTCATCTGCGTCCTGCGGCCGGGCCACGGCCGCAGGCTGCTGGTCCATGACCAAGTTCCATCCCGCACGCGCGGAATCCCACTGCTCGTCGCCGCGCTCGACCAGCTCTACTCCATTGCGCATTTGATACCCCCCAAGGATTCGCTGCGGCCGCTACCCACGCCGGCCGGCTGTCGGTGGGAGTGTAATCGGCCCTGTGTGACGCCGGTCATTGACCGGTCTGGATAGCCATGGGAGCATCGATCGCGCTCGGGGCTACGGGAGCGCCTAGGGACCGGAAGGAGATTGGGGATATGAACCCGAACGCAGCCACGGCTACGAATCCCAACAAAGCGCTGTGGGAGAAGGGGGATTTCACCCGGATCGCAGCCAGCATGAGGGAGAGCGCGGAGGAGCTTGTCGCGCAGCTGCAGATCACCGACGGCCTCGAGGTTCTAGACCTCGGGTGCGGCGACGGAACCACCGCGATACCTGCAGCGAGGCTCGGCGCGAACGTGCTCGGTGTCGATATCGCCAGCAATCTCGTGGCAGCCGGGAGCGCTCGGGCGCGAAGGCTTGGCATCACCAACTGCAGGTTTCAAGAGGGCGACGCGACCGATCTACACGACCTGGAGGACAACAGCTTCGATCTGGTCATCAGCATGTTCGGAGCGATGTTCGCCCCGCGCCCGTTCGAGGTGGCCAAGGAGGTAGTGCGTGTCACGCGACCCGGCGGCCGAATCGTCATGGGCAACTGGATTCCCAACGACCCGACGTTCGTCGCCCAACTCTTGAAGCTCAGCATGGCCTACTCGCCGCCGCCTCCGGAGGGATTCATCAGTCCTATGAGCTGGGGTATCGAGGCGAACGTGAGAGAGCGATTCGCAGCCGCGGGGGTGTCTGAAGACAGGGTCGGTTTCGAAAGGGCCACCTATATGTTCAGCCATCCCGGCGCCCCGTCGGAGTTTCTCGCTGAGTTCAGGTCCTACTACGGACCGACCATCAACGCGTTCGAGGCGGCCGCGGCCAACGGACGCGAGGCCGAGCTTCAGGGCGAACTCGAAGCTTTGTGCAACCAACACAACGTCAACGGCAGCGAGGGCCCGACCTCGATCGCCGCGACGTACCTGAGGATCACGGTTTCGTCCTGATCGAGTCGTTATGGGCCAACGGGTCATCGGTGGGCGTGCGGTCCTTAGGGGCCTGTTCGCGCAGCCACTGGGCGTGGCGCTCCTGGAACTCTCGCGCCTGGCGGTGGAACTCGAGTAGGAGCTCGAGCTCTGCGTCGCTGTGCGCCTCCATGACGGGTCGGACTCCCTCGCGCATGGGGCGGCCCATCAGCTCCCAGATCAGCGCCTGGGCCCGTTCGGTGAGTTGCACCAAGACGCGCCGGCGATCGCTGGGATCCGGCACACGCTGGGCATAACCGGCGCGCTCTAGCCTGTCTAGGACCGCCGTGACGGCCCCCGTGGAGAGCCCGCTCAGGACGGCGAGGTGGCCGGCGGTCATGCGACCATGCTGCTCGAGGATGTCCAGACAGCGCGAGTCGGTCCGGTTGATCCCCAAAAGCTCGGTCACGGCCTCGTCGACCGCATCCGTCGCCCGCTGACCGGCGCGGATTTCCTCGCCCAGGCGGCGCATCAGCTGGGCTTTGTGGGGATTTGTTGAAGTCACGAATTACTTAGCTATTGAGAATCTGATATAACGAGAGAATGCTAATGGAGACCGAGACACAAAACCAATTGCAGGACACCGCCGGCGAGGAGGTGATGATCGAGGCCGACGCCCTGGTGAAGACGTATGGGAAGGGCGAGAAGGCGGTTCGCGCCCTCGACGGACTCTCCTTCCGCGCCCGGCGGGGCACGATCTTTGCCCTGCTCGGACCGAATGGGGCTGGAAAGTCGACCGCCGTGAAGGTACTCACCACGCTCACGCGCCCGGACGAGGGGAAAGCCGCCGTAGCGGGCACGGACGTCATGGGTTCACCCGACCGCGTGCGTCGCACGATCGGCGTCGTGTCTCAGGGTACGGGCGTCGATATCCAGGCCACTGGTCGCGAGAACCTGCGCCTTCAGGGGCAGCTGTACGGGATGCGCGGGCGGGTGCTCGAGCAACGCGCGACGGACCTGCTCGAGCTCTTCGGGCTCGCCGACGCCGCCGACCGTATTGCGCGCGGCTACTCGGGAGGAATGCGCCGCCGGCTGGACATCGCGATGGCCCTCGTCCACGACCCGTGGGTGCTCTTCCTTGACGAGCCAACCACGGGGCTTGACCCCGAGGTGCGCGCCGATATGTGGGAACAGATCGCGGCCCTGGCGGCCGAGCAAGACAAGACCGTGCTGCTGACGACCCATTACCTCGAAGAGGCCGATCAGCTTGCCGCGCGTGTCGCGATTGTCGATCGCGGCAAGGTGGTCGCCGAGGGCACCCCCGAAGAGCTCAAGTCCGAGCTGCGGGGCGATGCGGTCTACGTCGAGCTCGACGAGCCCGCGGCCGACGGGGCGGTGCGGCCAGCGCTTGAGCCGATCGCCGGCGTCCGCGAGGTCGTCGTCGACGGCCGTGCGCTGCGGGCCCGTGCGGAGGATGGCGGGCGCGCCGTGCCGTCGGTGCTTCAGGCGCTCGAGGCCAGAGGCATCGCGGTCTCGTCCGTCCGCGTCGCGCGCCCCTCGCTCGATGATGTCTACCTGCGCTATGCCGGCCGCACCTTCCAGGAGGCCGAATCCGAGGACACGGAGGTGAAGAAGTGACCATCGTTCGCCACAGCTACTTCATGACCATCCGGCACGTCCGTGAGCTGCTGCGCCAGCCGTGGTGGATCGCGGTCACGCTCGTCCAGCCGGTGATCTGGCTTCTGCTCTTCGGCGCGCTGTTCAAGAACGTCATCAACATCCCCGGCTTTCACGGCACCTCCTACATCGAGTTCTTGGCGCCCGGCGTCGTCGTGATGACCGCGCTGTTCGCGTCGGGCTGGGGCGGGATGCCCCTGATCGATGACATCGAGCGCGGCGTCACCGACCGCTTTCTGGTTTCGCCGGTCAAGCGCACCGCGCTGATCTCGGGCCGCCTCGTCCACTCGTCGCTGACGATCGCGATCCAGTCGGTGATCATCGTGGTCTTGGCGCTGATCGACGGCGCGGGCTTTCCGGGCGGCTTCGGAGGGGTCGTGGTGATGATCGTGGTCGCCGTGATGCTCGGCGCGGCCTTCGGTGCGATCTCGAATGGGCTCGCCCTGCTGGCCCGCCGCGAGGAGACCCTGATCGCGATCATGAACTTCGTCCTGCTGCCGCTGACCTTTCTCTCCTCGGCGTTTATGCAGCAGAACCTGATCCCGACCTGGATGCAGCACGTGGCCGACTTCAACCCGGTCAACTGGGCGGTGGTGGCGGGCCGCTCAGCCGTGTCCGCAAACCCCGACTGGGGCCTCATCGCCTCCCGGGCCGGCTTCCTGCTGGCGCTGCTGCTGGTGTGCCTCGCGTTTGCGACGAGGGCGTTCAGGACATATCAGCGGTCCGTGTGACGAGAGACCGCGGCGCCCAAACCCGGGGACCGTGCATAACCGACCAAAGTAGGCCGATTCACTTCGGTATCGGCGACTTTGTCTCGCCGAGCGCACCTTTTGCGCCAAAGCGCAAATCCGGCGGCCGACTTTGGCGAGAAATGCCCGGTGTGAGCCCGCCCTCTTGAGGAGATCCACGCCGGCCGCTGACCGGTGATCCCGCCGCTGTGGCCGCGTGTTGTGCCCTCGACCCGGGCCGGGAGTCGTTTGCGCCGAGGATCTACGGCCGGACGTCGTTTGCGCCGCGGTCAAGGTCCATGTTCGATCAGGGACCTCTGCACAGTTTTCGTCGAGCGCGCGCCGACCGCCCAGGCGTTGTGGGAGGAGACGGCGGTGACGCCGTACACAGCTGCGCCACGGCCCGGATTGGCGCTTGCCTGCATCGTCCACTCGTGGCCGTTCCAGTGCTGGACCATGGTCTGCGCCGCGGAGGAGTTGATGTCCCAGCCCACCGCCCATGCGTTCTTCGGGGAGGTCGCCGCGACGCCCAGGAGCAGGTTGTCTTGTAATGGGCCGCTGGGGTCGACGCTGGGCTGGACCTTCCAGGTCTTGCCGTTCCAGTGCTCGATCACGGTCTGATCGATGGCGCCGTAGTCAGAGAAGCCCACCGCCCAGGCATTGTTGGCCCCGGTGGCCGTTACGCCATCCAGGTAATTGTTGTTGCTGGAGCCGGAAGGGTTGGGGCTGGGCTGGACCTTCCAGGACTTGCCGTTCCAGTGCTCGATCAGGGTTTGATCGACGGTTCCGTTGTAGTAATCGCCTACCGCCCAGGCGTTGTCAGGAGAGGCGCCCGCCACGCCGTCGAGGTAGGCGTCGCCACCAGGGGCGCTGGGGTTGGGGCTCTTCTGGGTATGCCAAGCCTTGCCGTTCCAGTGCTCAATCAGCGGCTTGTCGGTGCCGTTGTGCAAATAGCCAACGGCCCAGGCGTTGCTGGCAGACGTGGCGGCAACGCCGCTGAGACCGCTGACGTGGGAGCCGCTGGAACTCGTCTCGGTCTTCCAGGACTTGCCGTCCCAGTGCTCGATCAGGGCGAGGTCGGTGGCCTGCTTTTTCTCGTAGTAGCCGACCGCCCATGCGTCGTGGGCGGACGCGGCGGCAACGCCGCTGAGATAGCTGTCATTGGTCCCGCCAGGGTCGGGACTTGCCTGGAGCCTCCACGCCTTGCCGTTCCAGCGCTCGATTACCGTCCTCCAGGGAGGGCGTTTGGCGAAAGTGCCCGCCTTGCGAGCTGGCTCAATGGGGCCGAGCACGGCCCCCTTTATGTAGGACCCCACCGCCCAGGCGTTGTCGGCGGAAGTCGCGGCCACGCCATAGAGGTCGTTGGTGTACCCGGCGCCGCCACGGTTCGGGCTCTTTTGAACGCTCCAGACGGGGATCGATGCCAGCGCGACGCTGCCCACACCCAGGCCTCCCACAAGCAAGCCGAGTACGAGCGCAATCCTGAAGAATCGAATGGTCCGGAAAGAGCGCATGGGCCAGAGGAAGGTCGGCATCCTACCGGACATCGCGGCCCAGAGGGACCGTTTGCGCCTCAACCGCGAGCGTGCATAACCAGCCAGAGTAGGCGCCCCGCTTGACGATCAGCGCCCTCAGGCGGCTGCGTGCGTTCCGCCCACCAGGGCGCCGAGCCGGCTTCGGGCGTCGTCCATGCGGAGGCGGCGCAGCAGCTCGTCGGTCACGTTGAGGTAGTCCGCCGCCAGGTCGGGGCGGTAGTCGAGAATCGAGACGGCGCGCTCGGCCGACTCGGCATAGGCGATCGAAGCGCGGATCGTAGTGTCCAGCAGCTTCTCGCCGTAGTGCTCGCGAAGCGAGCCGAACGCCTCACGCGAGTGGCGGGTGCGCATGTCCGCGATGTTCAGCAGCACGCCGAGCCACTGCAAGTCCGGGTTGAGACTCTCTCGCGCCAGGTCGATCACCTCGAGGGCCTGCTCGACCCCCTGGAGCGCGAAGTACTGCGCCTCGGCCGACAGCAGCGCATAGTCGGCCGCGACGAGCGCGTTGACGGTCAGCAACCCGAGCGCCGGCGGACAGTCGACCAGCACGATCTCATACCCGCCCTTGACATCCCGCAGGGCACGCTTGAGCGTGAGCTCGCGACCCATTCGCCCGGAGAGCATCAGCTCGGCCTCGGCCAGCCCCAGATTGGCGGGGATGATCGAGCCGTGGATGGCATCGGCCGCCTGTGCCCTGCCGCTGAGCACGTCCCCGACCGTGGGTGATGCGTCGGGATCGATGTCGAAGTAATCCGACAGGTTGCCCTGAGGGTCGAGATCGACGGCTAGCACGCGGACCTCGATGCGGCGCAGGATGTCCGCGACCGTACGCACCGCGGTCGTCTTGCCGGTGCCGCCCTTCTGGGAAAGAACCGCGATCGTGACCGCCATGTGGAGCCTGACTATAGGTTCTTTGGCTGGGCCACATGTGGCCCAGCCCCGGCCGGAACATGTTCCGGCCGGCGGGCCGGCTCATGAGCCGGCCCGGACAAGTCATTTACGCCGGCGTGCGCTCCTCTTGGGCCGAGAAACGCATGCCGGACACGACCGGCACGTCTACGAAGTGCAGATGGTGGCGGCCGATCACGATCTCGTCGCCGTCGGCGAGCGTCGACCACTCGACGCGCTCGCCGTTGACGAACACACCATTGAGGCTGCGATCGTCGAGCACACGCAAGCCATCGGGCTGGCGCACGATCAAGGCGTGGCGGCGCGAGACCGTTGGATCGTCGAAGCGCACGTCTGCAGCCAGGCTCCGGCCAATTCGGGTCCATTCCCGCTCGAGCGCGAAGGAGCGAACCTCCCCTCCTGGCGAGCGATAGGCCAGATACTGGCCCGGTTCATCGAATCCCCGGCGCAAATCCTCCAGCCACACTCGGTCTTCGGTCTCAGCGGGCACCTCGACGAGCGCTGTCTGAGTGGTCGTGAATAGCGACGCTCTAACGAACTCCTTCCCCCCGCAATTGGGGCACGTGGGCAATTCGTCGACTGCATCGAGGGATAGGACGTAGTCGCACTCAGTGCAACGAAACGTCCCGGTCCCCGCGACGTTGCCCGACATCCACGCTTTCATGGGTTACTCCTTGTTGGGGGACGACGAGTCGCGCTGGCTCTAAGTGTCGGACGGAAACTGGCCAGCGCCCCTCGCAAATCCGATCCTAACGTCTCTGTCAAAGAGGCGATAAATGCAGGGAGAGAATGTCCAAAGAGTCCAAAGGAACGGGCCTTGTAGCGGCGAACAGGTGGGGGGATGGACGACCTGCCGCCCGAACCAAGCGAGCTCCGCGAGGTCCCCGACCGCCAGATGCCGATGCTGCAGGCGGCGATGTTGCGCCGAAGCATCGCCACGCACACGAGGACCGGAGATCCCTGCGACCGCTGTGGCCGCACGGTATTGACAGGCGAGCGCGTATTCGTTTGCGCGGGTCCGCGAGTCATCTGCGAGCTATGCATCGGGTTCGAGTCCGAGGCACCTCAGGAGACGCGATTGGTGCACGGCGCCGAGCTTGGAAGCTCGATCCGCGTGGTAGACAAGCGGGCCCGCCAGACCGCCAGACCGGTCCCGCAGCCCGGCGCGCCCCGCAGGAGACGCCGGGCGCGGATACCCACAACGCCCGATCCTCCCGAGTAACCCAGCGCCGAGCCACCGCGGCCGGGCCAGGGTCCTCCCCGCTGTAGGGCAAGAAGGACCTAGACTGCCCCGCCGTGGATCCCATCACCGTCTCCGCCACGATCTCGAGGCCGCGTGGAGAGGTGTTCGAGTACCTGGCGGACATCGCCAACCACTCGGAGTTCACCGACCACTACCTTGTCGACTGGCGTCTCACGCGAGAGAACTCCTACGGCACAGGCGCCGGCGCCCGCTTCCGCATCAAAGCGCCGCTCGCGCGCTTCGCTTGGGGCGACATGACCTTCGCCGAGGTGCAACCGCCCTACCGCATCATTGAGCACGGTCGCAGCGGCAAGTTCAACCGTGTGCGCATGCTCGGCACCTACACGCTCTCGCCCGGCCCCAGCGGCACGACCGTTGTGGAGTACACGCTCGAGACTGTGCCGGTGATGCTGTCTGACCGGCTGATGGACATGATGGGCGGTCGCTCCTGGACGCGGCGCCAGGTGGCCAAGTCGCTGCGGCGGCTGCGACGGATCCTCGAGGAGAATCGCGACCGCGGCCAGCGGGCCACGGTGGCGGGACGGAACTAGAATTTTGCTCGCCGTGAGAGCCCGCCGCGCCCTGATCGCCGTCTGTGTCATCGCCGCCGCATCGCTGCTGTCCGCGTGCGGGGAGCACACCATGCACAACGGGGACGCCAACAACGACGGCACATTCATCAACGCCGGCAACGTCGTCTACCAGTTGCAGGTCTCGCGCGAGCTCAATCAGTACAGCCCGGAGGACAAGAGCTACTTCATCGGCCTGCCCAAGAGCGCTGCGAACCTGACGGCCAGCCAGCTCTGGTTCGGCGTGTTCCTCTGGGCCAAGAATCAGACCAAGGACAGCCGGAGGACGACGGACAACTTCGACATCGTCGATACGCTCGGCCGCAAGTACTACCCACTCAAGCTGAACTCGGCCATAAATCCGTACGCGTGGACGTCCACGCCTCTCATGCCGGGGGCGACTCAACCTAACCCCAACACCACGGCGGGTGTGGGACCAACAGGGGGCGAACTGTTGCTTTTCAAGCTCAACACCTCGATCTACAACAACCGGCCGCTCACCTTGCAGATCCGCGCACCATCGGGAAATAAGGTGTGGGCGACCATCTCCCTGGATCTCTAGCCCGGCGGAGTGGGAGAGCCGAGGGTGTCGGCTCAATAGTCTCCGGACCCCGTGACCACGATCGACTGGCTGATCGTCGCCTTTTGCGCGCTGCTTGCGCTGTACGGCTATCTCCAGGGGTTCATCGTGGGCGCGCTGTCCCTGCTCGGATTCGCGCTGGGCGCCTTCGTCGGCACCCGCATCGCCCCGCTGATCTTGCCGGGTGGCTCCCATTCCCAGTACGCGCCGCTGTTTGGCCTGCTCGGTGCGCTGCTTGCGGGCGGGGTGCTCGCCGCGGGGCTGGAGGGGGTCGGGCTGCGCGCCCGTCGCCGGCTCAGAATCCCTGGCTTTCAGACGGTTGATGGCCTGTTGGGGGGTGTTCTGACCGCGTGCGTGGGGCTGGGGATCGCGTGGATCGTGGGTGCGGTGGTGGTCCAGTCCACGAACTCGGCGTCGCTGCGCCAGCAGGTTCAGCAGTCGTCGATCCTGCGGGACCTCAATGCGCTCCTGCCTCCCTCCGGACCGATCCTCAACGCCCTGGCCCGCTTCGACCCACTGCCCACCATCCACGGTCCCGCCGCGACGGTGCCGCCGCCGTCGCGTGGGATTCTGTCCGCGGTGGGCGTGAGAGCCGCCGGCGCGAGCGTCGTTCGGGTGGTCGGGACGGCCTGCGGGCTGGGGATCGAGGGGTCGGGCTGGGTGGCGGCGCCGGACATGGTTGTCACGAACGCCCACGTCGTCGCCGGCGAGAGCGACACCCGCGTGGAGGCAAACGGCGACGCGCCGGGGCTGCCGGCGCAGGCACTTGACTTCGATCCTCGCGATGACATCGCGATTCTGCGGGTGCCGGGCCTGGCCGCGCACAGTCTGTCCATCGCGCCGTCGGCGCCCCCCAGTACTTCGGGAGCGATCCTGGGCTATCCCCAGGACGGGCCATTCAACGCCCAACCGGGCCGGATCGGGCAGACACGCGATGTGGAGACCGAAAACGCCTACGGGCAGGGACCGGTGCTGAGGTCGGTGACCGAGCTGCGAGGGCTGGTTCGGCCCGGAAACTCGGGCGGGCCGGTCATCAGCGCCCACGGCCAGGTGCTCGCCACGGTGTTTGCGGCCATCGCGAGCCCAGGCTCCCGGCACGGCGGCTTCGCGGTGCCCAACAACCTGGTTCGCACCCAGTTGCGCAGGGCGCAGGCGCGCAGCGGACCCGTCAGGACGGGGGGGTGCGCGGGGTAGGGGTTGGCGGCGCTCAGGGCCCACTCAGGCGGGCAAAAAGCGCCACACCGCTCTCCCGCGGCAAGGGTGTGGCGGATATTGCCCTCATAGCGAGCACTTTTCGCCAGGGCATCCGGAGCTGTGGGAGGTGTGGCGATTTTTGCCCGCCAAGGGGCCGCGCTTTCTAGCCTTGTGAGTACGGGCGCGTACGGCGCTACCCTCCCCAAGCTCATGGCCAAGACGCTCGTCATCGCGGAGAAGCCCTCAGTGGGGAGGGACCTCGCTCGCGTCCTGCCGGGAGCCTTCGAGAAGCACGAGGGCTATCTGGAGGGCTCCGAGCACATCGTCACCTGGGCCGTCGGCCACCTCGTGCAGCTCGCCGAGCCCGACGAATATGACAATCGCTTCAAGAAGTGGCGCATGGCGGACCTTCCGATCGTTCCCAAGCGCTTCAAGCTGGTCGTCCGTGATGACCGCTCGCGCAGGCAGATGACGGTGGTCAAGCGTCTGCTCGGGCGCGACGACGTCGATCTGGTCATCAACGCGTGCGACGCCGGGCGGGAGGGCGAGCTGATCTTCGCCTATCTGTACGAGAAGTCGGGATCGAAGAAGCCCGTCAAACGGCTCTGGCTGAACTCCATGACCCAAAACGCGATCAAGGACGGCTTCCAGCGTCTGCGCCCCGCGAGCGAGCTCTCCTCGCTGGAGGCGGCCGCGCGGTCTCGATCTGAGGCTGACTGGATCGTGGGCATGAACGCCACTCGGGCGGCCACCATCCGACTGCGCTCGGCCTTCGACGGAGCGGTGTCCCTGGGCCGGGTGCAGACACCCACGCTGGCAATCCTGGCCCAGCGTGAGGAGGAGATCAGGGCGTTTCGGCCCGAGCCTTATTGGGTCGTGGACGCGACCTTCGATCCTACGGCGCAACCCAGCGGGCGGACGTACGAGGGGCGCTACCACGCGGGCGCCAACCCACGAATCAAGTCCGGCCAGGAGGCGGGCGCGATCGTGGATGCCTGTACTGGACGGACGGGAGAGATCACCAAGCTCGAGAAGTCCGAGCGCAGGGAGCGCCCGCCGATCCTCTACGACCTCACGTCGCTGCAGCGCGAGGCCAACGCTCGCTTTGGCTTCACCGCTCGCCGCACGCTCGGTGCGGCCCAGCGGTTGTACGAGGAGCACGCTGCGCTCACGTATCCGCGCACCAACTCGCGCTACCTCCCAAGCGACATGATCAGCTCGATCAAGCCGATCGCGCGGCTCGTGGGCGGGCAGCGTGAGTACGCCGAGGCGTCCAGATACGTTTTGGGGCTTGACGTGCTTCCGCTGGGTCGGGTTGTCAACGACAGCAAGGTCACTGACCACCACGCGATCATTCCCACTCGCGCGGAGCGCCATCCGGTCGAGAAGTTCTCGGACGATGACCGGCGCGTTTACGACATGGTGGTGCGCCGCTTTCTCGCCGTATTCCATCCGGAGGCGGTGATCGAAAACACGCGCGTCGAGACGACCGTCGAGGGTCATGTCTTCCGCACTCGTGGGAAGCGGATCCTGGTGCCTGGATGGCGTGGCGTCTACGGCGAGACGGCCGACACCGACGAGGGCCGCGACGACGACGAGGGGCGCGAGCAGCAGCTCCCCAAGCTCGAGCAGGGCGAGGGAGCTGCCGTGACCGAGGTCGGGTCCGAGGAGAAGGAGACCAAGCCGCCCCGGCGGTACACAGACGGGTCCCTCCTCGGCGCCATGGAGACCGCGGGCAAGCTGGTCGACGACGAGGAGCTGCGCGAAGCCATGAAGGACTCGGGCATCGGCACCCCCGCCACGCGCGCGGCGATCATCGATCGGCTGATCCAGGTCGGTTACGTCGAGCGCGACGGCCGAGCTCTGGTCGTGACCGAGAAGGGCCTCAACGTGATCCGTCTTTTGGGCGAGCACGCTTTGACCTCTCCTGGCTTAACGGGTGAGTGGGAGCACAGGCTGGCCAACATCGAGACCGGCTCGGACTCCCGCAGAGCCTTTATGGGCGACATCGTGAAGTTCACCGAATCAACAGTGGGCGAGCTCGATCACCGTTTGACGGGGGTCCGCATCGAGCGCGCCAAGCTCGGCCCGTGCCCGGTTTGCGGACGCGAGATCGTCGAGAACCGCAAGGGATACTCCTGCTGGTCCCGCGACGATCCAGGCTGTGGTTTCGTGATCTGGAAGGGCAAGGCCTCCAAGCAGCTCCCGGTGTCGGTCGCGCGCGAGCTGATCAAGACCGGCCGAACTGAGAAGCCGGTAACGGGTTTTCGAGGCCGCTCGGGGCGAAGCTTCCGTGCTCGGCTTGCGCTTGCGCAGGACGATGAGGGTCGCTGGCGGGTCGAGTTCGACGAGCCGTGGGCGAAGGAGGGGGCGAAAGGGCCGTCAGAACAGGAGGAGGAGGTCGCCTCGGGGGTGGGCCGGGGACGTCGTCCTCCAGCGGCGGCGGCGTAGCGTCGAGGCGACTCGTACGCGACGGGGTGCAGGAGGCCTTGCCGGCGTACCCGTTCGAGCTAATGGCGGCCGGCCACACATGGCCACCAGGAGTACGCCTTCACTACGACCCAAGTCCCGGTGACCCCCGGCGGGACAACATCAGACTCGTCCTGTTTGAGTAGAGCCAAATCGTCGCTCCAGCCGACGACAGGGCCCGGCGCAGAGCCGAGACTGGTCGCACCAAATGAACCCTGTGCAAGGAGCGACCAAATGGCATACGCAGGACAGATCATCGCGAATCCTCTAAGTGGCGAGCGAATCACGTTTCGCAAGACCGCAGCCGACACCGCCGGCGAGTATCTGGAGTTCGACATCGAGCTGACCCCGGACGGCGCCGTGCCTGCGATGCACGTGCACCCCAGTCAGGAGGAGCGCTTCGAGATCCTCTCCGGGAACGTTCGCTTCCGCAAGGGCTTGAAGACCATCGACGCACAACCGGGCGATGTTGTGGTCGTCGAGCCCGGCAAGGCGCACAAGTTCGAAAACAGAGGCGGCCGAAGTGCGGCCATGCGCGTCCGCGTGACTCCCGCACTGCAGATGGAGCGCCTCTTCGAGGCCGCGACCGGCCTGGCGCGAGCTGGGCGCGTCACCAAGAAGGGCATGCCCAAGCCTCTTGATCTTGCGCTGTTCGTCAAGGAGTTCAAGCACGAGATCCGCGGGCCCGGCTCCCCAGGCTGGCTCCAGCGCGCAACGCTCACACCGCTGGCACTTCTCGCTCATCGCCGCCGTCCGGCCCTGCGCCGCCTCGCCGCGGAGTCCTCTTTCGCCTAGCGCGAGAGACGGCTGCCGACTCGAAAGCCCGCCGGTGCAGCCGGCGGGCTTTCGGTCCGTCGCCGGATGAGCGAGAATGCGGAGGGTTTCGACCGGGGTGCCGAGTGTTTCTGATCGCTTGTATTCGTCGTCTGGTGTGGGCCGCGATTGCCGTTGGGCTTGGGGCCTGGGCCCTGGTTGCGGCTGGGGTTGCGCCGGCGTCGGTTGCTGTCTCTGAGGGCTGGAAGGTGCAATCGAGCCCAAACCCGGGCGGCTCAACCACGACCGACCGCCTTGCCGCCGTGGCGGCGACCTCGCCCAGCAATGCCTGGGCGGTGGGTTCCTACTACAACGGCACCGCGTACCGAACGCTCGTCGAGCACTGGAACGGCAACGCATGGCGGGTGCTAAAGAGCCCCAACGAGGGCGGCTCAAGCGCCGACAACAACCTCAATGGGGTGGTCGCGACCTCGCCCACCGACGCATGGGCGGTAGGCGATTACGACAACGGCAAAGCCGATCAGACGCTCATCGAGCATTGGAACGGGAAGGCTTGGAAGGTGCTGAAGAGCCCCAACGTGGGCGGCTCGAAGAACCTCAACGAACTGTTTGCTGTGGCCGCGGTCTCGCCCAAGGACGCGTGGGCAGTGGGTGAGGAGAACGGCTTTGGGCCGTACGTGCTCATCGAGCATTGGAACGGGGAGCTCTGGCAGGTGCAGAAGAGCCCCAACCCCGGCGGCTCCAAGAATGGCAGCCAACTCACTGGCGTGGCCGCGACCTCGCCCACCGACGCGTGGGCGGTGGGCTATTACGGCAACATGCCCTTGTCCGGTCCTTCCCACCAACGGATGATCATCGAGCATTGGAACGGGAAGGCGTGGCAGGTGCAGAAGAGCGCCCGACCAGAAGGGTCCAATTACGCCCAGCTCTATGGGGTCGCTGCGACCTCGTCTCAAGACGCGTTTGCAGTGGGCTACTACCAACATGGCACCGCGGCCCAGACGCTCGTCGAGCGCTGGAACGGAAAGGCGTGGCAGCTGCAAAAGAGCCCCAACGTGGGCGGCTCGAGCCACCTCAGCGAGCTTTACGGTGTCGCCATGACCTCGGGCGCCGACGCCTGGGCTGTGGGGAACTACGAAAACCGCACTGCGGAGCAGACACTCATCGAGCACTGGAACGGCAACGCGTGGCAGGTGCAGAAGAGCCCTGACCCGGGTGGGCCAAAGGCGATCAACTATCTGTCCGGCCTGGCCGCGGGCTCGCCGAGCAAGATCTGGGCCGTGGGCGGCTACGACCACGGAAGTGCTTCACGGACGCTTGTGGAGCACTGTTGCTGACACGCGCCTGACTGTTCGACTCCCCGGCGACGATCAGCTCCGCATAGTGCTCGGCGATCCGCCAGCAGCCGCCGTCGATTACTCCCGCGCTAGTTCCTCTTCCACTTCTCGCCGTTCCACCCGAGCACCTGGTTGAGACTCTGGTGTGCGCTGTTTTGGATGTATCCGACCGACGTGCAGAACGTCAAGGATGTACAGGACACGCTGTAGAGAACGCTCTGCTCGCCGGAAACAGTGGTCCCGCCCGGCTGGGGCGTCTTGACCAGCTTCCAGCTCTTGCCGTTCCATCGCAGGGCTTCGTTGAGCGTGGCGCCGGCGGAGTTGTTGCGCTGCCCCACGGCCCAGCAGGCGGACGGCGCGGTGCAATCGATGCCCCACAGCTCGTTTTCGTTCCCGCCGGGCTGCGGGGCCTTTGCGAGCGTCCATCTTTTGCCGTTCCACCGCAGGATTGCGTTAGCGCTTGCGTGTGTGCTGCCGTGCGTGTAGGCACCTATGCCCCAGCAACGAGACCCCCCAATGCACGCCACCTGCTCGATGTATTGGTCGGCGTCAGGGCCTCTGCCGCTTTGCTGCCCCGGTCGCGTCAAGCCCATCTAGAAGTGACAGGCGTGATCGCGCAGAGAGTGTCCCCATAGGCGGCGCGTGTTCGTCATAGCGACGACAAGTCAATCTCCACAAGGAGGACGCAATGAAGTATGTGCTGGCGTTTCGCGGTCAGGTGGGGCGTCGTCTCACGGGCGAGGAAGAAGCCCGGTGGCCGGGGTGGTTTGAGCAGATCAAAGACTCCATCGCCGATTTCGGCAGTCGCGTGGGACAGGTGCGCGAGGTCGAACCCGGGGCAGAGCGCTCCGATGTCCTCAGCGGCTACATCGTCATCAACGCCGACAGCCTTGACGCTGCGGCAAGCCTGACCGGCGGGTGTCCCATCCTCCAGCAGGGCGGAAGCGTTGAAGTCGGAGAGCTGGTCGAAGCCTGACGGCCTGAAGGCTCGCGGGATTGATGAGCCGCCCGGTTCTTGAGCAGGAGCAGGGCCGGCACGTTTATGGGAGTGGCGGCGGCGCTGGCTCATAACTGCCAGCGTCGCCGCTCTCCACGCTGATTCATAAGTTGCCGGCGCTCGCCCACGTCGATTGACATATTCCTATATGGGTATATATAATTCCGAGCGTGGCCCGTGCAGCAACCACGACCGATGCGTTCAATGCGGTGGCCGAGCCACGGCGGCGAGAGATACTCGATGTCCTCGCCAACGGCGAACGCCCCGTCAATGACTTAGTTGGATTGCTCGGACTAGGGCAGCCACAGGTGTCGAAGCACCTGCGCGTGCTCCGCCGAGTCGGGGCCGTCGAGGTGCGCGACCTCGGGCGCCAGCGGCTTTACCGGCTGAACGGCCGCGCGCTCAAGCCCATCCACGACTGGGTCAGCAGCTACGAGCGGCTTTGGTCGGATCGCTTCGACCAGCTGGACGTCGTGTTGGAAGACCTAAAAGCAAAGGAGCAAGGAGATGAAGGTGACCAGTGACCACAGCGCGAAGCTCACCCTTCCCACCGACGAGCAGATCCTGATCGAGCGCAAGTTCGACGCGCCCAAGCATCTCGTGTACAAGGCCTACACCACGCCCGAGCTGGTCAAGCGCTGGTGGCACGCCAACCGTGGTGAGGTGACATCCGTCGAGATCGACCTCCGTGTCGGGGGCAGATGGCGCTACGTGATGACCGTCTGCGGCGGGCCGGAGGTCGGGTTTCACGGCGAGTACCGGGAGATCGTCCCCAACGAGCGGATCGTTACCACCGAGTTCTACGAGGGCGTGCCCGAGGGAGTCTCCGAGGACGAAGCGACGACGCTGAACACGGCAACCTTCACCGAGACCGACGGCCGAACCAAGCTCACCATCCTCGTCGAAGCGAGGAACAGGATGACCCGCGACGCGATTATCGACTCGGGGATGGAGGGCGGCCTGCAGGATGCGCTCGACCTGCTCGAGCAGGTCGCCCTCTCCCTGGGCTGAGCGACGCCTGCGGCTACTGGAGGGCCTAGCTACTCGCTGGGCACGTGGACGACCTCGAGCTTTATCCCGTCGGGGTCGTAGAAGAACACGGCGTAGTAGCCCGGGGCGTAGCCGTACTCCTCGGGCCCGCTCTCGATCGCCACCTCCTGCGCAGCGAGCCAGCGGGCCCGCTCGTCGACGTCGGCCCGCGACGGGGCGGAGAACGCGATGTGATGAACGCCCACCGCGTAGCGGTCATACGGCACACCGTGAGCGTCCGATTGACGCTCGCGCAGGCCGAGCGAGTCGCCACCGTCGGTTCGACCGAGATACGTGACGCGCTCCCCGCGCTCGCCGGTGATCCTGCTTTCGCGCGTGTATCCGAGTGGCGATAGCAGGTCGCGGTAGAACTCGAGACTGCGCTCGAGGTCGGTCACGGCCAGATCGAGATGATCGATTCCCTGCACCGATGCGCACCCTATCGCCGGCTCGGTACAACATCTGCGATGAGGCGTCATCCCGCGCTCGAAGAGCTCTCGCGCGACCACCATCAGGCGCTTGTGGTCGCCCAGCGGCTCAAGCGCGCGGATGACTCGAGCGCCGGCTCGGCCAGGGCAGCGTTCCTGGAGTACTGGGAGCGCGAGGGCAGCCGGCACTTCCGCCAGGAGGAGGACATCCTCCTTCCTGGCCCGCGCCCCCTTAGAGCCGCAGCACCAGCAACCCAGCCGCGAGCAGTACCAAAGCCATCCACAGCGCCGAAAGCGCGCCTTCGAGCGGCGCCGAGAGGCGCTCGGCCG
Organism: Solirubrobacteraceae bacterium; assembly: GCA_035650455.1. GTDB lineage: Bacteria > Actinomycetota > Thermoleophilia > Solirubrobacterales > Solirubrobacteraceae > Palsa-465. The sequence goes on from DASRHQ010000056.1 coordinate 71,077, forward strand.
TGAGCTCGAGCTCGCGCCCATCGAGCAGCCGCTGGGATCCGTCCACCTCGGCGGTGTGGCGACGTAGCCGGCGGGCGGGTGTGCTCAAACGGCGTTGGGCGAGGCTGAACGAGAAGCACGCCGCCGTGACGAGCACGCCCGCCGGGCGGACCGTCAACGCGTTGACGAAGTAGCCGGTAAACGCCGGAAATGCGCCCCACGCGAGCGCGAACCACACGTCGTTGTGAAAGAGCCCGCCCGCCAGCTCGAGGTTGTAGGCGGGAACGAGGAGGGCTCCCGCGACGATCAGCGGTGCCAGCAGGGGCGAGACCACCACCATCCCAATCACGCCGACCGCCACGGCTCCCGCAAGCCCGAAAGCCGCGAGCGCTATCAGGGTCGTCTTGCTCAAGGTGGTGTTGAGTGGGCGGCCGTTGAGCTCATCGAGGGCGTGGGCGCTTATCCCGACCGCCAGGAAGAACGCGCCGAGCGCCGCGCCGACGCGCAGTGCGTAGACGTGCGGCGCGGCGGCCGCGCCAAGCGCAACGTAGCTCAGGTGCCACGCGGTGTAGGGCGGGTGAAGCACGGTGATGAAGTCACGCCAGCCGCCCGGGCGCAGCGCGTAGAAAGCGGGCCGGTCCAGCTTCCGGGTAGGCCGGTCGGCCTCAGGCGGGGCGGTGGCCATCGCGAGTCCCCCACATAACGAGGCCAGCGCCAAAGCTCATTGGCCGCGCTCGCACCTCCCCGATCCCGGCTCGACGCCACAGCCCGGGCAGGTCCGGCTCCGCGGCGTCGAGCTGCTCGATGCTCGGGCCAAGGAAGCGCCCGACCTCGTACCACTGTCTGGAGACGAGGCGCCCGAAGAGGGGCAGTCCTGCACGTACGTGGAGCCGCCACAGGGCGCGCGCCGCGGAGTTGCGCGGAACGCCGAACTCCACCATGCCGATGCGGGCGCCGGGCTTGACCACTCGGGCTAACTCGCGCATCGTCGCCTCCCTGTCGTCCACATAGCGCAAGAGGTAGGTGAACGTGAGCGCGTCAAACTCCTCGTCGCCGAAGGGCAGCCGCTCTGCCTCGCCCTGAACGAGGGTTATCCGCTCCGCCAGTTCGGGATGCGCTGCCAAGCGGTCCCATGCCCTGCCCAGCATGTCCGCGCTCTGGTCGAGGCCGACGACCTCGCAGTGGCCCCTCCGCACGAGCTCGCCGGCTACCAAGCCCGTACCGGTGGCAACGTCGAGAATGCGCTGTCCCGGTCGCGGGGCGATCGCGTCCACGAGCGCACGGCGCCAGCGCGGATCCTGGCCGAAGCTGAGCAGCGCTCCCATTTGGTCGTACCGGGCGGGCAGGCCCGCGAACAGCTCAAGCGCGTGGCGCTTGCGCTCGGACCGTGGGCTGTGGGCAGGTGCGGCCACCGGCATGAGAAGCGTAACCGCGCGGCTCGCGATCCCGTCGGACCCGCGCGCCACCATGTGTTGTTTATGCCTCTGAAGCTTGTTCTGGGTCCAGCGAACTCGGCCAAGGCCGGGGAGGTGCTGGGTGGCTGCGCCGCGGCGGCCCGGCGCGGCGCGGTTCTGGTCGTCCCGAACCGGCAGGACGTCGAGCGCTACTCCCGCGAACTCGCGGACCGAGGCGCGGTGCTCGGCTGCACGGTGGTCACTTTCGCCGGCCTGATGCGGGAGATCGCGCGGCGGGCGGGATATCGGCCCGCGACGCTGACGCGACTCCAGCGCGAGCGCGTACTGCGCCGCGCCCTCGCGCAGACGCGATTTGCACTGATTGATCGCTCCGCGCGGTCGCCCGGCTTTGCGAACGCGGCCTGGGGGCTGATCTCCGAGCTCCAACGCGCGCTCATCCCCCCGAAACGGTTCTCCGACGCACTCAGGTCATGGGCGGCTCGCGACCCGCGTCGCCGCCGCTCCGCCCAGGACCTCGCCGCGGTGTACGACGCCTACGCGGGCGAGCTGCACCGCCTCGGGCGAGTGGACGGCGACCTGTATGCGTGGCGCTCGGTGGACGCGCTCGCCGCCGCCCCGGGGCTGTGGGGCGCCGCGCCGGTCTTCGTGTACGGGTTCGATGATCTGACTCCAGCAGAGTGCTACGCGCTCGAGACGCTGTCCGGTCCAGCGGGAGCCCACGTGGTCGTCTCGCTGACCTGGGAGCCGGGTCGGGCCGCGCTGGTAGCCCGCACAAATGCCGTGCAGGCGCTCCGAGACCGCGCCGCGCAAGTCGTTGAGCTGCCGGCGCTCGCCGACTATTACCAACCGCAATCGGGACCCGCTCTGCACCATCTCGAGCGCCAGCTGTTCGAGCCGGAGCCGTCCGGGCGGGTGAACCCAGGCGCGGCGATCCGTCTCCTGGAGGCGGGCGGTGAGCGGGCCGAGGCCGAATTGGTGGCCGCGGAGCTGGTGGCGCTGCTGCGCGCGGGAGTACCCGCTTCGGAGATCGTCGTGGTACACCGCTCGCTACGGCGCGTTGGCCCGCTTGTCGAGCGGGTCTTCGCGGCCAGTGGCATCCCTGTAGCGCTTCACCGAGACCTCCCGTTCACGCACACCGCGCTGGGCCGCGGCGTGCTTTCGCTCGTCAAGTGCGCGCTGCTCGACGAGGGGCAAGCCAGCGCCGCCGACCTGCTCAGCTACCTGCGGACTCCCGGTGTGCCCGACCAAATCGAGACCGGCGACGACGCGGAGGCGGCCGTGCGCAGGTCCGGGCTCCGCACCGCCTCCCAGGCGCTGGCAACGAGCCGTCTGCGGCTGCCCGAACTCGAGGCGCTGCGCCACGCGCGCGATCCGCTGCAGGAGTTGGGCAGACAGGCGCGCCGAATGTTCTCGAGCCACCGTCGCGGACTGGCTCCGGTCTTTGACCGCCGCGAGGAAGTCGATGGGCGAGCGCTCTCGGCGCTGCTGCACGCGCTCGAGGAGCTCGAGGAGCTGGGTGCCCGCTTGACTGGGGAGGAGCTGGTCGACATCCTCGAACATCTCGCGGTCCCGGTCGAATACGCGCCGAGTGACGACGCGGTCCTCGTTGCCGAGCCTCTGGAGATCCGAGCCAGACGGTTTCGCGTCGTATTCGTCTGTGGCCTGCAGGAATCCGAGTTTCCGCGGTCCGGTCACCCCGATCCGTTGCTGGGAGACGAGCTGCGCCGGGAGCTCGGGGCGGTCGCTCCCTCAAACGGGAATGGCGCACCGCTACAGCTGCAGCCGCATGAAGACGCGCTCGAGCAGGAGCGCTACCTCTTCTACGCAGCGGTCACGCGGGCCACCGAGCAGGTGGTATTGAGCTACCGGAGCTCGGACGAGGAGGGAGGGATCGAGCTGCCGTCGCCCTTCATCGCCGACGTTGCCGACCTGCTCGATCCTGGGTGGATGGCACGGCGCCGCCGACGCCTGCTTGCCGACGTGGTTTGGGCGCCGCACGAGGCTCCAACCGTGCAGGAGCTGGCGCGCTCTCGGGCTCTGGAGGCGGCCCGGCGAGCTGTGGGAACGAGTGGGGCGCGCAACGGTATGCGTTCTTACAGGCTGGGTGAGGACGCGCTGCGCCACGTCCGCCACCGCCGTGTGGTCTCGGCCGGCGCGCTTGAGAGCTACGCCAAGTGCCCGATGAAATGGCTGGTTGAACGGGAGTTGCAACTGGAGCCTTTCGCTCCCGAAACGGACAGCATGGTCCGGGGTCAGGTGGTCCATCGCGTGCTGGAGGAGCTCTACCGCCGACTGGGCGCGGCGGTGACCGAGGGCACGCTGGCTCAGGCGCAGACGGCTGCCGCTGAATTGCTGCGCGACTGCTCCAAACCCATTGGCGCTGCCCAGCCGGCCGCGATTCGCGCAGGCCTCGTGCGCGCTATCCAGGCCGACGTCGATCGCCTCCTGGCGCTCGAGGCCTCCTCGGGGGCGGACTGGCCGCCGAGCGGTCTGGAGTTGCGCTTCGGCTTTGAAGACGAGGACAGCGAGGTCGACTCGCTTCCCGCGCTTGAGCTGCCCGGCGGCGTGCGCGTGCGCGGCATGATCGACCGAGTGGACCTTGAGCCGCCGGCCGGGGAGGGCGCCGAAACGGTGCGGCGCGCGATCGTGCGCGACTACAAGACCGGCGTGACCCGCCCCGAGTACCAGGGCGCGCGGTGGGCAGTCGACCAGCAGCTACAGGTCCCGCTCTACATGCTCGCGGTCCGCGAGCTGCTCTCCGTCGACCCGGTCGCGGGCTTCTATCAGCCCGTGGGGGGTGATGACCTCCGGCCGCGGGGCATCTTCGTCGAAGAGGCGCCTGTCGGCAACGACGTGCTGCGCACCGACGCGCGCCCCTCGGAAGGCGTGCATGCCGAGTTGGAGGCGGCTGCCGGACGGGCGGTGCAACTCGCCGCAGGGCTGCGTGAGGGCAGACTGGAGCCGCACCCGGACACGTGCTCGCGCGGTGGGTGCGCCTTCCCGGGGATCTGCCGTGCAGGCTGAGCTGCCGTTCGCACCGCCGCTTGCGGGTGGGCCCGAGGAGCCGAGTGATTTGGAGGCTCCCCGGCTTACGGCGCAACAGCGTCGCGCAGTCGCGCTGCGTGAGGGCAACCTGCTGCTTGACGCGAGCGCGGGTAGCGGCAAGACCTCGGTTCTGGTCGAGCGCTTCGCCCGCGCGGTGGTGCAAGACGGAGTCGATGTACAGGCAATCCTCGCCATCACCTTCACGGAGAAGGCCGCCGCCGAGCTGCGCGACCGCATCAGGACGAAGCTTCGCTCGCTCGGAGCGGGCGACCAGGCGCGCGCCAGCGACGGTGCGTTCATCTCAACCATCCATGGCTTCTGTGCCCGCATCCTGCGATCGCAGGCGCTCACCGCAGGCATCGATCCCGAGTTCGTGGTTCTCGACGAACCCGACGCGCGTGGCCTCGCCCTCGCCGCCTTTGAGGATGCACTCGCGGAGCTCGCCGCCGCCAGTCCCGACGCGACCGACCTGATCGCCTCCTACCGGCCGGATCAGCTGCGGGGAGCGATCCTCGGTACCTATGCGGAGCTTCGCTCGCGCGGCGAGCGCGAGCCTGGCTTACCTCAGTTTCCGGCGGCCTGCGAGGACGACCAAGCGAGGCGCTTTTACGGGATGCTCGATCGGCTGCTTCGCCTCTTCAGCGCGCTGTACGAGGAACGCAAGCGGGACCGCTCCGGGCTTGACTTCGCCGACCTCGAGCTGATCGTCCGCGACCTGTTCACTTCGAGGACGGAGCTGAGGGAGCGATTCGCACGGCGCTTCGAGCGGGTCATGGTCGACGAGCTACAGGATGTGAACGCGGTCCAGCTCGAGTTAATCGAGGCGATCGCGCGAAACAACCTGTTCGCGGTGGGGGACGCCCAGCAATCGATCTATGGCTTCAGGCACGCCGACGTCGAGTTGTTCGAGCGCCTGGGGGAACGATTGGCGCAGGTGGATCGCCGCATGACGCTCGATACGAACTTCCGCTCCAGGCCGGAAATCCTGGAGGTGATAAACGGCGCCTTCACCGCCGAGCTGCGGGAGCGCTTCCGCGCGCTGAGGGCGGGATTGCCGAGCGTACCTTCAGGGCATGGCGAGGGGCCGCTCGTCGAACTGATGATCGTCGAGAAGTGCGCCGGCTGGCCGGCTGCGGAGATCCTGTATCCGCCGTGGCGCGTAGCCGAGGCGCGGGCACTGGCACGCCGGATCGAGCGTCTCCTCGCCAGCGGCGCTAAGCCGCGGGACGTGGTTGTGCTGATGCGCGCAACGCCCGATATGCGCTGTTACGAGCGCGCGCTCGAAGCGCGTGGCATCCCCACATATGTGATCGGCGGCCGGGGTTACTGGGCTCATCCCCAGGTGATCGACCTGATGGCGTACCTGCGAGCGCTTGCGAACCCGCAGGACGAGGAGGCCCTGTACACGGTACTGGCCTCGCCGCTGGTGGGCACGTCTCTCGACGCGCTTGTACTCGTGGCCGCGGCCGCGAGAGAGGCCGCCGCCAACTCGTGGTGGATGATGACTAGGCGCCTCGAAGAGGTCGACGAGCTGGCCTCGCCGGATCGCAGGTTGATCGAGGAATTCGTGGCTTGGCTCTCGCACGAGCGCGACCTCGCTGCGCGGGTCTCGGTGGAGGAGCTGATCGAGCGGGCGCTTGAGAGAACCGGTTACGACCTGTACATGTTGAGTCTCGTCGGAGGCGAGCGCCGGCTTGCGAACGTGCGCAAGTTGATGCGGCTGGGGCGAGAGTATGCGGTCGCCCACGGATGTGATCTGCGCGGGTTTCTGGAGTTCGCCGGCGAACGCAGGATCTTCTCGGCAGGTCCGGAGGACAGCGAGGCGCCTGTGGAGGGTGAAGCGCTGGACGCCGTGCGCCTGATGACGATCCACCGCGCAAAGGGGCTCGAGTTCGAGATTGTGTGCATCGCCGACCTCGGACGCGAGACCCCTCGGGGCCACTCCGGGGACATTCTGCGGGTCGGCGCGGACGGCCGCGTCGGCTTGCGGCTGGCCTCGCCGGGCACGGGCAAGTCCGTCCCGATTCTTGACCACGCTGAGCTCTGCGACGAGGTCCTGGCGGCCGAAGCGGCCGAGGAACGCAGGCTTTTCTACGTCGCGATGACACGGGCACGCGAGCGGCTGATCCTTTCGGGCGCTGCCAAGCTCGAGCCCGATGGTCAGCTGACGCCCAACGGCCGCGGGGCGCCGATCGGGTGGGTCGCCCCGGCGCTGCAGCAGGCCGGCGTCGCGCCGCTGTTGATCAGACCGGCGGATGAGGAGTCTGGGGAGCACACGCAAGCGGCACCACCCGCGCCTGCGACGGAGCCTGGAGAAGCTCCGGCACAGCAGGCCCAGCCGGAGGCGCAGCCTGCCGAGCCGGAGGCGCAGCCTGCCGAGCCGGAGGCATCGGTGCCCTCGCCCGCAGCCCCCTCGCCGCTGCGCGAAGACCGTCCGCTGCCCGCGCTCAGCTATTCGTCTCTCACCGAGTACCAGCGGTGCGGCTATCGGTTTTACCTCCAGCGGATTCTCGGGATCCCCGATCAGCCCTCGGGAATCACCGACAGGTCCGAACAGAGCGAGCCGTCGTCTTCCGCCGCTGCCGTCGAGCGCGGCATCCTGGCACACGAGCTGCTTGCCGGCCTCGACTTCAAGCGGCCGGTGAAACCCACCGCGCAGGCTATTGACGCGGCGGCGCTGCGCGCCGGGGTCGCGCCGCGCAGCGACGAAGCGCTCGCCGACGCGATCTACGAGTTCACCCGGAGCTCGCTCGCGCGGCGACTCGCGGCCGCTGCATGGGCTCGACCCGAGGAGCGGTTCTCTTTCCTGCTCGAAGAGGGCCCGCTGATCACCGGCGTGTTCGACGTGATCGCGGGAGAGGCGGGGGACAGGGTGCTGGTGGTCGACTACAAGACCGACCGGCTCGAAGGGCGCCACCCAGATCAAGTGGTGGCGAGCGGGTACGCGAGCCAGCGCCTCATCTATGGGCTGGCCGCCCTGCGAGCGGGTGCACTCGAGGTCGAGGTCGCACACGTCTTCTTGGAGCGTCCCGAGCGTCCCGCGACCGTGACCTTCACCCACGCCGACGCGGGACGCCTCGAGCGTGAGCTCGAAGAATTGGCGAGTGGAGTCGGTCGAGGGGAGTTCGCGGTCGCCGACGAACCCAAGCGGACGATATGCGTTGGGTGCCCGGCGGAGGGCGGGCTGTGCCCGTGGCCGCTCGATATGACGCGGCGGTAACTCGGGCGTCGATCTACTTTTGCGATAATCGCGCCTGGCCGAGCGGGACCGGGGATCTTCGCGAGGTGGTTGGGCGTGTCTTGTGGGGATCGTGACGGTAGGTGAACGAGGACCTCGCAATTCTCGAGAGAAAGGTGGGCCGATGCTCGGTCGCGTGGGGACGTGTCGCAAGACCCTGGTAATCGTGGTGACGGCATTGGGGGCGGCGATCGGGGCTGCGGCTGTGCCGGCTGCGGCTAGTGCCTTGCAATCCAACTGCTCTCAATCTGGAGCGACGGTCACGTGCACCTATTTCTCCGTCGGCTCTGAGCAGACGTTCGCCGTGCCGGCGGGGCTAGGCCACGTGACGATCACCGCGGTCGGCGCCCCAGGAGACCTCGGTGGTGGAAACGGCGCGAACGTCCGGGCCACGGTCCCGGTGAAGGTGGGAACCTCGAAGTTGTACGTGGAGGTGGGGGGAACAGGAAGCTCCGGG
>DASRHQ010000057.1:0-6716 GCA_035650455.1 Solirubrobacteraceae bacterium
AGCCCTTCTCGATCCGGGCGAGGCAGTCGCGCCATGCATTCATCCGCTCGGCAAACTCCCGCACCGCGGCTAGCAGGTGTTTCTGTTCGAGGTCGTGCAGGGCCTCGTGGCGGTAGCGGACGGCGTCGACAGCCGTCAACGGGCGGTGGAAGAATGGGGCCAGGTCGTACCTCGCGCGCCGCGACGTCACCTCACCGATCAGCTGATCGAGGTTGAGGTCGTGCAGGCACAGCGGCTGCTTGACGCTCGCGCGTGTCTGCTCTGGCGAACCTCGGTCAAGGATGCTATGAAACGGCACGGCCTCCACCAACGAGTGGTTGGGTAGAAGCCATCAGCCGCTCCGGCGGTTTTTGGGACCTCCTGGGGTCGCACGGCGAGCTTCATCGCCAATGTTGATCGTATCGTCCCCCGACAGACGCGCCGGAAAACGGCCGGCGCGCACGCGCCTTGCGGTAACGCAACGCCTCCTTCGTCGTGACCCAGCAGAAGACCCGAGGTGAGATCACTCGCACAGCGCGCCACCGCCCGATCCCCGAGTGAAGCGAGAGCCGGCGCATCGCCTGCCTCGTGAACCAGCCGGTGGCATCGGTCTCCTGCACGCTGTATGCCGGTCATCCGATGCGCGGCGCGATCAGCAGCACGACGACGAAGGCCAAAAGCAGGTAGAGCAAATACAGCCCCAGCGGCCCGGCCTGGACTTTGCGTACCAGCTCGGCGGCCTGTGTGAACGCGCTCGTGATCGGGCGGTACAGCCACCCGGGGTCGAAGATCCGCGGCTCGGCGCGCATCATGCTCAGGCGCTCTGGGAACCGCTGGTCGCCGATGCTTTGAAGCTGGATGCGCACGCGGTAGATCACGTTGAAGATCACCCGCACCATGTTCGAGTACCCAAGCGAGGTGTATTGAGCCCGTCGGCCTGTGACCGCCACACCGGAGGCCCAGACGGGGCTGCGGCGGCGCCCGCGCCGGCTTGCCAAGTGGCGAATCAAGGCCGCCGCGAGCGCAAAACCGCTCAGCGTGAGCGCGAGGACGGTGGGGCTGATGCTCGCGAACGGGGAGTAACCCGGCTCAACCAGCCAGCCGGGGCGGCTGACGTGCCCGATCGCAGCTCCTCCACCGATGGGCAAGGTGGCGCGCTGAAGCACCTCGATTACCCAGGGTGCGGCGACGCCGATCGCGAGCGAAGCGAACGCGAGGTAAGCCATGCCCACCCGTGGGCGCAACCGCTCGCGGCCCGGGGAGATCGAACGGTCGCGCGCCATCCCCAAGAACGTCAGCCCGATTGCGCGCACGAAAGCGAGCGCGGCGAGCCCCGCGGTCAGCGCGAGAATGGCACCTGCGAGCGCGATCGCCAGGTGCGACCCCGTACCGCTGACGCGAAAGCCCTGCATCAGGCCCTCGAGTCCCAACCACTCCGAGACGAAGCCGCTGAACGGCGGCAGCGCTGCGAGCGCGGCTCCACCTGCCAGCGACGCGATGGCCGCAACGGGAAGGCGCCGGTAAAGGCCACCGAGCCTGTCGATCTCGCCGGTGCCCGTGCTGCGCTCGACCGTCGCCACTGCGGCAAACAGCCCCGCCTTGGCGAAGCTGTGGGCGACGATCTGGAAGGTGGCCGCGATCAGCCCGAGACCGATTAGTCCGGGGCGGTGCTGCGCGTTGCCCATCAGAGCGATGCCCAGATCGGCGACGATCCACCCGGCGTTCTCGATCGAGGAGTAAGCGACCACCGGCCTTAGCTCGCGCTGCAGCACGGCGCCGAGGATGCCGATCAGTGCCGTCAGCGCACCGACTAGCAGCGCGACGACCGCACACCACACGGCGGGATGACCAAGGAAGCCGAACCACACGCGCAACATCGCGTAAAAGGCGACGTTCAGGGTGACTGCGGCGACCAAGCCCGAGGAGCCGGCGTCGGCGCCGGCGTATGCGCCAGGCAGCCAGGTCTGCACGGGGATCAGCGCGGCCTTGACCGCAAAGCCGGCGAACAGCAGCGCGAAGCAGACGCTGCGAGTTATGGCCGACAACTGCGGTCCGGCGTGCGCGAGATGCTCGAAGGAAAACGTCGCGCTCTGCACGCCGAGCAGCACCATTCCCGCCAGCACGGCGGCGCCGCCCAGCTTGGCGAGCGTGAGCGTTAGCGCGGCCGCGCGCCGCGCCTGCCGGTTCGAGTGGCGCACGCTGATCAGGGCGTAGATCGCCACCACGGTCAACTCATAGACGATCAGGAACTCGAACACATTGTCGACCACCACCACCCCCACTACGCACAGCACAAGCAGCGGCCGCAGCACGGGGGCGCCGCGCGGGATCGCTGGCCTGGCTCCGAAAAACAGGGGCAGCGCGACGGCCCCGGTGAGGATCAAAAACAGCCCGGCCAGGGCGTCCACATCGACTCCACCATGCCCGAGGCCAAACCACGCAAACGGCTGCCAGATGAGGTGCTGTCCCGCAACCGCCACCACGCCGGCCGCTGCCAGCACCCCAGAAGCCAACGCCGCGAGGGATCCGCTCGCGCGAGCGCTGAAGAACCCCAGCACGGCCGCCGTGAGCAGGCCGGCGGTCGAGGCGATGAGCAAAACCGCAAGCGGGCTCACGCGGCCTCCTCGTCGACGCGCGTCCGCGCGCCCGGGTCCGGCTGGCGCGTGGGTGGCGGGGCCTCACCCACGCGCCCCCGGGCCAGCAGCAGACCGTGCAAAAGCGCGATGGGCGAGGGCGGGTCACCGGGGACGTAGATGTCCACGGGCACAACACGGTCAACCCCGCCCAGCACCTCGGGTCCGGTCCAGATCCCGCCGCTGCAGGCGTCGGTGCCCGCCGCGATTACTGCCCGCGGCTCGGGCATCGCCTCGTACGTGCGCCTAAGCGGAGCCTCCATCGGCCGCGTGACCGGGCCAGTGACCAACAGCACGTCGGCGTGTCGCGGGCTCGCGGTGAAGAAAAGGCCGAGGCGCTGCATGTCGTAGTAGGGGTTCAGCAGCGCCGCGATCTCCTGCTCGATCGCACCGTCGGACCCGGTGTCAATGTGACGGATGTGCAGCGAGCGCCGGAATGCGCCCCCGAGAACTGCCGGTGAAGGGGCGATGTCGGCCTCGCGCACAGACCCGTCGACCACCAGCCGCTGCTTGCTGCGTACAGCCAGCTCGTAGCGCGGGTCCATGGTCAGCGCGTCATTTGACGCCGCCTCAACGCACAGCCCGCAGGCGATGCAGCGACTGGCGTCGAGCACGAGCCGGCCGCGACCGTCGACGCTCAGCGCGTCTGGAAGGCACGCCGCCGCGACGCGCTGAGCCTCGTGGCTGTCGACCGCGCCGGGGTCCAGCAGCGCGCGCCCCCGAAACCGAGGGGAGGCAGGCTCGTCTCTGGCCGGGTAACGGGTGGTGACGCGCGGTCGCGAGACGCCTCGCAGAAACCATCTGATCATGCGTCGCACCCCGCCGGCGAGAGGCCAAAGCTGTGCTCGATAAAGGCGAAGTCGGTCAGCACCTGCGAGTCAAATGCCCGGTTAAACACGCCGAAGTTCACAAACGACGCCGCGCGCAGCTTGCAAAAGCGCAGCGCGTCGGGCCCGTCGGCCTCAAGCCAGTAGAGCGTCTCTCCCCGCGCCGACTCGGCCGCGCCCAGGGCGGCCTCGTGTCTGAGCGGTCCGAGCTGCTGCCGGGTTGGGCCGGCAGCGAGCGACCCGAGTGTCACGCGAATCAGCTCGAGCGAGTACTCGACTTCCCGAAAGCGCACCTCCATGCGCGCCATCGCGTCGCCGTCGGCGTGACCGGCTACCTCGACCTCGCCATAGCCGTCGTAGGGCAGATCGCGGCGCGTGTCGATGTCGACCCCCGAGCCACGGGCAACGGGCCCGACGCACGCGAACTCCCGGGCGTCCTGTTCTGAGAGCGGCCCGGCGCTGACGAGACGGTCCAGAAACGAGTCGGTGCGCAGCAGCATGCCGAGCGCGCGGCGCCAATCGCGTTCCCAATCGGCGAGCGTGTTTGAGATGACGTCGACCGCGCGGGAGTCGAGATCGATGCGCGTGCCGCCGGGGACGATCGCGCCTCGCAGGTACCGATTTCCCACGACGTCAGCGGCGAGCCTGTGCAGCCGCTCCTTCAGCGCCGCGAACTGTGCCTGGCCCACCGACAGGGAGGCGTCTTCGCATTCGCGCACGGCGGCCTCCAGGTGGTTATAGAGCCGCTCGAGCTCGGCGAGCGTTCGCCTAATCGCCTGCCCCCGCGGCGGCACTTCGGTCCGCGCGAGTCCCTCCAGCGCGTGCGAGAACGCCAGGGCGTGGGCGACGCTGGAGGTTCCCGAAACGCGCTCGGCCACCAGCACCGCCAGCGGCAGGGGGACCTCGCAGATCCGACGTTCGGCCCCGCGACGCTTGAAGAACAGTCGCTGCGCCGTGTACGCCGTGTCCTCTCCCCCTGTCTGAACCAGGAACTGCGCGGACTCAAACACGCCCGAGCGCACCGGTCCGTACGGGATCACGAACACCCCCGGTCCGGAGAGGCGCTCGGCCCCGCGGTGCTCGCGGCGCACATCTTCTTCTTCTTCTTCTTCGGGCTGCCTGACTTCCGTGTCAGCCGGGCCGTGGGTCACGAGCGGCTCGAGCCGCGGATGACCCTGCGGGGTGACCTGCCACAGGTCGTGTATCTCGCGCTCGAACCAGTGCGCGGCGGGCAGCCGGGGCGTGACCGCCGGATACGAAGTGCTCTCCAGCGAGCCGCGCAACACGCAGACGCCGGCTCGTGGGACCGCGACAATCGCGTACAGCTCACGCCCCTCCTGCGCCCCCGGCGCGACGAAGAGCATCATCATGCGACCGCTGGTCCGCTCGAGTTCGACCGCGAGGTCGCTCGGGCGGCATCGCCGCTCTTGCACCGTGATCACCGGCGGCCTCCCATCACAGCCGACCCCCGATCACACCGACGGCGCTGTGCAACAAGGTGTTGAGCGGCCCCGGGATCCAGACACCGAGCACCAGGACCACCGCGAGGCTGGCCACCATCGCCGCGGCCATCAGCGGCTGCTGTCTGCGACCGAGGCGACCAGAAACGCTTCCCTCGCGCCGGCCCGACATCACCATGCGGTGGAAGGTTTGATACAGGCCGACGAACGCGATGTTTGCGAGCACTACTAGCAACCCCGCCAGGGCGAACGACGAGCGGCTAAAGCCCCCGGTGACGATCAAAAGCTCCGAGCGAAAGATCCCGAACGGAGGCACGCCGCTGATCGCCAGCGCCCCGAGCAGCACCATCGCACCGGCAAAGGGGGCGAGCGAGAGGACCCCCCGGACTTCATTGGCGTCGCGGGACTCGTACCGGCTGAGCAGCTCGCCCGCTCCGAAGAAGGCAAGCGTCTTGCCGGCGGCGTGCACGAGCACGTGAAAGAAGGCGCCGTAGGCGGCGATCGGGCCCCCGATGCCGATCCCCAGCGAGACGATCCCCATGTGCTCGATCGAGGAGTAGGCCAGCAGACGCTTGTAATTGCGCTGGCGCAGCGCGAAGAAGGCCGCGAGCAGCAAAGACAGCCCGCCGAAGATCAACAGCAGGACGTGGACGTAGCTAGCCCCGACGGTGATCTGAGCGACCGCGCCGATCCGCAGCACCGCGTACAGCCCGGCCGCCAGCAGAGCCCCTGACAGCATCGCGCTGATCGGGCTAGGCCCCTCCGAATGCGCGTCTGGCAGCCACGCGTGCATCGGCACCAGACCGACCTTGGTGCCGAACCCGATCAGTGCGAAGGCAAACCCCACACGCACCAGCGAGCCGGTCATGTGCGGAGCCGCAGTGGAGAGGACCAGGTAAGTGGGGCTGTAATGATCGCCCAGCGTCGGCACCCCGGCCGCGTAGATCAGGACGATCCCGAGCAGCCCGACGGCCAGTCCGGCGGAGCCGATCACGATGTACTTCCAGCCCGCCTCAAGCGACGAGTCCGAGCCTTCGCTCGTGACCAACAAGGCACTCACGACAGTGGTCAGCTCGACGGCCACCCACAGCACGCCCAGATTCGCGACCATCGGGGTGGCAAGCAGCGCCAGCCCGAACAGGTTCAGAAGCGGCCAGTAGACGCGGCGCAGGCGGATGTGTCCGATCTGCGGGTGCAGGTAGCCGACCGAGTAAACCGCGACAACGGCGTACACGAAGCCGACCGCGATCAGGAAGACCCCGCTCAGGCCGTCGACGTAAAACGCGCCGCCGAGCACCTCCCTTCCACGGGCGGCGTTGTAGGCGAAGACAGCTACCAGCACGGCCGCAAAAGCGCCCGCCGCCGCCGTTGCGGTGATCCAGCCGCTGGCGCCCCGGTCGCCCAGCGCCGCGCTCAACCCGGCGGCGACGAGCGCCAAGCCGAGGGCTATCAGCAGCCAGACCGCCATCAGCCCCTCAGCACCGACATGTCCTCGGTGCTCGTTCCCTTGGCCCGGGCGGCGATCAGCCGCGCGAACACGCCGTAGAACAGCACCGCTGGCAGCAGGTCGAGAAGCAACAGGAAGCCGATTGCGAACGGCAGGCCCGGAGCGATTGCGACCGTCGCGATGAACACGCCGTTTTCGAGCGTGAGCAGCCCTACGATCTGGCTGATCACGTTCTGGCGCGTGATCATGAAGAAAAAGCCGATCAGCACGAGCGCGATCGGCATGCCGAGGGCCGGATTCGGCAAGAGCGCGCCGTGGATCGGCAGCGCACTGGCCGACCAGTAGGCCAGGCCAGCCAGCGCGACGCCGA
>DASRHQ010000058.1:0-9068 GCA_035650455.1 Solirubrobacteraceae bacterium
CTGGTGGCGCGGCAGGTCAAGGCGGGGGACATCGTCAAGGCCGCCGCGGCCGCTGCCGGCGGTGGGGGCGGTGGGCGCGACACGCTCGCGCGCGCCGGGGCGCGCGACCCGGAGAGGTTGCCGGCGGCGCTCGCGGCCGCCCGCGAGGCGATCGAGGCGGCGCTTCGATGAGGGTTCTCGCGCTGGACTACGGCAGCGCCCGTTGCGGCTGCGCGGTCAGCGATCCCAGCGGTACGATCGCGACACCGCTTGCGCCCGTCCTGCAACCGGGCACGCGACGCGGCCTGGCCCGGCTCAAGAGTCTCGTCGACGAACTTGAAGTGCAGCGGATAGTGGTAGGGCTCCCCCTGTCGATGGCAGGAGGCGATACCACGCAGACGACCGAGACGCGCGCGTTCGCGCGCTCGCTCAGCGAGGTGGTCGCCGTCCCGGTCGAGCTTCACGACGAGCGGCTCACCACCAAGCTCGCGGCCCGTCTCGGCGGACGTACCAGCGAAGACTCGCGGGCGGCCGCGCTGTTGTTGCAGAGCTGGCTTGACGCCGTCGGAATCGATCAGGAGATGCCGGCGCATGGCTGACGGCGGCCGCACCTCACGCGATCGCGACGAGGCCCTACGCGAGCGCCAGCGACGCCGCGCGCAGCGCGACGGTGACGGCTACGGGCCCGGCCCGCCGGAACCACCACCGCCACCGCTCGACCCACCGCCTCCGCCGGCGGCTCGCCGTTCGACGCGCCGGCACGGCCGATCGGCGGGCGAGGCGCGACGCAGGAGTCGCGTTTCATCCGATCGACGCCGGGGCCGCACCCGGGTGTTGGCCGTGCTCGCACTGCTGCTCGCGGCCGCCGTGGTGGTGGCCCTGGTGGTCGTGGTGATGCATTCGAACTCGAACACCTCGCCGCGTCACATCGTCCGCATCAAGACGACCAACGTCACGATCATCCCCGGGCGCACACGCCGCCAGCTCGATGCTCTCCTGCGTTCCCAGGGAGTCAAGGGCAGCTACTTCAAGGACACGGTTTCCTCGCCGCTGCTGAACCCTCATTCCTACGGCGCGCCGGCGCACGTCCACTCGTTGGAGGGATTCCTCTTCCCGGACACCTTCAACTTGCGCGAGCCGCTGAGCATCCCGGCGCTGGTCGCCGATCAGCTCAAGGACTTCAAACAGAAATGGGCGAAGGTCAATCTGAGCTACGCCCGCCAGCACCATCTGACTCCCTACGACGTGTTGATCATTGCCTCGATGGTGGAGGCCGAGGCGGCCACTCCTCACGATATGAAGCTGGTCGCCTCGGTCATCTACAACCGGCTGAGGGACGGAATGCCGCTCCAGATTGACGCCACGACGCGCTACGCGACGGGCAACTACACGAAGCCGCTAACCGAGCAGCAACTCAAGTCGCCCTCGCCCTACAACACGCGTACGCATACGGGTCTGACCCCCACGCCGATCAACAGCCCGGGGCTCCAGTCCATCCAGGCGGCGGCACACCCCCCGCAGAGCGCTTACCTCTACTTCGTGGTCAAGCCGTGCGGCAACGGCACCATGGTCTTCAGCTCCAACTATCAGCAGTTCCTCGCGGACACCGCGCAGTATCAGGCGGCCCGATCGAAGCTGGGCCGGTCGCCCACCCATTGCTAGTGGGCCAGCCCGGAAATCAGTGGGCGCCGATTTGAGGGATGGTCCACGAGCGGCGAGCCGGCTGGGGGTGGCCGGCTGGCCCGTCGGCCACAGCCGCTCTCCCGCGATGCATAACGCCGCGCTGGCCCAGGTGGGGCTGAGGGATTGGCGCTATCAGCTGCTCCCGCTACCGCCCGAGCTCTTCGGCGAGGCGATTGCGGCCCTGCCCGGCGCGGGGTTTCGCGGCATAAACGTCACAATCCCGCACAAGCAGGCCGCGCTTGCGCGCGCCGACCGCGCCTCCTCGCGCGCGGCGGCGATCGGCGCGGCGAACACGCTCCTCTTCGGCGAGGGCGGCGTCGATGCCGACAACACGGACGGCCCCGCTCTGGTCGCCGAGCTGCCAGTCGAGATCGCGGGCGCATCCGCGCTCGTGCTTGGCGCCGGGGGGAGCGCGCGTGCCGCCGTCTGGGCCCTCCTCGACGCGGGTGCCGACGAGGTGCGGGTTTACAACCGCACGCATGCGCGTGCTCGCGCCTTGTGCGCCGAGCTCGGGGGCACGCCCGTGGAGAAGCCCGGACCGGCCGACATCCTCGTGAACTGCACGCCGGCTGGGCTGGTGCAGCCCGCCCGCAGCTTCGAGGAGCTGCCGATCGCTCAAGACGAGGTGACCGCGTATGGGTGTGTGGTCGACCTCGTCTATGCCACAGAGCAGACCGCGCTCATACGGGAAGCGCACGCGCGCGAGATCCCGACGGTCGCCGGGCTGGAGCTGCTGGTGGCTCAGGGCGCGCTCAGCTTCGAGCTTTTCACGGGCCGTCCGGCGCCGATCGAGACGATGCGCGCGGCGGCCGGCGCGCCGCTATCGTGCGGCCCCCGATGATCGTCACCGACGCCGTACGGCGCTATACGGAGGAGCTACGCCCCGAGCCCGACCCCGTGCTGCGCGAAATGGAGCAGCGTGCCGCTAGCGACGGGATTCCGATCGTCGTGCCGCAGACCGGGGCCCTCTTGCACGTGCTCGCGCTCGCGTGCGCGGCCCGGCGTATCGTCGAAGTCGGCACCGCGATCGGAGTCTCGACCCTGTACATGGCACGGGCGCTGCCGGCGGGCGGCAAGGTCGTCTCGTTCGACATCGACCCGGAGCGTCAGGGTGCCGCGCGGACCTACCTGGAGCGCGCAGGCGTCGCTGACCGGTGCGATCTGCGCCTCAAGGACGCGCGGGACGGCCTGCCCGAGTTGGACGCAGGCGCCTACGACATGGCGTTCATCGACGGCACCAAGACGCAATACAGCGACTACTTCGACCGGCTGCTGCCGCTGTTACGAGAGGGTGGATTGCTGATCGTCGACAACGTGCTGATGGGAGGGACCGTCGCCGAGGGTCGCGGCGACGAGGAATGGACCAGCGAGCAGATCAAGAGCGCGCGCGCCTTCAACGAGCGCCTGCTCCACCGCGAGGGACTGACCGGGACCGTCACCCCGGTCGGGGACGGTGTGCTGATCGCCGTGAAGCGGTGAGCGCCGGCGAAGACCGCTCAACTTGCACGCCGTGCCGCGGCACGGGTCGACTCGTGAGCACCCTCGGCGGCGATGCCCACGAGGTCACCTGTCCCTGGTGCGGTGGCAGCGGTCGTTTCGAAGCCGGCCGCGACGCTCAACAGGCCGGGCCCGCGGAGGCCGATCCCGGACAAGCCTTGCCCGCGGAGGCCGATCCCGGACAAGCCGGGCCCGCGGGAAGCCAGCAGCCGTAACCTTGATCCCAATGGGCCTGCGCTTGACCACTGCCGGGGAGTCGCACGGCCCTGGACTGACCTGCATCCTCGAGGGCATGCCGGCGGGGCTCGAGCTCGAGCGCGACGCGCTCGACCGGGACCTGAGTCGCCGCCAGCTCGGCCACGGCCGCGGCGGGCGGATGAAGATCGAGCGCGACCGAGTTGAGGTCACAGGGGGCGTGCGACACGGACGCACCCTGGGTGGCCCGATCGCCCTGACCGTGCAAAACCGCGACTACGCCAACTGGACAGAGCGCATGAGCCCCTGGCCCGTCGACGGCGATGTGGCGGAGGTACACCTGCCGCGTCCCGGCCATGCCGACTTGGTGGGCACACAGAAATATGGGCTCGAAGACGTGCGCGACATCCTGGAACGCGCCAGCGCGCGCGAGACCGCGGCCCGTGTGGCGGGGGGCGCGGTCGCGAAGGCGTTTCTCGCCGCGCTGGGCGCCCAAGTGTTCTCGCACGTGATCCAGATCGCCGGAGTCACGGCGCCCCGCAGAGATGAGCTGCGACCCGAGGACTTCGCCGCCGTCGACGAATCTCCCGTGCGCTGTCTCGATTCCGACTCGGGCGCAGCGATGGTCGCGGAGATCGACCGCCTGCGCAAGGCCAACGAGTCGCTGGGCGGGGTGTTCGAGGTCCGTGCCTTCGGCCTGCTGCCGGGCCTCGGCTCGCACGTGTCGTGGGAAGAGCGCCTCGACGGGCGACTGGGGCAGGCGATGCTCTCGATCCAGGCGATCAAGGGAGCGGCGATCGGGGATGGCGTCGAGATCGCGGGACTGCCCGGCTCCCAGGCTCATGACGAGATCTTCTACGCGGCGGACAGGGGGTTCTTCCGCAACACCAACCGGTCCGGAGGGGTCGAGGGAGGTATGACCACCGGAGCGCCCTTGGTGGTGCGCGCCTGGATGAAGCCCCTGCCCACGCTCACGAAACCGCTCCGGTCGGTCGATATCGCCACCCACGAGCCGGCCGAGGCGCTGCGAGAGCGGACCGACTCCTGCACGGTGCCGGCCGCGGGGGTGGTGGGCGAGGCGATGGTGGCGTTTGTCCTCGCCGACGTCTACAGGCGCAAGTTCGGCGGCGACCACATTGACGATGTGCGGCGCGCGGTCACCGCCTACCAGGACCGAATCGGATGGCGGGACCCGGCTGTGGCCGCACCGTGACCGGGATTGCCCTGATCGGCTTCATGGGCTCGGGCAAGACCACCGCAGCCCGGGCGGCCGCGGCGGCGCTCCGAACTGCAGCGGTCGACGTCGATGTAGAGCTCGCGCGCTCCTTCGGCCGCTCGATCGAGCGCGTCTTCGACGAAGAGGGGGAGGCTGCGTTCCGCGCCAGGGAAGAAGAGCTGACGCTTGCAGCGCTCGCGCGGCCAGACGCCCCGGTGGTGGCGCTGGGGGGCGGAGCGACAGGTTCCACGCGCGTCCGCGAGGCGCTGGCTGGGTCAGATCGCCGCGTGATCTGGATGGACGTCGCGCCCGATGTCGCCTGGGAACGCGCCCACGGTGCAGGTCGACCGCTGGCGCGGGACCGTGAATCGTTCGAGCGGCTGCACGCCGAGCGCGAGCCGGTCTACGCGGCGCTGGCCGATGCCACCGTCCCGGCGGAGCGAGGGACAGAGCTCGGTGCCGTGCTTCGCGCGCTGAAAGGGTTGCAGAAGCGTGAAAAGCTGCTCTGGGCCGCGACCACATCCGGCGACTATCCGGTTTACGTGGGCTCGGGTCTGGTGACCACCTCCGGCTTCTGGCCATCCACCGTTCGGGGTCGCCGCTACGTGATCACCGACGAGCAGGTGGCGCGCCGGTACGGCGAATGTATCTCCGAGGCCGCACATCGCTTCGCGGTGCCCGCCGGCGAGGGCTCGAAGGCGATCGGGCAGGCAGAGGCTGTTTGGCGATCTCTGGCGGGAGCGGGCATGACGAGGGGAGATGTGGTGGTTGCGCTGGGAGGCGGAGTGGTGGGAGACCTGGCCGGGTTCTGCGCGGCGACCTATCAGCGCGGCGTCCCCTACGTGCAGGTACCCACCACGTTGGTGGCGCAGGTCGATTCGGCCTACGGAGGCAAGACCGGAATCGATCTGCCCGAGGCCAAGAACTACGTCGGCGCCTACCACCAGCCATGCGCGGTGATCGCCGATCCCCAGACGCTAGCCACGCTGCCAGCGGCCGAGCTTGCCGCGGGCTACGGGGAAGTGGTCAAGACGGCGTTGCTCGCTGGCGGCGACCTTTGGGAGCGCGTGCGAGCCGGCGCGGATCCCAGCTCCCCGCAGATCATCGCCGCATGTGTGCGCGTCAAGTTACGGATCGTCGCCCAAGACGAGCGCGACGCGGGATTGAGGCAGGTCCTCAATCTCGGGCATACCGTCGCCCACGCGCTCGAGACCGCGACCGACTACAGCCGCTACCGCCACGGCGAAGCGGTCGGCCTGGGCCTGTTGGCTGCGCTGCGTCTCTCCGGGCAAGCCGCCCTGCGCGACGAGGTCGCGACCCTGCTGCGGGCGCGAGGGCTTCCCACGCGACTCGACGGCGCCGACCCCGACGCGGTGGTTGCCGCGACTGCGGCCGACAAGAAGCGCGTTGGCTCGGGTCCCGTTCCATTCGTTTTGCTCGACCGTCCAGGCAGGCCGCGCGCCGGGTGTCCCGTCGAGCCGGCCGAGCTGCGCGCGGCCGTGGGGGAGCTCGTCACGCGGTGAGCACGGCCACGCGCAACAGGGTGGAGGTCATGCATGGGGTCAACCTCGACCAGCTGGAGCGTCGCGACCCTGCCCAGTACGGGAGCCTGGCGCTGAGCGAACTGGAGCGCATGATCGCCGACGAGGCCGCGGCTCTCGGCCTAAAAACGCGGTTCTTTCAAAGCAATCACGAAGGCGATTTCGTCGAGCACCTTCACCGGTTGGAGGGGATGGCGGATGCGGTGATCCTCAACCCCGGCGCATGGAGCCACTACTCGTACGCGATTCGCGATGCGCTGGAGCTGGCGGCGCTGCCTGCGATCGAGGTCCACCTCTCGGACATCTCGCGACGGGAGGAGTGGCGCCGGCACTCCGTGATCGCGGAGCTGTGCATCGCCCAGGTGACGGGGAAAGGGCCGGACGGCTACCGTGAGGCGCTGCAACGATTGCGCGAGGAGCTGCTGTGATAACCCAAGTCGCCCAAGACCGTCCCACCCGCCTGACCGAGCTGCTGGCCGCAGCCGAACTCGACGTCCTGCTCGTAACGGGACCCGTCAACGTCCGCTATCTGACCGGCTACACCGGTTCAAACGGGCTTGCCCTGGTCGGCCCCGGACTCCGCAGATTCGTAACCGATTTTCGCTACGCGGAGCAGGCGGCTGCAGAAGTGGACCCCGCGTTTGACCGCATCCAAGCGCCCATCGAGCTGCTCGACGGCCTGGCGGATGCGCTTCCGGGCGGCTCGCTGCGCATGGGGTTCGAGGCTGCCCACACCTCGGTCACCCAGCATGCCTTCCTGCGCGAGCAGCTCGCCGACAGGATCGAGCTGGCGCCGACCGCGGATCTGGTGGAGTCGTTGCGCGCGGTCAAGGATGCCGCTGAGATCGCGACGGTGCGCGCCGCCACCGTCCTCGCCGACGACGCATTTGAGCGGCTGCTCCAAGACGGGCTGGTGGGGCGCAGCGAGCGAGAGGTCGCCATCGCACTCGAGCACGACATGGTGCTGCGGGGTGCTCGCAGGCCCAGCTTCGACACGATCGTCGCCGCGGGGCCGCACGGCGCTCTTCCCCATGCAAACCCCCGCGACGTGGAGATCCGCGCAGGCGATCTGGTGGTGATCGACTGGGGAGCGCAGCTCGATGACTACTGCTCGGATTGCACGCGTACCGTCGCGGCCGGCGAGCCAACGGCCGAGGCACGGAAGGTCTACGAGCTCGTGCTCGAGGCCCAGCAGGCCGGCGTCGACGCGGTCAGGGCAGACCGGCCCACCGCCGAGGTCGACGGTGTCGCGCGCGACATCATCGCCGCGGCTGGCCACGGAGACAACTTCGGTCACGGCCTCGGGCACGGCGTGGGGCTGGACGTCCATGAGGCCCCATGGCTGAGGCGCCGCTCGAACGAGGTACTTCAGGCGGGAAACGTGGTGACGGTCGAGCCCGGGGTGTACCTCGCCGGACGCTTCGGCGTCCGAATCGAGGACCTCCTGGCGGTGACCGAAGATGGAGCCGAGGTCCTCACCTCGGTTTCCAAGCAGCTGATCGTGAGCGACTGAGTCGCGGGCTGACGGTCGTGTCGCCTACGGCGGCGCGCCGGCACGCGTGTTCAGTCCGTCCCAGACCCAGAAAGCGAGAAAGCAAATGTTCAGCAAGAAGAGGCAGTCAAAGACCGCGATCCAATACGCGCAGCGTCTGTTCGAGGATGAGTATGTCCAAGATCAGCTCCGCGACGCCGCCGGCGGGATACGTTCCGCGTACGACCGCATCAGTAAGAAGCCTGAGCGCGCGGCGGAAGACAAGCAGGTGTACAGCAGCGTGCGGCGGGCGGCCACGTCCATTCGCAAGGCGCTCCTCGCTCTGAGGCGCCCGGAACCCGAGCCCGAGCCCACGCACCGGTTCCGTACCGCACTGGTAGCCGTCGCAGTGGTCGGCGGAAGCGTGCTGATCATCAGCAGACGGGGATCGAAGGGCGAGCCAGCGGCCGAGATCCACCCCACCGCCGACGCATCCAACAATGACGTCGCGACTGAGCAGTCCGTGCAGCCGCAGACGGGCTAGTCGAGCGCCATCACCACCACGGTCGCGTCGTCCTCGAGCGGCTCACGCCAGCAGTCGGTGATGGCCTGCTGGATCGCCATCGCGGTCGACGCCGCTGTGGGGTTGTCTGCGCGATCGAGCGCTTCGGTGAGGCCTTCCACGCCGAACTTGCCGCCCCCCTCCATCCGCCGGCTGATGACGCCGTCGGTCAAAAGGATCAGACGCTCGCCGGGGTGAAGCTGGCGGCTGGCGGTAGTGAACTTGGTCGCTTTCTGGCCGGTACCCAGGGGAGGGTGGTGCGGCGCTTCGAGTTCTGACAGGACGCCGTCGCCGTCGACAAGGTAAGCACTGGGATGGCCGCAGTTGACCCAGGTCAACGTCGCCGTGGCGGCGCGCCAGCGCGCCAAGAGCGCGGTGATGTAGAAGTCGGGGTTGTCGAGCCGCCGGATCGTTTCGTCCATCTTTGTCAGTGCGCGCTTGAGATCCTGGCCGCTGCGACGCGCTGCGCGCAGCGCACCGAGGGCGGCGGCGCCTAGCCCCGCCGCTGTAGGGCCAGTCCCGTTGGCGTCGGCTATCGCCAGCCAGGCCCCATCGCGATTCTCGACGAAGTCGAACCAGTCACCGCCGACCTCGTAACTGGGCAGCAGAACACCGGCCAACTGTGCGCCTGCGATGCGCGCGATTCGCGGTGGGAAGAGATGCTGCTGGACCTCGGCCGCCGGCGTAGTCGGTTTGTGGCGCTTGGCCGCCTCGATGTAGTCGGTGTAGTCGTTGGCCAGCTCGAGCGCCGCCGCGCCCTGCTTGGCGATGTCGAAGAGGTCACCGAGCGGCGTCCCCACGCAGACCAGCAGCCCGGTGACGCGGCCGCGCAGCCACAGCGGCTCGGCGACACAGCCGGGTAGGTCGCGTTGCATTCGGTCGTAGAACTCGGGAAGTCCTTCCGGCACGATCTCCGGGCCGAGC
>DASRHQ010000059.1:0-119127 GCA_035650455.1 Solirubrobacteraceae bacterium
GCAACGACTCCGACCGCGACCTCACGTTGCTTCCCCAGTTCTACCTGCGGGGGAAGAACATCGCTTATGGCGTCGCGCCCACCCTGAACTCAAATGAGGACACCGAGCCCGAGTGGAACGCGGACTTTGGACGCTTCACCAAAGCGGTGCCTGTATTCCCCGAGGCCTTCCACCCCCAATACACAGAATGCAACCCAAACGCACCCACTGTCCTACCGCAACTGTTCCATTATCTGCAGAAGATCCGCATGGGCCTAATCGTGTGGACGCTGCTGCCCGGCGTCACCACAGTGGGCACAAACCTCTCCGACCCGACCACGTTCGCACTCAGCCGACGATCGACCGATCCGTGCTTCCGCGGCCACCACAGACACTCTGTGCTCACGACGACGTACGGCGAGGGTGCCGACGTCGAGCGCTACTTCGCAGCCCATAGCCCCGGCTGATCTCTCGAGGGGCCCGTGAGCACGTTGGGATATCACTCGGAAATATTTCGGGTGATATCCCAACGTAGGGTCATCGCCCTATGCGAGATCGTCAAGCTCGCGGGCTTGCGCTCGATCCACCTCTTCAGCCTCGCGCTGGCGCTGCTCCCAATCCTCAATCGGATCGGAGCCGATGACGCGAGCGCCAGAGGACCCGAACCGCGGGCCGAGGTGGACCAGCACGACGAACCTGCCTATCGCCTGCGCAAACCGCTTCAAGGCCCGCTTCATATTCAGCCGTTCCGCTCGCGACTAGCGCGGCGCTCGCGCTTGTCGCGCTTGTCTCGTCGCCGCATCTCGCGCTCCAGCGCCTCGATCTCCAACGCTTCGAGCTTGCGACGCTCCCACTGCTCGAGCGGATCTTCTCGGCGCGGTGAGATCGGTGTCATGAATATCTGAAAGAACCGGCGGATCCTCCGCCCCAGCTTCTCGTCCCACGTCACGGGCCTCGCCTCTGTGGTGCTGCGGGATTTGTCAAGAAATTCCCAGAACATGACGCGCAGCTCTTCGTTCGGCGCGACGATCAACCATCACGTGTGCCATTGCCGCTACCAGAGCTCCGGCACTTGCCTTCGATTGATCTCCTCGGCCGCGCGCTGGGCCCGCCCCACCCTACGCCCCTTCCTCGCCCTGACGCTGCCGCGCTAACTCAGCGTCCAACTCTGCCTGGCGCTTGCTCGAGAACCCGCCGGGGTCATATGGAATTGGCGAGATCAGCGCGTGTGGCGCGCGGGGTCGATCCTCGTGCGCCTGGTTCAGACGCTCGCCGAACTCAGCCACGCGCTCGCGCAAAGTGAGCTCGTCCGGATTGCGCTTCTTGCGCTCGCGCCTACCTCTGAGGAACAGCATCACGCCTCCTCTGGGTCCGTGGTCTCCGACTTCGCGATCTTGTGCACGTGCGAAACATGCAGGCCCACGGCCTGCCCAACCTTCCGATAGGTGATCTTCGCTTTGATCGCCTGACGAATTGCGTGGTCCCGGGCCTGGCGCGCACGCCGTAGCCGGACCTGCGCGACGCGCAGCCTGCGCAGGTGAAAAGTCTCATCGACGGAATTCACCGCG
Source organism: Solirubrobacteraceae bacterium (assembly GCA_035650455.1). Lineage (GTDB taxonomy): Bacteria > Actinomycetota > Thermoleophilia > Solirubrobacterales > Solirubrobacteraceae > Palsa-465. The sequence goes on from DASRHQ010000059.1 coordinate 1,548, forward strand.
TTCATTTTAGTGAACATGTCCCGCGTCGTGTGGGACGGCTCTTAGCAGCGCCTAGACCCCTTGAAGTAGCGGGACTGGGTACCCGGCCGACCCGAGGACTGTGGATTTCTTGCATGCAGCGTGTGCAAATGGGGTAGATAATTACCCCACGCAGGGAGTTGCAGAGCCCCGGACACGCAACGCGAAGGAGCGCGCATGATGCGACCCGCCCGGATCGCGCTGGCACCACTAGCGACCACAGCTCTCTTAGCCCTCGGCTCGGGCGCCCACGCAGCAACGGTCCCAGCCAGACCAACAGGACCATCGCCTCCCAGTGGCAACTGGACGCTCGAATACGCAGATGCGTTCTCCGCCCCATTCGGTACCGCGCCCGGCGACGACAACACTCTTTACCCCAACCGCTACGACGACTGCAATCTTGACCAGGGCTACAACTCAGACGAGATGGAGGTGTTCTCCTGCACTCAAGCCACGATCGGCAAGAACGGGCTCAGCCTCACCTGCGCCTACACCCCGAATGTCGCCGCCAACTACGGGATCGAGCAGAACTACACCTGTGGGGCCGCGCAGGGCGACGACCCGTCGTCGGCGCCGGCGGGCTATGACTTCTTCGGCTGGAAACCCGGCCTTGGCCAGGAATGGGCCTTACAAGCGCGCATGAGGCTTCCCTACAACACGGGCGAGGCCGATCCCGGCTGGTGGTCTGACGGACCACCCTGGAACCAGGAGATCGACATGCTCGAGGGCTTCGGCTGGGAGGCCGGCACGGACGGCACCTGGTGTGACCCGGGCACCACCGACACCAACGGATACGTCGGGGCAGTTTTGCCCACCTGGATCTACGACAAGAGCCCCAACGAGGCGGTCGGCGCCTCGACGGACATCTGTCGCGACGAGGGATTTGACCCATCGGCCGCCATGCACACCTACACCACGGTGTTCTACCCCGACAACACGGCCGCGGAGTACATCGACGGCAAGGCGGTGTCCTGGACATGGGTGCCAAACGGTGGAGCGGATTGCTCTAACACCAGCGGCACGGGCTGCAGCGTGATCGGGCCGGCTAGCCCTGGGTCCGGTGAGTGGGGCGGGCTTATCCTGAGCTACGCCTTGCGCGAGGAGGCCGACGGTGACCCAGACCCCTACTTCACCACGGGCGCGCGATCGTTCAAAGTGCGCTACATCGCCGTGTACGAAAACGCCACCGCCAACGGAGCGAACACCTTCAACGCCGGGCTGGCGCCCGGGACCACCGTCCGGTAGCGCCAAACACCGAAATGGAATGTCGCGCTTGCCACCGCCCGAGCATTAGCCCGGCCGACCCCCCACCGGTTTTGGTCCGCGGATAGACTGCGCCGAGATCTTCTAGACGGGCGCAGCGCCAGTCGACGTCGGCACCCGCCCGCACGGCGCTCGACGACGGACAATCGGAGGTGCAAATGTTCAAATCAATCATTTGGGCGACCGATGGTTCGGAGCACGCCAAGCGAGCCCTCTCTTACGTTACGGATCTGGCCCAGGCCGGGGATAACACGTCGATTACGATCGTTCATGTGGTCGAAACCGGCCGCGGCGCAGGCGCTGCCTTTCTTCCGCAGCGTCAGCAGGAGGACGAAATCATCAAGCAACTCAGGGCGATCGAAGATGATCTTCGAGCGAAGGGCTTGGACGTCTCCTTGCAAATCACCGACGAGGTGGGAGTGCGACCGGCGCACGAAATCCTCGAGGTCGCCCGCGCGAAAGGCGCGGATCTAATCATCCTCGCCAGCCGTGGGGCCTCGGCTATCGGCGGGCTGATCCTGGGCAGCACCGCTCATCGACTGCTGCACGTCGCGCCGTGTCCCGTCCTCGTCGTGCCGAGCGAACGCCGCGCCGCCCAATAGCCGATTCTCTATGCGGCGGGTGGGATTCGAACCCACACGTCCTTGCGGACAATGCGTTTTGAGCGCATCGAGTCTGCCGTTCCTCCACCGCCGCTCGCCCCTCCAGTTTATTGAGGCTCAGCGGCCCTCCACGAGCGCCTGCAGTTCATCGATCATGCCCGGCGGAGCCGTGATCACGCCGGCCGGATCGGGGCCCTGGGCCGCCAACGCGTGTACCGCAAGGCCGGCCCGCTCGGCGACCAGCGACCCGGCCGCGAGGTCCCAGGCTTTCAGGCCGCGCTCGAAGTAAGCGTCAAAGCGACCGGCAGCCGTCCAGACGAGATCCAAAGCCGCCGCGCCCACGCGCCGGATGTCTCGAACGCGCGGGAGCACTCGCTGGAGGGCCTCCGCCTGCCGTGCGCGCATGCCAGAGTCGTAGCCAAATCCGGTCGCGACCATCGCGAATTCGAGCGCGCTGTTGTGGTCATCCAACGCGAGCTCGTGGCCGTCGAGCATCGCAGGCCCTGTCCGCGTGGCCTCGAAGTACTCCTCGCGGACCGGATCCAGCACGACCCCGGCCAGCGTCCCGGAACGATCCTCGCACGCCACGCTTACGGCGAACGCGGGAATTCCAAAGAGGAAGTTGATCGTGCCGTCAAGGGGATCCACGAGCCAACGGAGCTCGCCCCCCTCGCTCGCTCCGCCTTCCTCGGCGAGGATCGCGTCGTGCGGCCGGCGCTCTTTGAGCACGGCACGAATCGCCGCCTCGGCGGCCAAATCTGCATCCGAAACGAGGTCCGTGGGGGTGCTCTTGGCCCGAACTCCCTCCCGTTGCGCCCGGGTGGGCAAGCGCCGGCCGAAGCGGGGCAATAGCTCGGCTGCTGCCGCCTCTGCCGCTTCGCGTGCCACTCGCGCCAGTTCCGCCTCGGTCATCGCCGCCGTTCTACCATGGCCCGGCCCAATGCGGCCGCCCGAGACGATCGCAAACCTCGATGGCTTCACCGGTCGCGGGGCCGGCACCGACGCGGAACGCCGCGCGGCGGCTTGGCTGCGGCGCCAGCTGGACACCCGCAGCGACGGCGCGGGCTTGAGGCGGACGGCGCGACTAGAGCCATTCTGGTGCCGGCCCAACTGGGCGCTCGCCCACGCTTCGCATGCCGGGTTGGGGGTCGTGGGCAGCCTCGTCTCACGGGCCTCGCCGCAAATCGGCGCCGGTCTGGTGCTCGCGGCACTGTTGTCGATCGTCGTCGATGCCCTGACGGGACTCTCGCTGGGGCGACTACTGAGCCGCGAGAGGGCGAGTCAGAACGTCGTCTCCGAAGCCGAGCTTGAGCCGCCGCGGGACGACCTCGTGCACCTTGTGATCACCGCCAACTATGACGCGGGCCGTTGCGGTCTGGTTCACCGTGATGCGTTGCGCCGCCCCGTGGCGTGGTTGGCCCGCGCAAGCGGCCGCCTCGCCCCGGGGTGGTTGTCGTGGGTCTGCATCGCTTTGATGTGGCTGTCCGTGGTGGCGCTACTGCGGGCCGAAGGTCACGGCGGAACGGCGCTGGACGTGATCCAGCTGGTACCCACGGTCGGATTGCTGTTGGCATTCGCGCTGTTGCTTGAACTGGCGACGAGCGACTTCTCTCCCGCCGCCGGCGACAACGGCAGCGGGGTCGCCGCGGCCATCGCCCTCGGTCTCGCACTGGACGCCGCCCCGCCTCACCGCATGTCGGTCGAGCTGGTGCTCCAGGGCGCGGGGGACGGCGAGGGGATCGGCCTGCGCGAGTACCTCCGCTCGCGCAAACACGTCCGCCAGTCGGCCAACACCGTCGCCCTAGGCTTCGCGGCGTGCGGCGGCGGCCGTCCCCGCTGGTGGGTCTCAGACGGTGCGCTGATTCCTTGCCGGTACGGCAAGGAGCTGCGCACGATCTGCGCTGCGGTCGCTCAAGAGGACGCCGAGCCGGGACCGCGGCCCCACCGGGGCCGTGGCCATACGCCCGCCCTGCGAGCGCGTTGGGCCCGTCTGCCGGCGATCGCGCTCGGCTGCCTGGATGAGCTGGGGGTTGCGGCGCGCGCGCACCAAACGAGTGACACGCCCCAGGCGGTCTCGCTCGAAGCGATCGATCAAGCCGTGGAGTTCGGGCTGCAACTGGTCGACCGCCTGGACGCGATGCTCGCCCGACGCGCCAAGGAGCGCATTACACAGGCGTGACCGGATTGCGCTTCTCCGGCCACTGACGGTGCTTCTGCGAGGCCAGCGCGAAGCGCCGAGCCAGTTCCCTGCGCAGGTCCTCGGGCTGGATGACCGCGTCCACTACGAGCTCCGAGCCAAGGTGGAGGATGTCGATGTCGCGCGCGTAGTCGCGCCTCAGCTCCTCGGTTCGTTGGGCCCGCTCAGCTGAATCCTCGAGCGCTTGTAGCTGGTTGAAGTAGACGGCGTTGATAGCCGCCTGGGGGCCCATCACGGCGATCGACGCCGTCGGCAGGGCCAGGCAACAATCGGGGTCAAAAGCGGGGCCAGACATCGCGTATAGGCCGGCGCCGTAAGCCTTTCGCACGATCACCGACAGCTTGGGCACCGTCGCCTCGGAGACCGCGCTGATCATCTTGGCGCCGTGTCGGATGATGCCTTCGCGCTCGACCTGGGTGCCGATCATGAAACCGGGGACGTCGGCCAGGAACAGCAGCGGGACGTTGAAGGCATTGCACGTCCAGATGAAGCGGGCGCACTTGTCCGCCGAGTCCACGAACAGGACGCCGCCCTTCACCCTCGGTTGGTTCGCGACGACGCCGATCGCACGTCCCTCGAGTCGCGCGTAGCCGACGATGACCTCTCGTGCCCAGCGCTCATGGATCTCCAGGAAAGAGCCGGCGTCGACCAGCGCGTCGAGTAGCTCGCGCATATCGAACGGCTTGTTCTCGTCGGCAGGAACCAGCTCGGCGATGGGACGCTCGGAAGCGGGCGGCGCCGCGGGGGCCAGGGGCGGCTCCGCGGTGAAGTTCTCGGGGAAGTAGCTCAAATAGCGGCGCACAAACTCGATCCCCTCCTCGTCGCTTGAAACGAGCACGTCTCCGCACCCGCTCTTTGAGGTGTGCATGCGCGCGCCGCCCATCTCCTCGAGCGTGACCTTCTCGCCGATCACCATCTCCGCCATACGCGGCGAACCGAGGTACATGGAAGCGTTCTCGTCCCGCATCGCAACGACGTCGCAAAAGGCCGGGATGTACGCGCCGCCGGCGGCGCTGGGACCGAATAGCGCGCACACCTGCGGCACCACTCCGGACAGGCGCACCTGGTTGAAGAAGATCCTGCCGGCGTGGCGACGGCCGGGAAACATCTGGACCTGTTCGTTGATCCGCGCGCCGGCGGAGTCGACCAGATAAACGATTGGGCAGCGCAGGGTCAGCGCTCGCTCCTGGATGCGCAGGATCTTCTCGACCGTCCTCGGAGCCCACGACCCGGCCTTGACCGTGGGGTCGTTGGCCATCACTGCAATGGTTCTCCCGCCCACGGTCCCCAGGCCAGTCACGACGCCCTCGGCTCCAAGGCCCTCCTGCTCCCAACCCGCCAGCAACCCGTCTTCCGCAAACGACCCGGGATCCAGGAGCCTTTCGACTCGTTCGCGCACGGGCAGCTTGCCCTGGGAGGCGGCTTTTTCGCGGTGGCGGCTCGGGCCGCCCTGGAGCGACCGGTCAGTCGCTTCACGAAGCGCGGCGCTGCGGTCCGACTCGCGTGACCTTGTTGGTTTCACTCGCTCAGGCTCGCGGTCGGCACGTGATCGAAAGGGCAGACACGTTGGACGCAGTGAACCTTAGACTGCTCCGCCATGTCCGAACCGATTGCAATCGTGGGTGGGACGGGCGCGCTCGGCTTCGGCCTCGCGCTCAGGCTGGGGCGCCAAGGCGTGCCCGTCGTGATCGGTTCTCGCGACGAAGCGCGCGCGCAGGAGGCGGCGAGGAGAGCGTCGGCCGCGATCAGCGAGGGCTCATTCGAGGGCCGCATCAACCAGGACGCGGTCAGCGAGGTCCCGCTTGTGATTTTGAGCGTGCCGTTTCGAAACCAGTCCGAAACGCTCACGAACCTCCGCGAGGCGCTACGTGAGGGACAGCTTGTCGTCGACGCCACCGTCCCTCTGGCCGCTGCGGTGAGCGGTAAAGCGACGCGCATGCTCGGGGTTTGGCAGGGGTCAGCCGCGCAGCAAGCTCAGGAGATGGTGCCCTCAGGGGTTCGCGTGGTGTCAGCGTTCCATACCGTCAGCGCCGCCTTGCTGACGGATCTTGACCACGACTTGGACGAAGACGTGCTCATCTGCGGCGATCGGCGCGACGACAAAGAACAGGTCGCGAGGCTGGTAGAGCTAGTGCCTGGGCTCAGAGCAGTGGATTGCGGCCCACTCGAGCTGGCCCGCATAGTCGAGCAGTTCACCGCCCTGATCATCTCGATCAATGTCCGCCATCGCGCCCGGGCGGGAATCAAGATCACCGGGCTGCCGGCCGAGGGATCCCGTTGAGCCGTTCATGACCGGACCGGTCGTGGTCTTTGCCGGCGGGACCGGCGGAGCGAAACTCGCACGCGGGATGCTTGACGTCGTCGGTGCCGACCAGTTGGTGGTTGTCGCGAACACGGGGGATGACCTCGAGGTCTACGGCGGCTACGTCTCCCCGGATCCAGACCTCGTCACCTTCTGGCTCGCCGACAGCATCGACGAGCGCGGCTGGGGACTGCGCGACGACACATTCGCGGTTATGGACGGGCTTCGGTCGCTGGGGGTGGATGTCTGGTTCAACCTCGGAGACCGGGACCTGGCGATCGCAATCGAGCGGGGGCGGATGCTCGCCGGCGGCCGGCGCCTGACGGAAGCCCAAGCCGCCATCTGCGGGGCCCTCCAGGTGAACGCCAGGGTGCTGCCGATGTCCGACGCCCCCGTCCGCACCCGCGTCCAGGCCCACGGCCGCTGGTGGTCCTTTCAGGAGTTCATGATCCGCGGTCGCGCGGAGGGACCGGTCGATGACGTGGAGTTTGCGGGCGCGGGCGCCTCCGGCGCGAGCCCCGAGGTGCTGGAGGCGATCTCGGGGGCCAGCGCCATCGTGATCGGTCCTTCGAACCCGGTGATTTCGATCGGTCCGATCCTGGCGCTCTCGGGCCTGCGCGATCACCTGCACGCGTGCCCCTCCGCGGTGGTGGCGGTGAGCCCCATGGTGCGCGGAGATGTGCTCAAGCCCGCGACAAGGCCCTTGATGAAATGGGCCGGTCACCCCGTCAGTCCTGCGGGGGTCGCCGCCTACTACGCCGGGGTGATCGATGGGCTCGTCTGCGATGAGCCGGTCGACGGGCTGCCCGTGCGTCAAACCGACGTGCTCATGCAAGGACAGCCGGGGAGGCGCCGGCTGGCGAAGGAAGCGCTCGAGTTCGCGCTGTCGCTTCGCTGAGATCATTCTGGACGCCATGTCCACGCTCGCGGTCCTCCCGATCAAGAGCTTCAATCACGCAAAGCAGCGTCTCGTACCCGGACTCTCCTCTGGACTACGGCGGCTGCTGGTGGAAGCGATGCTCTCCGATGTACTTGTCGCCCTCCGGCGCGCCGATGCGGTGGAGGCCACACTCGCGGTCAGCTCCGACGAGGATGCCCAGCGAATCGCGGGCGCCTACGGGGCGTTGCTGCTCTCGGACGATGGTGGCGGCCACAATGGAGCGGCGGCGAAGGGAATCCGCTATGCCGTCGAGCGTGGATTCGAGAGGGCCTTGCTGGTGCCCGGAGACTGCCCCGCGCTGGACCCGCGTGAAGTCGATGCGCTGCTCGAGCGCCCCGCGCCCGAGCGGAGCGCGTTCGTGGTGCCGGATCGTCACGGAACCGGAACCAACGCCCTCCTGCTCTCTCCTCCCAACGCGTTCGAGCCTTCGTTTGGACCGGGCAGCTGCGAGCGCCACATGGAGCTCGCGACCACGGCGAGCGTGCCGTGTGAGCTGGCCGAATTGTCAACACTGGGGCTGGACATCGATACGCCTGATGACCTTGACCAGCTGCGCGCGCTGCTGGCCAGGACACATGGCCGCGCGGCACATACCCGAGGGATTCTCAGGCGGTTGGCGACGGGTGGCCGCTGAGGAGCCGATGCGGAAATCCATGCTTTGCGCGGTGCCGCTGAGGGGACTCCCGGAGATCCGTCCGGGCAACGACCTCGCACTCTTGATCGCAGAGGCATGCCGGCAGTCGGCGTCAGCGCTCGGCGAATTGCAGGCGGCCGACCTGCTCGTCGTTGCCCACAAGGCCATCTCCAAAGCCGAGGGGCGAATCCGGCGGTTGGCTGAGATCGACCCCAGTGCGCGAGCCTCAGCGCTCGCATCCGAGCTGGGCAAGGATCCTCGGCACGTTCAGGCGGTCCTCGACGAGTCGGCGCAGGTGCTGCGCGCCGTCCGGGGGGTGATGGTATGCGTGACTCGCCACGGCTTTGTGTGCGCCAATGCCGGCGTCGATGCTTCCAATGTCGCGGAGCCCAACTCCGTGGTCCTGCTGCCTCGGGATCCCGATAGCTCCGCGCGTGCGCTGCGTCGCCGCCTCCGAGAACTAACGGGCGTCGCGCCGGCGATCGTGGTCAGTGACTCCTTTGGGCGCGCTTGGCGTCATGGCCAGAGCGAGATCGCGATCGGCTGCGCGGGGCTCGCGCCTCTGGACGATTGGCGCGGGCAGCGGGATTCCGCCGGACGCGAGTTACACGCGACGTGGATCGCGGTGGCCGACGAGGCCGCCGCGGCCGCGGACCTGGCCAGGCGCAAGGACAGCCGGGAACCCGTGGTGGTCGTGCGCGGGCTCGAGCGCCACGTGACTGACGACGACGGGCCGGGGGCCGCGGCGCTGATTCGCCCAGAGGAGGAAGACCTCTTCAGATAGACCGGGCGTGATGTCGGTCGTGATCGTTCCGCCCAGCGCACTGACGCTGCTGCGCGGCCACGAGGAGGGGATCGCGGAGCTAGCCGGCGACGGCGAGCAGTTCTTCGAGCGCGCGCTTGATCCCGTCGGCAAGCAGGTCCAGGTCGCGAACCGCATCGCGATCCGCGCAGAGACCAAAGAACAAGGTCCCGGAAGCTGAGATGATCGCCACGCGGAGTGCATGGCGCGGAGCGATCTCGGCGAGCGAGTACATCTCTCGGACCCGCGCGCCAAGCACGTAAATCTCGCGCGCCGGACCCCGCACGTTAGATACGTTGAAGGTGAACACACGCGGGCTCATCGCCCAATGCGCGACAAAGGGGTGCGCTCCGAGCCGGTATAGAACCTCAGCGTCGTCGTCGAGTTTGCGCTCGTGCGTCTCGCGGTTGATCGCCCGAAGGCGCTTCACCGGATCGGGCTCGTCCACTGGAAGGTCGACGAAGAAGTAAGAATCCCGATTGGCTACTCCGTCTCCCTCGCCGGGGCGATGGAGGCTCACAGGGACCTTGGCGCGGATACCCTCGGTGGGGCCGTGGCTGTGGCGAAGCCACTCTCGCACCCCACCGGCTACGAGTGAGAGAACCACGTCGTTGAGCGTGATCGACTCGTCGATGGTCTTCGCCGCACGCTTGCAGTCGGCGATGGGTGCGGCCGCGAACGCGACATGACGCCCCTCGCTGGGACCTTCGGCCAGCTCGGTGATTTCAGCGGCACGGGCTAGCTCGCGTCGCGCGATCGTCGCCGAGGCGCCGAGCGAGCGAAGCTCCTGGACTGACGCGTGCGGGTGGGGATGCTGCCGGGCGCGATCCGCCAACCCTGACACGAACAGCGACATGCTGCTGGGCGCGGGTTGGGGCCACCACGGCAACGTCTGCGGCAGCGTCGAGTCTGGGGAATCGCTCCACAAGACCTCAGATCCCAGGCGTACGCACGTGGTTCCATCCGCCATGGAGTGGTGGATCCTCCAGATCAGAGCCATTGAGCCGTCCTCCAGACCCTCGATGACGTTGAGCTGCCAAAGCGGGTGGTGAGGGTCCAGGCGCTGGATCATGAGTGCGCCCACGACATCCTTCATCCGGTCGCGATTCATCGATCCCGCGGCCGGAACCGCGGTCACGTGCCGATCGATGTCGAACTCCACGTCGTCAACCCACACCGGGTTGGCCACGTGCAGCGGGGTGTAGGCCAGGCGCTGGCGCAGCCGCGGCGCAGCATCGAGGCGCGCAGCGATGCTCGCCCGAATCTCTTCGAGCCCGGGCAGGGCTCGTTGAGGCGACCGCTCCAGAAGAATCACCTTGCAGGTGTGACCACGGATCCGCGTGGCCTCGTGTTTGAGGATCCTGACGTCCTGAGCACTCAGCCGGTCAAGCGGCATGCGTCGTCCAGTGCGTCCCCCCCGGATGCGGATGTTTTGCCCCAAAGGTTGCGTCGTCAGTCCCTCGCCAGAGGCTCGACAGGATAAAACGAAACTGAGCCCGGGGCTAGTCGGGCAGCTCCAACGGCGCGCCCATGGCGTGAAAGCCGCCATCGACGTGGAGGATCTCGCCCGTGATCGCGCGTGCGTGGTCAGAGAGCAGGAAGCAGATCGCCTCTGCGACGGGCCCCGAGTCCCCTACCTCCCAGCCGAGCGGCGCCTGTGCGCTCCATAGCGCCGCGAGCCGCTCGAATCCGGGGATGCCGCGCGCGGCGACGGTCCCGAGCGGACCCGCGGAGACCAGGTTGACCCGGATTCCCTTCGCGCCCAGGTCTCGAGCCAGATACCGGGAGACCGACTCGAGCGCGGCCTTTGCCACGCCCATCCAGTCATAAATGGGCCACGCGACCGATGCGTCGAAGTCCATGCCGACGACGCTCCCGCCGCTCTCCATGAGCGGCTCGAGGGAGGCGGTAAGCGCCTTGAGCGAGAAGGCGCTGGTCCTGAACGCCTCGACCGCACTGCCTGCGGGAGCGGTCATGAAGCGACCGCCCAGAGCATCCTCTGGCGCGAAGGCAATCGCGTGGAGCGCGCCGTCGACCGCACCCCAGCGCTCGCGCAAGGTCTCGGTAAGGGCCTCAAGATCGTCGTCTCGGTTGACATCAAGCTCGAGCACGTCGACTGGCTCGGGAAGCTTGCTAGCGGCCCGCTCGGTCAGCCGTCGGACTCGTCCAAAGCTCGTCAACAAGATGGTGGCGCCCTCTCGTTGGGCGCGCTCGGCGGCGTGGAAGGCGATGGAGTCCCTGGTTATCACCCCGGTGATAACCAGGCGCTTGCCCTCTAGCAGCACGGTTCTGAGGCTGTGGGCTCGAGTGTCTGCACGTCTCGCCTAATGCGCGAGCGTGTCGAGCGCGCGATTCAGGCGCCTGCGCGTATCGCCGGGGGTGACGATCTCGTCCACAAAACCCTCCGCCGCCGCTGCCTCGGCCAGCAGGTGCTCGTCGGCGTAGGCACCGGCCAGGCGCGCCAACTCGGCGTCGGGATCGGGGGCGGCCTGGAGGGTCCGCCGGGCGGTGATCTTGACCGCGGCGCGCGCGCTCATGATGCCCAATTCGGCTCCGGGCCAGGCAAGCACGAGATCGGCGCCAAGATCGCGCGAATTCATCGTGATGTATGCGCCGCCGTAGGACTTACGCAACACGACCGTGACCTTTGGAACCGAAGCCGCCGCGAACGCGCGCACAAGCGACGCGCCGTGCCGGATCACCCCGGCCTGCTCCTGGTGGGAACCCGGCATGAAACCCGGCGTGTCCACCACCGCGATCAACGGCAGGCCGAAGGAGTCGCAGAAGGACACAAATCGCGCGGCCTTCTCCGAGCCGACGGCGTCGAGCACGCCGCCGAGGTGGTGGGGCTGGTTGGCGACGATCGCGACGGGCCGACCCTCAAGCCGCGCAAACGCCGTGACCACGTTTCGTGCCCAGCGGGGCCAGAGCTCGAGCAGCGACCCGCGGTCGACGATTCGCTCGAGCGCGTCGCGCACGTCGTACACGCGCCGTGGCTCGCTCGGCACCACCGCCCCGGGATCCTCGTGGGCGGGGGGTACAGCGCTCACGCGCGGTGCCCGCTGATCGCTGCATGCCGGTAGGTATCCGAGCAGCTCACGAACCCTCCGTGCCGCTGACAACTCATCCCGTTCGACAAGGTGACACACGCCGTTGCGGTCATGGATCCGGGGGCCGCCGAGGTCGACCGCGTCTATCTGCTCTCCGAGCGCATCGCGCACCACCGCCGGCCCCGTCAAGAACATCGCAGCGTCCTCGGTCATAAGGATCAGATCCGTGAGCGCGGGCGAGTAGGCGCCGCCACCGGCCGAGAAGCCGGAGACCACCGAGATCTGCGGGACCACGCCGGTGAGACCGACGGTGTGGCGGAAGATCCTTCCGTACCCGGCGAGCGCGGCCGTGCCCTCTTGCATCCGCGCCCCGCCCGACTGGACGAAGGCGACGACCGGCACTTTGGCCCGTTCGGCGGTCTGAAGGACGCGCACGATCGTGTCGGCGTGGCGTTCGCCCAGCGAGCCTCCCAGGTACGCACCGTCCTGCGCGTAGCAGGCGATGGGCCGACCGGCCACTGAGCCTGTGGCGCCCACGACTCCGTCGCCGGCGACGGCGCGGTCGCCCAGTCGTGCTGAGATGACGCGCGAGCGCAGGACCTGGACGCTGCCCGGATCGCAGAGCGCCTCAAGACGTTCCATCGGGCTCAGTTTCACCCTAGTTGGGGCTGTCGCGGTGGCGCTCATTCCTTCTCACCTCGCAGCACAAGGGCGACGTTGTGGCCACCGAAGGCAAAGGAGTTCGAGATGGCAGAGGGCGGCCCGCCGTTTCGCGCGATCAACGGCCTGGCCTCGCCCGGCACGTAGTCGAGATCGAGGTCGGGGTCAGGAACCTCGTAGCCGAGCGTTGGCGGGATCACGCCACTGGACAGCGTCTCCACAGTCGCCACCGCCTCGACCGCTCCCGCGGCCCCGAGCAGGTGCCCGATCGCTGACTTGGTCGAAGACACCGGGATCCGATGGGCCAGCTCGTCGCCGAGCGCCAGCTTCAGTGCCGCGGTCTCCGCGGCATCATTGAGCGGCGTTGAGGTGCCGTGGGCGTTGATGTAGGCGATCTCCTCCGGGTCGAGGTCAGCGTCTTTGAGGGCCAGCTCGATCGCCTTGGCGGCGGGGCGCCCGCTGGGCTCGGGCGCAGTCAGGTGGTTGGCATCGGACGTTGACCCGTACCCCGCCGCGTGACCGAGGATCTTCGCCCCGCGAGCGCGGGCGGCCTCGGCCTCCTCAAGCACGAGCACCCCGGCGCCTTCGCCCATCACGAATCCGTCGCGCCGGGCGTCAAACGGTCGGCACGAGCCGGTCGGTGAGAGCGCCTGCATGGCCATGAACGACGCAGACGCGAAGGTGGTCAGGGCTGCCTCGGCGCCACCCGCTACAACGGCGTCGGCATCTCCGTACTGGATCATCCGCATCGCTGAGCCGATCGCGTGCGCTCCGGCCGAGCAGGCGGACACGATGCCGTAGCTCTGGCCCTGGAGTCCGTACTTCATCGACACCGCCGCCGTGGCCGCGTTTGCCATCAGCTGCGGGATCCCCAAGGGCGAGACCATCTTGGGCCCCTTGTCTCGCAGCACATTGTGCTGTGAGATCACAGTCTGGATGCCGCCGATGCCGGTGGCAATCACACAACCGACGCGTATCGAGTCGTAGGGTAGTTCTGCTGTGAAGCTGGCCTGGTCGAGGGCCTCCTGAGCGGCGACGACGGCGAACTGCGAGAACCGGTCGAGCCGCCGCACCTCCTTGACGGAGAGATGACCTGCGGGGTCGAACTCAGAGCAGGCCCCGGCGCCGTCGACGATTCCGCACGTCCCAGCCGCCCAGCGCTCGTGGAGCGTGGGCGCGCCAACGCCGAGCGGAGTGACCGCTCCGAGGCCGGTGATGACTACCTGGCGTGCGGAAGACGACATGCGCTTCCCGTCACCCGGCCTTCGATGCGATCAGGTCGATCGCGTCTCCGACGGTCTTGAGGTCCTTCATGTCCTCGCCCTTGAGCACGGCGCCGTACTCGTCCTCGACGATCTGGGCGAGTTCGACCAGGTCGAGCGAGTCGATGTCGAGTTCTTCGAACGTGGATTCGCGCGTGATCTGAGACTTGTCAGGCCCGAAGCTCGCGAGCGCATCGATCACCCGCGTCTCTACCTGCTGCGCTTGTGCTGTTGCCATTTTTCAGTGCTCCTGTGGTTGTTGTTTCAAGGGTTCAAGCCTTCGGCAAAGCCGCGGAAAGACCTCTCTTACGCCGCCAATCCACCATCCACCGGGAGGACGGCGCCGGTCACGTAGCCGGCCTGGGCTGAGGCCAAAAAGCGCACGCAGGCCGCGACGTCCTCCGGTTTGCCAGCGCGGCGGGCCGGTACTGCCGAAAGTAGTTCGCTCGAGATTCCCGCGGTCATCTCCGTGTCGATCCAGCCTGGGGCGACGGCGTTGACCGTGATCCCGCGGCGCGCTACCTCGACCGCGACAGTCTTGGTCAGAGCCACCAGCCCGGCCTTGGCCGCCGCGTAGTTGGCCTGGCCGGGGTTGGCGCGCAGACCGACCACCGAGGAGATATTCACGATGCGACCCGATCTTGCTCTCAGCATCGGCTTGAGCGCGCGCCTGGTCAGCCGGAATGCCGCCGTCAGGTTGGTCTCCAGCACGTCGGACCACTCGTCGTCGCCGAGGCTCGCTCCGAGATCGTCGTGCCGGACGCCGGCGTTGTTGACGAGGGTTAGCACCGGTGCATCGAAGCGCGACTCAAGTTCCTTGAACAGCCGGTCCGGCGCTTCTGGATCCCGCACGTCGGCTTTCACCGCAGCGGCGCGTCCACCCTCGCGTTCGATCTCGCTCACGACCGCCCCCGCTCCGTCCTCGTCGGCGCGGTAATTGACCCCGACCGCCCAGCCGTCGGCCGCCAGCGCGTTGGCGATAGCCCTGCCGATGCCGCGGGAGGCGCCGGTCACGAGGGCGCAGCCTTCGTGCGTGGTGCGTGCGTCACTCATCATGCCCTCGAATCTCTGCGCCCCAACGCACCGCACCGGCTCCCCACGTGAAGCCCGACCCGAAGGCCGCAAGCAGCACGTTGGCTCCGGGCACGAGCCGACCGTCCTCGATCGCGGTCTCAAGCGCGATCGGAATCGTCGCGGTGGAGGTATTGCCGATCTCCTCGATGCAGTCGACGACCCGCTCAGCCGCAAGGCCGAGTCGCTCGCCGAGGGCGCGTGTGATCCGCGCGTTCGCTTGGTGGTAGACGAACAGGTCGACCTCCTCGAGCTTGAGGTCTGATCGCTCGAGCGCCTTGATCGTGACCTCGCCCATGCGGTTCACGGCGTGGCGGAAGACCTCGGGACCGTCCATGTGGATCTTGCGCTCCTCGTGCGTGACGAGGATGGTGCGGGCATGCGAGCCGTCTGAGCCCAGCACGATTGGCCCCACCACCCCTTCGCTAGCTTCACCCAGAACGACGGCGCCGGCACCGTCGGCGAAGAGCGGGCCGATCCGCCGATCGTCGTAGTTGTTGATGCGGGTGATGAAGTCGGCGCCGACCACCACGACCCGGTCCGCGCGGCCCGTCTCGATCTGCCCGGCCGCCATTGCCACGGCCGAGAGAAAGCCGGTGCAGCCAGAGCCGATATCAAACGCGCCGGCCCCTTCGGTGCCGAGCTCGTGAGCCACGATCGGAGCCGCGTTGGGCTGCAGCTCGTCCGGCGTGGTGGTGGCGACGAGGACGAGATCCACCTCGCGAGGCGCAACGCCGGCCCGCGTCAACGCTTTGCGAGCGGCAGCGGTGGCGTAGTCAGACAGCCGCTCATCGGGGCCGGCCTGGCAGCGCTCGCGAATGCCGGTCCGCGAGAGGATCCACTGCTCGCTCACGCCGAGCCTCTGTGCGAGCTCCTCGTTCGTGATGCGGCCGGCCGGGAGCTCGGTCCCGACCGAGAGAATCTCCGCATGTCGAGGTGGGGCGAAGCGCCGCGTATCGAGCTGGTCGGCTGCCGCCTGAGTGGTCTCAAGCATTGACCAACTCCACGTCTTTGAGTGTGCGCTTGACGAGTCCCGTCAGCACGCGGCCCGGACCCACCTCGACGAATCGCTCGACCCCGCGCTCACGCAGCGCAAGCATCGTCTCACGCCAGCGAACGGGGCGGGTGAGTGCCTGTGCCAGCCGCAGGGGAATGTCGTCGAACGGTTCCGCCGTGGCGGCCGTTAGCACCGGCACGCGCGGGCTTGAAAATTTCACGCGCGCCAGCGCCGCTTCGAACTTCGGCGCAGCGGGAGCCATCAGGGGCGAGTGGAACGCTCCCGTCACGTCGAGCTCCATAGCTCTCAGGCCGAGTTCCCGGGCGGCGTGGGCCGCGGCGGGAACGCTCCCGCGAGGTCCTGAAAGGACAACCTGCTGCGGCGAGTTGTCGTTGGCGACGGTCAGCCCATGGGCTTCCGCAAGCTCGTGGGCATGGTCGGCGGCGCCGGCTCCCATCAGCGCGACCATTCCACCCTCTTCGGCCTGTCCCATCAAGGCGCCGCGGAGCACCACCAGCTTGAGCCCGTCTTGCTCCGACACGGCTCCTGCTGCGACCAGAGCGCCGAGCTCCCCCAGCGAGTGGCCCGCCATGTAGTCGCCCTCGGGCCGACCCAGCTCCTCCCAGCCCGCGAGGCTGGCACAGAAGATCGCTGGCTGAGCGAACTGCGTGCCGTCATCGACGCGCGCGAAGGGGTCCTCGCCGACGGCCTCGATCGCCGCCGCGAGCAGGTCGGGCCGTATGCGCTCCACTTCCTCGCGCATGCCGTCGGTCTGGCTGCCCTGGCCAGGGAAAAGAATCGCCGTAGAGGCCACCACGTCAAACGTACGCCCGCGCGCGTGCGCGGAAACAGGCCCTGCCGAGATTGCCCCCCGATCGGGGGGCGGCGAGGCGCGGCCTTGAGCGCGCAACCGAAGCGCCGCCCGGCCGCGTAACCGATTACCTCGGCCTGCTATGCCTTGGGAGCGGCGTAGGGAGAGTGCCCAGCGCCTTGACGGGCTTCGGCCGCGAGAACCTGTTCCGCAGCTTCAGCGAGCGGTCCGCCGCGTGGTGGGAGGTCGTCAGCTGTACGCCGGTGAGCGCGGCACGAAAGACGTACCCCGAACCTGTCCCGCTGCCGAACTCCTCGCATACCTCCTTGATTGGGACGTCTGCAGGTCCATGCACGATGCCGTTCGTGGCGATTGTTTGTTCCACCGACGCGAGTGGGTCCTGGGCGGGGATGGTTTTCTGGAAGCCTACGGGCGACTTCGCCCAGCAGGAGATGAACGTGGCGTTCGCCGGCTCGACTTCCGCCTGCAGGTCAACCGCGTAGTCGGCTGACTTGCTCGGCGTGAAGCTCGCGACTGGTTCCGAAGTCGAGTGCGGGAGAAACGTAAGTGATGAGATTCCGGCGGTGTAGCCCGCCACGGCTCCGCTCGCTCCCTGCGGACCCTTGGCACCCTGGGGCCCCTTGGCACCCTGAGCTCCCTTTGCGCCCTGAGCTCCCTGCGGTCCCTGTTGGTTCCACGAGATCGACGTGAAGCCGGTCTTGCACTTCGCGCTCGTTGCGTAATACAGGGCGTTGGTCTTGTCCGAGTAGCAGGCGTAGACCTTGCTGGACGCTGCCACGCCCGCCGTCGGAGCCGCCATCCCGGCAGCCGCGACCGATGCCGCGAGCGAGGATGCCGCGAGAACTCGCCTGGCGGACGCGCGGCGTCGCTTACCCCGATACCTCTTGCGTTCGGCCACTGAAATCTCGGACCGACCCTACGCCCGGGAGCGTGAGCGCGAAAGAGGGAAAACCCTACGTTTCGACCTTCCTCGCGTCGCGCAAGCCCTCCCACAGCTCCAGGTCGAGCGCATCCTGCGCTGCGATTGCGTGCGTCCGTTCCAGTACTTCTGGTGGGACGGACTGCGGGTCGGGTTGCACGTGCTCGCGGACAATGTCGTCCAGGTGCTCCTGCAGTTCGCGGCTCGATGGGTCGACCTGGGTCACGATCAGAGTGCCGGTCGGTTCGGTGGCGACCGTCAGAAGTCTGAGGTCGGGACGACTCGTGGCGAGCGCAGGGCCGATCCGGAAGACGTCACCGGCCCAGTTCGGTGGTTGGCCCCCGCGTGCGGCCTCCGCCGCGTGGCGGGGAAGCACGTCGTCGAACGCGACCACGCTCTGGCGTATGCAGTACCGCTCCACGCCGATGAAGTCCCGGAGCGCGTACTCGAAGTGGTGCATCCCGTCGATGAAGGCCAGATCGATCGGCAGCTTCCGGAATGGTCTGGTGCCCGTCCGTTCAAGGCGCTCGAAGTACTCACCGCTTGTCATCCGCACCAGCGACGTCGGAGCCACGATCTGCTGATTCACCGCGAACTCCGGATCGATACCGATGCTGCGACAGTGGCTGAGCGCAAGGCTATGGCCCTGCGCCACTCCAATTTCCAGATAGGTTCTCGGCGTCAGGCGCTCATGTAGTCCGCGCAGGAAGTCGAGGTAGTACACGCTGCCCTGATCAGACGTGGGCGCGGATCAGCGCGGAGAGCGCGGCCAAAACCTCGTGCGGCCGTCGACCCTCTCCGTCTTGGTCGTCGACGCTCTCACCTTCAACGCGGATCTCGCCGTCGTGAACAGCCTTACCGAACGTGGTCTGCCCCGAGGCCACACGAAGCACCACGTCCCCCAGGCATCGCACCCGAGGGCGACTGCTCTCCGGCTTTCCTGGAGCGCCGTTGAGGACCGCCGCGTCTGAGTCGCGGTCGATCAAAACGCGACCCGGCTCGCCGCGGCCGGCGCGCGCGATCACCAGTTCGAACGGCAGCGCCTCACGATGAATCTCCAGCAGCTCACCGTCGCCGGGCCCGGACAGCAGCTGTACGATCGCCTCGGCGATCTGGCGTCCGTCGGCGACTGGCTTCGAGGCCTGCTTGAGTCCCAGCAGCGCCGCCAGGTCCCCGCGCCAGGCGGCGGCGAGGTCGGGATAGTCGAGCTCAGCCAGCAGCTCATTCATCCGCTCCACCTGCTGGGGCGCGAGGTGCTCGGGGAGCCCCGACCCCCGTCCGATCGACTCCACCGAGATCGAACCGGTGTAGTCGATCTTGTAGTCGCCGGGCCCCCGTCCGTGGTCGCTCGAGAAGGTGCGTTCGATGACCGTCTCATCCGCCGCCACGTCTAGTAGCTCGAACAGACCCGACAGCGTGTCGGCAGGGTCGTCGCACAGAAGCTCGTAATAGATCCGTGCGCGGGCTCCTTCGAAGGTGCGCTCGAACTCGAGCATCTTCGACACCTTGTCGATCCAGAAGTTGGCCAGCGCGGCGACGAAGTTGCCCGGCATCGCGTTGACGTACGGCAGAAAGCCAAAGGCATTGAAACCCCACCGCGACGCCTCGAGTCCCGACGCGATCACGTCCAGCGGATAGCGGTACAGGAAGATCAACGGCGCCTTGGGATAACAGCGGCTAACGGTCTGAAGCTGATCCACCGTAGTCAGCGACTTGTCGCAGTAGACAGACGCGCCGGCCTCGCGCGCGTAGCGCCTCATGATTTCGTCAACCGCTCTACGAGCTCGCTTGTAGACCGCATCCGACGGCGGCGGCGGGACACCTTTGGAATCGGGTTTCGCCGCGCCAAGTGCGAGCTCGGTGTTGCTCCAGACCTCGACCAAGTGCGCCAGCAGCGCAGAGAGGTTCAGCTCCGGCGGGCTGACGACTTCAGGGTGGCTGTCGAGTAGATAGCGCAGTAGCGTCGAACCGCTGCGCGCGGGTGAGACGATGAACGCCTGGCGGACGGTGCGGCGCCGGGATCTGGCCCCCTCCGAGTCAGCCACGCGCGAAATGTAGCGCGCGGATATCCTGGCAGCGGTGAGGGCAGTGCAGGTTGGAGGTGGGCGCCATGCGTACAGCATGCGTCCGCTCGCCGCCGTGGTCGTTGGCGTTTTCATCGCGATGGGAGTAACAGCATGTGGAGGCGGGCATAAGAACAGCGGCAATCCGGACGCCCACGCGAGCTACGCGACGCTCGTCGGCGCAAGCGTCACGCTGCTGGGTAAGGGAAATCCCGGCGCGGCGGAGCAACTGCTGGAGCAAGCGGTAACAAAGAATCCCCATAGTCCAGTCGCCTACTACGACCTGGGCGTCGCCTATCAGCGGCAGGGCAAGACCCGCCAGGCGGCACGCAACTACCTTCACGCGATCGCGGTTGACCGCAACTACGTGCCGGCGCTCTTCAACCAGGCGGAGATCTTCGCCAAGCGCAACGCTCCCCTGGCGATCTTCTACTACCGGCGCATCATCCACCTCAAGCCCGACTCCCCCACCGCTTATCTGAACCTCGGTCTGCTCGAGGCCGCGACTAAAGCCCTCCATCGCCAGGCGGTTGCAGACCTCGCTCAGGCCCTGAAGCTCGACCCGTCGCTCCGCGAACAAGTCCCCGCTCCTCTACGCGCCGGCCTTCCGAAACGATGAGCATGCGGGTTTCGGTCTTCACCCCCAGCCACGACACCCGCTATCTCAATGCGGCGTATCAGTCGCTGCGCGAGCAATCGTTCGACGACTGGGAGTGGATCGTGCTGCTTAACCGCAGAGCGCCACCGTGGAAGCCGCCCAGCGACGACGAACGGGTCAAAGTCACCCGCGCTCCCGCGGGAGCGCGTGGCGTCGGGGCGCTGAAGCGCGCCACCTGCGAGCTCACCTCGGGCGAGATTCTGGTGGAACTCGACCACGACGACCTGCTCAGCAGAGGCTGTCTCGCGGCGGTCATCGACGCCTTCGAAGACCATGAGACTGTCTTCGCCTACTCGGACTTCGCGCAGATAAACGCCGACGGGTCACCCAACTTCGAGCGTTTTGACGAGGGCTACGGCTGGGTCTACACCCGAGGGACGATCGACGGCCAGGAGTACGACCGTTGTCACTCGCTCACGCCCACACCGCACAACGTGGGCTACATCTGGTACGCGCCCAACCACGTGCGTGCCTTCAGACGCTCGGCGTACGACAAAACGGGCGGCTACAACGCCAAGCTCGAGTACCTCGACGACCAGGAGCTGATGTCGCGGCTGTACCTGGAGGGAGAGTTTCGCCAGATCAAGCGCTGCCTCTATTTCCAGCGTGTCCATAGTGACAACACGCAGCGCGAACAGCGGATCAACGACGCGATCCAGGAGCAGACTGTCGTCTACTACCGGCAATTCATCGAGGATCTGGCGCTCGCGTGGGCCCGGAGAAGGGGTCTGCGTTGTTTACGCCTAAGGACGCCGATCTGGATCGGTGACGAGCCTGACGAGCTCTACGAAGACGTCTTGGTGGATCCCGAGGATCCACGCATCGAGGCCGATGCCGACTCCGTCGGGGTGATCAAGGCCTACGACGTGCTACAGCGGATGCCCAGGCGAGCGGAGTTCTTCAATGAGATTTATCGGGTGCTCGCGCATGCGGGACTGATCCTCACCCAGACGCCATCAACCGACGGCCGCGGAGCGTTTCAGGACCCCAGCCACACGGCCTTCTACAACGAGAACAGCTTCATGTACTTCACCCAAAGCGCGCTGCATGATGCGGTTCCGGACCTTGTAGCGCGCCTTCAGGTCAGCCACCTTCGGACCTTCTATCCGACCGAGGGGCACGAGGAGATGGACATCCCCTACGTGCAGTGCAATCTGCTCGCAGTCAAGGACGGCCCGCGGCAGGGCGGGCCACTGCTGTGTTAGCGGCCAGGCTGGGCCGGGCGTTCGGTCGCCTCGCGCAACTTATGCGGGATCACGATTCGGTTGCTCGGCTTGAAGGGAGACGCCGCGGACGCGCCGTTCGCGCTGTTGAGTTGCACCGCTGTGAGCGCTGCCTGCCAGGCATATGCATTGTGGGCGCGCGTCGAGCAGGCCTCGATGATCGTCTTGTTGCTCTTTGTGACTTCGAGGATTCCCGTGGTGGCTAGCGTCGCGTGTCCGGACCCCAACCGGTCAGCCGCGGACACGGTGCCCCGCCCGATTTGCGAGCCCTTCGAGTTGACTACCCCGTCGTGACAGAACACGCTTTGAGCCGCTCCGCTCTGGGAGGCTAGGGCCGTGCCCTCGACCGCGTAATAGCCAGGAGAAGCCGGGGTCACGCTCGCAACCACGGCAGGCACCGATTTCGTCAGCAACTTGTTGTAGTGGTAGTCGCTGTAGCCGGCTCCCCCACCCGCGGGACCCCGAGCGCCCGCACTTCCTTGAGGACCCTGTGAGCCCTGTCCGCCCTGGGCTCCTTGCGTCCCTTGGGCCCCCTGTGATCCCTGGACGCCTTGCGGCCCCTGAGAACCTTGCGAGCCCTGTGCGCCTTTGGCGCCCTGAGCACCCTGGGGCCCTTGTTGATTCCACGAAATCGAGGTGAAGCCTGTCTTGCACTTCGTACTCGTCGCGTAATAAAGCGCCTTGGTCTTATCCGAATAGCAGGCGTAGATCTTGCCCGAGGTGGCAGCGCCCGCTGGCGCAGCCGCCATCCCGGCTGCGGCGATCGTCGCCGCGAGCCCCGTTGCCGCGAGCGCGCGCCGGCCGGCGCGCCGGCGCTTTCCCGAGTATTTCTTGCCTTCGGGAATCGGAACCCCAGTCTGCGTTCAGTTTGTCCTGCGCTACTTCGGACCCGAGATGCGGTTGCGTGGCCGTCGGAGCGGCGCATTGCCCCCGTGTCCTGTTGACAGCTGCACCGCCGTGAGCGCAGCCCGCGTCACCTTCCCGTTCTTGGTGGTGGCGAGCGTCTTGCAAATTTCCTCTATTGGGCTGCTGAGGCCGCCGTGCAGGATGCCGTTCGTAGCGAGCGTCGTAAACCCGCCGAAGGTCGTGCTTGCCTCATCCGTTGAACCCAGGAGCACCTTGTTTGCGTTAAAGGCCTTGTCGACGCACACGAAGTCACCCTTCGACCCTGGCGTTCCGACGGCCATCCCATTGACCGCGTAGCTCGCCGAGGCGGTCGGAATCACGCTCGCAACAACCTTAGAAATGCCGCGTGAGGAGGAGGTGGCGGACAAAGGAAACGAACCGTCATTGCGCTTGGTGTAACCGGCCACCGCACCCGCTGCACCTTGGGCGCCCTGATGCCCCTGGGCACCTTGCGCGCCGCGAGCGCCCTGCGGACCCTGCGGCCCTTGCGTGTTCCATGAGATACGCGTGAACCCGGTGCCGCACTTGGCGCTCGGCTTCGAGTAGTACAGCGCCTTCGTCTTGTCCGAATAACACGCGTAGATCGTGCTCGACCCACTCGCGCTCGCCGGGGCGGCCGCGAGCCCCGTCGCCGCCATCGTCGCGGCCAGTCCGGTTGCGGCAAGCGCGCGCTTGCCGCGCGGGCGGCGGCGCTTTCCCCGGTACTTCTTGCCTTCGGGAATGTGAAACCCCCTGATGGGCACCCTGATTCCGTTTCAGAGCGCTGGTTTGGGTTATATATCTAACTCGGTCTTGCACGCCGGTGTCAAGTCACAACCGTCAGGAGCCGGTCACAACCGTCAGGGGCCGAGTCGCCAGCTGATCCTCGCCGGTCGGCCTACTTCGGGTTGAGCCCTCGGAGCCCGTGACGCGAGAACCTGTTGGCCGGCTTCAGCGGCGTGAACTCGTGATTTCCGACCGACAGCTGGACGGCCGTCAGATTGGTCGTGACGACCTTCCCTTTGGTTGATCCCGCGTAGCTACCGACTCTGCAGATCTCCTCGATCGGACTGGCGGGGCCTCCAGGCAGGATCCCGTTTGTGGCGATCGGGTCTTCTCCCGCGTGGCCGTCGAACATCGCCTCCGTTCTGCCCGACGAGCTACCAATCGAATTGATCGTTTCGGCGAGGCACAACGCATGCCCGAGCGTCGATACCGTAGCTGTCGCGACGACCTCGTAGTCTGCCTTCTGAAAGGGCTTGAGCGAGTCGACGACTGTATTGGTCGACTTCGTCAGGGACACATTGGCCTTGTACTTGACGTACCCGGCCACCGCACCGGCTGGACCCTGAGCGCCTTGCGCGCCTTGTCCTCCTTGCGGCCCCTGGACTCCCTGCGCGCCTTGAGCGCCCTGTACGCCTTGCGTGCCCTGGACCCCGGGGGCGCCTTGAGGGCCTTGAGTGCCCTGGCTGCCCGAACCCTGGATTCCCTGGGCACCCTGGCTTCCCTGGACTCCCTGCGGGCCTTGAGGACCCTGCAGACCTTGAGCTCCCTTGGCGCCCTGGGCTCCTTGCTGCCCCTGCGGCCCCTCAGCGTTCCACCCCAGCCGCGTGAAACCGGGTTTGCACAGCGCGTGCGGGCTGGAGTAGTACAGAGCTTTGGTCTTATCGGAGTAGCACGCGAAGATCGTTGGCGGTCCGCTCGCGGCGGCTGGTCCCGCCGCGAATCCCCCCGCCGCGACGGTCGCCGCCACCCCGGTCGCGGCAAGGACGCGCTTGCTGGATCCGCGGCGCAGCTTCCGTCGATATTCCTTGCCTTCGGGAATGAAAACCCCCTCGCGCTCAGCAGTGAGGTAAGTATCCAGCCCACCTATTGCGCGGTCAATGCGCGGGTGTAGGCCAATTGGGGCAGATCCGCTACCCGATCAACCCCACCCGCTGCGCCCGCTGCACTGCCTCGGCTCGGTTGCGGGCGTGAAGCTTTCGGTACAGCGCGCTGGTGTGCTCCTTGACGGTGTGCGGCGATAGATACAGCCGCTCGGCGATCTCACGGTTCGTGGAGCCTGCGGCGATCAGCGCAAGCACCTCGCGCTCGCGATCCGTCAGGGGCGGCGCGGGCTGGTCTGACTTGGGTGGGAAAAGCGTCATTCCCATCCCCACCATCCGTACTGCGCTCGTCACCTCCCGCGCTTCGAGATCCTTTGAGACGAATCCCGAGGCCCCGGCTGCTCGAGCGGCGGCCGGGGACATGCGTCCTGCCCCGGAGATCAAAAGCACGCGCGTCCCGGGCGACGCACGCCGGACGGCCTGGCAGACGTCGACGCCGGACTCTCGGCCCACGAAGAGGTCGATCAGGGCCACGTCGGGCTCAAAGCGCCGCACCAGATCGAGCGCTTCCTCGCCCGTGCGGGCAGCGAGACACCGCTCGACCCACGGCTGCTCCCCGAGCAGCACGCGGAAACCCCAGTGGACGACGTCATGGTCGTCGACAACCAACACGCGCAGACGGCGCCCCTCTGCTTTGTGGGCCGGTCTAGCGCTCATCGTCCTCCCCGGTACCGAGCGGTACCAGCAGCCGTACGCGCCAGCCACCATCTCCGGTGGGGCCGGATTCGACGGTGCCTCCTTGCTGGAGCGCCTCAAACGTGGCCAGGCGAAGACCCATCCCCGGTGGGGCGTCCTCGTCCTTGCGGGCCCCGTCGTTTCGAACCTCCAGCGTGAAGGTGTCGGCGCCACGAGCGACCGTCACTTCTACCCGGGATGGTTCCGCGTGCTTGCTGATGTTTCGCAGCGCCTCGGCCAGCACCGACTGAGCCAGCGGCTCGACGTCGGCCGGAACGGTGAAATCGCCGCGCCAGTCCACCTCGACCGACATCCCCGGCGAGCGGCGGATGCGCTCAAGCTCGCCGATGAGGGTCGTCTCCGTCTCGGGCGGTAGCGGCGCCAGCGGGCGCTCGAGCGCGCGCCGTAGATCGCCGATCGCCTCCTGCATCTCGACGCGGCAGCGTTCACGCTCCACTCGATCCAGCGGCTGTTCGGCGCCGAGAGCCAGCGAGACCCCGAAGAGCCGTTGCAAAACGCGCTCGTGAATTTCGCGTGCCAGTGACAGTCGTTCTCCCATCCTCCGGGTCCGTTCCTGCTGGCGCGTCACGTTGCGAGCGGCCGCCACCAGCGCGGCGGTCTTTCCGAGCGTCCAAAGCAGATGGCGCTCGCCGTCCGACAGCTCGAAGCGACCGCCTCCGCGGTCTGCGCAGATAACCCCGTAGGCACGGCCAGCAGCGCTGAGTGGGGTGCAGACCAGCGTTGTTACACCCAGTAACTGGGCGTATTCGGAGGGCACGGCCTCGTTGACTCCCTCAGACGCGACGACCACGCGGTCCTCGAGCAGCGCGCGCTGCGCGATCGGAGTATTGACCAAGGTGGGGCGCAGCGCCGCAAGCTCGGAGAACGAAATCCCGTGCGTGCCGACCGCGCGGACCCGTCGACGCGCCGCGTCGGCCATGAAGATCGCGGCTCGGCGCATCGTGGTGAGCCGGCAAACGGCCTCGCAGATACGGTCATAGAACTCCGTCGAGGTGGTGTGGATGTCGATGTCGGCGAGCAGGTCGACGAACACCTCAAGCGGCTCGACGCCGGCAAACAGGGCGGGCGGCGGCTCGGGAGAGGCGGAGGCTGGCTCGGGTCCGACCGTCGAGTGCTCCATGTCAGGTCACTACGGGCGCGGGCTCATAGCGGCGGAGGATCTCGTACAGGGTGGTGCGCTCGGCCGCCGGCCGGCCGGCGCGGTGGGCAGCCGCCACGAGATCTCGCGGCTCCAGGCGGACGCCGTGATAGCTGCCGGCCATTCGCGATATCGACTCCTCCATGAGCGTGCCGCCCAGATCGTTGACTCCCCAGCGCAGCGACTCGGTCGCGGCATCGAGACCCATCTTGACCCAGCTCGCCTGCAGATTGCGGATCGTCTTGCCGAGCGCCAGCCGGAAAGCCGCGGTGTGCTTGAGATTCTCCTCGCGTGAGATCTCCTCGACCCCGTGAGTGCGACCGAGCAGCGTGTGGAACGGAATGAAGGACAGCGGCACGAACTCCGTGAACCCGCGCGTTCGTTCCTGGAGTTCCCTCACCACGCGCATGTGCTCCGCCAGCTCCCAGGGCTCCTCGATGTGGCCGAACATCACCGTCACCGTCGAGCTGATTCCCTCCGCGTGGCAGGCTTCGATGATCTCCACCCAGCGCGCCACGGGCAGCTTGTTAGGGGAGATCCGCTCGCGTACGCCGTCTACGAGCACCTCTGCCGCGGTGCCAGGAGTCGAATCCAGGCCGGCCTCTCTGAGCCGTGCGAAAACGTGTCGTGGCGAGAGTCCCGAGATGTCGCACATGTGCGCGACCTCCATCGGCGAATAGGCGTGCAGGTGGACCTGCGGGGCGATCTCCTTGGCCAATCGGAGCCACCCCTCGTAGTCCTTGAGCCGCCACTCGGGGTGGATCCCGGACTGCATGCACACCTCTGTTGCGCCGAACTCGACCGCCTCATTCACGCGGCGGGTGAACTCCTCCTCGGAGTGCTCATAGGCGTCGGGCGATCTGCGTCCCTGACCGAAGCCACAGAACGCGCAACCCACCACGCAGATGTTGGAGACATTGATGTTGCGGTTAACCACGAAGGTGACCGTCTCGCCGGCGAGGCCGGAGCGGAGCTCGTCCGCGGCCAGCCGCATCTCCTCGATCACCTCCGGCCGGCGCTCCGCGAAGAGCGCCGTCAACTCCTCGTTGTCCAGCGCGACGCCGTCGCGCGCCTTCTCCACCGCCCGTGGCGCGGTATCGTCGGCGATGGTCAGCTCGGCCCGCCGACCAGAGCCGCGCCGGGGAATGAAGGACCAGTAGCGACTCTTGATCACATCGAGCACCCCCTGCGCAATCCATTCCGAGTCGATGTACTCGGGGTAGACGCAAAGCCGTTCCGTCAGCGCGAACCCCTCGCGCGCAAGACGACGGCGCACCTGCGTCGGAGATGGGAAGGGATGCTCGGGAGAGATGTGGTCACCGTTGGCCGAGAGTCCACCCAGGTCCGTGGCGCCCGCCCGTACCAGCCCGGACCACCAGTCAGAGAGGTTTGGCGGCACCTGGATGCCCACGCCGGGCAGCAAGCGGCGCGCCTCTGCCACGAGCTCCTGCATGTCCTCGATGGTCACCTCGCATCCCCATGAGGGCGCGTCGCGATGCGGCCCGTCCCAGACGCCCGTGCGCCAGTACTCGCTGGTGGCCGAATCAGCTATCTCCGCGGGCTCGCGGCCGTAGTAGCGCTCATGCGGCACGAAGTTCTGGAGGATCACCTCCTGCAGGTGGCCGTAGCGCCGGTGAACCTCAGCTAGTCGCTCAAGTGCCGTGACGCGGTCTCGTTTGGACTCTCCGATGCCGACGAGCACGCCGCTGGTGAACGGGATCTTCAGTTCCCCCGCGGCCTCGATGGTCGCCAGCCGGGCCTCCGGATGCTTGGTCGGCGACCCCACGTGAACCGCCAGGTCGGGGTTGGTCGACTCGAGCATCAGCCCCTGTGACGCACTAACTTCGCGCAACCGCTCGAGGTCGGAGGGTTCCAGCACGCCAAGGTTGGTGTGCGGGAGCAGGCCCCGCTCAAGCGCGCGCTGGCATGCCCACACCACGTATGCGGTGAAATCCGGGTGCCCATAGGACTCAAGCCGAGTGGCCACCTCCGCATTCACCTCAGGCCGCTCGCCGGTCAGCACCAAAAGCTCCTTGACGTTGCGCCGTGCCGCGTGGTCCAGCAGCGTCAGCACCTCATCAGGCGCGTAGAGATGAGCCTGGTGAGTGGCGAACGAGCAGTACTTGCAGTAGCAGCGACAGGTGCGCGACAGCGACAGCGTGAAATTGCGGCTGAACGTGACGCGGCGTCGCATGCGCTCGCCGGGATTCTAGGGAGCGCGTTCTCTCGGGCCCGGCACGAAGCACCTATTCTCGGGCGCGTGCGATGCCGGGCCGCGATCGTCCTTGCCGCTGTCGTCGTGCTCGCGGCCGGCTGTGGCGGCAGTTCGTCGGCGGATCGGGCCCCGCACCCGCTCAAGCAGGTTCAGCTGATGCTCGACTTCACGCCGAACGCAGTTCACGCCGGGATCTATGCGGCGCTCGCCCGCCATTACGACTCCGACGAGGGCATTGCGCTGCACGTGCGGCCACCTCCCTCACCGGTGGACTCGATCAAGCTGCTCGAGCAAGGACGGGTGGACTTCGCGGTGCTGGACATCCACGATCTCGCGATCGCGCGCGAGCGGGGAGAGCCGCTGGTTGGGGTGATGGCGATCGTGGAGCGACCGCTGGCATCAGTGATCGCGCAGCCTTCCATCAAGACTCCCCGCGAGCTCCAGGGGCGGACCGTCGGCGTGACCGGCGATCCAAGCGACTACGCGGTGCTCGATTCAATCGTCGCGGGCGCGGGTGGTCACCCGCGCTCTGTGCACACGATCACGATTGGATCCGATGCGGTCGCCGACCTGTTGGCGGGAAGAGTCGCGGCCGCCACCGCGTTCTGGAACGACGAGGGCGTTGCCTTGGCACTGCAGCGGCCGGGTTACCACGTATTCCGCGTCGAGAACTTTGGCGCCCCCGCATACCCCGAGCTCGTGCTGTGCGCGCGGCGCGAGACTGTGGCTCGGGATCCCGCGCTTGTCCGCGCGGTGGTGAAGACGCTGACGCGTGGATACGAGCTCGCGATCGCCAGGCCCGCCGTCGCCTCCGCTGACCTGGAGCGTCAGGTGCCAGGACTCGATCCGCGGCTGGTGCGAGCGGATCTCGCTGCGCTGCGGTCGTCCTTCGCCCCCGGCGGCGGCGATCCCGGAGAACTGCACGTGGCCACCTTGCGCGCGTGGGGAGTCTGGGAGGCGCGGTTTCGGCTCGTGACGCGGCGGCCGGATGTCGCGGCGATGTTCGACCCACGCTTTGCGCGCTGAGTCGGCCGAGCGGTACGGCAGCCCGCGACGGCCCTGTTGTAAGCGCTGCGATCGCCGCCGTCCGCTCTAAGGGGGCGCCGGACACGGGCAAAAGTCGCTTCACCCCGAGCACCTTTACGAGCTTTTGCGAATCGTGCTCGTCTGGCGAGACGGATTCGCAATCGGCCCTCGACGACCCCGAGGTGGTGCGAATCTTGCCCACCTGCCGCTCATACTGCCTCGACGCGCTGAGCGTCTACCCCACGAGTCGCGACACCAGCGCCGCTCCCTCCCGCATGAAGCGCGAGCGAGGCACGACGAGATCGAAACCAGCCTCCTGCGCGAGTTGACGCACGTCCGCCTCGACGTGGGCGTAAACGGCCAAAAGGCGCATGCCACCGAGACCTGCGCCCGCGACCTGCCCGACGCGCTCGCGGGCGTCCGCGGTCAAGTCGACCAGCAGCACCTCGGCGGTACCTGGTTCGAACTGGTCGAGGCTTGAGATCAGCGTCGTCTGGTGCCCAGCCGCCCCGAGCTGCGAGACAACGCTGGAGCCGAACAGCAGATCGGGGATGAGCGCGACGACGGAGGCCACGCCGGAGCTACTGCGCGCGCAGGCGCCTGAACTCCTGCCGTACGGATTCGGGGCGCCCCCACATCAGCTCCGGGACGATCTCGACCCGGCCGGTACGCACCTCGCGCACGGCGAGCTCTCCCCGGATCCCGGCATCGTCGAGCAGCTTTAACGCGGCGTGGACTGCGGGCGACGAGGCGGCGTGGCCAAACCTGTGCGCGACGATGATGCGCCAGTGCCAGTCGTACTTCGAGTACGGCTGGGCGTTGCAGGTGACCAACAGGACGGCCGCCTCCACGTATCGCGTCTCATCGGCGATGCGCAGGTCGAACTCGAGATCCGTCCAGTCATCCGGGAGCGAATCGACGATCTGTTGGAAGATCTCTGCCAGCGTCATGTCACCCGATCCTATCCTTGTCGTCGCGATGCAAGTCGCTGGCGTCGAATCGGACTATCGCGCGCTCACGGAGCGCTGCGGCCTGCTGGACCGCTCCGAGCGCGGCAAGCTCGCCCTGAGCGGCCGGGATGCGGCGTCATTCCTTCAGGGCCAGGTGACCAACGATGTCGAGCGCCTGGTGGAAGGCGAGGGCTGCTACGCGGCGTTTTTGACGCCCAAGGGCAAAATGCTCGGCGACCTGCGCGTCCTCTGCACCGTTGACGAGCTCCTGCTGGACACCGAGCGAGTGGCCCTGCAGGGACTGTTCAACATGATCAGGCGCTTCAGCATCGGATACGACGCGGAGCTCCACAAGCGGACGCTTGAGCGTGGCCTCCTGACACTGATCGGTCCTGACGTCGACCGCATCGTCGGGACGGACCAGCTGCCGGCCACCGAGCACTCCCACAGGCCGATCATGATCGACGGAATCGAGGCTCGCGCGATCAGAACCGACAGCGGCATCGACCTTCTGTGCCTGGCTGCTGAGACCGAGAACCTACGCTCTGACCTGGCGGCCCGGGGTGCGGTCCACGTCTCAGAAGAGGCGGCCGAGTGCGTGCGGATCGAGGGTGGCCGGCCACTTTACGGCGTCGACCTCGACGAGACGGTGATCCCGCAGGAGGCCGGACTTAACGAGCGGGCCGTGTCGTTCACGAAGGGGTGCTACGTGGGGCAGGAAACGGTTGCACGACTGCACTACCGGGGAAAGCCCAACCGCCATCTGCGGGGATTGCGTCTCTCGGCGCCGTACCCGCCCGGTAGCGAGTTACTGCTGGGCGACCGAATGGTGGGGCGCCTGACCTCGGTCGTCGAATCTCCCCGCTTCGGGCCGATCGGACTGGCGCTGGTGCGCCGCGAGGCCGCGCCCGGGGTGACTCTGGTCCCCAAGGGCGAAGACGGCACCGCGGAGGTCGTGGCGCTTCCTTTCATCCCCACCGCCTGACGGCCCGCGCAGACTGTGAAGTTCCGGCGCGGTGTTCCCTCCGTGAAAGCACGGCGTCACACAGGATTGCGGTCCTTCGCAGGTAAATTTTCTGGTGCCGCCTACGCCCTAGTCGATTAGGGTTTGGTCAATCGAGGAAGAACATGCGCTGAAACGGCAGCGCGGACAGAGGAGACCAGGCCCAGGATGCGTGGAGCGACTATCGGGGTGGTCGCGCTTTTTGCGTTTGCGTTGGCCGGATGCGGGAGTGGCGCCCACTTCGCCGACAAGGCGCGCCCACCCACGCCGATCAATCTGAGCGTTTACGTCAATGACGCGAGAGTGTCGGTCTCGCCGAGGTCGGTCGGCGCCGGTCCGGTGATGTTCATCATCACCAACCAGGCGAGCCAGGCGGTCCAGTTGACGGTGCGGCGCGCGACCGGAGGCTCGGCGCTCGCCACGACCGCTCCCATCAATCCCCAGGCCACCAGTTCCTTCTCCGTGGATTTCCGGCCCGGCGATTACACGGTCGGCACGTCGGCACAAAACAGCCTGGGCCCGCCGACGATCTCCTCAGCTTCTCTGCACGTCGGCAAGTCGCGCGCGAACGGGAACGGCGCGCTGCTCGAGCCTTAGACGAGCAGAAAACCATGAGCCCTCGAGATCGCCGCAGAGCGCGATACACCTTCGCGCGACAAACCAATGCGCCTGTGCAATACTTGTTTGCGTGCAAGCAATGAGTGCGCCGGCAAAAGTGAGTCCCCCCCAAGAGAACGTGCCCACAAACGAGCTCGGGGGCGACCTCTACGCGCTTATCACCTACCTGCACAAGAGTTGCCAGGCGGACGTCTTTGAGGCGGTCGGCGCGCTCGAGTTGACGATGACTCAGATCAAGGTGCTCCACCACCTCGACCAGCACAACCGCTCGCTGACGGTGAAGGAGGCGGCCGAGGTGGTCTCACTGTCGCTGCCGGCCGCCAGCAGGGCGATCGACGACCTGGTGCGGCGAGGCTTCGCGCAACGCCAAGAGGATCTCGCCGACCGGCGCATGAAGCAGGTCAGCATCACGGCGCAGGGTCGTGCCGCCATCAGGCGGCTCAACGCGGCCAGGCTGCGCGGCCTCGAGGAGTTTGTCGAGACGCTCAGCTCTCAGCAGCGCACCCGACTCTCGAACGCGCTCGCCAAACTGCTCGAACGGCCCGATATCGCCGCCTGTCGTCTGGAGGACCGTTGACCGATCGGATCCTCGCCAAGCGCGGGCACCTGATCACCGAGGAGAACAGCCGCTGGTGGACGCTCGGTGCGATGTGCTTCGCGCTGTTCATGCTGATGCTGGACAACACGGTGGTGAACATCGCGCTGCCCTCGATTCAGCACGACCTGCACGCGTCGCTGTCCTCACTCCTCTGGACCGTCAACGCGTACACGCTCACCTTTGCCGTGTTGCTTGTGACCGGCGGCCGCCTCGGCGACATCTTCGGCCGCCGCAAGATGTTCTTATTCGGGGTGGTCGTCTTCGGCCTCGCGAGTCTGGCGATCGGTTTCGCCCCCAACGACACCGTGCTGGTCACTTTCCGGGCCGTACAGGGCATCGGCGCCGCCTTCATGATGCCGGCGACGCTCTCGATCATCACTCAGGCCTTCCCCCCACACCAACGCGGCACGGCGATCGGCACGTGGGCAGGCGTGAGCGCGCTGGCACTGGCGATCGGACCCGTAGTCGGCGGATTTTTGACCGAAGCCGTGAGCTGGCGAGCGATCTTTTTCATCAACCCGCCGATCGCGGTGGTAGCGATCGCGGTGACTCTGTTCGCCGCGCATGACTCGCGCGACGAGACCGTGGGACGTACCATCGACTTTGCCGGAATCGGCGCGATCACCGTCGGCCTAACCGCGCTCGTGCTCGCCCTGATCGAGAGCAACACCTGGCATTGGGGCTCAGCGCGGGTGATCGGACTTCTGGCTCTCGCCGCGGCCGGCCTGGTGGCGTTCGTCGTGATCGAGCGCCGTGTCCGCGCTCCGATGGTCGACTTCGCCTTCTTCCGCTCGCGTACCTCTGCGGGAGCGAACCTGGTCGGCTTCCTGGTGACGTTCGGGATGTTCGCCCAATTCTTCTTCATCACGCTCTACCTGCAGAACGTGCTCCACTACTCGGCGCTCCAGACGGGTCTGCGATTCCTACCCGCCACGGTTGTGATCATCATCATGGGACCGCTGGCTGGGCGGTTGACTGACCGCGTCGGTCCGCGGCCACTGATGACGACGGGACTGCTGATCGTGGCCGCGGCGATGTTGATCCAATCGCGCATCAGCGTCCACAGTGGATACGGTCTTCTGCTGCCCGGATTCATCCTGATGGGCTTCGGTGTGGGTCTGGTGATGTCGCCGATGAGCACCGCCGCCATGAACGCGGTCGACCGGACCAAGTCGGGCGCCGCCTCGGGCGTGCTCTCCATGAGCCGCATGGTCGGCGGATCGGTGGGCCTCGCGGCGATGGGCGCGCTCGTCACGGCCATCGGCACGAGCAAGATCGGCTCTGCACTCCCCCACCTCCCCTCCTCCGTGCGCGCGCACATCGTCAGCGCGCTGGGCAGCGGCGGATCGGCAGGCGCCCACCACGTCGCTCCGCAAGTCACCCACGCCGTGAATGGTGCGTTTATCTCGGCGCTCGGCACAGGCCTGGAGATCGGAGCGATCACGATGGTGGTCGGCGCGCTCATAGCCTGGGTGCTGATCGAGCGCACTCCTGCGAAAGCGCAGCCAGAGCCAGTCGCCGAGCCGGAGCCGCTCCCACACGAGGAACGCGCGGCCGCCTAGCCCGGCTTAGCGAGCCTCGCTCGCGCGGCCCAGTGAGCGCCGGATAGCTACGATCCTGTAACCCGTTCCCGACGCTTGGATCCGAGTGGCCGTCGACGTAAGCCAAGTTTCCGTAGTCGAAGCCGAGCCCGGCGAGCTCCCCCGCACCATGGCGGCGTGGGTAATCCGCCCCGAGCGCGAGGGCGAGCCGTTGGACGCCTTCCAGCTCGAGGAGATCGAGGTGCCCGAGCCTGGCGCGTTCGAGGTGATCGTCCGAGTCATGGCGGCGGGGGTCAACTACAACAACGTATGGGCGGCCCAGGGCAAGCCGGTGTCGGTCTTTCCCTACGGAGATCACCCGGAATGGGGCCATCACATCGGCGGCTCCGACGCCTCCGGGATCGTTTGGAAGGTCGGACCGGGAGTCACCCGCTGGCAGCCGGGAGACGAGGTGGTGATTCACTGCAACCAGGCGTCCTACGAGGATCCCGAGGTTCATGGATTCGACCCGCTGGCGGCCCCATCACAGCTCATCTGGGGTTACGAGACCACGTGGGGCTCCTTTGCTCAGTTCACCAAGGTCCAGGCTCAGCAGCTTTTGCCCAGGCCGCAGAACCTGACGTGGGAAGAGGCCGCCTCCTACGGCCTCGTGTACTTCACCGCCTACCGGATGCTGATCGACCAGTGCGATTTGAAGGCCGGCCACCGGGTGCTCATCTGGGGCGCCGCGGGCGGCCTCGGGGTCTTCGCCGTTCAGTTATGCGCTGCGGCGGGTGCCGAGTGCGTCGGCGTGGTTTCGTCGGAGGAGAAAGGCAGGCTCGTGATGCAACTCGGCGCCACGGCCTTCATCGACCGCAACGATTACATCGGCATGATGCGCCGCGGCGGGGAGACGCCGGACGAGGAGAAGGCCCGCTTCAAAGAGTCGCGCCGGTTCGCCAAAGCGGTGAAGGAAATCCTGGGCGACGCTCCCGACATCGTCTTCGAGCACGTCGGCAAGGCAACCTTCCCAACCTCTGTCTTCGCCGCCAAGCCGTTCGGCAAGGTCGTGATCTGCGCCGGGACCACCGGTTACCACCTAGATTTCGATGTCCGCCACCTGTGGATGCGCCAGAAGCAGATAATCGGATCTCACTTCGCCAACGCTTATGAGTGCATGAAGGCCAACGAACTGATAGAGCAGGGCAAGATCCGACCCGTGCTCTGGCGCACGATGAGCTTCGAGGGCGTTCCCGAGGCCCACCAGCTGATGAAGGAGAACAAGCACTGCGGCAAGATCTCGATTCTCGTCGGAGCTCCTGAAGAAAGGCAGGGCAAAACCGCGCCCGGACCAGGAGCGATTCACGCGGAGGTGGGCGCCTGATGGCAGGAGTCATGTGGGTCCAGTGGTATGCGACCGTGCTTCGTCAGGATGCCTTCGCCCTGAGCGTGGCCGAGGTCGCCCCCATCGCGCTGCGCTACGGCGGCACGCGATACTCCGTCCATCGCAACCGGGATGATCGCTATCGCATCACCCAGATGACGTGGTGCGAGTCCAAGGACGACTGGTATCGGTACTGGGACGGCCCAGAAATGATCGAGTTTCGTGCCCGCAACACTGGTCGCTACCAGATCCCGATCGTTTACTTTTGGCACGACGAGATTGCCTCCGGCGAGCTCGGTCCCGAGGTGCCCATGGCGCCCGAGGCCGAACCGTCTGCACCGGAGCCTCAAACCGCGGTGTAACCGCCAGCTGGGGGGGAAGCATCTGCTCCGCTATGACACGTGCACCCAGGATGTGATAGGTCAGAGGTTGAAATGATGACCCGAGCCCACAAGATCGTGAATCTCATCGGCGTGCCGATGCCGCTGGTGGGAGTCGTCGTGGCCATCGTTCTGCTCTGGAACGAGGCCATCGGGCCGCTCGAGCTGGGCCTGCTGATCGGCCTGTACGTGCTCACCTGCCTCGGAGTCACGCTCGGATACCACCGCATGTTCACGCACCGAGCGTTAGATGCCTCGCGGACTTTCCGGGCCGTGATCGCCGTGCTCGGGTCGATGGCGGTACAAGGATCGGTCATAACTTGGGTGGCCGACCATCGCAAGCACCACACCTTCACCGACCAGGAGGGCGATCCGCACTCCCCCCACCTGAGCGGGCCCGGATTCTTGGGCGGCGTGAAGGGCCTGTGGCACGCCCATATGGGATGGTTGTTTGAGACTGTCGGCACCGCAGACCGCCAACGCTTCGCCTCGGACCTGGTCAAGGACCGAACGATCCGCGTGATCGACAAGCTGTTCGGTCTATGGGTGGCACTCGGCTTCGTGGCGCCGTTTGTGCTGGGTTGGATCATCGGCGGCGGCTTCGGTGCGGCCCTGACCGCCTTGCTGTGGGGCGGCTTCGTCCGGGTGTTCCTACTGCACCATGTGACGTGGTCGATCAACTCGGTCTGCCATTTCTTCGGTCGCCGCCGCTTTGACGTAGAGGACGAGTCGCGCAACGTCTTCTGGCTTGCGCCTCTGTCGATGGGCGAAGCCTGGCACCACAACCATCACGCCTTCCCCACGTCGGCTTTCCATGGTTTGCGGCTATGGGAACGCATCGCCGACCCGACCGGGCTTTTGATCGCCGTGCTGGAGAAAATGGGGCTGGTCTGGAACGTGAAGCGAGTGAGCCCAGAGCGCCAAGAGGCCAAACTGGCGCACCACAAAGCAGTCCCAGCCGGCCAAGCCCCGGTCGCCAACCAGGCCTAGGTTCGCCGCGCCGGCTAGGCAGCCTCGAGAGGCGCCATCGTCAGTCCGGCGCCGTCGAGCTGATCCCAATACTGCTCGGCCTCTTCCCGGGGGCCACCCCACACGATCGCGCAGCCGCTGTTGTGAATACGGTGGGCGAACCGGTAGCCCTCGGCAAGGGACACCGCGGGGAGTACCCGCGCCAGCGATTCGGCGACGTGATCGAAGGTGTTGTGGTCGTCGTTGAGGACCACAACACGCCAAATTCCGCCTCTGCCGGTCCCGCCCCTGCTTACTCGCGGTAGCTCGACCGTGCGCGCCATCTGCCCAGGATAACCCCGGTCGATGGTCAGTCCAATCCGGGCCCCCGGCGGCTGTAATGGGCCGACCGTCCGGCGTGAGTGGAGGGTTGCGCGGCCAAACCGCCCGGAGCATCCATGAACTCCTCTTCGCTTGCAGCGGTCCCCTGAGCCGGCTCCTCCGAGTCAACTGACCCTTCGCGCTTACGCCAATAGCGATCGAGTCCCGCGTAGATTTGCTCGGGCGGCGCGGCCAGCTTGTAGGCCTCGTGATGTGCGGGGTTCGCGCCCCGCTCGATTTCACTCTCGACGATGCCGACGAACGTCTCGAGATCCTCAGCGTGAACGAGTGCCGCCCACGTGTCGAGTCGGTCGGCGAGGTCGGCCAGCTGCGTGCCGATGTCTTCGTTGGCCCCGAAGTGGGTGATCGCGAGCCGCTCCGGCCTCCATCGCAGCAGTTGCTCGATCGATGTGTGCCAGGCCTCGATGTCGATATCCGGCGGCGGAGTCGGCGGAATGGTCAGGGTCTCCGGCTCGATTCTGACCCCGCCCACGTCTCCGACAAAGGCCGTCCGCCCATGCAGATAGGAGACGTGGTGGGAGGCGTGTCCGGGCGTGTAGGCGACTTCGAAGCGGCCGTCGAAGAGCCGCTCGCCTCCGCTCAGGATGCGCAGATTCGATTCGGGGACCGGGAGAACCTCGCCCCAGAGCCGTTCCATGTCATCGCCATACAGGCGCCTCGCACTCTCGAGCAGGCGAGCGGGATCCACGAGATGCACAGCGCCCTGCTCGTGCACATAGACCTCGAGGTCAGGCCAGCGTTTGACGAGCGAGCCCGCAGCGCCGGCGTGGTCGAGGTGAATGTGGGTCAAAAGCAGCGCTCTCGGCGGCTCTTGGACCGCCGCCAGCAACGCCTCCAAGCACGACGCGGGCCCAGGATCGATCAGGATGTCGTCGACCTGCCAGCAGCCGATCACTCGCTCAACGCCAAGGTGGTGTAGATCGACCACCCGAATCTGCGGCAGCTGAAGCACGGTCGTGGGCTGCTCTGAGCCGTTCATCGCGCCGGGACCGGAGAGCGGGGCTCCGGCGAGGTCGGCCCCCTCGATCGGGCTCTCAATTTCGCGCTCGTCGGTGGGGAGATCGCCCGTAGGGAGATCGTCCTCGAACCCCGCGAACCGGTCATCGCCCACATCCGCGCGGATCTCTTGCCACTCCGCGTCTGACTCCGAAGGGTCGTCGGCGTCGGCCGCGCCGAGAATGCCCGCCTGCGGCTCGACTTCGGGCGGCGTCTCGGGCTCGTCAAATGCCGACCCCTCGTGCTCCGAGTCCGACGGGAAAGCCTGGTCTGGCGTGTCCGAAGTGGGGAGCTGCGCTCCTATGGCGGCTGACAAGTCTCTGCCGCGCGGACCGGGTAGCACTGCTGCCTCATCGGTCGTCGCCGCTGGAAAGCGCGTGGCGGCGACGCCGGCGAGCTCGGAGAGCTCTTCGGAGAGCTTGCGTACATCGCTCACGATTCGGTCGCGCTCGGCCCAGATGCGATCGACCTCGGCGTCGAGCTCCTGCACACGAGCTTCGGCGGCCCGTTGAAGATCGCGCGCCTTTTGCTCGGACTCCCGCTGGAGCCTGTCAGCGAGCGAGTGGGCGTCGCGCTCGAGCTCCTCAGACTCGGCCCGGGCCTGCATCAGCCGCTCCTCGGCCTCGGCACGGGATTGAGAGGTGATGTCCTCGGCGGTTTCGTGGGCGCGGGACAGGATCGAGGAGACCTGCTCCCCCACGCGCTCCAGCGCGCGGCGGACGGCCGCTTCGGGGGAACGCGTCGAGGCGAGCTCGGCGACCAGGTGCGTGGTCTGCCGCACGTAGTCGTCAACCGCCTCGCGGTCGTATCCTCGCAGCACGAGCGGGAACTCCACACTGGCTACGGCCGAAACTGGGTCGTGAGGAAGCTCGGCGAGAGGTTGGTTGATTTCTTGCATGATCGCGTGTTCTGAGGCAGCTGAGTTCTGGTCGGGCATGACTACAGGATTCCACTTCGGCTACCCGATGCCTGCACAGCCTTAAAACCTGTTGCGATTTTTA
Source organism: Solirubrobacteraceae bacterium (assembly GCA_035650455.1). Lineage (GTDB taxonomy): Bacteria > Actinomycetota > Thermoleophilia > Solirubrobacterales > Solirubrobacteraceae > Palsa-465. The sequence continues at coordinate 40,687 of DASRHQ010000059.1, forward strand.
GAATTCCAAGGCGCCATGTCACAACCCCAGACACCCCGCCTGTCCGAGCCTGACCGCCCCTGGCTCATGCGCACGTATGCGGGTCATTCGGACGCCAGGCGCTCAAACGAGCTGTACCGACGAAATCTCGAGAAAGGGCAGACAGGGCTTTCGGTCGCATTCGATCTGCCCACGCAGACCGGCTATGACCCCGACCACGAGCTTGCGCGCGGCGAGGTGGGAAAGGTGGGCGTCTCCATCGCCCATGTGGGCGACATGAGAGTGCTGCTTGACGAGATCCCGCTCGAGCAGATGAACACCTCGATGACGATCAACGCGACCGCGGCGTGGCTGCTCGGCCTATATGTGGTCGCCGCTGAAGAGCAGGGAGTGCCCGAGGACAAGCTTCAGGGGACGACCCAGAACGACATCCTCAAGGAGTACCTGAGCCGCGGCACTTATGCCTTCCCTCCCGGGCCGAGCATGAGGCTGATCGCCGACACGATCGCCTATGCGGTCATCCATATCCCCAAGTGGAACCCGATCAACATCTGCTCCTACCACCTCCAGGAGGCGGGCGCCACGCCGGTCCAGGAAATCGCCTACACGATCTCCAACGCGATCGCGGTGCTCGATGCGGTTCGCGAGCGTCTCGGGACCGTGGACACCGACGGCCAGGGCGCGATGGAGCGCGTCTTCGCCAGAATCTCGTTCTTCGTAAACGCCGGCGTGCGCTTTGTCGAGGAGCACGCGAAGCTGCGCGCGATGGCGCTTTTGTGGGATGAGCTGGGGCGCGAGCGCTACGGCGTCACCGACGAGCGCAGCCGCCGGTTTCGCTATGGCGTCCAGGTCAACTCCCTGGGCCTCACGGAGTCGCAGCCCGAGAACAACGTCTACCGCATTGCGCTCGAGGCACTTGCGGTCACGCTGGGGCGCAGCGCCCGGGCGCGGGCCATCCAGTTGCCGGCCTGGAACGAGGCGCTGGGGCTGCCGCGGCCGTGGGACCAGCAGTGGTCGCTGCGGCTGCAACAGATCCTGGCCTTTGAGACCGACCTGCTCGAGTACGCCGACATCTTCGACGGCTCCAGGGTGATGGACGCATTGGTCGCCGAGCTGGTGGAGGGAGCGCGCGAGGAGATGGCGCGGGTTGCCGAGATGGGTGGCGCAGTCGAAGCCGTCGACTACATGAAGGGCGCGCTGGTGGGGTCCCACCGCGAGCGGCTGCGCAGGATCGAGGCCGGCGAGCAGACGGTGGTGGGGATCAATCGCTTCACGCAGAGCGAGCCCTCGCCGCTGGTTGCTAGCGGCGATGGCGGGATTCTGGTGGTCGATCCCGAGGTTGAGGCGCAGTGCCGCCAGGCGGTCGAGCAATGGCGTGCCGGGCGTGACCAGGAAAGGGTCGACGCGGCCGTAGCCGAACTCGCGCGTGTCGCCCGCTCGGACCAGGAAAACATCATGCCCGCGACGATCGCCGCGGCCCGCGCCGGCGTCACGACCGGTGAGTGGGCGCAGACCCTGCGCGAGGCGTTCGGCGAGTATCGCGCTCCCACCGGGGTTGGCGAGGCGGCGGCGCTGCCCGCCGAAGGGCTGGCGGAGTTGCGCGAGGAGGTGGAGCGGGTCTCCGAAGCGCTCGGTCGGCGGCTCAAGCTGCTGGTCGGCAAGCCCGGCCTTGACGGTCACTCCAACGGCGCCGAGCAGATTGCCGTGCGTGCACGCGACGCGGGTATGGACGTGGTCTACGAGGGCATCAGGCTGACCCCGTCACAGATCGCGACTTCCGCCGCCCAAGAGGGCGTCCATATCGTGGGGCTGTCGATCCTCTCGGGCTCTCACCGCGAGCTGATTCCCTCGGTGCTTCAGGCCCTGCGCGACGCCGGCGCATCGGAGGTACCCGTGGTGGTCGGCGGAATCATTCCCGAAGCAGACGCCGTATGGCTCCGCGACGCGGGCGTCGCCGCGGTCTACACCCCGAAGGACTGGGACCTCAGCCGGATGATCCGGGACATCGTCGCGCTGGTCGCCGAGCGGAACGGGATCGACGCGCCTGCGGTCGCTTGACCCGCCGTCCCGAGCTTGGCGGCACCGAGCTTGGCGCCCGCCTGCGCGAACGGGACACGACGGTCGCACCCGCGGTACTGAACCTGTTGGAGAGCCGCTCGCCGGTGGCTCGAGGCGAGGCGGAGGCGATGCTGCAAAGCGTCTCGCCCGCGCTGCTCGGTGGGGAGGCCGGCGGCCACATCATCGGTGTCACGGGACCACCCGGCGTCGGCAAATCTTCCCTGCTCTCACAATTGGTCGCCGCCTGGCGCCGGCGCGGGCGCTCGGTCGCCGTGCTCACCGTCGACCCGACCTCGCGCCGGTCGGGAGGCGCCCTGCTGGGCGACCGCGCCCGGATCGACGTCGATCCGGCCGACACCGCGGTCTTCGTGCGCTCCACGGCGACGAGTGGCCGGCTTGGGGGCCTGGCGGGCCCCACCCGGGCGGCGGCCACGGCCCTCGCTGTCGCTTTCGACGTCGTCGTGATCGAGACGGTCGGCGTGGGCCAGTCGGAAACCGAGGTCGCCGACGTGGCGGACACCGTTGCGGTTGTGGTGCAGCCCGCTTCCGGGGACGTGCTCCAGTTCCTCAAGGCGGGGATCATGGAGGTCCCCGACGTACTCGTGGTCGCCAAGGCGGACCTCGGCGGTGCTGCACGTCGCGCGATGGCCGATCTGAGCGCTGCGTTGAAGTCCCTGGACGCAGCGCAAACCGCCGTTGTCGCCGTGTCCTCCGTGCCGCCACCGAGCGGGATCGATGACCTGGTCGAGGCTTTCGATGCCCACCGCGACTCGCTCGACATTTCTTCCCGCCGGCTCCACGCGCGCCGAATGCAGGCATTGGCCGACTTCGCCGCCGAACATGGCGAGCGCGGGCTGCGCGCCCTGGGAGGGCAGCGGGCTGCGGCACGTTATCTGGACCGGCAGGTGCCGGGCCTTGATGTGCGAGCGCTGACGCGGGCCCTCGAGGAGCGGGCGGCCGAGCAGGGCGAGCCGGACTAGCAGTTGCCCCTTGCCATCCGGACTGGCCGGTTTACCCGCTCTCCCTGCCATCCGGACTGGCCGGTTTACCCGCTCCCCTTGGTCGAGGACTTGACTGGCGCCCCCAGGGCATCGATCCGCCATCCCGCCGAGGTCTTCACAAGCTCGACCGGACGCAGTGATGCGGTCTGGCCGCTCGCCCCCGACAGCGTCATCGCGGATGCTTTGGACCCGTGCACACTTACCCGTCCCACCGCCAGCGTGGGGTGATGCAGGCCCGAGAGGAAGATGTCAAGCGCTCGCTTGCATCCCAGCCCGGTGCTCGCGAAGCGTTTCACCAGCGACGGAGAGAAGACCTCGGTGCAGATCGTCCTCGCGTCACGATGGGCGACCGCCACCGCGAACTGCTGCACCTTTGCCCGCACCTGCTGGGTCGGCGAGGAGCCGCACCCGGCCAGCAAGAGACAGGCCACCCCAAGGGCAACACCGGCGGCGGCCCGGGATCTCATCGCAGCAGGGTAGCCTCTTAGAAATGGCCAGCGCCCCGCTTCAGAGGTCCTCGCCTCAAAGCACCCCGCTCATCGACGGTCACGGACGCCTGATCGGAGATCTGCGCGTGTCCGTTACCGACCGCTGCAACTTCCGCTGCCAGTACTGCATGCCGGCCGAAGGGCTCCCCTGGCTCGAACGCACCGAGATCCTCACTTTCGAAGAGATCGTTCGTCTGGTGGCAATCATGTCCTCGATGGGGGTCAGCGACGTGCGTCTGACCGGGGGCGAGCCGCTCGTCAGACGCGACTTTCCCGCTCTCGCAACCATGCTCGCGAACCTCCCAGGCGTCCACGAGCTGTCGATCACCACGAACGGTTTTCTGCTTGAGCGCGACGCTGAGGCGCTGGTTCGCGCGGGGGTCGATCGGTTCAACGTCTCGGTCGATTCGCTGCAGCGCGATCGCTTCTATCAACTCACGCGCCGCGATGCCCTCCCCCAGGTCCTGCGCGGGCTCGAGCGCCTGGCCGCCTTCCCCGAAGCGCATCCGATCAAGATCAACGCCGTTGCAATCCGGGGCTTCACCGAGGACGAGGTCATCCCCTTCGCGGAGCTGGCAAGGCGCACCCCGTACGAGGTCCGTTTCATTGAGTTCATGCCACTCGACGGCGATCGCGCCTGGAGCGGCGACCGCGTGCTCACGGGGGCCGAGATCCGCTCACTGGTCGAGGCCGTATACCCCCTGGAGCCGTGTCCGCGCGAGCCGCACTCGACCGCGCGCGTACATCGCTTTGCCGACGGCCGCGGCAAGATCGCTTTCATCAATCCGGTTTCCGAGCCCTTCTGCGCGGACTGCAACAGGATCCGCCTGACCGCCGACGGACGCCTGCGCACATGCCTTTTTTCCCTGAACGAGACCGATCTGCGCACCCCATTGAGGGCCGGGGCAAGCGACGCCGAGCTGCAGGACATCATCCGCGCGGCCGTCTGGCGCAAGGAGCTAAAGCACCACGTCGGCGAGCCCGGCTTCATCCAACCGAACCGTACGATGTCGGCGATCGGGGGCTAAGAGCGCCGTGGGTCGGTGATCAGATCCGGGCGCGCACTAAATCGGCAGCCGGGCGGAGGCCCCCGGGCCGCACAGAAGTGTCGCCGCCCGCGCCAGGTCAGCGGGCGTATTGACGTTGAATAGCTCCAAGGGGTCGCCCACTTCGATGCGCTGCGGTTCCAGCGCCCCAACCGCGGCGCGCACCGAAATTTCGGGATCGGCTTGCCGCAGCAGCTCAAGCGCGCGGCCGCTGTAGCGCCCCAGCAGCGGCTGGAGCGCGTCCCCCTGGCCCGCCACGACGGCCAGGGCGGCCTCCGGCTCGGCCGATGCCAGGCGCCTGAGGAGCGCCGGCTTTACCAGCGGCAGGTCGACGGCGCAGACCAGCACCGTCCTGCCCGCGGCCAGTTCGAGCGCCGTGCGTAGTCCGATCAGCGGGTGCTGCAACGACTCCGACTCGGTCCATATCCTCGTGCGCGAAGGAAGGCTGGGCAGCTCCGTCTCGGCCTTGGCCACCACTACAACCTCCGGCAGGACGGCCTCCAGCGCCGCCAGCGGATACGAGAGCATCGGGCGCCCGCACAGCTGGGCGACCGCCTTGCCGCCCCCCAGCCGCCGCCCGCGACCGCCCGCAAGGACGACGCCCACCGGAAGCGACTGCCGCCCCGAAATGCTCGTTGGGCTCACCGCAGGAACCCCAAGGAGCGGCGGTTCGTAGAATCAGTGTGCATGGAGGGTTCGACGTCGGTGAGGAGTTGGCTTCGCTGCTACCGCTGCTGGTCGCAGAACCTCGAGGTCCAGGTCCACTACGAAGGCATTCACAAGATCGATGCCGAGACGGGCGAGCGCGGCGACGTGGTGGACGAGATGCAGGAGGCGGTGATCCAGTGCCTCGAGTGCATGCACGACCAGCCCCACCTGGGCTTCCACAACGGCCGCGTCGAGCCGATCGAGGATCGCTGGGAGCGGATGATTGCCGGCACGCCCTGGGTGGCCTCGTGCACCGTGACCGTCGATGCCGAAGACGTCGAAACCTGTTCGGGCCCCGAAGCCGGTGAGGCGCTGTCCTACGCGGCCTTCGGCGACCATGGCACCCGCGAGTTCTTCACCCATGTCCGCTTCCATAAGCACGACGAGGATCGCATCGTGGTTCACCTGCTGGTCGAGCTGTATGCCCGCTCCGCCGAGGAGGCCACCGAGGTGCTGGAGGCCGCGGCCCGCGGAACACTCGCGATCACATCGCTGGCCGAGGAATCGCGCCCACCCGCCTCGACCGGCGACGCGCAGCACTAAGCCGCACACTCACCCTCGCGAAGCTGCGTCCTCGGGCGCTCGCCGTAGCGCCGGTACGGAATCATCCCCTGTCGGCGGCCCCGCTCGCGCGCGCCCATGTCCCTTGGATCGCGTACGCCTGCGGCCAAAGGCCTTGACAACCTCGATCACTATCAGCGCCACCGCTACCGGAACCGTCGCGGGGAGCTCGTTGAGAACCAAGAACAGGACGTCCATGGCGCTCGCCAGCAGCAGGGTGAGCAGCGCGGCCACCCACTGCGTCCTGCGGTTGGCGGCCATCACCGCCCCCAGCAGGCCGGCCACGAACATATCCCCGTATCCCATCGAGATCGAGCCGAAAGTCTCGCTCTGTAGGCGCGGGAGCCCGGCCGCGGGCTGGGCGGCGACCAGCGTCGCGTTGGGCGCCTGCAGCAGGTCCGATATGACGAGCCACGTATCCGCCGCGGCCATCGCGACGATCCCCACCTTGAGCCACCCAGACGGAGTGACTGCCGCGAGCAGGACTCCGAGAGTCACGCAGCTCAGCGCCGAGAGCAGCGCGGCCGCCCCCTGCCCGACGAGTGAGCTGCCGTCGGCCCAGGCGAGGGCGAACAGGACCCCCGCCACGACGATCCCGAAAACGACGCGGCCGACGGGCCAGCGGCCTGGTCCTCTGGCCGCCCATGCCAGCGCCGCCGCGGCCAGCGGAGGAATGGCCACCAGCGCGAGGTAGGTCAACCCCGTCGCGGTCCCCGACGCGTACCGGATCGCGAAGATCACCGCCACGATCGAGCCCACAGGGACGATCGCCCACCACGGCCCTCTCAAGCGCTCCAAAGCCTGCGGACGAGCGACCGCCCGCGGCGCTGCCACCACCCCCGCCTGAAGTCCGAGCATGGCTGCATCGGACGGCAAGAACGGAAGGGCCACGCTTCTAGCGTAAGGGACCCTGACCCGCGACCGCCGTCATTGCCGGCTGCGCCCGCCCCTAGCTCACTCCCCACAGATGCTCGAACATGGTCGCGTACGCGCTTGAGCCGTACCACTCGCCGGAGGCCTGGGCCGCCGGCGTCAAACGGAGCGAGCCAACGTTGGCGGCGGTGAAGAGGCGGACAGGAACGTGCTCGGCCACCACCGGCATGCCGAGCATCATGCGCATGACCTCATCCGCGTCTGCCCAGCCCTCGTACGGAAAATCGTCGCCGGCATCGAGCGCGACTCGGCCCGCCTTGATCTCCTGCAGCGCGGGAAGGTCTCCGCCCGCGGTCACTATGTTCACGTGCTGGCTCGACGACGTCTGCTGGATTCCCTGGCCCACGGGCTGAAGCACCGCGTCGAACTCGGGGAGCACGTACTGGATGCCTTGGTGCTTGAGCAGCGCGGCGCTCGTCTGCGACGGAATCAGAGTCGCGTTGGCCAGCCCCACCTTCTGGACCGCGACCTTGCAGCCAGGGCAGTCGCGGTGGAAGATCGCTTGCGCCTTGGCGGCGTAAGCGAGCGTCGACGGCGAGTCCGTGAAAGGCATCAGCAGCACGCTCGCGTTGCCGTGCGAGTGCGCTATGACCCAGTCGGCCTCCGCCCCAACCAGCGCGCTGTCCTGCAGGAGGGCGTATGCGAGCCGATCGTTACCGGCGCCCTGTACGGCTCCGGGCACCCCGTGAGGTGGCGGCAGCTGGTTGACGATCAGGACAGGGATGTGGTGGCGCTCGGCGTTGGAGAACGCGTTCGCGGCGAGGGCCACCGGCACGGCGTCAGTGATGATTGCGCCGGCGCCGCTTGCCACCGCCTGGTTTATGCAGGCGGCGGTGGCGGACGGATTGGCTTCCCCACTGCAGGCGTGCTCCCCGACACCGGCCTTACCAAGCGCGGTGTGCAGTGCGCTATTGCCGATGGCGAAGACGGGGACTGACAGGGAAATCGGGATGTACCAGACGGTCTTGCCTCGGAGCTTTTTCACGTCCTTTAAGGCCGGTCCAGGCGGCTGAAAGCTCGTTGCTGGCCGGCTCAGGCTCGCGACGACCGCGTTTGCCCGGGAAACGCCGGCAGAAGAGCCCGAGGAGGTGGAGGTTGTGGTCTTGCTCGAGCTGCCGCACGCCGCGAGCAGCGCGGCGCCAACAAGCGCCGCGACAATCGTCAGAAAGGGCGCGAGACTGGGCTTGATTCGTTTCCGAGACATTTGGTGCGTAGCCATCCTCTTTCGTTGTGGCGGGACAATGAGCGCCTCAGGGCGCGGCGCGTTTTCGCAGCAAGGTCGTCAGAGTCACGGCGACCACTAGAGCCGCCCCGTAGAAGACGTCGGAAATCCAGCCGGCGAACCCCAGCTCCTCCAGGCCCAGGATTCCGGTGGCCAGGAAGTACAGGGCGATCAGGGTTCCCACGGGGTTGAACCTGCCCGGCCGGACGACTGCGGTTCCCAGAAAGACGGCGGAAACGGTCGGAAGCAGATACGTGATGGAGGTGCTGGGATCAAAGCCGCCCAGCCCCGCCGACACGACGACACCGCCGATCCCGCAGAGAGCGCCCGCGGCGACGAACGCTCCGAACCGGATCAGGTCAACCCGTACTCCGGCGAGCCGGCTCACCTCCCGGTTGGCGCCGACGAATTGCATGTGACGACCGAGCGGGGTGAATGCGAGCAGGTAGGCGAATGCGAGCGCCAGGGCGAGGCCGTAGAAGAAGGAGATCGGCAAACCCCCCACATTGGCCAGCGCGAGCTGGCCGAAAGACGCGCTCAGTCCGCTGACCGCACTCAGGTGAGCGATCGCCAAGGCGATTCCCGATAGCAACGTGGACATCCCCAGCGTGACGACGATCGTGTTAACCCCGACGTACACGACGAGAAAGCCGTTCACGGCCCCCGCAAAGACGCCCACCGCCACCGCGATCACAGACGCGAGTGCGACGTTGACATGGTCCAGCACAGCCAGAACCGGCACGATCGTGGCGCACAGTCCGAGCACCGAGGCGACCGATAGATCGACGAACTCGCCGACGATGACGGTGGTGAGAAATGCCATCGAGAGGAACACCAGAGCGGCCTGAGATCCGAAGATGGTCTGAAACGTCCCGCTCGTGTCGAACGTCGACGGCTCGAGCACCGAATACACGGCGATCATGACGCCCCACAGGGCGACAATCGCGTAGCGCTCAGAAAGCTTGGCGGCGGTAGGCCCCAGTCTCCCTCCCGTTGGCAGCCGGCGAGGGGTCGCACTCCCCTGCTCGCCTTGCGGCACACGCACGCTCATGGGATCACCCCCTCGCGTCCCTCGAGGTACACCGCGTCGATGATGCGCTCGGGCGCGAGCGCCCCGCGCAGCTCCGAGGCAATGCGACCTTCGCGCAACACGAGCACGCGGTCACAAAGGGCCGCGAGCTCGCTCGCATCCATGCCCGCGAGAATCACGCCCGAGCCGTTGGCAGCCGCCCCGCGGATGGCCCGCTCCAGTTCCGCGCGAGCGCCCACGTCGACGCCCTGGGTAGGTTCGTGCAGGAGTAGGAGCTTGGGCCGGCCGTAGAGCCATTTACCGAGGAGGACCTTCTGCTGGTTGCCGCCGCTGAGAGCTTTCACCGGCATGTGGACGTTGGGTGGTCGGATGTCGAGCTCGCGGACCACCCGGCCGGCCTCATCGCGTTCCCAGGACCGCTTCAGCGGTCCGATCCCGCCGCGGCCACGGAGGCGCGGCAGGGTCAGGTTGTCGAGCACCGACTCTGAGAACGCAAGCCCGTCGCGCTCTCTGCGCTCGGGCACGAGCGCAACGCCCGCTGCCAGCAGCGCTCGCAGGGACGACTCCCGCAGGTTGAACTCTTGCTCACCCACGCGGGCCACTCCGCCCGCTGCCCTGTGCGCACCCGCGATCAGGTATGGGAGCTCCTCGAAGCCCGAACCCAGCAGCCCCGTCACGCCGACGATCTCTCCGACAGCGACGGATACGCTCACATCCTTCACCAGGTCCCCTGACAGGCCCTGTATCTCCGCGGCGGGAGACTCGCCGCGCTTGGTCGCCTCGGGCCGCTGCGAGCTGCGTTTGAGCTCTCGGCCCAACATGAGCCGGATCAGCTCGTGCTCGGAGAGCTCGTCCGTGCGCAGGCCACTGCCGACGACTCTGCCGTCGCGAAGCACCGTGAGCCGGTCGGTATGTTCGAGCACCTCCTCGAGCTGGTGGCTCACCAGTAGCACCGAGCCTCCAAGCGCCACGAAGTCGCGCACCAGCGAATGGAAGTGCCGGCGTGCTTTGAGCGGCAGCGCGCGCGTCGATTCGTCGAACATGACAAACCCGCGGCCGGGCTCGTGGTACTGCAGCGCCCGGGCGATAGCGACCTCAGCGCGTTGCGCGATTGACAGTTCCGCCACCCGCGCGTCCGGATCGATGTCCGCGCCAAGGGCGGCCAATGCGGAGCGGGCAAGCTCTCGTTCCCGGCTCCACGGGATCGCGCGGCTGAACCGTCTGACGCCAAACAGGCCAATGCGCAGGTTCTCCAGTACCGAGAACGAGTCGATCAGCCCGAGGTCCTGGTGGACCACAGACAGTCCCAGCCTTCGCATGGTCCCGGGCCGCACCGGCAGCGCAATCGGCTCGCCGTCGATCGCCAGCGAGCCGCCGTTGTCCGGCGTGTGATAGCCCGACAGGATTTTGACCAGGGTGGACTTGCCGGAGCCGTTCTCCCCCACCAGCCCATGGATCTCGCCTGGCTCCACGATCATCGAGAGCTCACGAAGTGCCTTTACCGCCCGAAACGACTTCGATATGCGGGCGAGCTCAAGTCGGGGGCCGGTTGCGACTTGCCCCGCGCGGGTTTGAGTTGCCCCGGATGTGCCTCTGACCCCCATCATGCGTTCCGCAGAGCGGAACATATTCCATTTTGGTCCAGGGCGCTACGTCATCCGGACTCTGGGAAGACTATTGCCGCGCCGAGCGGAGTTCTCCTTCCAGCCGGGCCGGCCGCAGCGTGGCCGTGCTGTCCAGCAGCAGTGCCCCCAGCGACGGGATCTCATCGGCAATTCGGGAGGTCGGGCCGACCACGCCGATCGCGGCGAGCGGCCGGTCTTCCTCGAAGATCACCGGCACGGCCACCCCGGCACCGCCCTCGATGAACTCATCCTGCTCTGAGGCGAATCCCACCTCGCGGGCCTCCGCAATATGCCGGAGCAGCAGGCGCCGCTCGATAGGGGTCTTGGGCGTGGTCGCGACGAGGTGAAGCCCATCTATCACCGCTCCCAGCTCACTGGGCGCAAGCCCTGCGAGCAACGCCTTGCCCAGGGCTCCCCCGGGCGGAATCGGCTGGGGGCGGCCGAACAATGTGCCCACAGCCAGCGGATGGGGGCTGTTGCGACGCGCCACCAGCAGCACCTCGCGCCGCTCCCAATCCACCTTGACAAGCAGGACCGTCTCGCCGCTGGCCGCCGCGATTGCGTCCATCGCACGGCTGCAGAGCTGGACCACGTCCATGCTTTCGCGCAGCACCGCTCCCAGCTCAAGCAGTTTGACGCCGAGCCCGTAACGTCCATCCTCGGTCTGGGTCAGAAACCCGCATGCCCGCAGGGCGGCGGCGAGGCGGTGGGCTGTCGCCTTGGGCAGCCCGGTGTCGCCGGCAAGCTCTGCCAGCGTCAGAAACGGCCGCTCGATCGTGAACGCCGACAGGAGTCGGCAGGCGCGCTCGACCGAGCGGTTAGCGACCGCTGCACCGACCCCCAAATTAGCCGCGTCGTGCGGCGTGCCCGGGCCCATCGGTTAGACCATCGGGGCTAAAGTCGCCGTCCCAGCTCGTCGAGCTGCTCGCGCAGCGCAGCGGGCAGCCTGTCTCCGAACTTCGCGTAGTGCTCCTCGATGCCCTCGAGCTGCTCGCGCCACTCGGCTGGGTGCACGGAGAGCAGCTGGTGCATCTGCTCCTCCGTGATGTCGAGTCCTTCGGTCTCGATTCCGCCCTCACCCACCGGCGGCACCAAGCCAATCGGGGTCTGCACCGCCTGCGCCCGTCCCTCGCAGCGACGGAAGATCCAGGCCAGGACCCTTGAGTTCTCCCCAAACCCGGGCCACAGGAACTTGCCGTCGGCGCCCTTGCGAAACCAGTTGACATGGAAGATCTTCGGAAGCTGGGCGCCCTCGCGGCCCGTCAGCCCCAGCCAGTGGCCGAAGTAGTCGCCCATGTGGTAGCCGCAGAAGGGCAGCATTGCCATCGGGTCGAAGCGCAGCTTGCCCACCGCCCCTGCCGCAGCCGCAGTGGTCTCCGACGACATGGTCGAACCGATGAACACGCCGTGCTCCCAGTCGCGCGCCTCATAGACGAGCGGAACGACAGCCGAGCGCCGTCCGCCGAACAGCATCGCTGAGATCGGCACCCCGGCCGGGTCCTCCCACTCGGGCGCGATCGAGGGGCATTGAGCGGCCGGTGCGGTGAAACGGGCGTTGGGATGGGCGGCGGTCGTTTCCGAGTCGGGCGTCCAGGAGTTGCCCTTCCAGTCGATCGCGTGGTCAGGCGGCTCACCCGTGAGCCCCTCCCACCACACGTCGCCCTCATCGGTCTTCGCACAATTGGTGAAGATCGAGTTGCGATCCACCGTGTCGATGGCGTTGGGATTAGTACGCCGCCCGGTTCCGGGGGCCACGCCGAAGAAGCCGGCCTCTGGGTTGACCGCGTACAGGCGCCCATCGGAACCGAACTTCATCCACGCGATGTCGTCGCCGATCGTCTCGACCTTCCACTCGGGCAGGGTCGGGATGAGCATGGCGAGATTGGTTTTGCCGCAGGCGCTGGGAAAGGCGCCCGCGACGTAGCGGACCTCACCCTCTGGCGAGGTGAGCTTGAGGATCAGCATGTGCTCGGCCAGCCAGCCCTCGTCACGGGCCATCGCCGAGGCGATGCGCAGCGCGAAGCACTTCTTGCCCAACAGGGCGTTACCGCCGTAGCCCGAGCCGTAGGACCAGATCTCGCGCGTCTCGGGGAAATGGACGATGTACTTGTTCTCGGGGTTGCACGGCCACGGTACGTCCTGCTCCGAGTTCAACAGCGGCCTGCCGACCGAGTGCAGGCAGGGCACGAATGCCCCGTCGTCACCGAGGGCGTCGAGCGCCGGCTGGCCCATGCGCGCCATGATGCGCATGGACGCGGCTACGTAGGGCGAATCGGTGACCTCCACGCCGATGTGGGAGATGGGCGAGCCAAGCGGCCCCATCGAGAACGGCACCACATACATCGTGCGGCCCCGCATGCAGCCCTCGAACAGTCCCCGCAGCGTGGCCCGCATCTCTTCGGGGTCACACCAGTTGTTGGTGGGCCCGGCGTCACCCTCGCGCTGCGAGCAGATGAAGGTCCGGCCCTCTACTCGGGCTACGTCAGCCGGGTCGGAGCGCGCCAGATAGGAGTTCGGCCGCTTGGTCTCGGAGAGCTTCTCGAACGTACCTGTCTCGATCAGCGTACGGGCGAGCCAGTCGTACTCCTCAGCTGAGCCCTCGCACCAGTGAACATCCTCCGGCTGGGTCATTGCCGCCACCTCTTCGACCCACCTGAGAAGCCGTTTGTGGCTGGTGGTGGGCTCGCGGGTCGCTGCGGTATCGGCCATGCGCTCGGTGCTCCTTCCTGATCTCAAACTGGGTTTCTAGCCTAGCTATCTGGAGCGTTTCGGGGTCGGCAGGTCGGGGCTGGCGGCCCGCGCGAGCTCGAGCGGCAGCGGTCGGTCGTGGTCGGCCGCATGCTCGTGGAGCTCACGCAACTCGGCGGGCGGCTCGCCGTGCAGTAGCCAGCGCGAACCGGCCTGAGGCTCAATCCGACCGGTCTGGATCAGCTCGCGGACCGAGGAGGTGACGGAGGGCCGACGAGCCCCGACCACGAGCGCCAGCAGGCGGTGAGTCAGAGGGATGTCGATCTCAATGCCGCTCGGTGTGACCCGCCCCCAACGGTCGGCGAAGTGCCAGAGCACCATCAGCAACCGGTCGTCCACCCTGCGCATGTGGCATACGGCCAGGTGAAACGACAACCAGTGGACCCTGAGCATGAGCCGGCGCGCCACGGCGGCCGTGAGTTCGGGCCAGCGAGTCACCCGTCCCAAGAACCCGCGATCCAGCAGTGCCATCGTCAGCGGCTGGGCGACCTGCCAGTTGACCTCGGTGCCGATGGAGGCGTCGGGACCGGTGCGAAGCCACGGCTGGGTCACATCTCCCGGCCCGAGCAGCTCCGCACAGGTGCGGTCGCCGACCGTCACCTTGCGTACCAGCAGCCCCTCGGTGATGAGCAGGCCAAGCGCGCCTGCGCGATTGAACGCGGCTTGGTCCGTCGACCAGGGGCCCTTGGGGTACCGCAGGACGCGGGCGACAGCCTGCTGGCGGGCGAGTGCGAATTCCTCGGGCTGGAGGTCCTCTCCCAGATCAGGGTCACGGTCGAGCACCGAGACAGCTGAGAAGACGGACACGTTTCTACACCCTTTGCGGCGCGCCGCTGACTGTGGACGTGGCCCTAGTGTGGCATCTCCGGGTGAGGCGCCGTAAGCGGCACCTCACCCAGGCGGCGCAGCGCCCGCAGGTAGCTCGAGACGAGGGCAACCTCCGCCCGGCGGAGGCGCTGGGAGCGCAGCCCTTGCCCGGACTCCTGCCTGCCCGGCCGCCGCGCGGCCTGGCGGGCCCGGGCAGCCGCGGCGTTGTTCGCGCGCGTGCCTTCTCGCTCTAGGGGCATAGATCCATTATGGGAGGCCACGGCGCAACGACCAAGCGAAGGGGTATGCGCACAGACATCGTGGCGTTCGCCCCAATCCGCGGTGGAGTGGCTACTCGACGCCCGCCTCGGCGCTGGGCAAAGGCTCCCCAGGATGCTTACGCGGCACCAGCACCATGCGCTTGAACTCCGCCACGAGGACCCCGTCCTGGTTGTAGGCGCGGGTGTGCACCTTGACCGTCCCGCGGTCTGGCTTTGAACGCGAGGGCCTGACCTCGAGCACCTCCGATTCCACGAACAGCGTGTCGCCGTGAAAGAGCGGCGCGGGGTGGCTGAGCTCCTCGGTCGACAGATTCGCGATCGCCTTGCCGGAAACGTCCGAGACGCTCATTCCCAGCGCCAGCGAGTAGACCAGCGGCCCGACCACGACGTTTTTTCCCTGCTGGGAGGCCGCAGCGTAGACGTCGTTTATGTGCAGCGGATGGTGGTTCATGGTCAAAAGGCAAAACAGGTGGTCGTCTGCCTCGGTGACGGTCTTGGCCGGCCAGTGCTTGTAGGTCGCTCCCACCTCGAATTCCTCCAGGTAGCGGCCGTAGGGGTGGGCGCCGGAGGATTCGCGAGCGGCCTGTTCTATGTCGAGGTTCATCGTGGTCATGCCTGGAGAATGTCATCTTTATTTGGCGGGCGAACATGTTCGCCCGCCCCGGCCGAGCATGCTCGGCCGGCCGGCGCGCACATGTGCGCGCCCGAACATCTAATTTCCAGGACATGAGAAACCCCCGCGACTTCGGCAAGCCACTGGCGATTGGCGCCCCCACACCGCTGCTCGAGATCCCCCTGAAGCCCTCGCGCATGATCCATTTCTTCGACCCATCCAACGAGAAGATGGCGGGCAAGCTCGGCGATCTGGCCACCAAGGCAGACATCCTGCTCGGCAACCTCGAGGACGCCGTGCCCGTCGACAAGAAGCTGGCCGCCCGAGAGGGGCTGGTTCGCGCCGCGCGGGAGGTCGATTTCGGGGACGCAGCGCTGTGGACCCGAGTCAACAGCCTCGAGTCGCCGTGGGTGCTCGACGACCTCACGACACTCGTCACCGAGGTCGGGGACCGGATCGAGGTGGTGATGGTTCCCAAGGTCGAGGGGCCATGGGACATCCACTACGTCGACCGGCTACTGGCCCAGCTCGAGGCCAAGGCGGGACTCGAGCGGCCGCTGCTGGTGCACGCGATCCTGGAGACCGGGCTCGGAGTGGTCAATCTCGAGGAGATCGCCACCGCCAGCCCGCGGATGCAGGGGATGAGCTTCGGTCCAGCCGACCTGGCCGCCTCGCGGCGGATGAAGACGACGCGCGTCGGCGGCGGGCACCCCGGTTACCGCGTGATTGAGGACCCGGATCCCGACGACCCGGAGGCGCCACGCCCAACCGCCCAGCAGGACCCCTGGCACTACTCGATCGCGCGTATGGTCGACGCCTGCACGTCGGCGGGCATCCTCCCCTTCTACGGCCCCTACGGCGACATCCGGGACGTGCGCGGGTGCGAGACCCAGTTTCGCGCGGCGTTCCTGCTCGGGTGCGTCGGAGCGTGGTCGCTGCACCCGGTCCAGATCGAGATCGCCAAGCGAGTCTTCAGCCCCGACCCTGATGAGGTCGCGTTCGCGAAGAAAGTGCTCGAGGCGATCCCCGACGGCCGCGGCGTGCACATGATCGACGGCAAGATGCAGGACGACGCGACCTGGAAGCAGTGCAAGGTGATGGTCTCGCTTGCACAAATGCTCGCCGACAAGGACCCGGACTTGGCGCAGGCTTACGGGCTTGCCTCCGCGGGCGTCGCCTAGGCCCCCCTGCACCTGAGGCTGGGTGAGAAAGCGACACTATGCGTCGCTGTCTCACCCACCCTCGTGGCAGGCCCTCTTGTACCCTCCGGCGGCCCCATGCGCTTCTTCGAGTACGAGTCCAGGGCCATCGTGGACAAGGCGGGCATCCCAGTCACCCGGCACGGCTTCGCGACGACCGCCGACGAGGCCCGCAGGATCGCCGAGCAGATCGGGGGGCCCGTGGTGGTCAAGTCCCAGGTTCTCTCCGGCGGGCGCATGAAAGCCGGCGGCGTCAAGTTTGCCGACACCCCTGAGGAGGCGGCCCGCCACGCCGAGCACATCCTCGACCTCGAGATTGGCGGGCACATGCCGCGCGGCGTGCTCGTCGACGACCGCGCCCCGGTCAAGCGGGAGTACTACGCCGGCGTGGTGTGGGATGGGATCCGCAAGCTGCCCGTGATGCTTTTCTCGGACATGGGCGGGATCGACATCGAGGAGGTCGCCGAGAGACACCCCGAGCACCTGGCCCGCGCCCACTTCTCGACCCTGCGACCGCTGGGCGACTGGCAGGCCAAGCAGCTGATCGCCTCGCTGGGGATGAGCGGCTCGGCCTTGAACCGCCTGACGCCGATCGTGGCAAGGCTGGCCCGGCTGTTCATTGGCTACGACATGACGCTCGCCGAGATCAACCCTCTCGGCGAGCTCGAGGACGGCTCGTTCGTCGCGCTCGATGCCCACATGGAGATGGAGAACGAAGCCCGGCCGCGGCAGAAGGAGATTCTGCACGAGCTCGGAGTGGGAGACGAGGAGACGCGCCTGGCGCGCGAACCAACCGCGTTCGAGCTCGCCGGTGAGCAGGTGGATGCACAGGATCACCGCGGCGTGGCCGGCAATGTGACCGAGTTCGACGGCAACCTAGGGCTGGTGATCGGGGCCGGCGGCGGATCGCTGACGCTCTTCGACGCGGTCCGGGCGCACGGCGGCGAGCCCGCCAACTACTGCGAGATCGGCGGCAACCCATCGGTGCGCAAGGCGTGCGGACTGGCCAAGCTCGTGCTGGAGAAGCCGGGGGTGGACAAGATCGCGGTGATGATGTCGATCGTCTCCAACACCAGGGTGGACATCGTGGCGCGCGGGGTGGTCAAGGCCTGCCTCGAGCTCGGCCACGACCCGGCGGAGAAGATCGCGATCTTCCGCATCCCCGGCGCGTGGGAGGACGAGGGCTTCCAGATCCTGCGTCGCTATGGGGTCGAGTACGCCGACCGCTCCGTCTCGCTGCACGAGGCCGCAAGGCGGGCGGTGGAGAAGATCCAGAGGTCGTCGGTCTGATGTCGATCCTCATCGACGAAGACACCACCTTCATCGTCCAGGGCATCACGGGCCGCGAGGCCGTCAACCTCACCCGCGAGTGCCTTGAGTACGGCAAGGGCGCAAAGATCGTGGGCGGCGTCACGCCCGGCCGCCTGGGCCGCGATGTCCACGGCGTCCCCGTGTTCGACACGGTCGCGCAGGCGGTCGATAACCACGGCGCACAGGTCGACGGCTCTGTGGTCACGGTTCCACCTGCGTTCACCAAGGACGCGGTGTTCGAGGCGCTCGAGAATGGCGTCAAGCTGGTCGTGATCGTCACCGAGCGGATCCCGCGCGGCGACGTCGCTCAAATGGTCGAGCTGGCTTCGGAGCGCGGCGCCCGGATCATCGGTCCCAACTGCCTGGGCATCATCGTCCCCGACGTGATCAAGATGGGCGGGATCGGTGGCCCCGCGCGGGACGCCGCGAAGTCGTACACCGCGGGCCCGGTGGGCGTGATTTCGCGCTCCGGGGGCATGACCACCGAGATGTCCTCGACCCTGACCGCGGCCGGGCTTGGCCAGTCCACGGCGGTCTCAATCGGCGGCGATGCGATCATCGGCTCGACCTACGCCGAGCTGATGCCGCTGTTCGAGGCCGATCCGGTGACGGACGCGATCGTGATCTACACCGAGCCGGGCGGTCGCATGGAGGCCGAGCTGGCCCGCTACGTGCTCGAGAACGAGTCCCGGCTACCGATCGTGGCGTTCATGGCGGGGCGCTTCATGGACGAGATGCCGGGGATGAGCTTCGGCCACGCGGGCACGATCGTGGAGGGCAAGGAGGACACCGCGGCCGAGAAGATCGCCCGGCTGGCGGAGGCCGGGATCGTCGTCGCGCAGGAAATCTCGGAGATTCCCTCGCTGGTGCAGGCGCGGCTCGGCTCAGGTACCGCCGTATGAGCGCGACCGATGGTCTGTTTATCGCGGTCGAGGTGGACCCAGCGGTTGCGGGCGATCGGGGCCTCGCCGCCAAGCTCGCCGATGTCTGCCCCGTCGACATCTACCGCGCCGGCGAGCGTGGGGTCGAGGTCGTCCGCGAGCACCTCGACGAGTGCGTCCTGTGCGAGCTGTGCCTGAAGGCGGCGCCGCCGGGTACGGTCCGCGTGATCAAGCGCTACGACAACGACGCGGTGCTCGGAGCCTGAAGGAGCTATCGGCCTGCCCGAGCCGGCGATCACCACGCGCGAATTGGAGACGGTCCAGCTTCGGGTGGCCTCGCGGGTCGCGACCATCGTGCTCAACCGTCCCGAGGCGCTGAACGCCTGGACGCGCCAGCTCGGGGACGACATGCTCGCGGCGCTCGAGCAGGCCGCGGCGGAGCCCGATGTCCGCGCGGTCGTTTTCACCGGCGCGGGGCGCGCCTTCTCCTCGGGTGCGGATCTCAAGGGCGGCGAGGTGGGGCCTGACGGCAGGCTGACCGTGCTGGGGCCGCTGCGGGAGTCCTTCAATCCCCTGATCGCTCGCGTGCGCGCCGTGCCCAAGCCGGTGATCGCCAAGGTCAATGGCCCCGCGGTCGGCATCGGCTGCTCGCTCGCGCTGGCGGCTGACCTCGTCGTCGCGGCCGAATCCGCCTATTTCCTGCTCGCCTTCGTCAACATCGGCCTCGGTCTCGACGGCGGTGCGTCGCTGACGCTGCCTCTGCGCGGCGGCCACGCGCGGGCCTTCGAGATGGCGTACCTCGGCGAGCGGATTCCGGCAGCCAAGGCGCTCGAGTGGGGGCTCGTCAACCGCGTGGTTGCCGACGACCAGCTCGACGGGGTCGTCGCGGAGCTCGCGAGCCGGCTGGCGGCAGCAGCGCCCGGCGCGCTGGCAACCATCAAGCGCACCATCAACGCCCGGCTCTACGCCGGGCTGGATGAGGTCCTCGACCTCGAGGCGGTGCTGCAGCAGGAGCGCGTCGAGTCGGCAGATTTCATCGAGGGCGTCCAGGCCTTCATGGAGCGCCGAGAACCAAGATTCACCGGTGATTGAGGGCGTGCGTCCCGGTAGGCTTGCGCGCGATGAATCTCGCCACGATCCTCACTGAAACCGCTCAGCGCTATCCCGACAGAGTCGCCGTCAAGCTCGATGACGTCGAGATGACGTACAAGCTGCTCGACGGGGCCAGCACGCACCTCGCGGGCCTGCTGCACGAGAAGGAATTCTCCGTTTCAGACCGCGTGGGGATCATGCTGCCGAATGTGCCCTACTTCCCCGTCTGCTACTTCGGCGTGCTACGCGCCGGCGGTGTTGTGGTCCCCATGAACGTCCTGCTCAAGCGGCGCGAGGTCGCCTTCTACCTGCGCGACTCGGGCACACGGCTGCTCTTCGCCTGGCACGGTTTCGGAGAGGATGCGCAGGCGGGCGCCGATGAGGCCGGCGCCGAATGCGTACTCGTCGAGCCCGGGCAGTTCGAGCGCATTGTGGGCGAGGCTCAGCCTCGGACGGAGGTGGTGGAGCGGGCGGACGACGATACGGCGGTGATCCTCTACACCTCGGGAACCACAGGGACCCCAAAGGGGGCGGAGCTCACACACGCCAACCTTCTGGGCAACTGCGAGACGGCCCGCTCGCTGTTCGACCTCGAGTCAGAGCGCGTGACTTTGGGCGCGCTGCCGCTGTTTCACTCCTTCGGCCAGACCTGCGCGATGAACGCCACCGTCAAGGGCGGCGGGACGCTGACCCTGCTTCCGCGCTTTGAGCCCGCCAAGGCGCTCGAGATTATGGAGCGCGACGGCGTCAACGTCTTCGAGGGAGTGCCAACGATGTACGGGGCGATGCTGCACGCGCCTGAACGAGAGCGCTTTGATGCCTCATCGCTGGAGATGTGCGCATCGGGGGGCGCCGCCATGCCGGTCGAGCTTCTGAGGGGCTTCGAGGAGGCATTCGGGTGCAAGATTCTGGAGGGCTACGGTCTGTCGGAGACCTCACCCGTGGCCTCCTTCAACCACCCCGATCGAGAGCGCAAGGCGGGCTCGATCGGGACCCCGATCCGGGACGTGGAGATGAAGGTGGTCGACGAGGACGACAACGACTTGCCCGTGGGAGAGGTCGGCGAGATCGTCATTCGCGGACCGAACGTGATGAAGGGCTACTGGAACCGGGCGGACGCGACCGAGGAGGTTTTGCGGGGCGGCTGGCTCCACACCGGCGACATGGCCAGGGTCGATGAGGACGGCTATTTCTTCATCGTCGACCGCAAGAAGGACATGATCATCCGCGGCGGCTACAACGTCTATCCGCGCGAGATCGAAGAGGTGCTCTATGAGCATCCAGCCGTCCGCGAGGCGGCGGTAGTCGGGGTGCCGCACGACGAACTCGGCGAGGAGATCGGCGCCGCGGTGGCGCTCAAGGATGGCGCGCAGGCATCAGCCGAAGACCTTCGCGACCACGTCAGGAGCCAGGTGGCCGCTTATAAGTACCCGCGTGTCATCTGGTTCGTCGAGGACCTTCCCAAGGGGCCGACCGGCAAGATCCTCAAGCGAGAGATCCAGGCGCCGGAGCGCGAGCTCGCCCGCCCGGCTACTTAGAGTCATCCACGGTTCGGGGCCCGCCCGGTGGGCCGCGTGGGTCGGCGGCGGGGCCCCGCGTGGCCTGCCCGGGCGTCCGCACTACTTTTCTGTGCTTCAGGTATGATCCCGGCAGGGGATAGGTCCAACCAGCACCTCGTCGTCGGACGGGCGAACGCAAAGGAGCCGTTCGAATGCGCTTGAAGCTGACCCTCGTTGCGATTGTCACCACCACGGCCGTCGCCATCTCCCTCGTCCAGGCCACAGGGGGATTGGCACAAACGAGTGGGGCCCCCTTCACGACCCCTGTGCAGCTGTCGAACCCGCCCACCACGGGTGAGCCGAGTATCGCGACCGATCCGTTCGGCGACGTCTTCGTGGTCGGCCCCCAGGGAATCCCGAGCGGGGTCAACCAGACATCGGGAATCGGCTACTGGGTGTCGCACAACGACGCGCGGACGTTTGCCAAGGGCCGATTTATCGGCTCCTACCTCGGCGGCGGCGATTCGGACGTGATCTACTCGCGCGCCGGCGTGCTGCGCAACGGCGGCAAAGGCACGCTGTTTACCGCCGACCTCGAAGCGGCTGCGACCGCTGTGTGCAAGAGCACCAACGGCGGCAAGACTTTCGGGGCCGTTGGACCCGCGCCCGACCCCAACCACTGCACTAAGTTCTCGCCTGAGGGGCAGGTTGGGCCGTCCGATGACCGTCCCTGGCTGACCGCGGATCCTGGTGGACGGGTCTATCTCACCTACCACGAATTCGTGACTGCCCAACCACTCGGGTTCCGAAGCGACAACGGGGGCAAGGATGACTTCAGCAATGCCTGCGGTTCGATCGTGAGCCAACAGGCGCTCTCTACGATCGAGCCCGACGTCCCCAGCGACATCACTGGCGGCACACTGGTCGCACGCCCCGTTGTGGACAAGAAGGGCGACCTATACGTCCTCTTCGCGACCACGACCCAGCAGGAGAACGCGGCCGCGGCCAAAGCGGGCCAGCCCAGCGGGACCTTCAGCCAGCTCTTCGTGGCCATCTCGCGCGACCAGTGCAAGAGCTTCAGCGACTACACGGTCTTCAATGGCCAGAAGCTCGGGATCAACACCGTTCAGTTCGGCGACATCTTCAACGACGTGGCGATTGACGGGGCTGGCAACCTCTATGTCGTTGGCGCCGGATACGTCGGCCGCAAGCAGGCCTTCCCAAAGAAGGCGTACATCTACATGCTCCGCTCCTCCGATCAGGGCAAGAAGTGGAGCGCACCCAGGCTCGTCATCGGCGGAAAGGCGGCGCACATGCTGCCGGCGGCGGTCGGCGGCCACAAGGCGGGCCAGCTGGCAATCGGCTACTTCGAGACCGAGAACGCCGTCTCCGATCCGAACAGCCTCAAGGGGCAATGGACATACAGCACGGCGGAAACGACGAATGCCAATGGCTCAGCGCCCAAGTTCAGCTACCGCGACGTAAACGGTGGCTTCATCTATCACCACGGCCAGATCTGCAACCAGGGAATCCTTTGCGGCGTGGCGCCCGGGCAGCCCGGCGACCGCTCCCTGCTGGACTTCACCTCTGTCGCGCTCGACAGGCATAGCTGCCCGGTGTTCACGTTCGCGGGCAACCCAACAGGATCCCCCACGACGAACAGCTTCAAGAACACGTACAACTTCGTAACCCGGCAGCGGCAGGGGTGCTTCTAGGGACGCCTGGCCGTTCCGAGAGTGGTGCCGGAGAGACCGAATAGGAAAGCCCCCGCCTGGGCGGAGGCTTTCCCTTAGCAGGCCTGTAAGCCGGATTCTGTCCGGGGCCCCGGCGGCTTGGCCGCCTGGGCCCGTGAGCAACCATCCATCTCAGCGGCCTACCCGGACCTTGGCGGGTCACCTACGAACGGTCCTGCTTGGCCTAGCACCGGGTGGGGTTTGCCCAGCCGCCGCGTCACCGCGACGCTGGTGCGCTCTTACCGCACCATTTCACCCTTACCGGCCTGAAGCTCTGCAGCGGCTCCAGGCTTAGGCGGTGTCGTTTCTGTGGCACTTTCCCGCGGGTTTCCCCGGGTCGGCGTTACCGACCACCCCGCCCTGCGATGTCCGGACTTTCCTCGAAGGTCACACCTCCGCGGTTGCTCAGCCTGCGGTGGTGAGGATAGCGGCGGCGAGGAGCCGGTGGAAGGACGGGGTCGCGCGGACCGCGGCAGCTGAGGTAAGGACGGGCTCGCGTGGACCGCCGCAGCCCAGGGAACCTGGGGCCGCGTCGACCTTGGGAGGCTCAGTGGAGGGCGGAGCCGCAGTCGGCGCAGCGGCCGCCGACGGGCCGCGCGTGCGCGCCGTACTCCGGCTCCATACGCCCTCCACAAACGGGACACTGGCTCGTTTCTCTGGCGAGCTCCTCCCAAGTGTCCACGATCAGATCGTCGAGGCTGGGCGGGTGATCGCGTCGGGTGCCGCCCGCGTTCTCGGCGAGTTCGTCCCCGTCGCCGAGTAACGACTCCTGGCCCATCGCCAGCCGGGAGACAGCCAGCGCGGTGCTCATGACATGGTCCGCATGAGACCGACGACTTTGCCCAGAACTTGGACCTCGCGGCTTCGAATCGGCTCCATCGCCTCGTTTTCGGGCTGCAGACGAATGTGGTCCGCCTCCCGGAAGTAGCGCTTGACGGTTGCCTCGTCCCCTATCAGCGCCACGACGATCTCCCCGTCCTCGGCGCTGTCCTGGCGCCGCACGACGACGACGTCACCTTCGATGATGCCCGCGTCCTTCATCGAGTCGCCACGAATCCGAAGCAGATATTCGCCCTCCTCGCCACCCGCAAACGAGGGCGTCTGGACATAGTCCTCGATGTTCTCCTCTGCCAGTACCGGCTGCCCCGCGGCAACATGACCGACAAGGGGCAGGCCGGGACGGACAAACCCTCGCACCCCGGCCGCGGCACGGTCGAAGAGCTCTATCGCGCGCGGCTTTGAGGGGTCGCGCCGCAACATCCCGATCCGCTCGAGATTCGCCAGATGCGCATGAACGGTCGACGAGGAGGCCAGACCGACTGCCTTGCCGATGTCCCTCACCGTGGGCGGGTAGCCGTACTTCGCCGAGTACCGTTTGATGAAGTCGAAGATCTCCTGTTGCCGCTTGGTCAAGTCCATCGTCGTACTCCTTCCCCGAGCCGATGGGTCGAACATGTGTTCGTCAATCTAGCGAGCCCACCGGACGGATAGAAGCACGTCGCCGACCAGGGCGCGCAGGGCAAGCGGCATCGGTCGGCCGCAGCCGCAGGTTTATACTGGCCATCCCCCGCGCCTGTGGCGGAATTGGTAGACGCGCAAGGTTGAGGGCCTTGTGGACCGCTGGGTCCGTGGAGGTTCGAGTCCTCTCGGGCGCATGAAGGAAGGTCCGGAAATCGAGCGCTTCCGGGCTCTTCCGCGGGGGACCTCGAGAAAAACGCCAAGCCCGTGTGGCAAGACTTTGGCGAGAGTCGGCAAGCCGTCTCGGCCGCCAGAGCAAGCAGACCCGCATGGCTCGACGTGAATACCCCGGCGTGTACCCGTACCCCGCGGCTGGGGGCCGCACTCTCTACCGGACCCTGTACACCGACAGCAACGGGCGCCAGCGCCAAAAGCGCGGATTCACCAGCCCGAGCGCGGCGGCGAAGTTCCGCGCGCGCGGATGCAGGTCCGCGCCAAGCGCGGCGAGCTCCGGGCCCCCGAGAGACCTTCGCCGAGCATTTCGACGCCTGGCTGAGGGGCCACCATCGTGCCACCAAGGTCACGCGCGACGGCTACCGCGCGGCCGGCGAGCGGCGGCTGAAGCCGTTCTTCGGCCTGATGCGCCTGTCGGCGATCGACGTCCAGACCATCCGTAATTTCGCCGCGGGGATGGTCGAGCTGGTCGAGGCCGGCGAGCTCGCGCCGAAGACCGTCAACAACACGCTCAGCTGCCTGAGCACCTGCCTCAAGGACGCCGTCGCGCTGCACAACATCTCCTCAACCCGTGCGAGCACATCGCGCATCTGCCCGACAGCCACATCGAACGCGACTGGCTGCGCTGAGGCGAGATCCCGCTTTACCTGCAGGCATGCCCGGACCTCTACCGGCCTTCGCTGACGCGCTGCTCTCCCCCGGGCGCCACGCCGCCGGGCGCGCTCCAGAGCCACTGTTCGATGTCCTCCTCAACGAACCTGACCGGCCCTTCGGGCCCGCCAAGGCGAACCGACGCGATCCGCCCATCCTTGGCGGCGTCACACAGCCAGGTGCGCGATACCTGCAGCATGCGGGCGACCTCGCTCGGTTTGAGGAGATCGGTCACGAGCGCAAACGCGCCTGTCGTGCCACTGCGCAGCCGGGAGCAGGAGGCGCTTGGAACCGCCAATCGGGAGAGCTGGCTGCGTGCGAACTGCTGAGGAACGGCTTCGAGCAACTGCTCGGCCGCGCTGGAGCCTTCGACCGCCGCCGCCGTTCGCGTCTGGCCCGACGGCGCCGGAGCAGTGCACGCAATCCCCGCTCCTGTCGCCCAGCCTCAGCGAGCTGTCTGACCAAGCCTTTGGCGAAGCGATCGTGCGCTTCCGACCTCCACCCGGCCAAAGCGGAGCGCCTCTTCGTCGCTCAGTGGGAGGCTGGTGTTGGATCGGTGTTGTCCGGCTGCGGTGCGAGCGCCGCTCGAGTTGGGCCGGTCGGTGCGGGGCGGCAGCGTGGCGCCCACCGCTCGGCCGGGCTGCCGCTAGCAGCGATGCAACACAAATGACGGCTCCGTCAAGAACCGAGCCGTATCGCGACGCGTGACGCATCCTGTGGGAGGTACTGAATCTCACAAGCGTCGAGTGTCAGAGCCGCGCGCACCCGGCTGGTTGTTGGCCTGCTCTGTGGTTGCGGCTAGTCTTGGGCATGTTCCAGGCAGCTGGGGGTCGTGGTGAAGTGTTCGGCGTGTGAGGCTGAGAACAAGGACGGCGCGAAGTTCTGCAACGAGTGCGGGGCGCCGTTGTCGCTGCGCTGCCCGCACTGCGGCTCCGGCGTCCGCGCGGGCCAGAAGTTCTGCGACGAGTGTGGGACCCCGCTGCGCGGTTCTGGGACGGGTGCGGACGTCGGCCCGGTCACGGCTGCTTCGGAGCCCACGCCGCGGATGGCGGAGATGCGGTTGGTGTCGGTCCTGTTTGTCGATCTGGTGGGTTTCACGTCGCTGTCGGAGGTCCGCGACGCCGAAGATGTGAGGGATTTGCTTGGCCGTTATTTCGGGTCGGCGCGCACGATCGTGGAGCGCTACGGCGGGACGGTCGAGAAGTTCATCGGCGATGCGGTGATGGCGGTGTGGGGGGTGCCGGCGGCGCGTGAGGATGATGCCGAGCGTGCGGTCCGGGCGGCGCTGGAGCTGGTCGATGCGGTGGCGGTGTTCGGTGGACAGGTTGGCGCTGCGGGCTTGCAGGCGCGCGCGGGCGTGGTTACCGGGCAGGTGGCGGCTGTCGAGCATCCCGGCGAGGGGTTGGTGGTAGGCGACCGTGTGAACACCGCTTCACGGGTCCAGTCGGCGGCGCAGGCGGGGTCGGTGTTCGTGGACGGGGTCACCCGTCAGGCCAGCTCGGCGGCGATCGCCTACGAGGATACGGGTGAGCATTCGCTCAAGGGCAAGGCGGAGCCGCTGCGCTTGTGGCGCGCGGTCCGGGTCGTCGCCGGCCGCGGCGGCGCGGAGCGCGAGCAGGGATTGGAGGCACCGTTCGTCGGCCGTGACGGCGATCTGCGGTTGCTCAAGGACCTGTTTCACGGCGCGCTGGAGCGGCGGGCGGCGCGGCTGGTTGCGGTGTCTGGGGAGGCCGGGGTGGGGAAGTCCCGGCTTCGGCGGGAGTTCACGAATTATGTGGACGGTCTGGCCGAGCAGGTGCTGTGGCACACGGGCCGGTGCTTGTCGTATGGAGACGGGGTGGCGTATTGGGCGCTGGCCGAGATGGTGCGCCAGCGGCTGGGGATTCCCGAAGACGCCGGCCGTCGGGAGGCCGAGGCGAAGCTCGCCCAGGGACTTGAGCGCTGGGTCCCCGACGCGGCGGACCGCGAGTTTCTGAGCCCGCGGCTGGGGGTGCTGCTGGGCGTGGCCGAGCCTGAGCTGGGTCGCGAGGAGCTGGCTGCGGGCTGGCGGCTGTTCTTCGAGCGGTTGGCGGCGCACGAGCCGGTCGTGCTGGTGTTCGAGGACATGCAGTGGGCCGATCAAGGACTTCTGGAATTCATCGAACAGCTTTTGGACTGGTCGGCGCGGAGCCCGATCTTCACACTCACGCTCGCGCGCCCCGAGCTTGCCTCGGTCCCGGCAGGCTGGCCTTGGGGGCGGCGCGGTGCGGTGCTGATCCAGCTCGAGCCGCTCGATGACGGCGCGATGCGCGAGCTGCTCGAAGGCGTGGTGGACGGTCTGCCGGACCGAGCGGCGGCGCGGATCGTGGCGCAGGCCCAGGGCGTGCCGCTGTACGCGCTTGAGACGGTCCGGGCGCTGGCCGATCGCGGAGTGCTGAGCGAGCGCGAGGGTCGGCTGGTGCTCGAGGGTGAGCTTGGCGGGCTCGATGTCCCGGCCAGCCTGAGCTCGTTGCTGGCGGCGCGGCTGGACGCGCTCGAACCGGCCGAGCGGGAGCTGGTCAAGGCGATGTCGGTGTTCGGCGGCGCTTTCCCCCGCGCCACCGCCGCGGTACTCGGCGGCGTGCCCGCGGATCAGCTCGACGCGGTCCTCGAGAGCCTCGTGCGCAAGCAGGTGCTGGCGATCCGCGCGGATCCGCTCTCGCCCGACCGCGGCCAGTACACCTTCGCGCAGCTTTTGCTGCGCACAGTGGCCTACGACATGCTCTCTCGACAGGAGCGCAAGCCGCGACACCGCGCGACGGCTGAGCATCTACGGCGGGCGTTTGCCAACGACGGCGAGGAGGTCGCCGAGGCGATAGCCGCGCACTACCTCGACGCCTACCGGGCCGCGGGTGATGACCCGGACGCCGAGCCGCTGCGCGTGGAGGCGATCGCGGCGCTGCGGCGCGCGGGCCAGCGCGCGGCGACAGTCGGCGCTCCCGAGACCGCCGAGCGCAGCTACCTGGCTGCGGCCGAGCTGGCGGCCGACGAGCGCGAGCAGGCCGAGCTGACCCAGTCCGCGGGCGAGATGGCGCTGCAAGCCGGCCGTAACGACGCCGCGCTTGAGTTACTCGAGCACGCCGCGGCCGCGCATCGCCAGGCCGGACGGGATCGCGAGGCCGCCCGCCTCGCCGGCCGCATCGGGCGTGCCCTGTACCTGCTCGGACGCGGCCAGGAAGCGGCGAAGCGAACCGCCGCGGCGCTCGACGAGCTCGGCTCCGGCCCGCTCGACCCTGACGTGGCAGCGCTCAACGCGACGCTCGGTCAGGCCCTGGTGTCTTCAGTTAATCCCGACGCGGCTGCGGCGCCGCTCGAGGCCGCGCTACAGATCGCCCAAGCGCTCGAGCTCCCGGCCGTGCTCGGTCAGGCGCTCGTCTACAGCGCCCAACACCGTCTCTTCGCCGGACGGGTCGAGGAGGCGCAGATCCTGTACAGCGGGGCCATCGAGATCGCAGAGCGCCACGGCCTTGCCGAGCTGCAATCGCTGGCATGGGCCAACCGCGGCGACCTGGCGATGAAGTGGGATCTGCCCAAGGCGAAGCAAGACTGCCAAGAGGCCCTTGCGCTGTCGCGGCGGCGCGGCAACCGTCACGCCGAGTCAATCAGCGCGGGGAACCTGATGACCGTGTATCTGTTCTCCGGGCGCTGGTCCGAGCTCGAGCAGCTCGCCGCCGAGCTGCTCGAGGGCAACGAGCAGCGTCCCAGCGCCGCCGACATCCACTATCGGCTGTGCTTCCTGCACGCACTGCAGGGCCGCACGGACGCCGCGCTGACCAGCCTCAGCGCCCTGTCCGAGTGGGAGCACTCTGACAACACCGAGGAGCTCGCCCTTCACGGCTCGGCCGTGATCGCGGTGAACCTCGCCGAGGGTCACCTGGACCTGGTGGCCCAGCAAGCCCCGGACGTGCTGCGCGCAGCGGTTGCCACGATCGGTGTGGCCAACGAGGCCTTGCGCTTTGGCTGGCCGGATGCCCTCGAGGCCGCGCTGCGGCTCGGCCGGGTAGACATTTCCGGCGCGCTGCTGGCGCTGCTCGCCGACCAGCCGCCCGGACACATCCCCCCGTATCTTCGAGCCCAGCTCGCCCGCGGTCGCGGCCTGATCGCCGCCGCCGCAGGGCGCCACGAGGCCGCCGAGGACGAGCTCTCGGACGCCATCGTGCGACTGCGCGAGCTCGGCCATCCGTACTGGCGAGCCGTCGCCGAGACCGATCTCGCGGAGTGCCTTACGGCCCAGAGCCGCGGTGAAGAAGCCTCAGCCCTGCTCGACGCGGCGATCGCCACGCTCGACTCGCTTGCCGCCGCGTCGGCGCTGGCCCGGGCGCGCAACCTCGCCGGCGCACCGAGCCCCGCGGAGATCGTCACCTGACCGCCTCATCCATCCCCGCCAACCCAGCGACCTCAAGCACCGCGATCCAGACTGTTTGCGCGCAGGACAAGGAACCATCAGCACCAGCGGGGCAGACGCTTCCCAAGGCATTCTTAACCAGCCCGCCGCGGTCGTCGACCTCGACAACGGCTCGCCTCAGTCGTGCTATCGCCCCGACCCGAGCGTCAGCCAGCCGGTTTCGGCACGACTGCGTTTACGCTCCGGCCAGCGCCAGCCGGGCTACCGCATCGGCGACAACCGGATACGGCGATCCGGGAATGCGGGCCGAGAGCGCGTGTTCGCTTCGCCATGCGGAGCTCAGTTAGCGGTGCTCACCCGACGGCACTCGACGAACTCGCGGATCAGGAGGTTGATCCGCACCGGGTCACGTGACAATGGAATGTGGCCGCAGCCGTGGAGCGTGACGAGCTCGCCTCCGGTGACCCGCGCGAGCGCCGCGCCCTGTGCGTGGGGGCGGACCTCGTCCGCGTCGCCGTGAATCACGAGCGTCGGACAGCGGACGCGCCCGACCCGTTCGAAAAAGGGCTCTTGACCGCCGGCCGCGATCCCACGAGAAGCGTCCGACAACACCTCCGGTGACGTCTCGAGCCCCCATGAGATGCAATCCTCTATCTGCTTGGTTGAGTGCGGCTCGCTGAAGCACTTGCCGAAGAAGAACTCGAGGAACGCCCGGTAGTCCCGGGACCAGAAGTGGGTGTTGTACTTGGCCCATCCCTCATCGGTGTTGAGCGGCTCGTCCAGCGGGATGCCCTCGCGCTCTGGGTGCTGCGGAGAAAGCGCAACGGCGGGCGAGATGAACACGCTTCCTGTCACGCGGTCGGGGTGATCGGCGGCGAGGATCGTCGCCCAGAGCGCTCCGCAGGACAGCGAGACGAGCGTCGCGCGATCAACGCCATTCGCGTCCATCACTGCAATCGCGTCAGCCGCGAACTGGTCCGTAAGGTAGGCGTCGACGCCGACGGGTCGGTCCGAGCGCCCGGCGCCGCGCCCGTCGAACGTGAGCACTCCAAAGTGGCGAGCCAGATACGGAATCTGGGCCTTCCAGAATCGTGCGGGTACCACCGACCACGTCGGGAGCAGCAGCACGGTCTGCTCGCCGGCGCCATAGCGCTCCCAGAACACCCGGACGCCATCGCGCTCGATGTACCCTTCGGAGTCGGGATACCGCGCCCGGGTCTGCTCGCCCGGCGGCGCGCCCGCGGGCCCCGGAGGGCTCGCGGGCGGCGCAACTGGACCGGACTGCAGCGTCACGGACGCACTTCGTAGACGAGGTTGAAGGGCGTCTCGGCGGCCCGCCTGAACCGTGTGAATCCGGCTGCCTCGATCACCTCCCGGATCCGGGCCTCGCCGGCCTGCGCGCCGAGCGCCAGGCCGACCTCCTGCGACAGGGACGCCGGCGTGCACAGCAGCGTCGAGAACGCGTAGTAGGCACGACCGACCGGGTTGAAGTTGTCCTCGGTCCGGTCGGCCGCATTCGGCTCGACGATCATCCACGTGCCGTCGGGCTTGAGGGTGGAGCGCACGTGGCGCGCGGCGCCCACGGGGTCGCCCATGTCATGCAGGCAGTCGAACATCGTCACGAGGTCGTATCCGCTGCCACTGTACGCCGCCGCAGGAGCGACCTGGAAGGAGACGCGGTCGGTTATCCCGGCCTCCCGCGCCCGCGCCCGCGCGGTCTGGATCGAGCCCTCGTGGTAGTCAGAGCCGACGAACGTCGAGTTCGGGTAGGCCTGCGCCATCAGGATCGTCGATGCACCGTGTCCGCATCCTGCGTCGGCGACCAACGCGCCCTGCTCGAGCCTCTCGACCACGCCACTCAGCGCGGGCAGCCACTCGCCGATTAGATGCGCGTTGTATCCGGGACGGAAGAACCGCTCGCATCCCTCGTGCACGTCATGGACATGCTCATGCCAGCCGAAGCCGTCGCCGCTGCGAGCCTTTTCGACGATCCGCGGCGAGTCAATCACCGACCCGAGCGCGATCTGGAAGAACCCGGGTAGGTATGCCGGGCTGCTCGAATCAGTCAGTGCGACGGTCTGCTCGGGCGGCAGTGAATACCGGTCTCTGTCCGGATCGTAGGAGACGAAGCCGCCGGCCGCCTGGGCGTTCAGCCACTCCCGCACATACCGCTCGGCGGTGCCCGTTCGCTCGGCCAGCTCGCCCGGCGTGAGCCCGCCCGCTCCCGCGAGCGCACGGTAGAGGCCGAGCCTGTCGCCCATCACGACCAGGGCCGCGTTCAGGGTCGCACCAACCTCGTCCACGGCCCGAAACACGAACTGCATCAGCTTGTCGCCGTCGACCTCGACGGCCTGCTCAACTGCACTCATGGTGCCCTCCTGGTAGGTGGTGTTGTCGAGGTCCGACGATCTCAGGCGGTCGTGTGCGCGCCGCGAAACTGGCGCGAACCGGCCGTGAAAGCGTGCTGGGCGAAGGCGTGCAGGGCGAGATTTACCGCCACGGGCTTGCGCGCCTGCGGGTTGTGGCCGCCGTCGGTAACGCTCCGCAGCTCCCCGTGCGTCGCCTTGGCCAGCGCCTTCGCGTCGGCGTGGGCGGTCAGCTTGTCGTTGGGGCTCGAGATGACGAGGACCGGACAGCGCACGCGATGGGCCAGGTCCCGCTGATCGCGCCGCGTCACCGGCGCGGCGAACGTCGCGCCTGAGGCGGCGATCAGCGTCTCGGCATCGGTCTCTCGCGCCCACCCGACGCTGTCCTCGATCTGCTTTGTCGAGTGGGGTGTGCTGAAGATGCGGCGCATGTACCAGTCGACGAAGTCCGGGTAATCGGAGCGCCAGTGGGCGCCGTTGAACTTGAGCCACCCCGCGGCCACCGGCGGCCGGACGAGGAAGAGGCGGCGCAATTGCGGATTTGCCATCACCCGCCAGCGCAGCCCTCGAATCGCGCTAACCGGGAACCACGGAGCGATGAAGGCAGCAGCCAGCACCCGTTCGGGATGCTCGGCAGCGACCAGCAGGGCGCGCTGGGCTCCGAGTGAGAGCGTCACGAGTACTGCCTGGCCAGTGCCGGCTGCATCCAAGACCGCGAGAGCGTCCGCGGCGAGTTCGCGCTCCGCGTACGCCGCCGGCTCCAGCGGCCGATCGGACTTGCCGTTGCCGCGCGGGTCGAAGGTCAGGACGCGGTGGTGGCGAGCGAGATATGGGATCTGTGCCTTCCAGCAGCGCGAGTGGACGATCGACCACGGCGGCACGAGCAGAACCGCCGGCTCCCCGTCCCCGTAGCGCTCCCAGAAGACACGGACGCCGTCGCGCTCGATGTAGCCTGTCTCGTCGGGATAGCGGGCGCGGTTCAAAGCATCTCGGCGATGCGCGCGGCCGCTCGCCGGGCACCGTCGGTTTCGACTGGGAGGTAGTCGACCTCGCGCCCGATCTCCTCAGCGATTGCTTCTGCGATTGCTGACGGAGGCGCCTTGTCGAAGTCCATTCGCCGCCCGGCGCCGTAACGCTGGAGACGGCGATGGACGTGGAAGTTCTGCTCAAAGTGGTGCTTGAGTGGGAAATAGATGAATGGCCTGCGGTTGGCGGTCAGCTCCATGGCGGTGGTCAGGCCGCCCTGGACGACCGCGAGATCGCAAGCAGCGAGGTGGCGGTAGAGGTTCTGGACGTAGCCGGCGATCTCGAGGCCGTCGTGGTGTGGCAACGATGCCGGGTCGATGCGCGGTCCCGCGACGACGATCATCCGCAGACCGGGGACCTCGGCGGCTGCCGGCTGGTAAGCGTCGATCACACGCCGCAACAGGTCGGCCCCGACCCCGGATCCGCCGACGCTCACGATGCACACTCGCTCGTTCTCGCCGTAGCCGAGCTCGGCACGAAGCGACTCACGGTCGCCGAATCCGGCGGGATCGAACCCCGTCACGTAGCCGGCGAAGTCGAAGTGCTGCTCGGTCCAGTCACGGATCAGCGGCAGATCGGGCCCGAGCCGGTCCGGGACGATGTCGTCGGGGTTGCCGACGAAGATCGCCCGGTCGCGCAAACGCGGGAAGCGGGCGATGTGCTCGACCATCTCGGCGTTGTAGTCGGCGGTCAGGAACGCCTCGCGCTCGCCGCCGTCGGGCATCGGCAGCCAGCCGACGAAATCGGTCAGCCAGCAGTACGCGGCGCGTTTGAGCTCCGGGTTCTCGTGTAGGAAGTAGTCGAGCTCCCACGCTTCGTCGCCGATCCACACGTCGTACGGCTGGGCCTCGACGACGTCGTGGAAGACCATGAAGTTATGTACGAGGATCTCGTCCATCCGCCGCCAGGCCTGGAAGCAGTGCAGGTCGTGCTCGGCCGACTCGGACTCAAAATGTCCCGATTCGCTCGCCAGCTCGGCGCTCGCGGGATGGATCCGCTCGCCCTCGGCCTCGAGCACCCGCGTTACCGGATCCTGCGCGAGCCAGTCGATCTCGAGATCCGGGTGCAGCCGGCGCAACTCCCGCGCGATCGCGACATCGCGTTGCGCGTGGCCAAGCCCGATCGGCGAGGAGATATAGAGCGCCCGCTTCGGCCGGGCTCGCGCCCGCGTCCAAGCAGAGGTCGGACGGGGCTTAGCAAAGTCGCGGATCATCACATTCACCTTCACCGGGTCGCGCGCACCGGGGTTGTGGCCGGAACCCTCCATCGTCGCCAGCTCGGCGCGTAGCAATTCGGCCAGCGCGGCACCCGACTCAGGGTGCCGGATCCGATCCTCGCTTCCGTGGATGACGAGTGCGGGGCATCGGATACGCGCGGCCTTCTCACGGGTCTCCTCTTCGCTGAGGATGCCAGCGCGGATCGTCGCGATCAGCGTCTCCGGATCGGTGTCGAGCGCCCAGCTCACGGCGTCCTCGCGCTGCTTGGTGGAATGTGGCTCGATGAACGCGTTCGAAAAGAAGAACTCGAGGAAGTCCTCGTAATGCTCGAGCCAGTAGTGACTGTTGAACTTCTGCCAGCCCTCATACGAGTCCCGCGTCACCTCGAACGTGTCAACGGCCCCGGCTCGAGCTGTGGCCGGCGGCAGCGCCACCGCCGGCCCGATGAATACGAGGCCGTCGACGCGCTCGGGGTGGTCTGCGCCGAGCAGCAGTGCGCGCTGGGCGCCCATCGACAGCGACACAAACCACGCCCGGTCCGTGCCAGTCGCGTGCATCACCTTGAGCGCATCGGCGGCAAACTCCGCAGGCGTGTACGCGGCCGCGTCCGCCGGTCGATCTGAGCGACCGTTGCCGCGCCCGTCGAATGTGAGGACGCGGAAGTGCCGCGCAAAGTAGGGGATCTGCGCCTTCCAGCAGCGTGAGTGGACGATCGACCACGTCGGCAGGAATAGGACAGTCGTCTCGCCCTCGCCATAGCGCTCCCAGAACACGCGCACGCCGTCGCGCTCGACGTACCCGGTCTCATCTGGATAGCGCGCGCGGGTCTGCTCGGGGGCGATCTGAAGTGTCGTCATCAGCCCTGGCCGGCCCAGAGCCGACTGGGACGTGCGCATCACCGGGTTGTCGAGTCCCGCGGCGCGCCTGGCGGTTTGTGACCCGATCACGAGCCAAACGATCTCACGTCCTCGTGTCCGGAACGCGAAATCAGCGTGAAAGAGGTCTACGCTCTACGGGCAAATGCTGCGGGTGCGGCTGTTGGGGGAGTTGGCGATCGAACTCGACGGGACCGTTGTCGAGCCTCCGTCGAGCCGCCGCGCCCGCGGGCTGCTCGCCTGGCTGGCGCTCGACCGCAAGATGCACTCCCGCTCGGCGCTCGCGGCACGCTTCTGGCCGGATGTGCTCGACGAGAGCGCCCGGACCAGCCTTCGCAGCGCACTGTCCGCGCTGCGCAAGGCGCTCGGACCTGGGAGCGAGCGGTACCTGATCGCCGGCCGCGAGGAGGTCGGACTCGCCCGCGGCTCGCTCGTGTGGACCGACATTGGCGAGTTCGAGCAGTGCATTGCCGACGGGCGCCTGGAGGAGGCGCTCGCCCTTGCGCATGGCGAGCTGCTGACCGGCCTCGACGACGACTGGGTCTATGAGCGGCGGGATGAGCACCGCGACCGCGTCGCCGATCTGCTAGCACAACTGGCCGCCTGCGCGGAAGGCGAGGGCGACCTCCAGAAGGCGATCGGGTACACACGCCAGCAGGTGACACTTGACCCGCTGGCCGAGGAGCCACAGCGGGATCTGATGCGACGCCTGGCCGCCGTCGGAGACCGGGCTGGGGCGATCAGGACCTACGAGCGGCTCAGCCAAAGGCTCCGTGACGAGCTGCGGATCGCTCCCTCGCACGCGACCCGCGAGCTCGCCGAGTCGCTGCGCCACGCCGGTGAAGCCCCCGCAGCCCAGACCGTGACGGCTCCCTCGCCGCAGGCTCCGGCAGTCGTAACCCTCCTGTTCACCGATCTCGTTGGCTCAACCGGGCTGCTCGGACAGCTTGGCGACGACGAGGCCGAGCGGCTGCGGCGCGTGCACTTCGGGCTGCTCCGCGAGGTGGCGGAGACATTCGGGGGAGAGGAGGTGAAGAATCTCGGCGACGGGCTGATGGTCGCGTTCGTGAGCGCGGTCAACGCGGTGAGCTGCGCGATCGGGATCCAGCAGGCCGTCCACCGGTACAACGCGCGCCGTGGTGACGGGCGCCTCCAGGTTCGCGTCGGGCTCAACATAGGTGAGCCGATCCGCGACGAGGGCGACTATTTCGGCACGCCCGTGGTGGTCGCCAAGCGGCTCTGCGACGAGGCCGACGGGGGGCAGATCCTCGCCTCCGAGCTCTTGCGAGCACTCGTAGGCTCGCGAGGCGGTTTCGGATTCCGCCTGTGCGGCCCGATCGCACTGAAGGGATTGTCGGAACCGCTGCCGGCCTGTGAGGTTGTCTGGGAACCCGCGGCCGAGAAGCGCGTCGCCCTCCCGGCGCCGTTGGTGGTCCACGACCCGGCGCCGCTCCTGGGCCGCGACGCGGAGCTCACTGCGCTTGGGCGACGCTGGGAGGAGGCTCGCAGCGGCCGAACGGGTGCCGCGATGCTGGTGGGAGAACCCGGGATCGGAAAGACCCGACTGGCGACGGAGTTCTGCTGCGCCGCATATGCCGACGGCGCGCTCGTTCTGCTCGGACGCTGTTACGAGGAATCGCTCGCCCCCTACCAAGCGCTCGTGGAGGCGCTGCGGCACTACGTATCGGAGACCCCGCTCGACGAGCTGCGGCTTCAGCTAGGCCCCCACCGCGCGACGCTGGCGCGGCTCGTGCCCGAGCTCGGGGGCGCCGGCGCTCCGGACCCCGGCTCGACCGCGGAGTCTCCCGAGCGCGACCAGTTCCGGCTGTTCGAGGCGGTCGCCTCGCTGCTACGCGCCGTCGCCGAGGAGCACGCGCTGATCCTGGTATTGGACGACCTTCAGTGGGCCGATGCTCCGACGCTGCTCCTGTTGCGCCACGTTTTGCGGGCGACCGAGGGCGCGCCGTTGCTGATTCTCGGCACCTACCGCGAGACCGAGGTGGACGAGATGCATCCGCTCGAGCAGGCCCTGGCTGAACTGCGCAGGGCGCGGGCGCTTGACACGATCACACTTACCGGGCTGGGCGAGCAGGAGGTCGCGGCGCTGATCTCCTCCCAGGCAGGGCGCAGCGCTTCCGCCGCCGACGTGCAGTCGATCGTCGACCGCACGCAGGGAAACCCATTTTTCGTCGAGGAACTGCTGCGCAATGTCGGCTCCGGAGACGACTTCGAGCAGGCGCTGACCCGGATTCCCGACAGCGTCAATGACCTGCTGGTCCGTCGCATGCGGGGACTCGACGACACCGCCAAACGGCTGTTGGCCTACGGCGCTGTCAGCGGGCGCGACTTTGAGTTGGATGTGCTCGAGCGAGTGGCCGGCATCCGGCCGGCCGAGATCGCCGAAAGTCTCGAGCGAGCGATCGACGACCGGATCGTCGAGGAGTCGACCGGGGCGATCGGACGCTACACCTTTGCCCACGCCCTGATTCGAGACGCGATCTACGCGCAGCTGTCGCTCACCCGCCGCGCGCAGCTGCATCGCCAGATCGGCGAGGCGATCGAGGATCTGCTCGGCGATCGGGCGGACGAGCAGGCCGAGGCACTGGCTTACCACTTCTCTGCGGCCGGGGACGTGGCGAAGGCATACCGGTATCACGCCCGCGCGGCGGACGCGGCGCGGCGCGTTTACGCCGTCGAGCCGGCGCTTGCCCATTACGACGCCGCGTTCGAGGCCGGCGCCGATCTCGGTTATCGCATCGATCGCGAGCCGCCGCTGCGGGAGCTCCGACTGGAGCGCGGCAGGATGCGCTTTCGCACGGGCGATATCGAGGGGGGGGCCGCCGACTTCGAGGCCGTGCTCGAAGCCTCTCGCCAGGCGGGAGACCGTGCCACCGAGATGGAGGCGCTGAACGAACTCGGCTTGGCGCTTCTGCGCTCCGACCTCACGGCCAGCGCTGAGCGCCATGTCGCCGCGCTCGAGATCGCGCGCGAGCTTTCAGACACTGCCATCGAGTCCGCGGCGCTCGATCGGCTGTCGGTGATCTCATCCCACCTGCTCCATTTCGACCGGGCGCTCGAACTCGGCGAGCGCGCGCTCGAGCTGGCGCGCGGTGCCGGCGACGAGGTCCTCGTCGGCCGCGCCATGGACAGCATCAAGCTGGCGGTATGGCAGCTCGGCGAGCTTGAGCGGCTCGAGGAGCTGACCGGTCGGCTGGCGGCCATTTGGCGCGAGCGCGATGACCTCTGGTACCTGCAATTCACGCTACTGGAGTCCGCGTTCGTGCCGATCGGGCAGGCCCGCTGGGAGGACGCCGCCGCCCGGCTCGACGAGGCGGCCGCGATCTGTCGTCGCATCCATGATCCAGGCGCGGAGGTCCTGATCCTGGACGCGCGCTGCTGGCTTCACCGCAGCCGGGGCTCATATGACGAGTCGCTGGCCGCTGGCCGGCGTGCGGTCGCGCTGACCGGCGAGGTTCCGTGGGCCGGGTGGGTGGCCGCGACGTTGGCCTCGACGCTGCTCGACCTGCGTCAGGCGCGTGAGGCGGCCGAGGTACTCGAGCCCGGTGTCATCTGGGGTGAGAGGCTCGGCAGCCGCAACGACCTGGTGCGCTGCCTGGGCCAGCTCGGGTGGGCGCGCTGGCTGCTGGGAGATCGCGACGAAGCCCGCGCTCTCGCCGCGCGGGCTCGCACGCTGCTCGATGAGGTGACAGTGCCGGAAGGACGTGCCTTCGTGTTCGGATTCCCGGCCTATGCCGCGGTCACGCGGGTGTTGGCCGCCACGGACGCGGCCGAGCAGGGCGAGGCGCTGCTGCGTCCGGTCCTGGCGGCCGCGCAACGAACCGGATGGCTCGAAGCAATCGCGACGAGCGAGCTCGTGCTGGGGCTGTGTCTTGAGGCGCGCGGCGAGATCGACTTGGCTGGCGAAGCGCTCGCCCGTGCTGCCCGCGTCGCCGACGAACACGGGATCGCGGCGCCCGGCTGGGAGGCACACGCCGCGCTGGCTCGTCTAGGGGTGGAGTCCGATGGTCACCGGGCTGCAGCTGAGGCGATCCTCGATCGGATAAGCGCAAGCCTCAGCGACGACGCTCTGCGTGCTGGACTGCGTGCGCCGGCGGAGCTGTAGGCCAAATCACCTCGTAGCCAAGCACCTCGGGATCCCCGAGGGGACGACCGGCGAACTCCTCGAGCGCTTCCAGCTGGGTGCCGTACATCCCCACCGCGACGAGCTTGCGTGCGTGGGCGACGGAGTCCAGATGGTGGACGTTCGGAGCGGCCGCGTCGGTTGTGGCTAGAACGCGGTCCCACAGCGCACCCGTCAGGTCCTTCGATGCCGGCCCGTTCTCGCCGGTCACCCAGACCGGCCAGCCCCTGACGGTCGCGTGCGGAAGATCGGCGTACAGGGAGACCTCAAAGCCCGCCGCCCGCAGCTCGAGCGCCGCCGAGCGCACGACCGCGTGGTCCGCGTGGGCGATCGCCGCTGGGGCGTAGATCCGGACCCCTGGTTCGAGCAGTCGTTCGATCTGCTCTGCGAGCGGTGCCAGCGGTTGCCTCTCAGCGCGATACTGCTCGTCCAGGAAGCCCAGGTTGACCGCCGTCCGTCCCGCGACAGCGAGTGCTCTGCGATCCTCCTCAAGTCGCTCACGCACCCGCTCGGCCGAGTCGCTCGCGCCCGTGTACTCATCCCACCAGGCAGGGCCGCGCACGTCTGCGGGCACGCCCGCGAACACGTTGATCACGGCCACCTCGCCGGGCTGGGTCAGAACGTGCCAGCACGACAGGACCGCGTCGTCGAGATGGGGAGAGAGGATCACTGCCGGCATGCTGGAAGCGTTTCAGGCCCGCGTGGAGGGAGCGTGAACCCCGCGCGAAAGTGTTTCCTCGCGCACATAAATCAATAGGTCTCGGACAAATCTCGCTATCGCGCTCCGGCGCCGCGCCGAGAATCTCTTTCTCTCTCGCACGTTTATCGGTACCGCGGCCGACTTCTTGACACCGCCCAAGCGCCAACAACCACGCGTAGGCGTTTTGGACGAGACCCTGAAGCGCCGCCCCGGCAATCCAGGCCGCCGGACAGGCGCAAGGATGCGCGCGAGATGCGCAAGTGAATGTTTGCGGGCGAAGCGCGGGCGGCGATGATGATCGAGATCCGCGGCGCCTCCAACGCGAAGGCCAAGCGGGAGCGCGGATGGCGGTCGATCCGATCCGGGCCTCGCGCACTGGAGCGAGTGAGCCGGCGACGACGGACTAGTGCAGCCGCATCGTCACGGGGAAACGAGCACCGATCTTGTTGGGGAAACCCTGGATTTTAATGGTGCCGAGGCCGCTCCCGTTGGCTTTCTCAACACCCCCCTTGCCCGCGCCGCACTTGATGCCGCCGCCGTGCTTTAGGTGGCAGGTGTAAGTGACGGCAAACAGGCGCAGATTCGAGCCAAACCCTTTCAGGCGCATGCTCGCATCGCAGATAGTCGAGAAACCTGCGCCCGTGCAGCGAAACTTCGTGACCTTGCCGACCGTCTTCTTCCCAGACTTCAGCGTGAAGTCGCCCGAGCCACCAGGGCCCTTTAGGGCCTTTGTCACCACGCCCGTCAGCTGCAGTTGCTTGACCTTGCCGGGCATGGCCGAGGCACCCGCCGCCCAAAGCACAAGCACACTGAAAAGAACCGCAGCCGCCACATAGACGAGGCGGCGTCGACCGACCACTGCGGATCGCGCCGGTGCGATCAGCTGTGAGCATGCTCCCGTCACGTTTGCCTCCTTCGGGCCCCCAGGGGTGAATGGCCGACTCTACCTAGCCCTAATTCGTTGCGTCAAATACGCTCCTGCTCGCCAACCTCAGAAGCCGCCGCTTCCACGCGCGCTGCTAGCTGGCCTTGTGGAACGGCCCGTGCGTCAGGACATCCCGTCGGCCGACGCATGCATCACTGATCTTGGAGAACGTCAGCTTCCTGCCAGCCAGCTCGAACTTGTACTTGCCCGAGCCTGAGCACTTAGCGCCCTTGGAGAAGGTGATCTTGTGGCCCTTGATCGTGTCGGTGCCGTGACCCACCGGTTTGCCGTTGTAGGCCACCTTGTAATGACCCGGGCTGAACGTGACCACCCAGGTCCCGTTCAGAGCCCCACCAAGCGCGGGATCGCCCGTGATCTTCGTCTTGTACGCCCCCGAGGACATCCCGCTAGCCAGGGCGGCGGGAACCAGCCCTAGCGCGACGACGGCGATCACCACCGCTACGAGTCGCTTAATCGATGAACTTCCTCTCCGAGGTTCTGACCCTAGGGTCACCCTCAACTAAACGCGGCAGCCCCCGTGACCACGCCGGCGGTGGCCACGCGCGTGTACGCTTGCCCCGGGGCCAAGGCGTCGATCGAGGAGGGGGAACGTTGGGAGGCATTCGGAGGTTGGGCGTCGCGGTGTCCGCCATGGCTGCGATGGCGGCGGTTCCGGCGGCCGCGCAGGCCCGGGACATGTTCGTGCCGAACTATCAGAGTCAGACGGTCTCGGTGGTCAACACGACCACGAACACTGTGATCCACACCATCACGTTCGGCAACGGCGGCGGTCCTTCGCTGGCGACGGTAACCCCGGACGGGAAGACCGCCTACGTCGTGGAGTACGACTCAAACAAGGTCATCCCGATCCATGTCGCCACGTTCAAAAAGGAAGCGGCGATCAGGCTGCCGGGCGGTAAGAGTGGTAATCCAATCGCTGTCGCGGTCACGCCGGACGGCAAGCAGGCCTATGTTGCGGAACGTGGGGCGGGGACGCTCGTTCCGGTCAACCTGACCAACCACTCCGCTGGCCCGCCGATTTCGGTCGGGGCGGCCGACTCGCTGGCGATCGGGGCCGACGGCGAGGCGGCGTATGTCGGCATCAACAACCAGCAGGGCGGCCCCACCGACGAGGTCGTACCCGTCAGCACCGCGACCAACACGGCCGGTTCGCCGATCGCGGTGCCCGCGCCGGACTCGTTGGCTGCCGCGCCGAACGGCAAAACCGTGTGGGCCCAGGGCGCAGAAGGCGACCTCATTCCGATCAGGACGGCGACCAACACAACCGGCACCCCGATCGCCGGACTCAGCACCGTGGCCCCCAGCGGGCTCGCGATCTCGCCCAGCGGAAGGATGGCCTACTGGAGCGATTATGGGGAGGCCGACGTGTACCCGGTCAACCTGTCCACCAGGACGGTCGGCAGCGCAATCTCGGTCGGCCCCGGCCCGGAACACCCAGCGCTGACCCCGAACGGGAAGACGCTCTATACGAGCAACGCCGGCGACGACAGCCTGACGCCGGTATTCACGGCTACCAAGAAGGCGGGCAGCGCGATCACGGTGGGGTCGGAACCAGGTCAGCTGGGGATCGTCCCCAACCAGGGTCCCAAGGCAACGTTCACATCGACCACCAGTGGCCTCAAGGTGACTCTGAACGCAGCGGCGTCCTCGGACTCGGACGGGAAGGTGGTCAAGTACGTGTGGAGATTTGGTGACGGCAAGTCCCAAACCACTGGCAACGCGACCACCAGCCACACTTACTCGAAGGCTGGCAGCTACACGGTCACGCTCACGGTTACCGACAATGAGGGCTGCTCGACCACACAGGTGTTCACGGGGCAGACGATGTACTGCAACGGGTCAGACGCCGCGCGGACGTCCCATACCGCGCACGTGACCTAAGGCACCCAGCAGTTTGCAGCGTGCTACGCCGGTCAGCCCGACCGATCGGGCGGACCGATGGTCGCTGCCTCCGGCCCGAAGCTCTGTACGTAACGCGGATGGACCTCGCGCCACGCCGACATTTGCTCGCGGCTTCCCGCGCCGCCACTTAGCGC
This sequence comes from Solirubrobacteraceae bacterium, assembly GCA_035650455.1. Taxonomy (GTDB): domain Bacteria; phylum Actinomycetota; class Thermoleophilia; order Solirubrobacterales; family Solirubrobacteraceae; genus Palsa-465. The sequence goes on from DASRHQ010000059.1 coordinate 83,515, forward strand.
CGCTGTCAGTGCGTCCAGGCATACATGCCAACCCGCCCCGTCGCGTGCGGCCTTTCCGCGCTCCGCAAATGTGTGTAGGAGCGTCAGCTCCGTGCCCTCATCCACCTGACTCAGCTCCATCCGCAAAACGTCGGGGCCCCAACGGAGCTCCACCACCGATTCAGGCTCGTAGACAAGCATCTCGCCTTCCATTGGTGGGGCTTGACCGCCCGGAAATGCGTAGCGCAGGCGCGCGCCGGATCTCCGCTCCCCCTCGATCGTGGTGGGAAACCATTTGGCCAGCTCTTCGTCCTCGGTGACTGCTCGCCAGACCTTGGCCTGCCCGTGGGGAAGCCTGCGAATGAAGCGAAGCTGCCAGCGGCCGTCTCCGAGCTGCCGCACCGTTCCGTACATGGAGCCTCCGTCAGTGATCGTCGTTCATCGTTTCCAGATGGCGCTCGAGGTCGTCGAGGCGCTCCTGCCACATCCGGCGATAGGGCGAAAGCCAGTCCTCGACCGCCTGGAGTGGTTGCGGACGCACCCTGTACACCCGCCGCTGGGCCTCGCCACGGACGTCCACGAGCCCTGCCTCACGCAGTGTTCTCAGGTGCTTGGAGACGGCGGGCTGGCTCAGCGCAACGCGCTTTACCAATTCGCCGACGGGCCGCTCGCCCTCAGCAAGCAGATCAAGTATCCGCCGGCGGTTGGGCTCGGCAATGACCTCGAATACCATCATCGTCGCTAGTATGCCATCCTAGCTATATAACTGTCAAGGCATAAATAACTCACTCGCCCTGGGAGCAAAACGATGTCCATTCGCGCTCACCCTCGTGAGCTCAGGGACATAGAACGCAAGGAGATCCGCTCACCCGGCTTTCGGCGAGCGTCCATTCGCCGGCCCGCGCCTGAGAGCCTGAGGTATAAGAAGCCCATGGGCGAGATGCGAGACCGGATGCTGCGCGGCGAGCTCTACGTGGCTGACGATCCGGATAACGCAGCGGAATATGGGCGGATCCAGGAGCTTCTGGCCCGGTTCAACGCCTGTGCGCCGCGAGCGTGGGAAGAACGGGACACGTTGCTTCGGCGTACGTTGCGGCACGTTGGCGACCACGTCGTCGTGCGGCCCCCTTTTGCGTGCGAGTACGGCGCGGTCACCATCGGCGACCGGACGTTCGTCAATGCGGACGTAATGATGATCGACGTGGCGCCGATCACGATCGGCGCCACCTGCCAGATCGCCACACGGGTGCAACTCGTGACCGCTGCGCACCCTGTTGATCCCGAGCGGCGCCGGCAGGGATGGGAGTACGGTGAGCCCATCACGCTCGCCGACAACGTGTGGCTTGGCGCGGGCGTGATTGTCTGCCCGGGCGTGACCATAGGGCAGGACACGGTCGTCGGCGCGGGAGCGGTTGTCACACGGGATCTACCCCCAGCCGTCGTTGCGGCGGGCGTGCCCGCGCGCGTTGTTCGCGAAATCGGCGAACGAGATCGCGCCGAGACCCCGGGGCGCGGGCACCATGGCACCGCACCCGCCCCGTGACGGAGCGCCGACACCAAGGCACCGCACCATGACGGAGCGGGTGCGGCTGGTTGGGGGCAGGTGGGTGGGCTTCGCTTAGCTGGTTCGTGGCGCCAATCCGGTGTCCACCAGCAGATCTCCGAAGCTAAACTTCGGCGTCTCGGGGGCCAGCGGGGTTAGGCTGGGATCGGACGGAAGTTGGTGTGCAGGATCGAGTTCGGCGTGTCCCACAGCACCCGGATGAAGATCTGGGCCACGATGCTCCTGCCGACACGTCCGAGCGTCTGCCCTGCGTGTCAAGATCGGTTACGAGCGCGAGCGGAACTGTATCGGTAGTGACAGTCGCTTGCCCTGGGCCAATGTGCGGCAGCCATCGCCCATACCGGGACCGACAACTCAGAAGTGCCCGTTCACCGATGCGGCCTCGATCCGCTGTGCGTCTGTCGGAGCGGGCCGCAGTATGAGCACCTCCGCCGGGACTCGCTCCAGCAGCCACTCCAGGTCATCGCTGGTCAAGCCGTTGTTGGGGCTGGTGGTCGCCGACACGATCACCCGGTCAAAGTCCTCTTCGGCGAGGAGGCGACGGAGGGCATCGCGATAAGTCCGGCCACGAGCGACCCTGGAGTCAACGCTGATGCCCTGGCTTGCCACCCGCTGCTCGATCGTCTCGAGCAAAGGCATGCCATCGCTGCACTGAGCCGGCATCGGGGAATCGAGTGGCAGCTGCCGGGGAACCCGCGCCAGGAACGCGGGCATGATCGTCGCGTTCTCTGCCTTCGCGAGGCGCACGGCGGCCTCGAAGGCACGTCGAGAGATCCCCTGTCCGGTGAACGGCAACAGAATCCGCCTCACCGGTCGCGGGCCGTTCCGGGCGACCCGGCGGCCGTGGGGCGGTAGCCAGAAGCCCGCAGCGACGCCCACGAGAATCCCGGCGATGCCCACACCGATAACGAGCACGTCACTCATGGCTGACTCCTTTGTGGATGCTCGCGACGGTCCGCGACGATGCGCACGTCAACGCCCGGGAGCAGCTCCATCAGTCGCTGGGGCAGCGGCGTGCGGAGACGGCCCAGCCCGCGCCGGGGACGGCTGCGGCCGAGAAGTATGTACGTGGTGTGCCGACGACGCGCGACCTCAGCCGCGGTCGCGGGAACATCGTGCGACTCTTCGACCAGCAGGTGCGCCCCCAGCAACGATGCAAGCTGGCGCAGGGCCGCCAGCGAATGCTCCTGATCAGCGGAGAGTTTGTGCTGCGGGGGTCTCACCCAGAGGAGATCCAAATCCGCGCCGAGTCGTTGCGCCGAACGCCACGCGCGGCGAATGAGCCGCTGGGCACCGGGGTACGGCTCGACCAGCGCGAGCAGACGCTCGCCCACCGCCTGCGGTGCCTCAATCGCGAGGCCCTGGCGCGAGCCCACATGCTCAGTGGTCAGCCGCTTTTGCCCAACCTCCTGAGCGACCTGGCGCAGCGCCACCTCGCGAAGCGCCGCCAGGTTTTCGATACGAAAGAAGTTGTTGAGCGCGGTGTCGATGCGCTCCGTCGGGTAGATCTTGCCCGCGCGCAGACGCTCGATCAGCTCTTCCGGCGTGATGTCGATGATGACCAGTTCGTCGGCTCGGCCGAGCACATCGTCCGGGATCGTCTCCCGCACTCTGACGTCGGTCAGCTCAGCCACCTGGTCGTTGAGCGACTCCAGGTGCTGGACGTTCATGGTTGAGAGCACGTCGATGCCCGCGTTGAGTACGTCCTCGACATCCTCGTAGCGTTTGGGGTGCTCGAGCCCGGGCGCATTTGTGTGCGCCAGTTCGTCGATGAGGCAGACCTCCGGTGCCCTCGCCAGGACCGCGGGTAGGTCCATCTCCTCGAGCTGCGTTCCTCGATATGTGACACGCCGGCGGGGGATCAGCTCAAGCCCTTCCGCGAGCATCGCCGTTTCCTGACGGCCGTGCGTCTCCAGCAGCCCGATCGCGACATCGCGACCTGCCTCCTGCTGTTCATGACCCTCGAGCAGCATGCGATAGGTCTTGCCCACGCCGGCGGCCATGCCCAGGAACACCAACAGGTGTCCGTGGTCTGACGTCGGCTCAGCGGCGACACCGAATCCGGGCTGTGTCGTCATGCGCCGATCAGGTTGTAGACGATGAGGTCGATCAGCTTGATGCCGATGAAGGGGGCGATGATCCCACCGAGGCCATATATCCAGAGATTTCGGCGCAGCAGCGCGCTGGCACCGATCGGGCGGTAGCGGACGCCCCTCAGCGCAATCGGGATCAGCAGGGGGATCACGAGCGCGTTGAAGATGATCGCTGAGATCACCGCGGAGCGGGGGGTTCCCAGGTTCATGATGTTGAGGACGTGCAGCGGGCTCTGCCCGCCCTTGGTGACGGCCCAGGTGGTGGCGAAAATCGCAGGCAGGATCGCGAAGTACTTGGCCACATCGTTGGCGATGGAGAAAGTCGTCAGCGCTCCCCGCGTAATGAGGAGCTGTTTGCCGACCTCGACGATCTCGATGAGCTTCGTTGGGTTGGAATCGAGATCGACCATGTTTCCGGCCTCACGGGCGGCCTGGGTTCCGCTGTTCATCGCGACGCCGACGTCGGCCTGGGCGAGTGCGGGTGCGTCATTGGTGCCGTCGCCGGTCATGGCCACCAACCGCCCGTCGGCCTGCTGCTCGCGGATGAGGGCAAGCTTCGCTTCCGGCGTGGCCTCGGCGAGGAAGTCGTCCACACCGGATTCCTGGGCGATCTTGGCGGCGGTGAGCCGGTTGTCGCCGGTGATCATGACCGTGCGGATTCCCATCGCGCGGAGCTGGTCAAAGCGCTGGCGCATCCCCTCCTTGATGGTGTCCTTGAGGTAGATCACACCCATAACCTGCGAGTCGCGGGCGACCGCCAACGGGGTACCTCCCTCGCGCGAGATCCGTTCCAGCACCGGCTGGAGTTCGCTCGGGGGTCGGCCGCCCTCGGCGGTGACAAAAGCGATCACGGCATCCCCGGCGCCTTTGCGCAACTGCCGGCCGTCCAGATTAACGCCGCTCATGCGCGTCTGCGCGGTGAAGGGCACAAACTCGGCGCCCAGCTGTGTCATGTCGTGTTCGCGGATGCCGTATTGCTTGGCGAGCACGACGATGGAGCGGCCCTCGGGCGTCTCATCGGCCAGTGAGGAGAGCTGGGCGACCTCAGCGAGCTCGGGCTCGGATACGCCGGGCATGGGAATGAACTCCGAGGCGAGGCGGTTGCCGATGGTGATCGTGCCGGTCTTGTCCAGCAGCAGCACATCGACGTCGCCCGAGGCCTCGACCGCACGCCCCGACAGCGCCAGGACGTTGCGGCGCACCAGCCGGTCCATCCCCGCGATCCCGATCGCCGACAAAAGCGCACCAATCGTCGTAGGGATCAGCGCTACCAGCAAAGAGATCAACGTCGTCTCGGAGATCGGCGTATGCGCGAACAACCCGAACGGGCGCAGCGTGACCACCACAATCATGAACACCAGCGTCAACCCGGCCAAAAGGATGTTCAGCGCGATCTCGTTGGGTGTCTTGCGCCGCTCAGCGCCCTCCACCAGCGAAATCATGCGATCCAAAAACGACTGACCCGGCTCCTGGGTGATCTGGACCACGATCCGGTCAGACAGCACACGCGTGCCGCCGGTGACCGCGCTGCGATCCCCACCGGACTCGCGAATCACCGGCGCCGACTCGCCCGTGATCGCAGACTCGTCAACCGACGCGATCCCCTCGGTAACCGTCCCGTCACCGGGGATAAGCTCGCCTGCTTCCACCAGCACCACGTCACCCTTGACCAATTCCGCCGCGCTCTTGGTCGAGCCGTCGTGCAACCTCGCGACGGTCTCGCGCCGCATCGAGCGCAACGTATCGGCCTGCGCGCGCCCGCGACCCTCCGCAAAAGCCTCCGCCATGTTGGCGAACACAACCGTCAACCACAGCCAGACCGAGATCGTCAGCGTGTACCAGCTGGGGTCGTTGCCACCCAGCGCGTGGCCACCGAAAATCTGGATAAACCACGTCACGGTCGTGATCGCCGCGCCGATCTCAACCACAAACATCACCGGGTTGCGTATCTGCACGCGCGGATCGAGCTTGAAGCAGCTCTCGATCAGCGCCCGGCGGACGATGTCGCGCTGGAACAGCGACACCGCGCGGCGCTCGGTCGGCCGAACCGGCTCGGGAGCCTTGGGAGTGGCGACCGCCATCAGCTTCCCTGTCCGATTCGGTCAAGCGCGAGATTGAGCTCGAGCACGTTCACGCCTGGCTCACCGGAGAACCCCAGCCCACGACCCGAGGTGTACTTCGAGATCAGCCCGTCGACCCGGGTGAGCGACAGGCCGCGGACCTTGGCCACACGGTGAGCCTGGATGTCGGCGTTGGCGACCGAGATCTCTGGGTCGACGCCGGACGCGGACGTGTCGGCTGCGTCTACGGGCACCTTTGCGACCGTCAGCCCCGGGTCATACGGCCGGTTGAGCTTCAGGTATGCATCGATGTTGGCCGCGAGCGCCTGCTTGGTCGCAACGCTATTTGGACCGAGGTTCGAAAACGTGGTCGCTGCGGCATTGTTGGGCGGCGCCGTCGCCGAGGGCCGCGACTGGAAGTAGCGCCGGTTCCCGGCGAAGTTCTGGCCGATGATCTTCGAGCCGACCAGACGCCCGTGGACGTAGACCTTCTGCCCGTTGGCGTTGCCCGGGAAAGCCACCTGGCTGATGCCCGTGACAACCAGCGGGAAGACGACCCCTAGCAAGACCGTCAGAACGACGATCGCAATGACCGAGGTGATGATTTCTCGTCTCATGCGTATAGGTGTGGAGTGAGGCCCTGGACGACCGGCCCGAGCAAGAGCGCGGGGAAGAAGGTGAGCGCGCCGACGAGCACGACCACGCCGACGAGCAAGACCACGAAGGTGCCGTTGTCCGTGCGCATGGTTCCCAGCCCCGCGGGGCTGATCTTCTTACCCGCGAGCGAACCGGCCACGGCCAGCGCGAACAGGATCGGGGCGTAACGGGCGAACAACATAGTCAAACCGCCCAACAGGTCCGCGAACGTGATGCCGTGGGCGCCGAGGTTCCCCGCCTTGGGCTGGATGTAGCCGGTGTAGCCGGCGAAGGCGGAGCCGTTGTTGTTGGCCTGCGATAAATAGGCATAGAACGATTCGGAGAAGCCCTGGGGTCCTCCCTTGGCCGCTGCTGAAATCGACTGTCGCCCCGCGTGGCTGGCGGTGGCTAGGGCTGTGGCAAAGAGAGCGGACAGTGGCGTTATCAGGAGGCCCAGCGCCACGAGCTTTATCTCCTTGGCTTCGATTTTCTTGCCCAGGTACTCAGGCGTTCGACCCACCATCAGCCCGCCGATGAAGACCGCCAGCAGCACGTAGAGCAGGATCGAGTAGAGCCCAGTGCCAACCCCACCGAAGATCACCTCCGAGGCGGACAGATTGGCCATCGGCACGGCGCCACCAATCCCGGTGAACGACTCGATCGCGCTGTTGACCGCGCCGCAGGAGGTCACGGTCGTGACCACGTCGAACAACGCCGAGCCCGCGATCCCGAAGCGCTGCTCCTTGCCCTCGAGGTTGCCACCGGTGGAACCGTGAATCACGGCGGTGTGAAGGCCAGCCGCATGCTGGGCGGGTGAACCGTGCGCCTCGGCGATGTAGGCGACCACCACCGCCCCGAGGAACATCATCATCATCGTGCCGTAGATCGCGTAGCCTTGACGGCGGTTGCCGACCACCCGGCCATACATGAAGACCAGCGCAGCCGGGATGATCAGCACAGTGAGCATCTCGACGAAGTTGCTGAGCCCAGTTGGATTTTCGAACGGGTGGGCGGAGTTCGTGTTGAAGAAGCCGCCCCCATTCGTACCCAGCAGCTTGATCGCCTCCTGAGACGCAACCGGCCCCTGCGCGATCTGCTGCGACCCTCCCGTCAGCGTGTGCGCCACCAGGTAGTGAGAGAAGTTGGCGATCGAGCCCTGCCATACCAGGACGATCGCGACCACGAACGAGATCGGCACGAGCACCCACAAAATGGTGCGGACGATGTCGAACCAGAAGTTGCCAAGCGACTTGCCGCTGCGGCCGACGATCCCCCGGATCAGCGCCACGGCGACGACTATGCCCACCCCGGCGGAGAGAAAGTTCTGGACCGTGAGCCCCACCATCTGACTGAAGTAGCTGAGCGTCGTCTCGCCGCTGTAGTACTGCCAGTTGGTGTTCGTGACGAAGGAGGACGTCGTGTTGAAGGTGACGTCCCAGGTACCGGAATGGAAGTGCTGGGGGTTTAGCCCCGTGAAATCCCACAGCGTCTGCGTGCGCAGGATCAAATACAGCAGCAGCCACCCCGCGATGGAAAAGAGGATCACGCTCTTGGCGTAAGCCTTCCAGTCCTGTTCGCGGTGGGGGTCGACCCGCATTACCTTGTAAAGCAGGCGCTCGGGTACCCGGAATAGCGGGTCGAGGATCGTCCGCTCGCCCGCATAGACCGCGGCCATGTAGCGACCGAGCGGAATCGCCAGCGCGGTGAGGATGACCGCGAACAGCACGATCGTGAGCCAGCCGGTGAAGGTCATGGCCTCAGAACCTCTCGCCCCGCAACAGGGCGTAGAGGAGATATAGGCAAACGATCGCCGAGGCGATCAGCCCGAAGAGGTCAGCGGCGGTCATATCCGGTCGATCCCGTAGACCAAGCCCACGAGGAGAGCGAACATCACCCCTGCGATCACAAGCGCAACGATGTCCATGAACGAACGCTCTCTGCACGGCGCCTGATTCATATCCGTGCGATTCCGGTGATCAGTAGGTACAAAACCGCAAACATCACAAGCGCGAGAAGGACAGCTACAACATCCATGGCTCTTATCGTGGAGGCGCCCGCGTCAAGGGCGCGTACAGATGAGCCCCCTCGGCGTGCAGATGTTGTGAAGGTCCTGGGCTACGCCGAGAAGCGGTACCCGACTCCAGGGTCGGTCTTGATGTAGCGAGGACCGTCCTGGGGTTCGATCTTGCGCCGAAGATTGGCGACGTGGGCGCGCAACACCTGCGTGTCCTCGGTGTAGCCGGCGCCCCATACCGACTGCAACAGCTCGCGGTGCGTTATGAGGCGCCCGCGGTTGCGGGCGAGTACGCGCAGGAGATCAAACTCGGTGGGCGTCAGATGCACGTCCGCGCCATCGCGGCGGACCACGCGCGCGGCGAGATCGAGCTCGAGCCCGTCGGCGCGGATGGTCGCGTCTTCCGGCGCGTCACCAACCCGGCGGAGGACCGCATGCAGCCTCGCGATGAGCTCTCGCGGGCCGAACGGCTTTGTCACATAGTCGTCGGCGCCGGCCGCGAGCGCCCGCACCTTTGCGTCCTCCTCGCCCACGGCGGACAGCACGATGATCGGCATCTCGCTCCATTCCCGCAGGCGGCGACACACCTCGACGCCATCGACGTCGGGCAGGACCAGGTCGACGATCGCGGCGTCCGGCCGGCGAACGGCCGCGACGTCGAGGGCTTCCTCCCCGGTGTCGGCCGGGAGGGCCTCGAATCCGGCGTCGCGCAAGATGACCCGCAGCGCGCGGAGGATCTGTGTCTCGTCGTCGACGACGAGGACTTTCGCGCGACCGGCCGCGCCCGCCCCATCTGCGGGGACCCCAGGGTTCACGCGACGGTCGCCGCTCGGGGCTGCGAGATCGGGAGGTCGACGACGAAGCTCGAGCCCTGGCCGGGAAGGGAGTCCACGGAGATCGTTCCTCCGTTCGCCTCGACGAAGCCCTTGGCGATCGCGAGCCCCAGGCCGGAGCCCTTCCATTCTCTCCCCTCTACCTGCGAGCCCCTGTAGAACGGCTCGAAGATCCGGTCCTGCTCGGGCTGCGAGATCCCCGGGCCTTGATCGACGATTCGCACGACCACGTGGCCCCCGGCACGGCGCGCCAACACCGACACCGGCCGGCCGTTGGAATAGCGCCAGGCGTTCTCCAGCAGATTCGTAAACGCTTGGCGCAACTGCGCCGCATCCGCGCGCACCGGCGGAACATCTTCGTCGACCGCGAGTCGCAATTCGGCGGCGGGGACCGGGAGCGCCTCCCGCGCGGCAAGCAGCACCTCCTCGATTGAGATCCAATCGGGCTGAGATTCGGCGCGACCGGACTGGAGCCGCGAGAGATCGAGCAGCTTGTCGATCAGGGCGGCCAGCCGGCCGCCTTCATCGACGACGGCGGCGCTGAGCTCCCGGCGCTCGTCATCGGTGATCGATCTCGCAGCCAGAGCGTGGCCTGCCGTGACGATCGCCGTCACCGGTGTACGAAGGTCATGGGAGACCGATCGCAGCAATGCCGTCTTGAGCTCGTCGCTGCGGCGCAGGGCGTCCGTCTCGACTGCCTCGGCCTGGATCGCGTCGCGTCGCAGCGCGATCGCGACCAGCGCTTCGAGCGCGGGAACCACCTGCCCCTCAAGTCGCTGCACGGTTTCGGCAGGGAGACCGCGCGCGACCAGCAAGGTGGCGATCTGCTCCCCGTCGGCATCGCGGAGCGGCAGGGCCAGGCGATCCCCTCCGTCAACCGCGCCCAGCTCGATCGAGGCGGAGCGAATGTGAAGCGCTTCGCTTATGCCGCTGGCGGTGGTACCGAGTGCCATGCGCGTGTTGCCCCCTCGCAGGAGCTCCCGCGCGAGACTGGCGGCGAGGTCTGCTTCCGCCCGCCGCCGCTCAGCCTCGACGGCACGGCTGCGAGCCAATTCAGCCATTGCGCTCACCACCGCCGCCACCAGTACAAACGCCCCCAACGCCACCCAGTTGCGGCTGTCGGAGATAGTGAACCGGCCGACCGGAGGGATGTGGAAGAAGTTGAAGGAGGCGGCACTCGCCAGAGAGGTCAGAAGTCCCAGCGGCAATCCCCAGTAGGCCGAGACCAGCAGCACTGCCGGCAGGTACACCACGCTCAATGCGACCGCGGGTGCGATCGATTTGAGCGGATAGATCGCGGCGGTCGCTACCGCTACCGCGGCGGCGGCGCATATCAGGCCGAGCCACAGCGGCGGGCGTCCCAGACCAAGCCTGCGGCCACCGAACAACCCGGTCATGTCGCTTAGCGTACGCCCCCGCTCATGCGCCCCGGCCTGAGCGGCCATTCAGAGAGCATTGCTGCTAGTTAGAAGCCCTCGGCTCGTGCGGGTGAGGCGGGCCCGCCGGAGGCCACGCGGGCGACCTCCCTCATGTCGTCGAGGGTGCCGAGCGAGGCGAAGATTTTGTCCTCGCCACCGATGCGCAGCCCCCAGCGCGTGACCTCCACGGGCACCGAGCCACAGGCGTGGCGCGAGACCACCCCGACGACAGTGGACTGGCTCCACCTGCTCTGCTGCAGGGTGATGACCGAGCGCTCTGTAACCATCACTGTCCGAGGCTTGACCATGAACAACATGGGCCCAATGAGTGGCACGAACACGGGTGAGAGGACCGTCTGGCCGCGGAAAACTCTGAGGACCTCCTCGTCGCCGAGGTGCTCCCTGGCCTTCTCGACGAGCTTGCGCTCGATCCTGATCCGCTTGTCCGACGGAACGCGCACCAACTGCTCGACGGTCGAGTCGTTCAAGATCAAAAGCTTAGTGGCCGGTTGCGCGGATCCGCCCGCGCCGCAGATCGCCCGCGCGGACCCGCGGATAGTCATCTCCGGGCCCTTACTGGCATCGTTCCCCTCTGATGAGGATCTGGTTCGACATGACGGCGTCCGCGCACCCGGTTGTCTTCCGCCCGGTGATCACCCGGCTGAAAGACGCCGGCCACGAGGTCCAGATAACGGCGCGCGACTACGCTCAGACGCTCGGGCTGCTGAAGCTGCATGGGCTCGAATACGTGGCGATCGGGCAGCACGCGGGCGCCTCGCGGACGCGCAAGGCTATGGCGCTGGCGGGAAGGACGACCAAGCTTCATCGCTGGGCTCGTGGCCGTTTTGACCTCGGAGTGGCCCATGGATCGAATGACCTCGCGCTGGCCGCTGCCTGGGCGGGTATCCCGGCGGTCAACATGTTCGACTACGAGTTCGCGACCCAGCAGCATCACATCGGCTGCAGGCTTGCGCAGCGCGTGATCACTCCTGACGCCATCCCGCCCTCGCGGCTATGGCGCTTTGGCGTCACGGAGGCGAAGCTGCGCCAGTACCAGGGCCTCAAGGAGGAGTACTACCTCGCCGATTTCGAGCCCGATCCGACGATCCTCGATCAACTCGGCGTCGATGGCAAGCGCGTCGTGGTGGTGGTTCGCCCTCCGCCCGACGTCTCGCTGTATCACCGAAAGTCAAATCCCCTCTTCCCACGGGTGCTAGGCCACCTTGGCGCGCGCGACGACGTTCAGGCTGTGGTACTCCCGCGAACGGAGGCTCAGCGCCAGAACGTGAGAGCGCTGAACCTTCCATCCGTGGTGGTGACAGACCATGCGGTCGACGCGCAGAGCCTGATCGCGGCCGCCGACCTGGTGGTCTCGGCCGGCGGTAGCATGAACCGCGAGGCGGTCGCCCTTGGCGTCCCCGTCTACACGACCTACGGGGGTCGGTTGGGCGGAGTCGACGAGGCACTGATCCGAAGCGGAAGACTCCGACCATTGAGCGACGTGAGAGCGCTGGAACTCGAAAAGCGAACAAAGACGCTCGACTGGCCGCGACGTGACCCCGCTGTGATCGTGGACATGATCCTCTCGACCGTCGAATGATCGGTTCTGACGCGAAGCGACGCCGAGACGCCCTGCTGATGTCCGCGGCATCGACTGAGCCTCCTCCGCCGCTCGAGCAGCACGCCTCCCTGGTGGAGCAGTACGCGGCGATGTCGCACGCCTTTCAGCCGCGTTTTGTGGACCTCGTTCTGCGGGCGCTCGATCTGGTCCTGGGCGCCTGCGCCGTTTTTGTCACCGGCCCGCTGGTGGTCCTCATCGCGGTCGTGCTGAAGCTGAGCTCGCCGCGCGGACCGGTCCTCTATCGCGGGTGGCGGGTGGGTCGCGGCGGCTATCTGTTTCAGATGCTCAAGTTCCGTACGCTGGCACCCGACGCGGAGCAGCGGTTGGGTCCGTTTTTGGGGCCCGAGCTCACGCAGCTGACGGAGACCGAGGTCAGCCGCATCGGTCGCGCCCTGCGCGCCTCCAGGCTCGACGAGTTGCCCCAGCTCTACAACGTGCTCCGAGGCGAGATGAGCATTGTCGGGCCCCGTCCCATCCGCCCCCGGTTCTTCGAGGAGCTCTGCGTGGGGATACCTGAGTACTGGCAGCGGCTCGTCGTGCGCCCCGGCATCACGGGGCTAGCGCAGCTGCGACTCACGCGCGAGATGACCTGGAGCGAGAAGCTCGCGCATGACCTCGAGTACATTGCCGATCGCTCCGTCCGCCTCTACCTCTCGGTGATCGCGACGACCGTGTGGCTGGTGGTGATGCGTCCAGCGAACCGTCGGTCGATGCTCAACCGGCTGCCCTAGTCCGACCTTAGGCCGAGGCGATGTGCGGCATCTGCGGCAGCTACGACTTCGCGCACGGGCGCGAAGCAGACCGGGCGGTGCTCGAGCGGATGAACGCATCCCTGATCCACCGGGGACCCGACGCTGACGGGTGCCACATCGATGGCGCGGTGGGGCTCGCCGCGCGCCGCCTGGCGATCATCGACCTCGAGCACGGAGATCAGCCGATGCTCGCCGCCGACGGCGCGGTCTGCGTCGTGCAGAACGGCGAGATCCTCAACCACCTCGAGCTGCGCGCCACTCTCGAACGCGACGGAGTGCGCTTTCGAACACGCTGCGACACCGAGGTGCTGCTCCATCTCTATCTGCGCGACGGCCCGGGGTTTGTTTCGCAGCTGCGCGGCATGTTCGCGCTGGCGCTGTGGGATCGGCGCGAGCGGCGTCTGGTGCTGGCGCGCGACCGCTACGGAATCAAGCCCCTCTACTACGGGCTCGCGAACGGCCGACTCACTTTTGCCTCCGAGCTCAAAGCGCTGCTGCGCCAGCCCTCCTTCTCGCGAGACGTGGATATAGAGGCGCTGCACTCATTCCTGGCCTTCAACTCGATTCCCGCGCCGCTCACGATCTTCAGAGCGGCCCGCAAGCTGCCGGCGGGCCACCTGCTCGTGTGCGGTCCGTCCGGGGTGACGCTGAATCGATACGCGCGGCCCGCGCCGGCGCCCACCGCAGAACTCCGACGCGAGAGCGCCGAGGCCCTAGCAGGGGACCTGCGCGCGCGGCTGCGCGAGTCGGTCAAAGCCCATCTGCTCGCCGACGTGCCCGTGGGGGTATTGCTATCGGGCGGCGTCGACTCCTCGGTGCTTGCGGCGCTGGCGTCGGAGGCCTCGCCCCAGCGCGTTTCCACATTTTCGATCGGCTTCAAGGAACGATCGTTCAACGAACTCGACCTCGCCCGACAGGTGGCGCGGCGCTACGGCACCGATCACCACGAGCTGGTCGTGTCGCCGCAGATCTCCGAGCTGTTGCCGAAGCTGGTCGCGTCCTTCGACGAACCGTTCGCGGATTCGTCGGCGGTGCCGACCTACCTCGTTTGCAAGCTCGCGGCGGAGCACGTCAAGGTGGTCCTCTCGGGCGAGGGCGGCGATGAGCTGTTCGGCGGCTACGAGACCTACTCCGCCCACCAGCTGGCACAGCGCATCGGCCCGGCCGCCTCGCGGTTGCGCCCGCTGATAGAGCTGCTTCCCAGCTCGAGCAGCCGCGTCAGCCTCGATTACCGCGCCAAGCGCTTCGTACGGGCCGCCACACTGCCGCCGCTTGAACGACACCACGGCTTCAAGGAGATCTTCTCTCCCAGCCAGAGAGAGCGGCTGCTTGCGCCCCAGTGGCGCTCGCACACTGCGGATCCGCTGGAGGCCTGGCGGTTGCGCTTCGCCGAGACCGAGGGCGCCCCGCTCTTGGCGCGGCTGCAGGATGTCGACCTGGGGATTTACCTCGCCGACGATCTGCTGGTCAAGACCGACCGCGCCAGCATGGCCCACAGCCTCGAGGCCCGGGTCCCCTACCTCGACCCCACAGTCTCGGATCTCGCCCTGGCCCTCCCCAGCAGCATGAAGGTGCGCGGCCTGTCGAAGAAGCGACTTCTGCGGCGCGCAGCCCGTCCGCTGGTTCCGGCGAGCATCGTGCGCGCCCGCAAGCGCGGCTTCTCGATTCCCGCGGCAGCGTGGCTGCGAGGAGAGCTAAAGCCGCTCGCCCAAGAGGTTCTCTCCCCCACCCGCGTCCGGGCTCAGGGCTACTTCGAGCCGACGGTGGTCTCCGAATTGCTCGAAGCCCACTGCACCAGGCAAGAGGACTACTCAAGACAGCTGTGGGGGCTGATGTCATTCTCGTTGTGGGCCGAGCAGGTGGCTGCCTCACCGGCGGGGAATTCCACGCTCGCGCCGGTCACGGTCGATGGCCTGAAGCATGGCGCCGCCGACTGAGCCGGCAGACGCCTCCGTCCCCCCTCGCTGGCTTCAGTGGACGCGCCGGCTTCAGAGCATCGCTCAGGCGGGGCTCACCCACGCGCGTGATCCATATGACCTCGAGCGCTATCGCGAGGTCAGACGCGTGGCCGCCGAAATTGCGGCCGCGGGCTCTGCGGGAGATGTCGACGCCATCCTGGCCTTCTTCGCCTCGCAGCGTGGCTACCCGACACCCAAGGTGGACGTCCGAGCGGCCGTGATCGTTGACGACCGGATCCTGCTCGTCAAGGAACGAGACGATGGTGGGTGGGCGTTGCCCGGAGGGTGGGCTGACGTTGGCGAGTCCGCGGGTGAGGCGGCGATCCGAGAGACGCGCGAGGAGGCGGGAATCGAGGTGCGGCCCGAGAAAGTGATCGCCATCTACGAGCGGGAGCGGCGCGGCCACCCTCCGCACCCGGAGTTCAGCTACAAGGTCTTCTTCGCTTGCCGGGCTTGCGGGGTCCCCGCGCCGCGCCGCGGCCAAGAGACGCTCGACGCCGCTTTCTTCTCACCCGACGCGCTGCCCCCGCTGTCGGCGGCGCGGGTCACCCCACAAGAACTCGCCCTCGCCTTCGCCCACCACCGGGACCCCGCGCTACCGACGGAGTTCGATTGAGCGGCCTTCTCGCTCAGTCCCTGGCTGCGCCCCGACGCTCGCGCTGGCGGCGCAGTTCCTGGCGCGCGAGCGAGAGTCGGTGCACCTCGTCGGGCCCATCCGCCAGTCTCAGCGTACGCAGATGGGCGTACATGTACGCGAGCGGGAAGTCGTCGGAGACCCCCGCACCGCCGTGAACCTGGATCGCGCGGTCGATGATCCGCAGGGCGATTGCAGGCACCGCGAACTTGATCCCCGAGATCTCGATTCTGGCCCGCTGGTTGCCCACGGTGTCCATCAGCCAAGCGGTCTTGAGCACGAGCAGTCGCGCCATCTCCAGATCGATGCGCGACTCGGCGATCCAATCGCGGACGTTCGCGTTCTGAGCCACAGGGCGACCGAAGGTCTCGCGCTCATCCGCGCGCTCGCACATCAGTTCAAGGGCGCGTTCGGCGGCGCCGATCGCCCGCATGCAGTGGTGGATCCGTCCCGGCCCGAGCCGGGCCTGGGCGATCGCAAAGCCCATCCCCTCGCCCGCGACGATGTTGGCGATGGGGACTCGCACGTCATTGAATTCGAGCTCGCCGTGGCCCTCGGTGTCGTGGTAGCCGAAGACCGGGAGGCTGCGCTTGATGTCCAGCCCGGGCGTGTCGGAAGGGACGAGCACCATCGACTGTTGCTGGTAGGTGGGTGCCTCGGGGTTGGTCTTGCCCATCACGATCAGGATGCGCAGATTCGGGTGCATCGCGTTGGTCGTCCACCATTTGCGGCCGTTGAGCACGTAGTCGCCGCCGTCGCGCTCGATGCGCAGCGAGATGTTGGTGGCGTCCGAGGAAGCCACGTCGGGCTCGGTCATCGCGAAGGCCGAGCGGATCTCGCCGTCGAGCAGGGGTCTAAGCCAGCGCTCCTTCTGCTCGGGGGTGCCGAACTGGTGCAGCACCTCCATGTTGCCCGTGTCTGGAGCCGAACAGTTGCAAGCCTCCGACGCGACTCTAGTCCGGCCCATGATCTCGGCCAGGGGCGCGTACTCGCAGTTTGAAAGACCCGCGCCCTCGGTTGCATCGGGCAGGAAGAGGTTCCACAGTCCCCGCCTGCGAGCCTCCTCCTTGAGCTCCTCGATCACCGGGGCGTGGAAGTGCGGCCGGCCGGCTGCGCGCGCCTCGCGCACCTGCTCGCGCCAGACTTCCTCGGCCGAGTAGACGCGCTCGTCCATGAACGCGAGCAGCCGCTGCTGGAAGTCAAGGGGCCGGTCTGAGAACGCGAAGTCCACGGCCCGGGACTCTATCCCGCCGTCCCCTTTTTTACGGGGCCGCGCATGCGCGGCCCCTCCGGCCGGAACGTGTTCCGGCCGGCCGCCCGGCACATGTGCCGGGCGGGGCCGGCGCACATGTGCGCCGGCCGTCCTAGATCATCCGTACGCTGACCCCGACGACGAGGAGGACGAGCCCTTGGACTTGATGACCTTGCCCGACGGCGAGATCACGTACCAAAGGCCGCCAGAGCTGTTCAGAGCTTGGCCGTGCGCCACCCCGGGGGCGGTGTCGGTGACGTAGGTGTAAAGCGGCCAGCCGTTGTATGTGACCACGCGCCCACCCCCGGGATTGGGGTCTGAGCCGAGCAGCGAGGACTTGACCTGGCCCGACGCGCTGGCCTTGGTCCCGGACGAGAGCTTGGCCGGCGGCCAGACACTCGCGCACGAGCTCACGCAGGTGACCTTCTTTGCCTTATCGGGCGCGAAGACATACAGCGTGTGACCGGCACTGTTGACGAGCACGGCGCCGTAGGGCTTGATCGTCTTAGTGGTGATCGTCGTCCCCGCGCTCGACGCGGAGCTCGACGTGGTGCCGGTAGAGGCCGGACTTTTGGCGTGAGTGGTGGTCGTGTTGCTACTCGAACCGCAGGCCGACGCCAGCAGGGCCGCGATCGGTATGAGCGCCATCAGCATCGACTTGCGCACGAGAGCTCCTTCCGGGTTGCCCGAGGAAAACCATACTCCGCCCGCGGTGAACGCTTCCTTCGACTGCGGTAAAGAGTGGATGAAGCCGCCGGGCATGGCGCGGGTGGGACGTACCGTACATAGAGCTGCGCGAGCGGCGATACGCTCGCGACACAGTGCGAAACCGTCCGATCGCTGCTTCGCTGCCCTGGGCAGTCATCCCGGTGACCGTGGTACTCGCGCATCGCCGGCTGGAGCGCGAGCGCCGGCGGCTGGCGGCGATCATCGACAGTCTGGGAGACGGCCTGGTGGTCACGGAACCCGACCAGGCCACGATCAACGCGGTCAACCCGCGCGCGCGGGAACTCCTCCCGGAGCTGGGGCCGGGCGGCCGAATTGACGCTCCGGAAAGTCCGCTGCCCGACGTCGAACAGGCTCTCTCAGATGAAGCGATCGTCGAACATCGCGGGCGGACGCTCGCGGTCAGGGCGGCGACGCTCGTGCCTGACCGGGGGGGGTCGAGCTCAGGTGGAGTGGTGTGGACGATCCGCGACACCACCGACCGGGCCCGGCTTGAGCGCGCCAAGAGCGAATTTGTCGCAACCGCATCACACGAGCTGCGAAGCCCGCTGACGTCGATCAAGGGGTTCGTCGAATTGCTGGAGCGTTCGCCGGGCTCGATGTCGGCGCGTCAGCGGGAGTTCGTGGAGATCATCATGCGCTCCACCGATCGGCTGGTGGACCTGGTCAACGACCTGCTCGACGTGGCGCGCATCGAGGCTAACCGCTTCGAGGTAAATCGGCGCCCAATCGACGTGGTCGAACCGGTGCGCGAAGTGCTCGAGTTGATCGCGCCGCGGATCGCGGACAAGCGCCAGCGGCTCGCCACCTCTATCGCGCCGGACCTACCCCTCGCCTTCGCCGATCCAGGTCGGGTGCGGCAGATCGTGGGCAACCTCGTGACCAACGCGCACATGTACACGCCCGCCGAAGGGGAGATCGAGGTCTCGATCTCGAGTGAGGCGCAGCGCATCCAGATCATCGTCTCGGACACGGGCATCGGGATGACGCCCGAGCAGGTGGCACACGTCTTCGATCGCTTCTACCGGGGAAGCGGTCTGGCCAGCCCAGGCACCGGGCTGGGCCTCTCAATCGTCAAGTCGCTAGTCGAGATGCACAAGGGCGACGTCGGGGTCACATCAGAGGCCGGTCGCGGAACGACCTTCCGCGTGCACCTGCCGACGGCGCCCGCGGAGGTCGAGCCCCCGCCAATTCGCGGTCGGCGGGTGCTGATAGTCGATGACGAGCGAGACATCGCCGAGTTGATCGCGCGCCAGCTGCAACCGCTGCGCGTGGAGCCGACGATCGTGACCGATCCACGCGAAGTGCTCGACAAGCTGCGAACGAATGCCTTTGACGCGGTCACGCTGGATGTTCGAATGCCACATCTGAACGGACTGAATGTTCTGCGCGAGATTCGCACCGACCCGAAGCTGCGCCCGACGCCGATCGTGTTCGTGTCGGTGTTCTCAAACCGGAGCGAGCTGACGGGCGAATGGGTCGTCTCCAAGCCCATCGACGCTGACGAGTTGCGCCGGGTCGTCGGCGCCGCAGTCCGCGCGGGCCGCTCGCGCCTACTCGTGGTTGCGCGCGAAGTGCTGCGGGATGCCTTGGTCCCGGCGCTCGCTGAGCTCGGGATCGAACTCGCGTGGGAGACCGACGCAGACGCGGTCGCGGCGCGCTGTGCCGAGAGTCGATTCGAGCTGGCAATCGTGGACGTCGGCGTGGCGGACCCGCAAAAGGCGCTGGAAGCGCTGGATCTACGCGGCCGTCGCCTTCGGCGAGCAGTGATTCTTTGCACCGATGACGGGGCACCGGCTCCGCCGTCGATCTCCCGGCTAGGGATGGATGTCGTGCCGGTCCAGCGGGCGGCCTCCGCGCTCACCGCCGTGTTGGAGCGGGAGAGCCACTAGGCTGAGTCCACAATGCGGGTGGCGGGTGAGGAGACGGCACTCAGAGAAGAGGTTGCGCGCCTCACCAGGGAGCTCGAGAGTCTCCAGCACAAACTTCACGAGGCGCGCTCTGAGCTGGGCCGGCAGGAGCTTGCCTCCGGCCGCAACGAGCGCCAGCTAGAGCGTTACGCCGCCGATCTAAGAGAGACCTTCAAGCAGGAGCGGTCTCGGTCCCAACAACTGCGGCGGTCCTACATGGCGACGGTGAGGGCGCTCTCGAACGCCGTGGAAGCGCGCGATGCCTACACGGGTAAGCACGCAGAGCGCGTCACGGCCTACGGAATCGAGATCGCGCGAGCCCTCGGCATCCGCTCCGCCGAACTCGCCGAGCTCGAGTTCGGGTTCTTGCTGCATGACATCGGCAAGCTCGCGATCGCCGACGCGATCCTGTTCAAGCCGGGCCCTCTGACCGATGAGGAACGCGCGCTCATGGCCCGGCATCCCTTGGCCGGAGCGGAAATTGTGGGCGGGATTGAGTTCCTGGCGCAGGCGGCGCCGGTGATCCGCTCCCACCATGAGCGGTGGGACGGCTTGGGATACCCCGACGGGCTCGCCGGCGCGGAGATCCCGCTGGCGGCACGCGTGTTCTCGGTGGCCGACGTCCTCGACGCCCTCACCACGGATCGTCCCTACCGACCCGCCTCCTCGTTGGCCGTCGCGCGCGAGATGATCTCCACCCAGGCGGGACGGCAGTTCGACCCCCAGGTGGTGGCCGCGTTCAACACGATTCCGGACCAGACCTTCGTCCACATCAGAACGGAGATCGGGTGACTGAAGCGGGAACGCGACCGCGAGCCAAGCGCGAGATGACCCGGGCGGCGCTGGTCGTAGACGACGATCCCTTCATCCGTAAGCTGATTGTGACCACCCTCGAGGACGTGGCGCAGTTCGAGATCCATGAGGCCGCCGACGGGATCGAGGCGCTCGAGGTCGCCCGCCGAGAACGGCCATCGCTTGTGTTTCTGGACATTGACATGCCGAGGATCGACGGCATCGACGCCTGCCGGCAACTGCGCGCAGACAGCGCGACCAGCGCGACAACGATCGTCATGCTCACTGCGGCCGACGGCGACGCCATCGAGCGCGAGGCGGTGGCCGCCGGTGCCGACCTCTACCTCACCAAGCCCTTCAGCCCGCTGGATCTACTTCGTCTCGTCGACCGCGTCGGCGGCCAGCCGAGCTGACGTGGTGGCCACGTAATGTGAGACTTGTCAGCTACTCGATCGGAGTCGGAGACGTGCGCGTGGGTGAGCTACGACCGGACGGGGGCGTGGTCGAGCTTGAGGCGCCCACAATGGTCCAGTGGCTGGCCGGGAGGGGGCGGGCACCCACCGGAACCGCTCACCCGGCCGAAGCGGTGCGGCTGCACGCGCCCGTCCCCGAGCCCCCCAGCGTGCGCGACTTCTACGCCTACGAGGGCCACGTGCGCGTCGGCGCCAAGCTCCGCGGCCGGGAGATCCCCGACGCCTGGTACGAGGCTCCCGTCTTCTACTTCTCAAACCCCGCGGCGGTGTTTGGCACCGGCGAACCCGTGCGGCGACCGCCTGGCTGCGAGATGCTCGACTTCGAGCTGGAGATCGCCGCGGTGATCGGGTCCGGCGACGAGATCGCTGGCTTCACGCTGATGAACGATTGGAGCGCGCGGGATATACAGCGCCGCGAGATGACCGTCGGGCTGGGGCCGGCCAAGGGCAAGGACTTCGCCACCAGCCTGGGACCCTGGCTGGTCACACCCGATGAGCTGCCTTTCGACGGAGAGAGGCTGGAGCTTGAAGCAGCGGTCAGCGTCAGCGGGCGGACGGTCACGCGGGCACAAGCCAAGCCGATCCATTTCTCGTGGCCAGAGCTGGTGGCACAGGCGGCGCGCAACACCCGCCTGCGTCCCGGCGACGTCCTTGGTTCTGGCACGCTCGCAGGGGGCTGCCTGCTCGAGCTGGGACCACTCGATGGTCATTGGATCGAGCCGGGTGACGAAGTTACGCTGTCGGCTCCGGGTCTGGGCGAACTGCGGACCCCGGTGGTCTGATGGTCCACGGAGGCAAGCCGTGACCCGTCGGGCGTGGACGGCGTTTGCCGCCATGTCTCTGATCTGGGGGATCCCGTATCTCCTGATCCGGATCGCGGTCCGCCACGGGGTTACGCCGGGCTTCTTGGCCTTCGGACGGGTGTCGCTGGCGGCCGTCGTCCTGCTTCTGCTGGCCTGGCGCGCCGGCTCGTTGCGCACGCTGCGCGGGCACTGGGGGGTGATGCTCGTCTACGCGGTGGCCGAGATCGTCATTCCCTTCTCTCTGATCGCGTTTGGAGAGGAGCACGTCTCGTCCTCGCTGGCGGCGATTCTGATTTCGACCACGCCTCTGTTCGCGGCATTGATCGCGGTTCGGTTCAACACCTCTGAGCGACCCACACCCGTCCGCGTGGTGGGGCTGGTCGCCGGCTTCGGCGGAGTCGTTGCGCTGGTCGGCATCGACGTGGCGGGGAGTGGTTCCGAGCTCGTCGGCGCCGGCGCGATTCTGGTCGGGGCGCTGGGATACGCAATCGGCGCGACGCTCGTGAGATTGCGCCTCACCGCGCTTGATCCGCGCGCCACGATGGGGGGCAGCCTGGCCATCGCGGCCGTACTGCTTGCCCCCTACGCGGCGCTTGACCCCCCCGCGGCCGCCCCCGGGGCGGGCGCGATCGCGTGCATCGTGGCGCTGGGTCTGGTGTGCACGGCGCTTGCCTTCGTCGTTTACACCATCCTGATCGCCGAGGCCGGAACGACTCGGGCCACGGTGATCACATACATAAACCCCCTCGTGGCCGTGGCGCTGGGCGTGTCGCTGCTCGGCGAGCAACTCGGCCTGGGCGCGATCGCCGGGCTGCTGCTGATCCTCGCCGGCTCATGGCTTTCCACGGACGGCCGGCTTCCCCGCCGGATCGCCCGTCTGCGCCGTGACCGAGCTCAGGACGCGGTCGCTACGCGAGTTTGATCAGCGCGATCGTGTTCAGCACGAACACGATCGCAAAGCCGATGGTCCAGCGGTTGAGGTTTCGTTCCACCAGCGACCCGCCGCCGAGAGGTCCCGCCCCCGACCCCACGCCAAAGGCGCCCGAGAGCCCGGCGTCCTTGCCCGAATGCATCAGGATCAGGAACACGAGCACGACGGAGATGAAGACTTGCAATATGCCCAGCAGCGTGACGAGCATCTCAGGGCGATGGTAGCCGCTCGCCGCCTGACGGGATTCGGTCGGCGCGGGCGGCGGCCTGTGGATCTTCCGGTTGCGCTGGGGCGCCGCGGGCACGGTCCAGGTCCCGCAGGATCTGCACCGCCTCCGCTCGCAGCGAGCGGTCGATGAGGTCGAAGTCCGCCTGCGAGAGCTTGCCGGTGCGGTGATCCATTTCGGCGTCGCGGATCTCCCGAAACTTGGCGTCGCGGGCGGCCTCTAGATCTGCCACCTCGGTCGCCTCTGACGGCGCCGGCTCGGGCTCAGCCGTCTGATCGAGCGGCCGCCACAGCGGCCGCGTCACGAACACCACTACGGCCGCCAAGATCGCGAGAAAGATCAGGAACTCCATGGGGCCGACGTCGAAGTGACTACGCCGGCTCGCGCACGGGCAGGCCCCGTGTACGCCGGCCAGAGGAGACGTAGTCCGCGGCACGGGCTCGGACCCTCGAGAGGGCCGGAACCGGCCGCAGCGAGATCAGGGCTCCGCAGACCATGATCAGGCCGCCGATCCATAGCCACATCACCAGCGGCGAGACGATCATCAAAAAGGTCACGGGCCAGGGGTGATGGGTGTAAAGCGAGAGGATCTTGACGATTCGCGCGTTGCGCGCCGCCCACAGCGGCGAAGACGATGAGAGCAGGTGTCGCTGCTCGGCGGCGGGCAACTTGTTGATCTCGGTCAGCGCCTTTTCCATCTGTGCGTTGGCCCGGTTGATCTGCGGCTGGAGCGGACCCAAGCAGCTGGAGCTTCCTCCCCCAGCGCACGGATCGACGTCAGTCCAGATGTCACGCAGGAAGCCGGAGTTGAGCCCGATGTGGCTCTCGGTGGATCCGCTGAAGAAGCGGCCGATCGGTCCCAGCGACGGATCCTGCGAGGGGTACATCTCGTAGGCGCTGTGCAGCCGGGCCACCCGCTGAGATCCGCTGTAGACCTGGAGCACGGCGCCCAGCGAGATCTTCTGCGAGCTCGCGGCGACGGTCGGGCGCACGTACTTGATCCTGTAACCGCCGATCGCGGCGCTCTGTCCCGGGCGCAAGGTCGCGTAGCGCGAATGCTTGAACGAGCTCGACGCCGCCACGCCGACGAGCAGCACGGCCAGGCCCGCGTGGACGATGTACCCGCCGTAACGGCGGCGGTTGCGTCGCACCAGCGCGACCACCGCCACCGGTGGACTTTCGCCCGCCATCGCGTGACGGGCCCGTATGCCTCGCCAGAACTCCTGCACCACGACGGCTAGCACGAAGCTGGCACATGCGAATAGCACGACGGCGAACAGGTGGGCGGTCCCCACCGCGGCGAGGAGGACCACAAGCGCCGCGATACCGACGGCGCCGGGGAAGGCGAAGCTGCGACGAAGACCGGCAAGCGTCACGCGGCGCCAGGCGAGTATCGGCCCGACCCCGGCCAGCAGCACGACGATCAGGGTCAGCGGCACCACGAACGGCTCGAACGCGGGCGGACCCACCGAAACCTGCGTGCCGGTGATGGCCTCGGAAATCAGCGGGAAGAAGGTGATCCAGAAGACCACCAGCGCCAGCGCCACCAGCACCATGTTCTGAAACAGAAAGATGGCCTCGCGCGAGATCAGTGAGTCAAGCCTGGCCTCGGATCGCAGCAGCGGACGGCGCCAGATCACCAGGAACACCGATCCGGCGACGAGTATCCCGATCAGGATCACGAAGGAGATGTTGAGGGTCGGGTCAGAGACGAACGCGTGGATCGAGGAGAGAATCCCCGAGCGCACCAGGAAGGTGCCGACGATCGCGCTGCACCCGGTGGCGAGGATCAGGGACATGTTCCAGACCCTCAGCATCCCCCGCTTCTCCTGGATCATGATCGAGTGCAGGAACGCCGTCGCCAAGAGCCAAGGGATGAGGGCGGCGTTTTCCACCGGGTCCCAGGCCCAGTACCCGCCCCACCCGAGTTCGACGTACGACCAGCGGGCGCCGAGCATGATTCCGACTCCCAGGCACAGCCAGGCGGCGAGCGCGAAGCGGCGCGTCAGCGCGATCCACTCTGCGCCGGTCCGCTTGGCGATCAGCGCAGCCACGGCAAACGCGAACGGGATCGTCAGCATCGTGTAGCCCGAATAGAGCAACGGCGGGTGCATCATCATCGTCGCGTGGCGCAGCAGCGGATCCAGGCCCGCGCCCTCGGTCGGCGGGTTCGAGGTCGTGGCGAACGGGTTGGCGAAGAAGGTGGTGAGCGTGGTGAAGAAAAGGCCGAACCCGAGCAGGATGGCCGTCGCGTAGGGCGCGATCTCGCGGGCGCGACGGCGGGACAAGAACAGGATCAGGCTGGACCAGAAGGAGAGCAAAAGGATCCACAGCAGCAGCGACCCCTGCTGGGTCGACCAGACTGCCGCCGCCTTGTACGCCGTCGGGGTGGTCGTGCTCGAGGCCTGGGCGACCACGTTGTAGGAGAAGTCGTTGCGCAGGAAGGCCCCCTCGAGGATCGCAAACGCGATCACGGCCACTCCGGCAAGTGCGTAGACCGACCGCCGACCCGAGTCGACCCACCCCTGGCGGCCGGTGCGTGCGCCGTAGAGCGACGCGATGATGCCGTAGACGCACACCAGCAGGGCGAGAACCAAAAGCGCGCGGCCGACCAGCGCCATCAGCGAAGCGTCCCCGGCATCAAGTCGAGTCCCCCGCGCTCACGCGCTGCGCATCTCGAGCGGTCGCGGTCAACTGCGCGGATGACGGGCGGTGTAGGAACCGCTCGCGGCCTGATATTTCGACGGACATTTCGTGGTCAGCGAATTCTGCTGGCCGACCCACTGCGAACCCTGTCGGGAGACTGTCACCAGTACGCCTCGGCCGGCGCGGAAGGGGTCCGGCACTTCGCCGGTGTATCGGACCGGCACCGACAGAGCCCGGCCGGGGTCGCGGACGCGGAAAAACAACACCGCACCGTCGTGCCGCACGGAACCGTTCAGCACAGTCCCAGCGAGGATGTACGAGTGCCCAGGCTTCGCGGTCTTGAGGAGCTGGCCGGCGGTCACATCCCTCTCCCCCGCGCTGAAGCTCGTGTAGACCAGCGCGGTCGCGAGAAGTACCGCCGCCGTCAGGGCCACAGTCAGGCGGATGGCACGCTTGCGGCTCGGATCCATGCATCGCCGATTGTCCCATAAGCGATGCCGTGACCCGCGGGGTGCGAACGGTTCGCTGACCGCGCCGCCGGCCGGGTCCTAGGCGGCCGAGCCATCGTCGCCGACCGGGTCCTAAGCAGCCAAGCCCTGGTCGCCGCCCGGGTCCTAAGCGTCCGAGCCATCGTCGCCGACCGGCCCAGCAGCACTCGCGCCCGCATCGCTACATCTGGATTAGCGTCTCGTTATAACCAAGGGATTCGAAAGGTTGGGAAGAAACCAGCTGGGAAGTAGATCGGTATTGGATATGTCGACGATGACCGTAAAAGCCCGACTAAATAGACGAGATGCAGGTGTTCATCGCCCCTGGCGGGGCGGGCGCCGGCTGCACGCAATGATGCATCGCGAGGCCGGAGCGGGCCCTGCGGTGCACGCCGAGGTGCCTCGAATCCATGAAGGCGGCCCCCCGCAGGACCAAGCGGTGTATACGTGCCAATGCGGATACGTCTTCGAGGCGACGGTTTCCACCTCGGTCGACTGCCCGCATTGCGGCAGCGCCCAGGCCTGGTAGCCGGCCGGCTCGGCAGGACCGTCGGTATCTGACAAGGTAGCGGCGCAATGGGCGACCGCCGCACCGTTCTCAGACGCCGCGATCCGCTGCCGCCGGGTCCGCCGTGGCATCCCATGATCCAGACCGCGGTCTGGTCTCGCAAGGCGCAGTGGCTGATGTCCCAGTGTGCCGCCCGCTATGGAGAGACTTTCACGCTGCGGATCCTCCACGAGGACCCCTGGATCGTGCTTTCGAACCCTGCGCACGTAAAGGCAGTGTTCACCGGTGACCCGCACATCTTTCACGCTGGGGAGGGCAACCGCGTCCTTTTGCCGGTGGTCGGCGAGCACTCGGTCCTGCTGCTCGACGAGGGCGCCCACCTCGAGCAGCGAAAACTGCTGCTTCCGTCCTTCCACGGGCAGCGGATGCAACGCTATGGAGCCCTCATGGCGGAGGTGGCTGCGGCCGAGATCAAGCGATGGCCACGGGGAGAGCCCTATCGCCTGCGGCCGCGGATGCAGGCACTGACGCTCGAGATCATCCTGCGAACCGTGTTCGGGCTCGAACGGGGCCCGCGGCTAGACCGTCTCTCTGCGGAGCTTCGCCGACTCCTCGACATGCTCACGAGCCCGCGCACGCTGCTGCTTCCGATCCTGCTCGGACCTGAGCGTCTCGCTGCGCTGGGAGCGTTTCAGCGGTTTCTCCAGCGAGTCGACCGCCCGATTTACGAGGAGATCGCCCAGCGCCGCGGGGCGCCCGGTCTGGAGCGTCGAGAGGACATCCTCTCGTTGCTGCTGATGGCGCGGCACGAGGACGGTTCACCAATGAGCGATCGCGAGCTCCGCGACGAGCTTGTCACGCTGCTGGTCGCCGGCCACGAGACAACCGCCACCGCCCTTGCCTGGGCAATCGAGCGTCTCGTCCATACGCCCGACAAGCTTGATCGGCTGACCTCAGAGGTCTCTGCGGGGGAAACCGAGTACCTGGACGCGGTCATCGCTGAAACCCTGCGGCTGCGGCCAGTCATCTCAATCGTGATCCGTAGGCTGACCCAGCCCGTCGAAATCGCGGGCCGCGTTCTGCCCGAGGGGGTGGCGGTCGCGCCGTCCGTCTACCTAGTTCACCGCCGGCCCGACGTTTACCCCGATCCCGACCGGTTCATCCCCGAGCGGTTTTTGGGCAGTCCACCGGGGACATACACCTGGATTCCGTTCGGTGGCGGGACCCGCCGCTGCCTCGGTGGGGCCTTCGCGCAGTTTGAGATGCGAGTAGTGCTGTCCGAGCTAGTCCGGCGAAGAACCCTATCTCCCGCTAGCCCACGGCCAGAGCGGGTTTTCAGGCGCGCGGTCACGGAGACGCCGAGACGCGATGCGGAGGTTGTGATCTCCTGATGATTGGACGGTCGCGGCTCCTGATGATTTGACGGCGCGGCGCGCGGGCGCAGGGCGTCGTCAGCGCTGGCCAACCGCCACTCGCAAAGCGGGCAGGTCCGCGGCGCCGAACACCACGCGATTGCGGGTCGCCACGTAGACCAGATCGAGGTTGACGCCGGCGAGCGCGATCTTCCGCGTCAGATCCGCGAGGACGCCCGGACGGTCCTCGACCTCGACGACCACGACCTCGCGCTCCCGGGTAACCGCCAGATGCGAAATCGCGAGGGCGTGCTTCGCCGCCTCGGCATGCGGCACCAGGACATGCAGTTCGGCGCTCTGGCCCGATCCTAAGCAGGTGGCGGCAGCAATGTTCACCCCGGCGTCACTGATCGCGGCCGAGACCTCCGCCAGGGCCCCGGGCGTGTTCTCGATTTCGATGACCAGATCAAAAGCCATGGGTCAGGTTGCGCTCAGCCTAATGGCCGCGTTCAGCGGCCGCCCTCTCGAGCCAGGAGGTGTACACATCCACGAACGCTTTCATCGCGGCGTGACCGCAGCGACGTCGCGGGTCGCGAGCAGGTCGAGCAGCAGACCGCGCGTGACCGCCACACCGAGGCGCGCGTGCGCTCGTGGGAGCCGTGGCGGACGCCGAGAGAGATGTTGATCTCGGCGGTCGGTTCCAGCCAATCCTCGAGTTTGAGCGCCGTCCCATGGACCAGCCGTGGCTATGGCGTGAGGCCCGCTTGCGCGATCCAGACGGCAACTGGCTCTGCCTCTTCAACGCGGGGGGAGAACAGACTCAATCCGCCGTGGCGACTGGCCGGGATGACGCCTGGTATCCATGAGCGCGCTGGATTCGATCGCGTTCAGCTGACCGACTTGTGTTAGCGTAGCCGCGCGGATCATCCAGCTGCCAACTCGAGGAGACGGTCACGATGACTGACACACTCAGGGGTTCTTGCCTGTGCGGCGGTGTCGAGTACGAGGTCCGAGACCCGGAGGCTTTGGGGTACTGCCATTGCACCCGCTGCCAGCGGTGGACGGGCTCGACGCTCGCAGGCGTCGTCGTGGCCAAGGAGAACTTCAAGTTCACCAAGGGCGAGGACTTGGTCAAACGCTACGAGAGCGAGTTCGCCCCCCGCAACTTCTGCAGCAATTGCGGTTCCAGCCTCTATGACGACCTCGGCGATAAGTACTTCGTGGCAGCAGGGTTGATGCGCGACCTCGACCTCGATCCGAGCTTTCACCTCCAGGTCGCCTACAAGGCGAGTTGGCACGAGATCGGCGGAGACGCTCCGCAGTTCGCTGAGAATCCCCCGTAAGGGACGCCGAGGGTGGCCGAAAAACGCAACATAGGTAGCGTTTCGCGGGCCCGGCCCCACTAGCCGGGCTCCTCAGGCTGGGCTGATCCTCAGTTCCGCCTGCGGGCCTGTGTGAAGCTGGCCGGCTGAGCGATCGGTGGCGTGCTGCCGAGCCTGCTGTAGGTGACGCTCCATGTCCAGGTTCCGGCGTGCGCGGAGGAGCGAACTCTGTGCTGCTGGAAGGTGAGACTTACTTGCCTGGCCAGGCCACTGCGATCCACGAGCATCTTTAGATGGAGACCGTTGTGGTATCCGCCTGGGGCGCCGCGTCGGTTGCCGCTGCGAAGCTTGACGATCATTCCCATGATCGCGTCGTCGGTAGGCGCGACCGCTGTGGAGTTGCTGTTGTCGATCGTGCCTGTGTAGATCGTTGTACCGCCCGGCTTGACGACTCTGTGCAGCCGGGTCACGAGCGCGAGGATCTGTTTGGCGGTGCTCCCGGCAACGTTGTCTCGGGCGAGCTGCAGTTGGGGTCCGAGCTTCGGTCCGACTGAATACGCGCTTGAGTAGTGGATCCAGTGACCGTCGGCTGTCTGCGCGTACGCGCCGCCGCCGATGATCAGGATCTGCCGGTCAGGGCCCGCCTGCAAGTGTCCTTGGCTGGGGTCAGCCGACATGGCGACGTCAGGACCGTTCCAGCGGGTGGTCTCCAGCCTCCAAGTGGTAGCGCCGTGAACGATGCTCACGGTCATCGTCCCCGAGCGGGCGGCAGCCGTGGCACCGACGGCCTTCCTGGCCGCGGCGTACGCGCTGGGAGGCGATGTCGCGCTCAGCGTCGCTGCGACGAGGACGCCTCCAAGCGAGAGGACCACGGCGGCGGCAGCGGACAGACCCAGAGCTCGACGCCGAGAGCTGAGCCGCGGGAATTGCCTCCGCGCCGGGATGGGAGTAGCGGTGATCTGCGTCCTGAGCATGTCGTGATGCGCGATCGATTCGCCAAACCGGGGCCGGCGGCGGGGACTCGCTTCGCGCAGGGCCTGAAGACTTCGGTCGGTGGGCATGCAGTTGCTCCTTCGGGTGTCGCTGTTACGGCTTGCAAGAGGACGCGGTCCGTTCATGGCTCACACCTGCTGAGTGCCGGAGAGACGGAACCGCTGATGGGATCCTTCGTTGCGACCCGCGATGACTCGAAAGCGATCCGAAAGCGACGCCGGGCTCGATGCAGCCGACCGCGTACTGTGACCGCGGGTCGATTCATGACCCGGGCGATCTCCGCCGGCGTAAGACCTTCCCATTCGGCCAGGAGAAGCACCTCGCGGTCGCCGGCGGGAAGCGCAGCCAACGTCTCGTGCACCAACCCGACCAACGGGTCTTCATCGCTCTCGAAGGCGACCGGCTGACTGCTCAGCTTCTCGCTCAGTCTCGCGCGCCGGACGTCCGCCCGGGCCTGATTCGCGATCACTCGCCGCGCCACGGCGTACAGCCATGGCCGGGCCTCGCGCCCTCTGGGCACCTGGTCGAGCCGACGCCAAGCGATGAGGAACACCTCGGCCACTGCATCCTCGCCGTCGGAGGCAGGATATGAGCGCCAGCGACAGTAAGAGGCGATACCCGCGATGTGCTCCCGGAACAAGGCGTCGAACCGCCGCTTCCGCTCGCTATCCGCTTCCGTCACATCCGCCTCCTCGCGGGTCGTGGTACTCACGGAGTACATGTCCGGAAGCCGGTTCAGCGTTTGAGCACCGTCTTTAGCAACGGGGCAGCGCTCCCCATCGTTCTCGCGGTCGCTAGGGCGGCAGCTGTTTTTGGCGGCGTTGTAGCTGGCGGATGAGCCTTCCATGATCGCTGGGCATGTCGGCCGGCACTCGCCACACGTCGACCGTGCCGAAAATCGATACCGCGCGAACTGAAATCTCCGGTGCGCCCGCTCGTTCGAGCTCCCCACCCCACTCCCGCCGATGACCACCGATGGCGAGCCCGGTGACGGTCACGTTGATGTGCTCTGGTACGTAGACGTCGACGTTCCCGAGCCCGACGAATATCCCCAACGCGCTCTTCTGACCGCGCATCTCGGCTTTACGCAGGTCGAGGTCTATGTCGCAGAGCGCTCCCCCGGCAACGGTCCAGCGCCCCAGCCTGAGTCGCCCACGCTTGACGACGTGGGCAAAAAGGGCGGCCGTCAGGCGCGTTGCGCGACGCGCCGATGGGAGCGCCGCCGGTTCACGATCCGACGGCAACCCCGCGCGAATGCCCTCGAGATCCGCCTGAATGACGGCTGCGTAAACCTGCTCGATCCGCTCGGAGAACTCCTCCAGCGTAAGGCGCCCCGAGAGTAGATGGCCCCGCAACCAGACGACCGCCTGTTCGCGCTCCGCATCAGAGACTCGTTGTTCCAGATCTCCCAATCGCAGGCCCCTTGCATCACGCTGAGACAAACGGCGTTCCCGATCCTAACCGGACGCCGGTGTCCTGCCCAGCTGGCAGCACTGGCGACGTGCGAGACTCCGCAAGGGTGGCCGTTGACGTCCTGACCACGATCGAGATTGCGCGCCCGCGTAAGGAAGTGTTTGCGTTCGCCACCGATCCAGGCAACGCGACGGCTTGGTACAAGAACATCAAGGCGGTGGAGTGGGAGACGCCGCCGCCTGCGGTTGTTGGTTCGCGCATTCGCTTCCGCGCCCAGTTTCTCGGTCGAACCCTCGATTACACCTACGAAGTCCGACAGATCGACCCAGGCCGGCGCTTCGTCATGGCCACGGCCCAGGGGCCGTTTCCAATGGAGACGACCTATGCGTGCGACGACGTGGCGGATGGCACAACCACTTTGACGTTGCGTAATCGCGGAGAACCGTCGGGCTTCGCGGCCGTGACCGCGCCGGTCATGGCGCTGGCCATGCGCCGGGCGAACCAGGCGGACCTGAACCGGCTGAAAGCCATCCTCGAGCGCTGACCCAGACCGGCCGAAGCACCCCAGGCTTAGTCGCAACTAAGCATGGGATGGCGACCGGGTCCTTACCTCAGGTGGATTTAGTCGACCCTCCGCGACTGGAGGTAACCTCGGCAGTGGACCGAGGAAAGGAACGCACATGTCGGAGTCTGCGACAGCGCCCGGGGGCACCTACCTCAAAGGAAGGAATCCGCTATGCCAACGCCCAGAGCGGTGCAGCGGATCCGACCGCCGTCTATGCGTTGGGGAGCAGTACCGGCGAGAGCGCTCGTCTGCAGAGACAATCCGACGAATTGGCGCCCGACTGCTTGGCGCTGCTGGGCCACTTCGGTCTGCGGGCCGGCGACAGCGCGATCGACATCGGCTGCGGTCCCAGGGGGATCATCGACCTGTTGGCCGAGCGCCTCCTACCGGGTGGCCGTGTCGTTGGTCTTGATAGCGACCCGGCACACGTCGCCATGGCGTCCGAGCTGGTGAGGGGACGAGGCTGGGACCACGTCGAAGTGCTCCTCGGCGATGCCCGCCACACGGCCCTCCCAGCCGATTCGTTTGACCTGGTGCACGGACGCACCGTGCTGGTGACGGTGCCCGATCCAGTCCCGATCGTGTCCGAAATGGTCCGCCTCGCGCGACCCGGGGGTTGGGTGGCCGGGATGGAGGCGGACATGGAAATTGGGATCTGTAACCCACCGCACCCCGCCTTTGACCGGCTCTGCGAACTCTTCCAAGCAGCGTTTTCGCGCAACGGGGCTAACCCGCAACTCGGAAGGGAAATGGCCGGCCTTTACCGGCAGGCGGGTCTCGAGGATGTCGCGGTCGAAGCCCGCGCCCCGGTTTATCCGGTCGGTCACTCGCGCCGCTCAATCCGCGCGGACCTCGTCCGTTCCATGCGCCCGCACATCGTGGCGATGGGGCTTGCAGATGAGGCGGAACTGGAAGAGATCGATCGGGCTGTGCGCGCCCACTTCGCCGACGCGGACACATTGGTCATGTCAGGACTCATGTTCCTGGCCTGGGGGCGCAAACCGGACGCAGCGTGAAGAGATAGCTCCAGCGACGCCGACGCAGCCTTCGCGCCCATACAAACGTGGAAGTTGAGCCACGCAACGCGGCGAAGATGGCGAGTGTCCAAAAAGCGACTCCCCACGTGGTGCATGAGCCACAAGTGATTTTCGAGGCCTCGCGTGGCTCGCATCTCACGTCTTGCCGGGGTCCTCGGACCAGCGTGACCGCCCGTGCTGCTCGTGACCCCCTGGCACGGTGTCCTCAGCCGCTGATGGAGGTGCCGTTTTTGGATCGCGGCGGCCACGATGCGAGGATTAGAATCGGCGCCCGAGCCCAGAAGTGATGGGCGACGCGGACGTAGCTCAGTTGGTAGAGCGTCGGCTTCCCAAGCCGAAGGTCGCGGGTTCGAGACCCGTCGTCCGCTTTGACCCACGCCGGCTCGACGCTTTGCGCTTGTGCACACTAGGCCCGGCGTCGAAGGCTCAGGTGTCAGATCACTGACGGCTATGGGCGCTTGTGCCGTCTCGCCGAGAATCGGTTGCTGGGCCTCGGCGTGTGCGCAGTAGCCGCGTGCTTCCCATTCAGCATGCTCACCTTTGTGGCAGTGATTGCGGCCCGCAGTGCGAGTCCCTGTTTAGGGACTTGCTGGCACAGCACCTCGATGGGGGCCGTAGGCCCAGCATGCACGGCCGCGTTGAGCGCAAGGTTTTCAACCCAGTTGAAATGCGGGTCCGATGCCGATGTCCCACCGGCGGCGGGATTCGCGATGTGGCATCTCGCAACTCCCGACCCCGGAGCAACCATAACCATCGCGTCGACCGTGAAGTCCCCGTTCGTCGAAGGCACCACGCTGGCTACGACCGTCGGCGATGCTGAGATCACCCGGCTCACGTTGTCGGCGGCGGCGAACCCGGCCACGGCGCCCGCCGGTCCGCGGGCTCCCTGTGCACCGCGGGAGCCCTTCACCCCCCGAGGTCCCTGCGGACCGCGCAGGCCCTGAGGGCCCCGCGCCCCTTGCGGCCCTACCTGATTCCATGAGATGCGGGTATAGCCCCGTGCGCACGCCGCGCTCGCCGAGGAGTGATACAAGGCCTTCGTCGCATCCGAATAGCAGGCATAGATCTTGCTCGATGTCGCCGCCCCGGCCGCCCCGGCCGCCCCCACCGCGATACCGCTCGCCGCAACCGACGCCACGAGACCAGATGCCACCAGCGCCCTTCTACTGGCGCGCACCCGGCGGCGCTTGGTCGCGCGGTACAGCTTGCCCTCAGATGCCGGATCAAGTCCCAAGAATCCCCCGGTCCAAAGCCATCCTTTCATTGACAACGCTCAGCGTCAATGCCCACCCTATCTGGCCAGAAATGGCCCCCTCCCGCCAGACGACGATGGTGGCAGGATAGGAAGCAGGCATTGCGATGAAGACGACCGGCACCGAGGAGCACTTCGTTACCGACGAGGTCGTCGCGGCGTGGAGTCGACTCGATCCCGCCGCGCGTGCAGACTCGCGGGCCGGCATCCCCCCGGGGGAGATGGGGGAGCGGCTACGCGAGACCGGAGAGCTCCGCATAGCTGCGATGGACGAGGCGGGGCTGGACGTCCAGGTGATTTCGCTCACCTCGCCAGGGCTGCACAACCTGTCGGCGGGCGAGGCCACCCGCCTTCAGGTCGAGACTAACGACCGCATCTCCGAGCTCGTCAGCATCCATCCCGACCGGTTCCAGGGTTTCGCCACCCTAGCCATGACGGCGCCCGCCGCAGCTGCACAAGAGCTAGAGCGCGCGGTCACCAAGCTCGGTCTCGACGGCGCGCTGCTGTTCGGCCGCGCCGGCGAGCGCAACCTCGACCACCCTGACAACTGGCCAATCTTCGAGGCCGCTGCATCACTGCGCGCTCCGCTTTACATCCACCCGCAGATTCCGCAGCCGCGGGTTCGGGCGGCGCTGTACGCGGGCTTCGAGGAATCCATCGACAGCGCGTTCGCGACCTATGGCATCGGCTGGCACTACGAGTCCGGCGTGCAGTTCCTGCGGCTTGCACTCGCCGGCGTGTTCGACCGCTTCCCTGATCTCCAAGTGCTCCTCGGGCATTGGGGCGAGGTCGTCCTGTTCTATCTGGAGCGGGCCGACGGGCTGGCGTTGCAGGCCAATCTTCCCCAGCCATTCTCGGAGTACGTTCGCCGAAACGCTTACATCACAGCTGGCGGCGTTTATAGCCAGCGGTACCTGCGCTGGGCGGTCGAGGTTGTGGGGGTGCACCGCATCCTTTTTGCGACCGACTACCCCTACCGGCCCGCGCCCGAAGGCGGCGTCGAGCACTTCCTGCAGACACCGGGGCTCGCCCCGGCCGACCAGGAGCGGATCGCGAGCGGCAACTGGGACGCCCTCGTAGCGGGCATCCGGCGCTGAGCCGGCGATCAGGTGACGGCGATGGCGAACTACGGATCAGCCGTTATCTGCCGTTGCGCTCGCGGTGCTTGCAGCCGGGCCAGCAGCAGGGGCGGCGCTGGCCTTCCTCGAGCTCTTCCTTGGTCCGGCGAATGCGGCGTTCGCGGGTCGTCTGCTGCTTGGCATCCTCGACCCAGCAGATGAACTCATTGCGGGCCAACGGGGTGATGTCGTTCCAGGCATCGAGTGCCGTGGTGTTCGCGATCAGCGTCCTGCGCAGATCTGC
>DASRHQ010000060.1:0-2626 GCA_035650455.1 Solirubrobacteraceae bacterium
GAGCTGCCGGCGGACCTGCGCGAGGTGGCCTACGTGATCGTGCGGCTGATCGAGAGCTACACCTACCTCGACCTGATCACCGGCGAGCACCCCGACGCCCGCCGGGCCGAGCCGATCCTGCGCCTGCTCCTCCGCTAGCTATTTGCCCCGGAAATACGGCGGCTGATCGGTGTGTTGTTGGCGCTCGGTCCGTCCGGTGCGTGGGGGACGATTTCCCTGCGTATTGGCGATTTCCGGGGGTGGCGATGCTGCGCTTGGCAGGTGAGCAGGTGGAGTCGTTGTTCGATGAGGTGCTGCCGCTGGAGGTGCGCGCGCTTCCTGAGGATCTCGCGCGACTCGATGGGCTGTTGAGCGATCCGGCGCTGCTTGGGCCGATCGCTGAGCGCTGGGAGGCCGCGGCCCGCGAGCGGGGTCGCCCGACGATCGCGATGTCGCTGTTCGTGCGTTTGATGGTCGTCAAGCAGCGCACCGGCTGGGGCTACGAGACGTTGGTGCGGGAGGTTTCGGACTCGCTGCATCTGCGGCGCTTCTGCGGACTGTCGCTGACGGCGTCGGTGCCGCATGAGTCGACGGTGCGCAAGCTCGCGCGGCGACTGGGAGCAGAGGTCGTTGATGAGATCACGCGGGTGCTGATCGCCAAGGCGCAGCGTGAGCGGCGGTTCGTCGCGCGCGCGATGCGCTGCGACTCGACGGTCGTGGAGGCCGACGTGCGCTGGCCTTCGGACGCTGCGCTGGCGCTCGACGCCGCGCGCCGGCTCGCGCGCGAGGGCGCTGCGGTCGGCGCCGTCGTCGGCCGGAGCGCGCGCCGGGTCCAGAACCGATCGCGTGCGGTCGGTCGGCGGCTGCGGCTGATCGGGCGCACGGTCGGCCGCCGGCTAGGGCAGTCCGGCGGCGCGCGCGCTCAGGTGCTCGAGTTGACCGGCCAGACCGGCGAGCTCGTGCGTCGCTCGATCCGCGAAGCGCGCGCCCTGGCCGCGCAGGCCCGCAAAACGGCGCGCGGACGCGGCGCGCAGGCCAAGTTGCGCGCAGCCGAGCGCCTCGACCAAGCGACCGCTCTCGCCGAGAAAGTGTGCCGACAGATCACCCAGCGGCTCGCCGGGCAGAAGATCACAGACCGGCTCGTTTCGCTTGCTGACCCGGACGCGCGGCCGATCGGCAAGGGCAAGCTCGGCAAGCGCTACGAGTTCGGCTACGTCTTCCAGCTCGCCGAGCTGACGCCGAACACCCGCCGCGGCGCGCGCGGGCTGATCCTCCCGGCCGCCAGCCAGATCGGGGCACCCAACGAGAGCGAGCTGCTGCCCGCGACCGTCGCTGAACTCGACCGGCTCGGGCTCAGACCGCGGGAGGTGGCACTCGACGGCGGCTTCCCTGTCGAGGCGGCCAACAACGCGTTCCCCGACGCCGACGTGTTCGTCGCCGGCCGACAACACCCGCCATCACGCAGGTCCAAGAAGCGCCTGGCCAGCTACCGCGCCGGGAGCGAGGGTCGCATCAGCCACCTCAAACGCGGCTACGGCATGCGCCGATCACGCCTCAGAGGCCACGACGGCGCCAGAACCTGGACCGGCTGGAGCATCCTCACCTACGACCTCGACACCCTCGCCGTCCAGGCCGCCTGACAGACTCCCCGACCGGCGCCGGCCGCCCCGACGCCGACAACCAATACGCAGAAACGGCCGCGCCAAGCGCGGCCGTTTCACTTCTCAGACACCCGAGTTCTTCCGGGGCAAATAGCTAGCTACATCGCTCATCTGACCCTCCTCACGACACAGGCACCTCGGATGGTGCAGCCACCGGGAACCGAGTAGATGCCCCGATCCGGTCGTTCTCCTCGGACGCGAGCACCGGAGCTGAACGCGTCCTCCTCCGAGAAGGAAATCGCGAAGTTCTGCTTCTCGCCAAAGACGCCTATCTGGTTCAGCTGACCCGAAGTTGCCTCGGGTCCGAGATCCGTGACGAAGATGCTGCCGGGCTCCGAGGCGAGGAACGGATTGCTGCCAGTCCCGAACCGCAGTTCTTCGACTTCGGCCTGGCCTCCGACCTCCCGGGCGTAACCCCGTGATGCCGCGAGCTCCCGCTTCATGCGCGAAGTCGGTAAGGCTCATATCCGCTCTTGCCGCTTCCCCAGCCTTTGCGGCAAGGCGATGAGCCGCGAGGACATGTGATCGTGCCCGATGCGCGGGGGCTTAAGAGGCGGAAAGCGGACGCACGCGTGTAAACGGGTGGGGTCGTAACTACGCTCGCGCTGTCCTACACGTGCGCGAATGGTGCGGATGTGCCAAAACTACAGCCACGCATCGCACGACTCGGCAGAACCAGGATCGCGCCGACCCGCACGAACGCGAGACGGCTGATGAATCGGGCAATCATTGCCGCGACGCTAAAAGCTCTCGCGCGAAGGTGTCGTATTCGTCAAGCAAACCTGGGTCGTCCTCTTCGAGCTGGGATCGCTCCCGTTCTACCTCGGCACGCGCCCCGGCTACATCTCCCTCGGCGAGGCGGAAAGCGGGAAGGCGCCGGCGCCGGACATCTGCGAACGCCCAGCCCTCCAGCGCCTCCCGGACTGCCTGAGGTGACGAAAGTGACTCCATGAACGGAACAGCAGCGCGCTCGATGACCGCCGCCA
>DASRHQ010000061.1:0-16936 GCA_035650455.1 Solirubrobacteraceae bacterium
GCCAGGCGCGCAGGACCGAAGATGCCTGATCCACCGGCCACATCGTGAGGCCCGCGATCACGTTAGGTCCGAGCTCGTGCAGCTTGAACTCGAACTCGGTGACGATTCCGAAGTTTCCTCCACCGCCGCGCAGCCCCCACAGCAAGTCCTGGTTCTCTTCGGCGCTCGCTCGCACCACGCGCCCGTCGGCCAGCACCACCTCTGCGGAGATCACGTTGTCGGATGTGAGCCCATGCTTGGACGAGGTCCACCCGTAGCCGCCGCCGGTCGCGAATCCGCCCACTCCCGTGGTCGAGACACGCCCGCCCGGCGTGTGGAGAGCGTGCTCCTGGGTGGCGGCATCGAACTCACTCCACAGGACGCCTCCACCCGCGCGGGCGGTCTTGGCCTCCGGGTCCACCTGAATCGATTTCAGGCCAGAAAGGTCGATCAGCACCCCGTCATCACAGACGCTGGAGCCCGCGACGCTGTGTCCGCCGCAGCGCACCGCCACCACCAAGCCTCGGTCGCGCGCGAACTCGACGGCGGCGACCACGTCAGCCACGCTGGCGCAGCGGGCAATCGCTGCCGGTCGTCGATCGATCATGCCGTTGAACACCGTGCGCGCCTCGTCATAGCCGACATCCGAGGGCAAGATCACCTCGCCCCCAAAGCCCGCGCGCAATGCTTGTGCTGTCCCGTCCCGGTCCATTGCCACTCCTTCGCTTCTGGTGGGCGCCCCCGTTCAGCCGCTCGTTAGGTAAACAACCTACCAGGTGGGTCGGGGGCGGTCAACGCCCCTTTACCGGTCAAGCTCGCAAGGAGGCCGGTGACCACCGAATCGAAGCGGTCCAGCTCACCGTAGGGACGAGCGACCAGCATCGCCCCCTCGAGCGCGCTGACGATCAGCTGGGCCGTCTCGGCGGATGGTGCGGTGAGCCTCAGGCTGCCGTCAGCGGATCCCTCTTCGAGGACGTGCTCAAGCCACGCTTGGTTTAGGTCAAAGAAGGCGGTCAGCCCCTCCCTGATGGGCTGTGGAAGCGTGGCGTACTCCGCCGCGAGCATCCCGCACAGGCACATGCGGTGGCCGCGAAGCACCTGCGCGTAGAGCGCGGCGTACGCGTCGAGCCTGGCCGGGGCGTCGCTCAGCCGCGAGTCGATTTCTTCAAGCGCGGCCGAGAAGCGCTGCGAGTAGCGGCTGATGAGCGCCTGCCCTAGGTCCGTCTTGCTCGCAAAGTGGTAGTGCAGGCTGGCCTTTGTGACGCCAAGTTCCGAAGCCACGTCGGCGTAACTGAATCCGTTGTAGCCGCGCGCCTGCACCAACCGCTCGGCGCTGTCGAGGATGCGGGTCGCCGTGTCAGGTCTCTGACCTCGCTGCGCCGGCTCGGTATCGCGCTTGGAAGACGTCATCGTCAAACGGAAAATACTTGACTTCTTACCTACTAGTAGGTAAGACTACCGGTTGAACCGGCCCCCGTCCGCAGAGGGGGCCGCGAGGACCGGAGGGGCCGATCATGCAGAGCAGTTATCTGAGGCAGGAAACCGAGCGCGTGAGCTTCGGTGCACCGTCGGAGATACGCGAGTTTCCACACGGGCGAGTCGAGCTGGTATCGATCGGCGGCGCCGAGGTGGGCCGGCTGGTGCTGGAGCCAGGGTGGCGCTGGTCGAACGACGTCAGGCCCATCGCGGGGACCGAGTCCTGCGAGGCGCCGCACTTTCAGTATCACGTCAGCGGCCGGCTGGCCATCAGAATGGACGACGGCACAGAGCTCGTCGCGGAGCCGGGCGACGTGACTTCGCTGCCCAGCGGCCATGACGCGTGGGTGGTAGGCGACGAGCCGGTTGTCGTTGTGGACTGGTATGGCGCCACCAACTACGCCAGGGCCGAGTGAGCCGGAGCCATCATGACCGTCACCGTCGCCCACCGAGACGAGTGCGAGCGCAGCGGAAACTGGCGCCTCGTCCGACGGACGCTTGGGGTCAAATCCTTCGGCGTCAACCTGGTCGAGATACCGCCCGGCGAGCAGATCCCCGAACACGATGAGGCAGCGCGCGACCAGGAGGAACTCTTCTGCGTCGTCAGCGGGAGCCCCACCTTGGTCATCGACGGTGAGGACCATCCGGCGCGCGCGGGAACGTTCGCGCGCATCGACCCGGAGCACTCGCGGACGGTGCGCAACGACGGCGGCGAGGCCGCGAGCGTGCTTATCGTCTCGGCGCCCACATCGAGTGGATTCGCGCCGATGGAGTGGGCATGACGACGTATACCGAGGATCTCCACCAGGCGATCGCGGCATACAACGAGGCGTGGGGCGCACACGACCTGGACCGGATCCGTTCTCTGCACGCACCGGACATGGTCTTCGAGAACCACACCGCCGGCGAGCGCGCCGAGGGCGAGGAGGCGATCGCTCACATCGCGCGCATCTTCGAGTCCTGGCCCGACATCGCGTTTACGACCCGGCGGCTGTACGTGCGCGATGACCTCGTGGTCCAGGAGTGGACCGCCACCGCCACCCATGTAAAGCCGCTGCGGCGAGGCGAGATCGTCGCCGAGCCGTCAGGTCGCCGCATCGAGTGGGAGGGCATGGACATCATCCCCTTCGAGCGCGGCAAGGTGAAGCGTAAGGACGTGTACTCGGATTCGGTCGCGATCCTGCGCCAGGTGGGGCTGCTGTAGAGCACGCCCGCCGCGCCCGGCGCACATCGAGGGTTATGCGCCGCCGACAAGCACAGACACGAGCGAAGCGACCAGCAATCCGGCCATCGCAACGTTGAACCGGCGCACCGCTCGCGCAGTGGCCAGAAAGCGCGAGACCCCCACCCCAACCGCGGTCCAAAACGCCGTGATCGGCCCGGTGACGGCGAGGAAAACTCCCGAGAGGATGAGCGCGCGGGGCACGGACGGGTGTCCCGCGGTCGACGCCACGGTGGCGAGCGCGCTGAGCGTGATCAACCAGGCCTTGGGATTGACCCACTGAAACATCGCCGCCTGCAAGAAACCCAGAGGTCGGCGCCTCGACGCAGCGCGGTTCTCATGCCCCGCCTCGGCCTGCGGTGGAGTGGTCGCGATCCTCCAGGCGAGGTACAGGAGATAGGCGGCACCCAGCCAGCGCATCACCGTCAGAACCGTGGGGTGTGCTCGCAGCGGCCCACCGAGTCCAAGGGCCACCGCGAGGAGCATCGCTGGAAAGCCGATCGAGATCCCCACCATGTGCGGCACCGTGCGGCGAAAGCCCCAGAGCGATCCCGACGACGTCAGCATCGCGTTGTTGGGTCCCGGCGTGCCTGCCATGGCCACCGCAAAGCCCAGGGCGGACACGAGCCACGCCACGCTCACGGCGGCTAGCGGGACGCTCAGCATCCCTTCATGTTCGCGGCGTCGAGGGCTCGCGTCACATCGGCCAGCAGATCCTCGGTGTTCTCGATCCCGGCGCTGAGGCGGATGAAGCCGTCCGGCACGTCATCGGTTCGCCATCGCGCCCGTCGCTCAGCGGTTGTGTGGACTCCGCCGAAGCTCGTGGCCTGGATGACGAGGTCGGCCCGGTCGAGGAATCGCTGCGCCCACTCCGCATCCGGCAAGGCGAAGCCGAGCACTGACCCGAACACCCGCATCTGCGTTCTCGCCAGAGCGTGCGAAGGGTCGGCCGCGAGACCGGGATAGCGAACCTTCGAGACCTCCTCGCGCCCTGCGAGCAGTTCGGCGAGCGCGGACGCGTTGCCGCACTGACGCTGCAGGCGGACCTCCAGGGTTGCCAGCGAGCGGTGCGCGAGCCAGGCCTCGAAGGGGCCCGGGATCGCACCGGCGAGCGTGCGCCAGGCGTGGAGTCGCTCAATCCCGGCGGGATCACGCGCGACGGCGTACCCGAGCACCAGATCGGAGTGTCCGCACAGGTGCTTGGACCCGCTGGCGACGACCAGGTCGGCGCCGAGGCCGAGCGGGAGCTGCCCAAGCGGAGTGGCCAACGTGTTGTCAACCACCAGCAGCGCCCCCACCTCCGACGCGGCGCGAGCGACCTGCGCGATGTCGACCACATCGAGCCGTGGATTGGACGGCGTCTCCACCCAAACCAGGCCGGCCTCGGGAAGCGCCTCGAGAATCGCTTCCTGGTCAGTGGCGACGAACCGCACCGGCACCCCGCGAGGACCGAGGTAATCGCGTGCGATCGCACGTACGGCTGGATATCCGTCGCTGGGGAGCACCGCCGGGCGGCCCGGTTCGCTGCACTCGAGCAGGACGGCCGAGGCGGCGGCCATGCCCGAGGCAAAGACCAGCGCGTGGCCCCCCTCGAGCGCCCCGATCGCGTCCTCCAGCCCGCGCCAGGTGGGATTGTCGTAACGGCCGTAGACGTCGGCGTGTTCGGAGGGGTCGCCGCGCAGGTGATAGGAAGCGGCGAACGTCGGGCCCGGGAGGAAAGGGGCCTCGTCGCGGGCCTCCGGCTGGCCCGCGCGGACCGCCCGCGTGCTGGGGCCGTACTGCGACACTGGTTGTGATTCTCGCGGACGGGCGCTCGTCGCCGCCCTGATGCCACACTCTTGGCCGATGGGCGCGCTCGAGCTGAAGACTCAGCTGGTCCCCCGTGGCCCCGCGGCGGCGGTCGTCTTAGACGACGACCAGGTGGCCGCGATCGGCGAGGGCGCCAAGCGCTTCCCGGTACGCGCGACGGTCAACGGCTACACCTGGCGCACGACCGTGACGCGCATGCGCGGCGAGTTTCTGCTGGGGCTCAACCGCGCGGTCCGGGAGTCGGCGGGGGTCGAAGCCGGGGACAAAGTCGAGGTGGCGATTGAGCTCGACACCGACCCGCGCGAGGTCGAGATCCCGCAAGCGCTGGCCCGAGCCCTCTCCGACGACCCCGATGCCCAGGCGGCGTTCGAACGGCTGGCCTTTACGCACCGCAAGGAGTACGCGCGCTGGGTCGCCGAGGCCAAGCGCGAGGAGACGCGGGATCGCCGCGTGGCTCGAGCGCTTCAGATGCTCAGCGAGGGGCAGACGCTGAGCTAAGGCGTGCTCGCGCTCGAGCCGGTCGACTCGGCCCACCGGCTCAGCGGAGAGCGATCTCCCACAGACCAGTTGTGGCCAAAAGGGTCGTAGAAACCGCCCTGGCGGTGCGTCCCCCAGGGCACCGCGTGATCTTCGATATCCGACCCGAGGACTGCGCCGGCCGCGAGCGCCCGCGCCACGAACCCATCCGGATCGTCGACAAACACCTCGATACGGGTGCTCGTCATACCGATGCGGCCCGGAGCGTTCTCCTCCGGGTTGCGTGGATTCGCCTCGTGGAGAAAGAACGGGGCGCCCTGGACTTCGAGTCCAGCCACCCCTCCGAGATCCCACAGTTCGGTCGCCCCCAGCGCATCCTT
Organism: Solirubrobacteraceae bacterium; assembly: GCA_035650455.1. GTDB lineage: Bacteria > Actinomycetota > Thermoleophilia > Solirubrobacterales > Solirubrobacteraceae > Palsa-465. The sequence goes on from DASRHQ010000061.1 coordinate 5,344, forward strand.
GTACCAGGCGACCGCAGCGGCCGCGTCGGGCACGATCAGCATGACCGAGAGGTGAGGACCCGCCGCATCCGCCTCGAGTGCGGGACCAGACGTGCCACCCCACTCCTCGGGGGCGATATCTGCGATCGACTGCGAGAAGCTCCAGTGGTGGCCGAACAGGTCCTCCGCCGTATATTGACGCTCTCCGTAAGGGAAGTCCTGCGGCTCGCGGAGGATTCTCGCGCCGCGGTCGCGGGCGCGCGCGCAATGAGCGTCGACATCCTCGACGCGCACCATCACCGATTGGCGTCCCGGCAGGACGCTCGAGGTCCGCGGCTCGGTGACCACCACGGTGCCGCCGCCGAACGAGAGTTGCGCCCGATGGTCACCGGCGTGCCAGCGCTCCACGAAGTCGAACTTGTCGCACAGCCACCGAATCGCCTCGCCGACGTCCTCGTAGATGAGCTGCGGAATGACCGTGGACGGGGGCATGGTGCGGTTGCGGACGTGCTGCTCGGTCATGGGCGATGAGTTTCGGCAGTCCCCGTGGTCTCAGCTTACGTGGCCAGAGACACTGCGGAGATCGCACGCGATATGTATCGCGCCTTTGCCGCGGGCGACCGTGACTTCGTCGAGCGCGCCCTTACCGAGGACTTCACCTTCTCGAGCCCAGTCGACGTGTCCCTCGACCGCGCCGGCTATTTCGAGCGCTGCTGGCCCGGCGCGGGTCAGCACCAACAGTTCGAGTTCGTCCGCGTGGTTCAGTCAGGCGACGAGGTGATCGTCACCTACGAGATGACGCGCGCCGACGGCGGCAGGGGTCGCAACACCGAAATCCTGACCTTCAGGGGCGACCGGATCTCGAGGGCCGAGGTCTACTTCGGCTGGAACCTGGACTGAGCGCGCCAAGCGGACATCAGGGACCGCACCCCCCAATGTCGACCAAGGTGAGGTCCCTCGCGTCCGGATACCGGACATGGGGGACCCCACCTCGACCCGCGGGTGGGGGTGAGGTCCGTGGTGTCCGCTAAGAAGGGCGAGACGGCTCGGGAGCGAGGCGGCTCGGGAATTACCCCTGCTCTCGCAGGTCCGCGACCAGCTCGACGTAGAACAGGCCAAAGGCCTCGCGCTCGTAGAACGTGCGCGCGTCATCGTTGGTGTGCATGATCCCGACGGCCATGGTGTCTGCGCCCGCTTCCCGGGCGACGCGCTCGGCCTCGGCCAGTAACGCGTGTCCGACCCCGGCGCCGCGCTCCTCGGGCAGCACCGCCAACGACTCGATCACCAGCGTACGTTCCCCCAGGTCCCACGTGGCCGGCCCATCGCCGATGGTGACCATCGCGTAGCCGATCGCCTGGCGATCTCGCTCGGCCACCAGCAGCACGGCGTCATCGCCCCTCAGCCAGGCGTGGTACTGAGCCTGCCGCCGGCGCCAGCTATCGCCGAAATCGCGCATGGGAGCGACGGAGTCGCCGATTTCGGCCTGGTGGTCGTAGAGCACGCGCCACAGCGGCTCCAGCTCAGGGATCCGCTGGGGACCCGCGCGGTAGATGAACACGGATGCCACGCGGGAAGGTTCGCACAACATTCTGCGTCTCCTCTAAAGAAGCGCTCGACGGGGCGCCAAACACGATTGGAGGGCCAGGGATGCAGAAGAACAAGCTCACCGCTGCGGTGGCGGTCGCGACCACGCTTGCAGCCGCGTTGATCGCCTCGGCGGCCGCCGCATCGGTGGGAAAGCCGCAGAAGAGCTTCCTGAGTCGCTTTCACACGATCACCCACCTCGCGAGCATGGTTCCGAAGGCGGGGCCCGCGAAGGGCGACCAGAACCCCTACGGGGTCGCCGTGGTTCAGCGCTCGGTGGGCAAGCTGGTGAAGGGCGACGTGCTCGTCTCGAACTTCAATAACTCCAAGAACCAGCAGGGGACGGGGTCGAGCATCATGGAGGTCTCCCCCAGCGGCAATGCGCACGTGTTCGCGGTCGTCCCGCGACCCACCAAGGCCAAGGCGGTCGGTCTCACGACGGCACTGGTCGAGCTTCCAAACGGGTTTGTTGTCGTGGGCAGCCTCCCCGCGCCGGGTGGCATGTCGGCCAACATGACGGCGGGAGCGCTCACAGTCCTCAACTCCAACGGCAAGGTGGTCAAGACGCTCAAGGGCGGCGATATCAACGGCCCGTGGGACATGACCGCCGTCGGCAACGGGAACAAGTTCACCCTGTTTGTGACCAATGTCCTCAACGGAACCGTTGCGGCGGCAGGAAAGATCGTGCACCGCGGCACCGTGGTTCGCATCGGAGTGCAGACCAGCGGCGGCAACTTCACCGTCACCTCGAACAAGGTGATCGCCGGCGGCTTCAGCGAGCGCACCGACCCGGCCGCGCTTGTGGTGGGACCGACCGGCGTGGGGCTGGGCCCCAACGGCACCCTGTACGTGGCCGGCGCCGTCGCCAACAGGATCGCCGCGATCCCGTCGGCCATGACGCGCACGACCAAGTTCAAGGGCGCCGGCATCACGGTCTCCAAGGGTCATTTCCTCAATGACCCGCTCGGCCTCGCGATCGCCCCGAACGGCAACATCATCTCGATGAACGGCGCCGACGGTAGGGCGGTCGAGACCACCCCGTCCGGCAAGCAGACCGCAAAGACACTGATGAAGAACGGCGCCGGCGACCTGTTCGGACTCGCCATCGCCCCCAAGGGAAACGGCGTCTACTTCGTCAATGACGCGGGGCCGCCCAGCCCGGTGGCCAACTCGCTGGAGCTACTTCACTGAGACTCGCGAGGGAGGCGCTTGCAACTCTGTGAGCGCCTCCCTCAGCCACTCGGTGAGCGACCACAGATCGGGCATCTGCTCGCGGTCGGCGACGATGCCGAAGTCGAGGTGGCCGCAGTAGCTCATGACCGTGATGTTGAGCCCCATCCCGTCGGTCACCACCGAGATCGGGTAATGGGCCTCGAGCCGAGCGCCCGCCATGTACAGCGGGAACTGGGGACCGGGGACGTTTGACACGACGAGGTTCCAGGCGGGACGGCCGCGCTTGCTCGCGCTGAGCGAAAAGGTGAGCCTCGCCGCGCGCGAGAACAGGGCCGGCGGGATGAACTGGTTTGCATCTTTGAGCAGCTCCGCGGGCAGCGCCTTGTGACGCTCCTTCATGTCGACCAGCGCCTCGTGGGTCTGCTCGAGCCGGGCGATCGGGTCGTAGATGTTGGTGTACAGCGGCGCGGTCATGAGGAGGATGCGGTTGCCGAACGTGCCGTATTGCTGTTCGTGGCGGACGGAGACCGGGATCTGCGCGACCAGCGGTTCCTCGGGAAGCTCTCCGTGCTTGATCAGCCAACGGCGCACCGCGCCCGCGCAGACCGAGACGATCACGTCGTTGACGGTGAAGCCGTGCCTGTTCTTGATCGCCTTGACTTCGTCGAGCGACAGCTGCGTGAAGGCAAACCGCCGGTGCGCGGAGACCCGTCCGTTGAACGAGGTCCGCGGCGGCACCAGGTCGACGTTTCCCACCACGCGCCGTCGCCCCACCAGGCGCTCGGCCGAAGCGGCCACGCGACCGGCCGCCCGGACGCCGGGGACGGTTCCCAGCGTGGGGACCTCCTCGATGTTGGGCAGCGCGCGCGGGATGGATCCAAGCAGCCGCATCGGGTAGCGCGGCACCCCCAGAAGACCCCGCGCCAGCATGTCGAGCTGCCCCGGCGAGGCCTCCGGCGCCGGCTGAAGCGGGGGCGGCGGGTCACGCCCTTCGGGGCTCAGATCGAGCAGCGCTCCGGTGATTTCGGCACCCGATAGACCGTCGATCACGGCGTGATGGATCTTGGTCATGACCGCGACCCTCCCTTCCGGGAGGCCATGGATCAGGTACAGCTCCCACAGCGGCCGCGCGCGGTCCAGCGGGCGGGAGAAGATCCTGGCGACCTGCTCGGCGAGCTGATCGTCCGTTCCCGGCGGCGCCAGCGCAATCTCGCGTACGTGGAACTCCAGGTCGAAGTGGGGGTCATCGATCCAGTAGCCGTAGTCCAGGTTGAGCGGCACCTCGGCCAGCCGCCAGCGGAACGGCGGCACCAGCGGCAGCCGCTCTTCGATCAGCTGCTGTAGGTCGAGCACGGTCAATGCGCCGCGCTTCGAGAGGGGTCGAGAACCGCGAGCGCGCCGACATGGCCGTAGTGGCGCGCATCCTCGAGCGCGAGAAACTGCTGATCGAGGGCGGTCAGCTGACGCATGTCGTACGGATTTCCGCGTTTGGGGCCGCGCATGCGCGGCCCCACCGGCGGGCACATGTGCCCGCCGGCCGGCCGGAACATGTTCCGGCCGGGGCCGGGGCGCATGCGCCCCGGCCACCAATACTTACAACTGCAGTGCCTTCACGGTGAGGAATTCCTCGAGCCCGAAGCGCCCCAGCTCGCGACCGTGACCGGATTGCTTGTAGCCCCCGAACGGCGCCAGCGGGTTGAAGGCCCCGCCGTTGACCTCCACCTGGCCCGTGCGGAGCCTGCGCGCGACTCCCTTGGCGCGCTCCTCATCGCCCGACCACACACCCCCCGCGAGACCGTAGTCGCTTGAGTTCGCGATCCGCACCGCGTCTTCCTCGTCCTCGTAGGGCATCAGCACAAGCACCGGCCCGAAGATCTCCTCGCGCGCGATCGTCATCTCTGGGTTGACCTCGGAGAAGACGGTCGGCTGCACGAAGTAGCCGTGATCGATGCCCTCCGGGAGGTCGGCGCCGCCTGTCACCAGCTTGGCGCCCTCCTCGAGCCCCTTGCGGATGTAGCCGCGCACGCGCTCGAGCTGAGTCTCGGACACCACCGGTCCCAGCCTCGTCTCCGGCGTCAAGGGGTCGCCCGGCGTGAACCGCTGCGCAGCCGCCGCCGCGATCCGTTCCGCCTCTGCGAGCCGGCCCCGCGGCACCAGCATCCGCGTGAGCGCGCTGCAGGTCTGGCCCGAGTTCAAGAAGCACTTCGAGACGCCGTCGGGCACCGCCTGCTCCAGATCCGCGTCCTCGAGGATCACGTTCGGGGACTTTCCCCCGAGCTCCAGCGCAACCTTTTTGACGGTGGCGGCGGCCAGCTCGGAGACCCGCCGCCCGGCTCGCGTCGAGCCGGTGAAGGAGATCATGTCGACGCCGGGGTGGGCGGCGAGCGCCTCCCCCGCCACCGGACCGTAACCGGTCACGAGATTGAACGCGCCGGCGGGGAGCCCCGCGTCAGCGATGATCTCTGCCAACACGAAGGCGGTGAGCGGCGCGACCTCGGAGGGCTTGACCACGACTGTGCAGCCGGCCGCGAGCGCCGGCGCCACCTTGGCGGCGAGCTGGTGCAAGGGGTAGTTCCAGGGCGTGATCGCGCCGACCACGCCGATCGGCTCGCGTACGAGCAATGAGTTGCCGACCTCCTCCTCCCAGAGAGTCTGCTCCATGACCTGGGGCATCGAGGCGAAGTCGGTGCGCGGCAGCCCCGCCTGAATCATGCGCGCGAGCTTGACCGGCATCCCCACCTCGTGGGCGATCAGCGCGGCGATCTGGTCCATCCGCTCGCCGATGCCATCCGCGATCGCTTGAAGGGACTCGGCGCGCCGCTGCACGGGCGTCTGCGACCAGGTCGGGAAGGCATCCCGGGCCGCCTGAACCGCGCGCTCGACATCCTGCGCGCTGCCCTCGGGCACCGACCCAAGCGGCTCCTCAGTGGTCGGGTTGACCACCTCGATCTTGCCGGCGCCCGCGGGCGAGACCCACTGCCCGCCGATGTAGAGCTTGTCGCGAACGCTGGTGGCGTGATCGGTCGTGGCGGTCATCTAAGTCTCCTTGATCATGGGTTCAGTGACGCACGCCGGATTCCGGAGTGTTAGGTTTCCGGCGACGCGATGGCAAGGCTAGCTTGCGCAATTGGAGCGGTTGCATTGAGCGCGGTGGCGTGTGTGCTCGGGTTCGTGGGGTTGGCGAGCGCGTCGGGTGCGCATGCGGGCAGCAAGCCCGTGCTGCCCTCGAAGGACCCCTTCTACCGCTACAGCCGTCCGCTGGCACACATCGCGCCTGGGACCGTGCTCAAGAAACGCAGCGTGAAGATCGCCGAGAACGGCAACAAGACCCCGGTCAAGGCCACCCAGATCCTTTACCGGACGACCGGCGAGCTTGGCCAGCCCGAGCTCGCGGTGACCACCGTCATAAGTCCCGTCGCGCCGGCGCTTACGACGCGCCTCGTCTCCTACCAGACCGCCTACGACGCACTGGGTTCGCAATGCGATCCGTCCTACACACTGCGCGGCGGCAACTCGAGCGATTCCACCGCCCAAGACGAGGAGCAGTTCATCCTCGGCTACGTGGCCCAGGGATACACCGTCCTCGTCCCCGATTACGAGGGTGTCAACCTGCGCTGGGTCGCCGGGCAGCAGTCGGGGTACGGAACGCTCGACGGCATCCGCGCCGCGGAGAATCTGCTCAAGCTCTCGCGGAGCAAGACCCCGGTTGGCCTGGTGGGCTACTCGGGCGGCTCGATCGCCACCGATTTCGGCGCCGAGCTCGCGGGCAAGTACGCAAGTCAACTTCACATCGTTGGCGCCGCCGAGGGCGGCGTTCCCGTGGACCTCGCGCACAACCTGTCCTACATCAACGGCAGCCCCAGCTGGTCGGGAATCATTCCCGCGGTGCTGCTCTCGCTGGGACGGGCGTTCGGCGTCAACATCGATAAGTACGCCTCCGCTTACGGCCGCAAGCTCATCGGCCAGGAGCAGGGCGGGTGCATCAATAACTACCTCGGCAAGTACCCCGGGCTTAGGTACCAACAGCTGCTCAAGCCCCGTTACGTGCCGATCTTCTCGAACGAGGTCTTTGTGCGCATCGTCAACCGCCTGATCATGAGCCGGACCGGAACGCCACGCGAGCCGATGTTGATCGAGGTGGGCAAGCAGAACGGTCAGCGGGGCGATGGCGTCATGGTCGCCGCGGACGATGAGGCGCTCGCCCACGCATACTGCAAGCGCGGACTGAAGGTCCAGTTCAAGATCAACCAGGGCCTTGACCACACGAACGCAGCTGCTCCGTTCGAGGCCGACGCGGCCACGTTCCTGACTGACCGCCTGAACGGAGGGCCGGCTGTCAACGGATGCGCCACCATCGGGCGCGGCGACTCCATCGCTCCAGTCAAGCGTCAGCACCACTGACGGGGGTAGAGTGACCGCATGGCGGTGAGCGCGCCCCGGCAGGCGGGGATTTCGGCGGTCGCGAGCTTGCCGACCGCTGCTGGGCGGGCGGTTCTCGGCGTGCCGCGGGCGGTCAAAGACACGATCACCGCGGCGATTCCAGCGGGCGACCTGGATGCCCGCGACACCGACTACATCCGCGAAACGCTCCCGGGTCTGTGGCTGCTCGCCAGCCGCTACTTCCGCGCCGACGTGGACGGTCTGCACCACGTGCCGCCGGAGGGACCGGTGCTGCTGGTCGGCAATCACTCCGGCGGGGTTGTGGCACCCGACCTGTTCGTATTCGTGCTCGCGTTCAGCACCTACTTCGGGGTCGAGCGGCCCTTCTACCAGCTCGCCCACAACCTCGTCGTGGCCGGCCCGACGGGCCAGCTCGTGCGCGGGTACGGCACGGTCGCGGCGAACACCCGCAATGCGGAGCTCGCGCTCAAGGCCAACGCGGCGGTGCTCGTCTATCCGGGCGGCGATCACGACGTCTTTCGCCCCAGCTGGCAACAGGAGAAGGTCGACTTCGGCGGGCGTAAGGGCTACGTGCGCACCGCGCTCAAGCTCGGCGTGCCGATCGCGCCCGTGGTCTCCATCGGCAGTCAGGAGACCGCTCTATTTCTGACACGGGGCGAGGGCCTCGCCCGGGTGACGCGAGCCGACCGGCTGCTGCGCCTGAAGACCCTGCCGTTCATGCTGGGACTGCCGTTCGGGCTTCAGCCGGCGCTGTTCGGGCACCTGCCGCTCCCGGCAAAGATCAGCGTGCGAGTGCTACCGCCGATCGACCTGCGCGAGCGCTATGGCAAGGACCCCGACGTCGCCGAGATCGACCGCGACATCCGCGCGCAGATGCAAGACGTGCTGACCTCGCTTGCGGAGGATCGCCGCCTGCCGGTGATCGGATGAGGGTCGAGCAGCAGACACTGGTGCAGGCCCCACGTGGCCGCGTCTGGGAGGTGGTCCGCGACCCCGGCCGCTACCCGAAGCTCTTCGACGGCATCACAACCTGCGACCCCGAGGACCCCGAGCGCGAACCCGGCCCGCGCGCCCGCTATCGGATCCGCTACCGCGTCGGCGCGACCGAGGTCGTCAGCGAGGTAGAGATCGTCGAGTACGACTCCGAGCGCGATATTTCCTGGACCTCGATCAGAGGGATTGAGCAGCGCGTGCACCTGCGCCTGCGCGACGGCGGCTCGGGGTGCACTCGGGTGCAGCTGCGCCTCTCCTACGGCGCTCCGGGGACGTTCTTGGGGACGCTCGCCGAGCTGGTCTCTCGAGGCGAGGTCTCGGGGCTCGCGCGCAGGTGGCTCGAGGGCGTGAAGGCCGCCGCGGAGGGAAACGCGCCGCCGAGCGCTTCTAACGGGACCAGCGGCCTGGTGGGGCGGGCGCTGCACGAGGCCGGGAACGTGTGGGTGTTGACTAAAGCGGGTCTGGTCGCGCCGATGCGGCCGGACAAGGTCGCTCGCATCGGGCTCGCAGCGGTGCGCTTTGGAGCGTCGCTCGCCACCGGTCTGGTGGCGGGCGCGATCCGCCATCCGCAGCGGCCCATGCTCATCGACGAGCTGGGAATGCTCACATACGAGGAGGTCGACAAGCGGACCAACGCGATTGCCCACGGGCTGCTCGAGGCCGGCGTGAGTGCCGGTGACCGCGTAGGGCTGATGTGCCGCGACCACCGCGGCTTCGTGGAGGCAGTCGTCGGGGTCGGCAAGATCGGCGCCGACGTCCTTTTGCTCAACACCTCCTTCGCGGGACCCCAGCTGACCGAGGTCGCCAAGCGCGAGAGTGCCGCGGCGCTGATCTACGACGAGGAGTTCTCCGAGCTGGTCCACGATGCGGGGCGCAGGAGGCGTCGGTTCATCGGCTGGTACGACTCAGACGACCTGGCCGACCCGCGGCTCGAGGACTTCGCCTCAAGCGGCCATACCGCGGCGCCGCCGCGGCCCGAGCGCACGGGTCGGTTGACGATTCTCACCTCGGGAACCACGGGCACGCCCAAGGGTGCCTCTCGTGAGCACACGCCGTTGACCCTTGACCCGCCCGCGTCGCTGCTGGAACGGATCCCCATGCACGAGGGTCAGCGGGTGCGTATCGGAGCGCCCCTGTTCCACACCTGGGGGCTGTCCAATTTCGCGCTGGGACTGGCGCTCGGATCGACCTTCGTGCTGCGCCGCAAGTTCGATCCCGCCCAGTGCCTGGCCGACATCGCCGAGCATCAGTGCGAGGTGTTGGTGGTCGTGCCGGTGATGCTGCAGCGCATCCTCGCGCTCGCACCGGCCGAGCGCGAGCGCTACGACGTGAGCTCGCTGCGGGCGGTATGTGCGAGCGGCTCCGCGCTGTCGGGCGAGCTTGCCAGGCAGTGGATGGACGAGTTCGGGGACAACATCTACAACATGTATGGCTCGACGGAGGTAGCGGCGGCCACGCTGGCGCGGCCGCGCGATCTGCGCGCCGCACCGGGCACCGCCGGCAAGCCCACCCGCGGCAGCATCGTGCGGTTGTACGACGAGGAGGGGCGTCCGGTGCACCAGGGGGAGACAGGACGGATCTTCGTGGGCAACGCGATGCTCTTCGAGGGCTACACGGGCGGTGGCGACAAGGACCGCGTCGATGGCTTGATGGCCACCGGCGACATCGGCTACTTCGATCCCGCGGGACGCCTGTTCGTCCAGGGCCGCGACGACGAAATGATCGTCTCGGGCGGGGAGAACGTCTTCCCCAAGGAGGTCGAGGAGGTGCTGGCCGCCCATCCCGCCGTGGCGGACGCCGCCTGCATCGGGGTGGACGACGAGCAGTTCGGCCAGCGACTGCGGGCATTCGTGGTTTTGAGCGACTCGGGCAAGGTCTCCGAGGACGAGCTCAAAGACCACGTGAAGTCGAACCTCGCGCGCTATAAGGTCCCGCGCGAGGTGGTCTTCTTGGACAAGCTTCCGCGCAACCCGACCGGGAAGGTGCTCAAGCGGGAGTTGGCGGAGATGGACTCATCGGAGGGCTCTGAGACAGAGGCGAAGGCGGAGGCGAAGGCGTGACCAACTTCGCGCAGGTTCTTGCGGCCGCCGCGTCCGAGCATCCCGACCACCCCGCGATCAAGCTCGACGACCTCGTCTTTGACTATCAGCTGCTCGACGAGGCCACCGCGCGGGCCGCCGGCCTGCTCCGGTCAAGGGGCGTCGACGTCGGCGACCGGGTTGCAATGCAGCTGCCTAACGTCCCCTACTTCCCTGCGATCTACTTCGGAGCTTTGCGACTCGGCGCCATCGTGGTGCCGATGAACCCGCTGCTGAAGGAGCGCGAAGTCGCCTTCCACCTCTCGGACTCCGGGGCGCGTCTGCTGCTCGGCTGGCACCAGTTCCGTGATCCGTGCGCGGCGGGCGCTTCTGAGGCCGGGGCGGAGTGCATATTGGTTGAGCCCGGCGAGTTCGAGAAGCTGTTGTTTTCGGCCGAGCCCGTTCGCGAAATCGCGGAGCGATCCGACAGCGACCCGGCGGTGATCATCTACACCTCGGGGACCACGGGCACCCCCAAGGGCGCGACGCTCACCCACGCGAATCTCAAGGCGGGCGCGGACGTGGGCCGCGAGCTGGTCGACGCGGGCCCGGACTCGGTAACGGTGGCCACGCTGCCGCTCTTCCACGTGTTCGGGATGAGCGCGATCATGAACGTGACGCTGCGTGCCCACGGACTGCTGACCCTGGTCCCGAGGTTCGATCCCGCCAAGGTGCTCGAGGTGATCGAGCGCGACGGCGCGACCACGTTCGGCGGGGTGCCGACGATGTACGCGGCGCTGCTGCACCACCCCGAGCGCGAGCACCTCGATGTCTCGAGTTTGGATCTGTGCGTCTCGGGCGGGGCGCCGATGCCGGTCGAGGTGCTGCGGGGCTTCGACGAGGCGTTCGGCGCGAAGGTGCTGGAGGGGTACGGGCTATCGGAAACGTGTGGGATGGGCACCTTCAACACGCCGGACCGCGAGCGCAAGCCCGGCTCGATCGGGGTCCCGATCGGCGGCACCGAGATCAGGCTCGTCGACGAGTCGGGCTCCGAGGTGCCCCGCGGCGAGCCGGGGGAACTTGTGATGCGAGGGCCGTTCGTGATGAGCGGCTACTGGGACCGCTCTGACGCAACCGAGGAGGTGATGCGCGATGGTTGGTTCCACACGGGGGACATCGCGACGGTTGACGAGGACGGTTACTACTTCATCGTCGACCGCAAGAAGGACCTGATCATCCGCGGGGGCTACAACGTCTATCCGCGTGAGGTCGAAGAGGTCTTGTATGGGCACCCGGCGATTCGCGAGGCGGCCGTGCTCGGCGTCCCGCACCCGTCGCTGGGCGAGGAGGTGGGCGCAGCAGTCGCGCTCAAGGACGGCTGCGATGCCTCTCCGGATGACCTGCGCGACTATTTGAAGCAGCGGGTCGCGGCCTACAAGTACCCC
>DASRHQ010000062.1:0-11944 GCA_035650455.1 Solirubrobacteraceae bacterium
AACAAAAACCTCTCAACCGCCCTCGCAACCATCCTCAAACCCGGGCAATGGATCCAACTCATCCAACGCCTAGACCAAATCCCCGAACCCACCGTCCCCATCAACCCCAGCAAATACGCCGTCAAAAAATAACGGCACCACACTCCCGGCACCGGTCCGCTCAGCTGGTCACCGCGATGACCGCGCCGCGGTCCTCTTAGCCGGCCCCGCGATGAACCCACCGCGGCCCCTCTTCCGTTTCGTCCAGGTCGAATATCCGTGGCCGCTCGGGCCGCCGGACGGCCGGTATCTTCTCCGCGGCCCTGGGGACCTGGATCGCTCAGAGCCGGCGCACGTGCTCGTTCTCGTCACGCTCGGCGCGCACCAGCGGCGGGGGCTCGCTCGCGTGCGCTCGCGGCGCAAGGCTCACCCCGAGCCGTCGCCCGCGCCGGTGGCTACGGGGCGAGCCACCATAGTCGACGTCGGTAGGCCGCTTGAGGACGAGGCCGAGGGCAGGCGATGGCTGTCTGGTGCCGGCGAACCGGAGGTTGACGCGGGGCTCACCGTGCTCAACCACGCCTTGCAGGCGTTTCGGCTTGTGAGCGCGGACCCTCATCTCCATCCGGTGGGCCGTCGGCAGGCGCTTGTGGCCCGCCTGGGCTTCGGCGCCGGCGAGCAGGTAGCTCACGGCCACTGGACCGACGCGCGGGAGCTGATCGCTCGGCGCAGACGGCAGCCCCGCGCCAGAGTCCTTGAGCCGCAGGCCCGGCTGGCCGCCGTGCTGGGAGGCCGGGACTCCGTGCTCATCAGCGAGGAGCTCGTCCTCCGAGCGCGAGTCGACGTCGAGCAGGGACGCGATCGAGAGGCGGCCTTACAGGTGCTGGTCGCCCTGGACGCCGCGCTTGCCGAGCTTCAAATCGATGGCAGCGCGGGCGCGCTCGAGGAAAGGCTCGAAGAGTTGCGCGGGCAACGGGAGGCGATCGCCCGCGCCGCACAGTCGGCCCTTGCCGGATCGTTGCCCAAGGCCGATCGCGACGCGGTACGGCACACGCTTGACCGCATCGAGGCGGCTCTGAGGGCGCGCGCAGCGAGCGCCTGACGCCGGTTCGAACGGGGTCGCCCCCAAAAAACCAGGACCGCCCCGAAAGCGGCGCGAACTTACAGGATCCAAAGCACCGATCGAGCCGCATGCACTGAACCGCCTCGTAAGGCGGCGCCGCCGCTTACTAAGGGGCGACACTGAGAGATTCGGCCTGATCTGCCGATGTGGCGGCGCGTTACTTAGCGCAAAGTGTGTGCTGGGTCCAGCGCGAAGCGCGGGACGCGATTAGCGAAATGAAACGGCCAAGGGAGCCAGGCATGAGCACGACACCAAAGCGCAATGTTTCCCGCTCGATCACTCGTATCAAAGAGGTGTGGCGAGAGCTCGATTACGCCCAGCGCCGGTCGCTTGAGCTCAGGACCGGACTCTCGTTCGATAAACCTGTCCGAGATGCGCGCAGCATCCAGGAGCTCGAGTCGCTCTATGACCTGCCGGCGTACGACCCGATCCCGGCGCGGAGCGCAATGGCGCAGTCCAACGCCCAGTAGTCGCGTCACCAGGCTGTTCGATAAGCGGTTTGCGACCGCCTCCCAGGGGTAGGTGGCGATCACCACAAGCGGCCCTCGGACTGTCCCGAGGGCGCGGTAGGCTAGAGGCCCCGAGGAGAGGAAGGCTCTATGTCCACGGTCGCTCCGCAGCGCGCTCCCGAACCCGTTCTCGAAGCCGAGAACCTCCATCGCGGTGTTGGGTTTCTAGGCTTATTGTGGGCTTCGGAGGGCTCGATCATCGGCTCTGGCTGGCTGTTCGGCGCGTTGACCGCCGCCGCGCTCGCGGGTCCCTCGGCGATCATCGGCTGGCTTCTGGGGTCGGTGATCATCCTGCTGCTGGCGCTAGTTCACGCGGAGCTGGGTCCGCTGTTTCCGGTGAGCGGAGGAACCAGCCGGTTCCCCCACTACGCGTTCGGCAGCTTCGCCGGTGCGACGTTCGGCTGGATGTCCTATCTGCAGGCCGCAACCGTCGCCCCAATCGAGGTGCTCGCCGCTATCCAGTACCTCTCCCTCGCCAGCTTTGCGCACGGCTGGTACGACGCCTCGAAGGGCACGCTCAGCGGGACGGGGATTGTCGCCGCCGTCATTCTGATGCTGATCTTCGTGATCATCAACATGGTCGGCATCCGCTGGCTGGCGCGCGTCAACAACGCTGCGACGTGGTGGAAAGTCATCATTCCCGTGCTGGCGATCGTCGTGCTGATGATCAACGGCTTCCACAGCCAGAACTTCGGGCACGCTGCGGGTGGCTTCTTCCCTAACTCGAATAACCCCGTCAAGCCGATCCTGCTCACCCTGCCGGCCGGAATCGTGTTCTCGTTGCTGGGCTTCGAGCAGGCGGTGCAGCTTGGCGGCGAGGCCGCGAACCCCAAACGCGACCTCGCGCGCGCGGTAATCCTCTCGATGATTATCGGAGCCGTCATCTACTGCCTGCTCCAGGTGGCGTTCATCGGAGCGATGAAGCCCAGCCTGCTGGTCTCACAGCACGGGTGGCTCAACATGGGTGCCACCAACACCAACGCGTCGGTCGTCAAGCTGAATCAGGGGCCATTCTGGGAGGTCGCCAGCCTGGCCGGAATCGCCTGGCTGGCTACGGTGCTTCGGATCGATGCCGTGATCTCGCCCAGCGGCACCGGGCTCATCTACCTGACCTCGTCCTCGCGTCTCAGCTTCGGGCTGAGCAAGAACGGCTACATCCCCGTAGCGTTCGAAAAGACTCATGCGCGAACCCGCGTGCCCGTGTTCGGCGTGATCATCTGCGCGCTCATCGGTCTGCTGTTTCTGCTGCCCTTCCCCAGTTGGGCAAAGCTCGTCGGGGTCGTCACGGACGCGTCGGTGCTGATGTATGCCGGCGCGCCGCTCGCACTGGGAGCGCTGCGCAAACAGAAGCCTGACCTTCCCCGCGTCTATCGATTGCCAGCGGCGAAGGTGCTGGGGCCGTTGGCATTCGTCGCTGCCAGCTGGGTCGTGTACTGGACCGGCTGGTCGATCTACTCGACGCTGATGATCGCCTTGCTGATCGGGTATGCGTTGATGGCGCTGTCGTACGTGTTGAAACTCAATCCTCACCGCCCCACGATCGACTGGCAGGCGGCCGCGTGGATCATCCCGTACCTGGTCGGGATGGGAGTGATCTCGTACCTTGGCCAGTTCCCCAGCCCGGCGGTTGGAATCCTCGACGGGGTCGGAGTTTTCAAGTCGGTCCTCGTCGGCCCGACGTTCGACATTCCCTTCTACGTGGATCTCGCCGTAGTGGCCGCGTGGGCGCTGCTCACCTACTACGCGGCGATCGCGATGCGCCTGCCAGAGCGCAAGGTCGACGAGTACGTCGAGGAGGTCTATCCGCTGCCGGCGGGCGAGTAGCGCGTGGCCTGAACATCGGCCCACAGCGCGTCGAGCTCGTCCACCACATCACCGTCCAGCCTCGACGCCGCTCGTCCATCGAGCGGCGTCGGGCTGCGGGTGATGATCGCCAGCTGACCGCCCGCGGCGAGCGTGCGCAGCGGAAGCTCGGCCACCGGATAGACCTCGAGCGAAGTGCCGATGCACAGCATCAAATCCGCCTGCTCGGCGAGTTGCACAGCGCGCTCCAACGCCCGCGCCGGCAGGTATTCGCCGAATAGCACGACGTCAGGCTTTAACGGCTCGCGGCAGTCGCATCGCGGCACGCGCCGTCCATCGGCCGCTTGACGTGCACGCACCTCTTGCAGCGGGTAGGAGGCGCCGCAGCGCAGGCACGAGGAGTGGGCGATGGTTCCATGGACCTCGACAAGCTCTTGGGTGCCTGCCCGGCGGTGCAGGTCATCGATGTTCTGCGTGATCACTGCCTGGAGCAGTCCTGAGCCCTCGAGCCGCGCAAGCAGCTCGTGTCCTCTGTTTGGCCGCTTGTCGTTCAGGGTCTGGAATCGCTGGCCGTAGAAGGCCCAGAACCGCTCCGGATCGCGCCTGAAGACGTCGATATGCGCGATCTCCATGGGGTCTACGCGCTCCCATAGGCCCGTCCCGGGCGACCGGAAGTCGGGAATGCCCGACGGCACCGAGATGCCGGCGCCGGTGAGGGCCACGGTCCTCTCGGAGCGCAGCACCAGCTCGGCGAGGCGGCGTGCCGCGTCCCCTGGGGTCATGTTCCGCGGAAGTGGGGCGTTCGTTTCGCCAGGAACGCGCCGATGCCCTCGTGCGCGTCGTCTGAGCCAAAGACGCGCTCGAAGGCCGCCTTCTCGGCCTCGATGCCGTCATCGAGGTCGCCGGCGGCGGAAACGCGCTTGATCTGCTCGATGGCCAAAGGTGCCTGGCCCGCGAGCTTGCGCGCCCAGCGGATCGCCGTATCGAACAGTTCGTGGTCGGGCGCGACCCTGTGCGCGAGCCCGAGCTCATAGGCGGCGTACGCGGAGATCGAATCGCCGGTGAGGTTCATCTCCAGCGCGCGAGGCCCGCCCACCAGGCGCGGGAGCCGCTGCGTGCCGCCAAAGCCGGGGATGATGCCCAGGTTGACCTCGGGCTGGCCAAAGCCCGCCGACTCTGCCACCAGCCGGATGTCGCAGGCCATGGCCAGCTCGCAGCCTCCTCCCAAGGCTGCTCCGTTGACCGCGGCTATGGTCACGACCGGCGAGCGCTCCATGGCCCGCAGCAGCGCGTGCATACCGTCGAGCAGATCGCGGCCGGCCGCGGAGTCCATCTTGGTGAAAGCCTTGATGTCGGCCCCAGCGCAGAAAAGCTGCTGGTTTGCCGACGCGAACACGACCGCACGGATCTCCGGCGAGCCGGTCACGGTGGCCCAGATCCGCTCCATCCTCTCGACCACCTCCGGCGCGATCGAGTTGGCGGGCGGGCGATCGAGCCACGCGATCGCCACGTTCCCGCGTCGTTCGAGCTTGATCGGGCCATCCTGCCAATCGGGGTCGGGCTGCGGATAGGGGTAGAACCCCTGACCGCTCTTTACCCCCAGGCGCCCCTGCGCGACCAACCGCCGTAGCGTCACCGGGGGGGCGAACCGGTCTCCCCACTTCTCGGTGGCCCGCTCGAGCGCAGCGACCGCTTCGTCCAGGCCGACCTGATCGGCGCGCTGGAACGGCGGTGGGATGATCCCGGCGCCGGCCATCATGCCCAGGTCGATCTCGCGCATGGAGGAGACTCCCTCCTCGAGCACGAGGCAGCTCTCCACGAGCGCCTTGAGCGTGAACCGCTCCACAACCTCGTCGCGCTCGTCGGCGGCGCCGGGTGTGGCACGCACAGGGTCAGCGCCGGTGCTCATAGAACCCCTTCCCGGTCTTCACGCCGAGGTCTCCCGCGGCGACCAGCTCGCGCATCCCCGCGTGGACATAGAAGCGGTCGCCGTAGGACTGCTCGAGGTACTCCGCGACGTGCAGGACGGTGTCGAGGCCCAGGATGTCGCAGAGGATGAAGGGCCCAATCGGGGCGGCCGTAGAGTCGCCGACGATCCCGTCGAGCTGCTTGAAGTCGGTCCCCGTCTCCTCCTGGTAGCGCCACAGCTCGGCGACGCTGGAATTGAGGATGCGGTTGACCACGAAGCCCGGCACTTCCGCGCAGCGGATCGACGTCTTGCGGATCGCCTGCGCGAAGTTGATCGCCGCCTGTACGGTCTCCGGCGCGGTCTCGTCGCCTTCGATGACCTCGACCAAGCGCATCGTGGACGCCGGGTAGAAGAAGTGAAATCCGACCACGAGCTCCGGCCGCACGGTGGCGAGCCCCATCTCGGTGATCGATAGCGAGGAGGTATTCGAGGCCAGGATGGCGTGGCCGGGGGTCACCTGATCGAGCTCGGCGAAGACCTCGCGCTTGAGCTCGATTCGCTCCGGAGTTGCCTCTACCACGAAGTCCACATCACCGAAGGCTTCGTAGGAGGTCGCGGGGGTGATCAGAGCGAGCTTGCGTTCGAGCTCCGAGGGCTCGAGCTTGCCGGCCTCGACGCGGCTGTGCCAGAGCGAGCGCGCCTTCTCCATCCCCTTGTCGACGAACCGCTCCTCGAGGTCCTTGAGCACGACCGGCACGTCAGCGTCCGCGATCGCGTGGGCGATCTCGCCGCCCATGGTGCCTGCGCCGACGACGCCGGCCTTGAAGACGAACATGCGGCCTACGCTACCCCACGTCCCCACGCCGTGACGTGCCGAGCTCGGCGCCGAACCGAGCCAGTGTCTGCTCGAGCGAACGCGTCATGGCGCGCCGGATGAACAGCAGATCGACCAGCCGCATCAACGGGGAGCGCCGCGCGAGCTCGTAAGACAGGCTCAGCGTCACGGCGACATTTGCGTCCGCGTTGACGAAGGAGACCGTCTGCGTACCGCGGATCGAATCGTCCCGCACCTCGACCGTCTGGCCACCCAGGGGCTCATAGCGCACGACGCGCTCGGAGACCTGGCCTCGTCCCGCCGGCCCGGATCGCCAGCGCACCTGCCCACCAACCGCGGGCCAGTCGCCGCTGACGCGCTCGACGTGGTCTAGGCCGACGATCCAGCGCGGCCACCGGGCGGTGTCGTACCACAGCTCTTCGGCCGCTTGGATCGACCCTTCGAATGTCTGGGACGCTTGCACCACCCGCATACAGCGGTGACTATCGTGGCAGGATGACGAGTTTCGCTCGTATAGCGATCGTTTCTTAGCACCGTCCGCCTAACGTATTATTTGCAGCACTTATGATCTCGCGCAATGGAGAACGCCAAGCCGCGGCAGCGCCCGCGATCCAAGCCGCGGAAGAGCCCGCGATCCAAGCCGCGGAAGAGCCCGCGATCGCCGTTCACGGACTGACCAAGGACTTCGATGAGGTCAAGGCCGTGCGCGGAGTTGACTTCGAGGTCGCCCCGGGGGAGGTGTTCGGCTTCCTCGGGCCCAACGGCGCCGGCAAGACGACGACCATCAACATGCTCTGCACGCTCGCCAAGCCCTCCGGCGGCTCTGCGACGGTCGCCGGCCACGACGTCGTGCGCGAGCGAGACGACGTCCGCCGCAACATCGGCCTGGTCTTCCAGGACCCCACCCTCGACAGCTACCTGACGGCCGCCCAGAACCTCAACCTCCACGCCGAGCTGTACGGCGTGCGGTCGGATCTGGTCAAGCCGCGAATGCAGCAGGTCATGGAGATGGTGGGGTTGTGGGAACGCCGCGACACCAAGGTGATGACGTACTCCGGCGGTATGCGCCGCCGCCTGGAGATCGCCCGCGGGCTGATGCACTCCCCCCGGGTCCTGTTCTTGGACGAGCCCACGATCGGCCTAGATCCTCAAACCCGCCGCTCGATCTGGAGCTACATCCGCGAGCTCAAGGAGCAGGAGGAGATCACGATCTTCATGACCACCCACTACATGGACGAAGCGGAGTGGTGCGACCGCATCGCGATCATGGACCACGGCCAGATCGTCGCCCTCGACACCCCCGAGGCGCTCAAGGCCGAGGTTGGCACCGACCGCGTTGTGATCCACACCGACGACGATGAAGCCACCATCGCCGCCTTGCAGGAGCGGTTCGGGATCGAGGCGGGGATCGTGGAGGGCGCGGTCACCTTCGGCGTCCCGGCCGGCGAGCAGTTCGTGCCGAGGCTGTTCGAGGAGCTGGGCATACCCATCCGGGCGGTCCACGTCTCGCGCCCCACGCTGGACGACGTCTTCATGTCCTACACGGGAACGTCAATCCGTGACGCCGAGGAGGATCACGCCAAGCACCGCAACAGGGTGATGATGCAGATGATGACGCGCCGATGAGCACCACTACCAGAGTCACCGAACCGGCTGCTCGCCGACCTGAGCACCCGATCGTCAAGGTCACCGTCCCGCGCCGGACCCTGGCCTCGGAGCTACGCGCGATCAAGATCGTCTGGCGCCGTGAGCTGATCCGCTTTGCATCGGACCGGTTGCGGATCGTCACGTCCCTGGTGCAGCCGCTGTTGTTCCTCTTCGTGCTCGGTTCCGGGTTGCAGCGGCTGGCGAGCGCCGGGACCCACGGAGTCAGCCTAAAGACCTTCCTGTTCCCCGGAATCCTGTGCATCTCGGTGATGTTCATCGCGATGTTTCAGGCGGCGTCGATCGTCTGGGACCGGGAGTTCGGCTTCCTGCGCGAGATGATGGTCGCGCCTGTGCGGCGCAGCTCGATCGTGATCGGCAAGTGCCTGGGCGGCGCCACGGTGGCCAGCTTCCAGGGCGTGATCGTGCTTGCGCTCGCGGGTGTCGTGCACGTCCCCTACGACCCGGTGATGATCCTGGGCGTCTTCGCGCTTCAACTTCTCCTCGCGTTCACGATCACCGCATTCGGCGTCATGATCGCGATCCGGATCAAGCAGATGCAGTCGTTCATGGCCGTGATGCAGATGATCATCACGCCGATGTTCTTCCTCGCCGGCGCCCTGTTCCCGCCCTCGGGCCTGCCCGGCTGGCTGACGGTGCTCAACCGCATCGACCCCCTGACCTATGCCGTCGACCCGATGCGCCGGTTGGTGTTCGCGCACCTCACCATCTCACCGGCCGCGCGCCAGGCTCTGGATCCTGGCGTCACGTGGTGGGGCTGGCGAGTGCCGTCCGGACTCGAGGTGGCGCTGGTCGCAATCCTCGGGCTGGCCATGCTCGGCGTCGCGATCTGGGAGTTCAGCTCGACTGAGTAGCGGGCCGCCCGTTCACGCGCTCTGAGGACGCATCGGCGTCGTCGCCCTCGAGCTCGCGGCCCACGTGCACCAGCTCGCGCAGGAAGTCCTTGCCGATCACTCCGATCGAGAGCAGCGAACCGAACAGCACCACCGCGTCGATCGACTCGCGCCCCTGCTTGGCCCAATAGACGTCCTGAAGATTGAGCCACAGCGCGAACTCGTCGAGCGTCAGCGCGGCGCCTGCTCCGTAGGAGGTCGACGTCAGCCGCGATGCCCGGCGGTCGTCTGTCGCGGTGCCGATCTCCAGCATCCAAAGGTAGCCCACGAGGAGCAGCCCCAGGATGCCGAACGTCATGTGGTGAATGTGTCGGCCGCCGGGCGTGATGTTGCGGAAAGGGCCCACCCCGGCCCGGATGGCGTGCGTAATCCCCCGCACCAGGGCAAAGGTGGTGAAGAAGGACACCGAGCTCAGGAGCCGGCGCTCCTCGCGATAGTCGCTGAAGTGCTTCTGGTAGAGGGTGCGAACCCGACGTGCGCGGGCGGACATCCCTGAAGGTTAGGCCGCCACGGTCGCGGGCTCTTCGATTCGCCGCGGCAGCAGCGTCTCGCGCGCGATCACGAGCCGCTGGATCTGTGCGGTGCCCTCGTAGAGCTGAAGGATCTTCGCGTCACGCATCAGCTTCTCGACCGGGTAGTCCTTGATAAAGCCATAACCGCCGTAGACCTGGACGGCGTCGGTGGTCACCTCCATCGCGATGTCGCCGGCGAAGCGCTTTGCGTGCGAGGACTCGATCGTGTTGCGCTTTCCCTGGTCGATCAGCACGGCCGACTGCCAGGTGGCCAGCCGGGCCAAATGGACCTTGGTGGCCATGTCGGCGATGATGAACTGGATCGCTTGGTGCATGGCGATGGGCACACCGAACTGGACCCGCTCCTTGGAATAGTCGACCGCGAACTCGAGCGCGGCGCGAGCAACGCCGGTCGCCATCCCAGCCACTCCCGGCCTGGTGTGGTCCAGAGTCATCATGGCGATCTTGAAGCCCTTGTTCTCCTCGCCCACGAGGTGGTCGAGCGGAATCTCGACATCGTTAAAGGTGATTGTGGCCGTGTTGGAGGCCCGCTGACCCATCTTGTCCTCGTGCTTGTCCACCGTTACACCCGCGTCGCGGGGCACGACGAAGCAAGAGATCCCGCGATGACCCGCCTCCTTGTCGGTCTTGGCGTAGACCGTGTACCAGTTGGCGTACTCGCCGTTGGTTATGAAGCACTTTGAGCCGTTGATGACCCACTTGTCGCCCTTGCGCACAGCCGTGGTCTTCATCCCCGAGACGTCCGAACCGGCATCCGGCTCGGTGAGGCAGAACGAGGCCAGCAACGGACCATCGCTCAGGCGTCCCAGGTAATCCTTCTTCAGCCGCTCGGAGGCGGCTAGCAGGACCGGCGTGCTGGCGAGCTTGTTGCATGACAGCGAGGTTCCGATCCCAGAGCACCCCCAGGCGATCTCCTCGCCGATCAGAACGCCGTCGAAGACACCAAGTCCAGGACCGCCGTACTCCACCGGGAGAAAGCTGTTCATGAGGCCCAGCTCCCACGCCTTCTCGAGGATCTCCTGTGGCCAGGTCCCGTCCCGGTCGTACTCCCAGGCGACCGGACGCATCTCCTTTTCGGCGAAGTCGTGGGCCAGCTCGCAGATGCTCTGCTGCTCGTCGGTGAGCGTGAAATCAACCACTTGAGTGTCTCCTTGGGGGGGTCCGCCGGGTTACGTCGCCGGCGCGAAGAATGCTCGATTGACTAGTCAGTCAATACCGCCATAGGTTATCGCTACCCCTACTTCGTCCGCAATACTTAAGCGATGCAGGGCGCATTCGAGCCCGTGCTGTTCATCGTCTGCGGCTTGGGGATCCTGGGTGCGGTGCTGGCACTCGTATCCGCCAGCAAGACGTGGAAGGAGTACGGGAAAAGCCAGCTGTTGATGGAACGCGATCAGGACGCGGGTCCGGCGGCGGGCTCTGCGGCGGCGCTCCTGGAGCGCGACAGCGAGATCCGGCAGCTACTCGATGCGCGCAATCACCGCCGCGAGCGCCGCGGCGAGCCGCCGCTGGACATAGACCGCGAGCTGTCGCGGCTGACCGCGCTGCAGGTCGACGGGCAACTCAAGGCGGAGATTCGCGAGCTCGTGATCGCGCGCAATCACCGGCGGGCTCGGGCCGGCAAGCCGCCACTTGACGTGGATGCTGAGGTTGCCCGCGAGATCGGCGAGCTTACGACGATGAGGGAGAACTGACCGCGGTGACCGACCCGCACCCCGTCCAGCAGGACGAGCTCCTGAACCGCCCGGGCACCTACTTCAACCCGCAGACCGAGATGTTGGTGGTGGTCGACGATTCTCCCGAGGTCGACGCGGAGATCTTCGAGATGGAGGAGCTGGAGGGCGCAGACTGGGTCCAGATCTCCGACGAGGTACCGCTCGATGAGGATCGCCGCGACGAGCTGCTGGAGCGCTTCCAGGGCGATTACCACAGTCGCACTGCCGCCGAGGTGGACGACGAGGCGCCTGAGGAGCTCGAGGAAGAACCGGAGGAATAGATCATTTTCGGGCGGGCGCATGCGCCCGCCCGCCGGCCGGAACATGTTCCGGCCGGGGCCGGCGCACATGTGCGCCGGCCAACCTCCTATTGACCGTTGAGGATCGCAGCGCAGCGCTGCATCTTCGCGACGTCCTTGCCGGCTGCCTGGATGCACTGCGTATAGCGCTGGAGCTTGGGCCCTGAGGTCGAGCCACTGCTCGACGACCCGGTGCCACTCAGTGGCGACGCGCCCCCGAGGGTTCCCTCGAGACCACCGAGGAAGCCTCTCAACTTGCTCACGAACTCCGTGAAGGGCTTCGCGGACGAAGGAGCGGTGATTGTCTGTGGCTGGTTGATATCGGCGTATTGGATCGTCAGCGCGACATGCGCCGTGCGCAGACCGCCCAGCAGGGTCGAGTCCGCCCCGGTGACGGGCACGCCGAAGTTGAGCGCGAGCTTGCGCATGGTGTGATCACTCGACCCGACCCACACGTCAAGTGTGGGATTGCGGACTTTGGTTGCGACGCGGGCGATGGTGGCGGTCGAGATCCCCGAGCCCAGGCCGGAGACCCCAGCCGAGGGAGCCTTGTGGATCACCGAGTTGAGGTCTGCGAGCACTTTGTGGACGTCGATCCCGCCACGCACGTGGGTGGTGTCGGCGCCGGCGACCGTCTCATGACCCACCACGACCGGGTTGCGTATCCAGCTCAAAAAGTCGACG
>DASRHQ010000063.1:0-112146 GCA_035650455.1 Solirubrobacteraceae bacterium
GCCCGAAGCGGTGTGGGTGAGCGCGTTGTCGATCAGGATGCGCATGATCTGCGCGACGCGGACGCTTGACGCACAGTGCGACCCCGTCCGCGTCGCGCAGATCATGCGCATCCTGATCGACAACGCGCTCACCCACACCGCTTCGGGCACACGGATCGAGGTCACCGCGCGACGTGTCAACGGCAACGTCCTGCTGGCCGTGCGCGACAACGGCGAGGGCATCGATTCCGGCTCTGTTCGGCGGATCTTCGAGCCCTTCTATACCGCCGACGACGCCCAGGGATCGGGCCTCGGCCTGGCCATCGCTTCGGAGCTGGCCGAACGGATGGCCGGGCGGTTGTCGGTGGTTTCGCAGCCTGGGAACACCATCTTCACGCTCGAGTTGCCGTCGTGAGAGAAGCGCCGTCCGCGTGAGGAAAGGTGGTCGGCCGGACGGCGACCGGTTGGTTCTCGAACTGGCGCTGGCCTTACGTGAGCAGGTCTTGCCTGAGCTCGGCTCGCACGCGGGCCGCGCGCGGCTTCGCGACGGAGCGGGCGGGGACGTCACCTTCGCGGTCGACGAGCTCGCGGAACGCGCCCTGGCGCAGCTCGTCTCCGAACGGGCCCCTGGCCTGGCCTTCTACTCCGAGGACCGCGGCCTGGTGGCGCCGGAAGGTGCCACAGAGGTCCTGGTCGTCGATCCGATCGACGGCACCCGTCCGGCCATGGCCGGACTCGAGTCTGCCTGCGTGGCAGTCGCGCTTGCCCCGCTGGGCGACGGCGACCCCGTCATGGCCGACGTCTCGGCGGGCTGTGTGGCCGAGATCAAATCGGGCGACTGGTTCGTGGCCACGCGGGGCCGGGGGGTGCGCGCGACTCGCCCCGTGGCGCTGAACCACTGCGCCGAGCTTGACAGCATGTTCTGGGGCTACGGCTTCCGCGGCCGTCCGGCCCGCGCCACGGTGGAGGTGCTCGGACACCTGATCGACGCCTCCTCGGTGGGCGGCGGAACGTTCGAGTTGGGCTCCCAGGCATTTGCCATGACGCGGATCATCACCGGTCAGCTCGACGCGGCGGTCGAGGTGGGCTCGCGCCTCATCGACGAGGTGGACGGCATGCGGGCGGAGTTCGAGCGGGTGGGGGACGGCAGGATCCTCAACAACTCCCCGTATGACCTGGCGGCGCCCTGGCTGTGCCTGCGCGAGGCCGGGGGAGTGGTCACCGACGGCTGGGGCGCGCCGCTCGACCGCCGTCCGTTGTTGGGCGCGGGCCACGAGTACCAGATGTCCTCGATCTCGGCGGCCAATCCGGCCCTCCATGCCAAGCTTGTTCGCGCTGTGGACGAAGGAGTCGCACGGCTTAGGTCGTTGACCTCTTAGGATTGGCCGGCGCACATGTGCGCCGGCCCCCGCGGCGCATGCGCCGCGGGCGGGCGCGCGCATGCGCGCGCCCGAACTTCAACTAAAAATGCTCCAACCAGTCGCCGTCGCTTCCAAGCAACTCGCCGATTACGCGAGTATTTCGGCCCGTGGCCTGATCGAGGAGATCCGCACGCGGGCAGAGCGCCTGCGTGGAAAGCGTGTGCTCCATCTGTCGGCGACCGCCTTCGGGGGAGGGGTGTCGGAGATCCTCAACACGCTGGTGCCGCTGATGATCGACGTGGGCCTCGAGTGCGAATGGCAGGTGGTCTACGGGCGCGAGGAGTTCTTCAACGCGACCAAGGTCCTTCACAACTCGCTCCAGGGCAATCCGACCACGCTCAGCGAGGAGCAGTGGGCGACGTGGCGGCGCTACAACGAGATCAACGCCGCTCAGATCGACGATGGCTGGGACATATGCATCGTCCACGACCCACAGCCGGCAGCGGTGTGCTCGCTTGTGCCCGAGAAGTCGCGCGTGTGGGTGTGGCGGTGCCACATCGACCTCTCGACCCCCAATCCGCTCACCCTCGAGCGGGTGCTGCCGTACCTCGAGCCCTACAATGCCGCGGTCTTCCACCTCCAGCAGTACGTGCCGGCGGGCATGGACGGCCGGGGCCATCTGATCCCGCCGGCGATTGACCCGCTGGCGCCGAAGAACATGGCGTTTTCGCCCGAGGACGCCGTCTACATCTGCGGCCAGTTCGGGATCGACGTGGACCGGCCGCTGCTGTGCCAGGTGTCGCGGTTTGATCCATGGAAGGATCCGCTTGGCGTGATCGACGCGTATCGGATCGTCAAGGAGGCCCAGCCGGACGTGCAGCTGGCACTGGTCGGCTCGATGGCGACCGACGATCCCGAGGGCTGGGACTACTTCAACGCGACCGTAGCCCACGCCGACGGCGACCCCGATATCCACATCCTCAACAACTTCTCCAGCGTCGGCGCGATCGAGGTCAACGCCTTTCAGTCCTACTCTGACGTGGTGATCCAGAAGTCGACACGCGAGGGCTTTGGCCTGACCGTCACCGAGGCGATCTGGAAGGGCCGGCCAATGGTGGCGGGCGCGGTCGGCGGGATCCCGCTTCAGATCGCCGACGGCGAGTCGGGCTTTCTCGTCGACGGGGTCGCGGATTGCGCGCAGCGCTCACTCGAGATTCTGGCCGATCCTGCGCTCGGCAAGCGGCTCGGGCGAGCGGGCAAGGAGACCGTCCGTCAGAGGTTTCTGATGCCGCGCCTGCTGCGCGACTGGCTCGAGCTCTTCGAGCGTTACGAGGTCTAAGGACCGTGGCCGACCAGCCCCTCCTGCTCGTCTCAAACCGCGGTCCGGTGACCTACGGGCCGGGCGACGAGGTGCGCAGGGGCACGGGCGGGCTCGTCACGGCCCTGACCGGCCTGGCCCGCCACCGGCGCGTGACGTGGGTGGCCTCGGCGATGACCGACGAGGACGTGCTCCAGGCCGAGCGCCACAGCGGGCGGCCGTTTCCGGTCGCCATGCCGGAGGGCGAGGAGTACCTCGTGAAGCTGGTCGCCTCCGACGCCGACGCCTACGACCGCTTCTACAACATCATCGCCAACCCCATGCTGTGGTTCATCCAGCACTACCTCTGGGACCTCTCCAACGCCCCGGCGATCCGCCGCCATGAGACCGAGGCGTTCGAGTTCGGCTACAACGTGGTCAACGAGGACCTGGCCCGCGCGGTGCTCGAGGAGATCGATGGGGTCCCAAGCCCGGTGGTGATGGTCCACGACTACCACCTCTACACGCTGCCGGGACTGGTCCGTCGCGAGCGTCCCGACGCGCTGCTGCACCACTTCGTCCACATCCCCTGGAGCCAGCCGGATTCCTGGCGCGTCTTGCCATCAATGATCCGACAGGAGATCTACGACGGCATCCTCGCCAACGACATCGTCGGCTTTCACACCCGCTCCTACCGGCGCAGCTTCTTGCAGTGCTGCCGGGACCTGATGGGCTACCAGGTGGACTTCGAGCGCGGGACGGTACACGTCGGTCAGCGCGAGGTGTGGGTCCGCGCCTACCCGTTGCCGATCGACGCGGACGCGATCAAGGCGGTTGCGGCACGGCCGAGGGTCCGCGAGTTCGAGGAGGAGCTCCTGCGCAGGCGACGGGACCATCTGATCTTGCGGGTCGACCGCGCCGATCTCTCAAAGAACGTCCTACGGGGCTTCACCGCCTTTGACGTCTTCCTCGAACAGCATCCGGAGTTCCGGGAGAAGGTGACCTTCATCGCTCAACTGATGCCGTCGCGTACCGATGTCCCCGAGTACGCCGAGTACCTGGAGCGGATCGAGGCGGTGGTCGCCGTGGTCAACCACCGGCACGGGTCGCCCGATTGGATGCCGATACAGCTCAAGCTCCGCGACGACCTCGAGGAGGCGGTGGCCGCCTACAAGCACTATGACGTGCTGATCGTCAACGCGATGTTCGATGGGATGAACCTGGTGGCCAAGGAAGGGCCGATGGTCAACGAGCGTGGCGGCGTCTCCATCCTCTCCGAGAACACCGGCGCGCACGAGGAGCTGGGGGAGTGTGCCCTCTCGGTGAACCCGTTCGACATCCAGGAGCTGTCCGACTCGATCCACGCCGCGCTCACCATGTCGCCCGAGCAACGGCACGGCCGCCTCGAGGTCCTGAAGTCGATCGTCACCGCGCGCGACCCGGGTGACTGGGTCGACGAGCAGCTCACGGACATCCACGCGCGCGAGCGCGCCCGAGCGGAGCAGTAGGGCCGGGCACGCCGTGGCGTAGCCTCGGTGGTATGCGCCGCACGAAGATCGTCGCCACCATCGGCCCCGCCTCCCGCGACCCCGAAACGCTGGTCGGGATGGTGGAGGCGGGGATGGACGTGGCCCGGCTCAACTTCTCCCACGGCAATCGCGAGATCCATGCGGAGAACGCGCAGGCGGTCCGCGCGGCGGCAGAGGCGGTGGGCAGGCAGGTGGCCATCCTTCAGGACCTGCCCGGTCCCAAGGTGCGCATCGGCGCGCTCGCGAACGACCTCGCCGAGCTGAAGCCCGGCGACCGCCTGGTGCTGGCGTGCGGTTCCGAGGAGGTGGGCGACTCCAAGCGGATGTCGGTCAGCTGGCCGGGGCTGGCTTCGGCGGTCGCCCAGGGCGACGTGATCTATCTCGCTGACGGCGGGATCAGGCTACGCGTGCGGGGCGTTCACGACGGGCGCCCCGAGGTGGACACGCGAGTGGAGATTGGAGGCGCGGTCTCCTCGCGCCAGGGCCTCAACATCCCGGGGTCGACGCCGGCGCTGCCGGCGGTCCCGGAAGAAGACCTCGACATGCTCAAATTCGGCGAATCGATCGGGGTCGACCTGGTCGCGCTGTCGTTCGTGCGAACGGCCGAGGACGTGACCTCGGTCAGGCGCCACACGCGGTTGCCGCTGATCGCCAAGATCGAGAAACCACAGGCTGTCAATGCGGCCGAGGAGATAATCCGGGCCGCCGACTGTGTGATGGTCGCGCGTGGGGATCTGGGGATCGAACTGCCGATTGCAGATGTGCCCATGGTCCAGAAGCAGCTTCTGCGGATCGCCGGCCGCCTGGCCCGCCCTTCCATCACCGCCACGCAGATGCTCGACTCGATGGTCAACTCCAATCGCCCCACGCGTGCCGAGGTCGCCGACGTCGCCAACGCGATCCTCGACGGGACCGACGCGGTGATGCTCTCGCAGGAGACCGCGATCGGCTCCTATCCCGTCGAGTCGGTGGCCATGATGGCGTCGATCGCCGAGCGCACCGAGCACGCGCTGCCGTACCGCGACTGGAACGAGGGTCGGGTGCGCCGAGACGCGCGCGATCCGGCCTACACGGTCGCGTACATGGCATGCGCCGCGGCCCGCGACCTGCATCTGGCCGCCCTGGTGGTGCCCACGCTGTCCGGTCGATCGGCTCGGCTGGTCTCGTCCCACCGGCCTCAGGTCCCGATCTACGCGCTCTCGCCAGGCAGGGAGACCGTGCGTCGCTGCGGGCTGATGTGGGGAGTCCAGGCTGGCTCGATGCGCCGTCACGAGATCACCGAAGCCCTGATCGCCGATGCCGCCCAGCGGGTGGTGGAGCTTGGGTGGGTCAAGGAGGGCGCGCGGATCGGGGTAACTGCAGGGCTCCCGAGCGGGCGGCCTGGGACCACGAGCCTGATTCAGATTCAGAGGGTCTGACCAGCGCCGACGCCCCCGGGGTTTGCAGTTTTGATGCCTATACGTGCGTTAGATCGCACCGTGGGTTTTTGGGCGATGAGAGGGACACGAGACCCTCAACGCCGCGATGGACCCGGAGCGGACCGCTTCTCGCTGGCGGGACAGACCGCGGCGCCCGGAACGAATTGAGGCGGTTAAGAGATCGGCGGACGGCTGTCTGCCCAGGGCCTGGCCTGCTCGAGCTGCGCGGCCAGCGAGTACAGCGTGGCCTCGGCTCCGTGGCGGCCGACCAGCTGGACGCTGCACGGAAGGCCGTCTGCATCGAAGCCCGCGGGAACGGCGATCGCCGGCTGGCCGGTGAGGTTGAAGATGGGTGTGTACGGCGTGAACCGCGCGGCCCGATCAAACGCCATCGCGGTGGGCTTGCCAAGCGCGCCCTCGGCCGCGATCGCCGTGCAGGAGAGACCCGGTGTCAGCAGGACATCGAAGTGGTCCCAGAGCGCGCTGATGCGAGCGGTGGTCTGCTCGCGCCGGGCAAGCAGGGCGTCGCGCCTGCGCTCGGGGATGAGGGTCCGTCCGGCGGTGGCCATGCCCTTGGTCGCACGCTCGAGCTGGTTGCGATCGGGCACGAGCCGCGAGTCCTCGTAGATGCCCCGGACCCAGGTCTGGGCGAACTCGAGCATCTTGAGGCCGTAGTCGGGATTGTGCTCCTGCACCTCGTGGCCCAGATCTGCCAGCAGATCGCGGGTGCGCTCCCAGGACGCCCGCTGGTCGTCGGACAGCTTCGCCAACACCCCCGCCGGGATTTTGCGCGAGGCGGCGATCCGCAGCCGTCCCGGCTCTGCGGCGGCCGCCTTCACGAACGGGTCACCCCTGGGCCGCGACAGCGCGTCGAGCAGCAGCGCGCTGTCCTTTACGGTCCGCGCCAGCGCCCCGAAGACGCTGAGCGACACCCAGCCCGTGCCGGGGACGAGTCCGCGAGTGGGTTTCATCCCCACAAGCCCGCAGCACGCTGCGGGGATCCTGATCGATCCGCCGCCGTCTGACCCGGTCGCGGCGGGCACCATGCCGGACGCGACGGCGGCCGCCGAACCGCCCGAGGATCCGCCCGTGGTGCGGGCCGGGTTCCAGGGATTTCGCGTGACGCCGTTGGCGGCGGTGGCCGTCCAGGGCCAGATCATCAGTTCCGGAACGTTGGTGATCCCGAGCGGGATCGCGCCGGCCTCGCGCAGCCGCTTGACCGGCTCTCCGTCGGCAGCTTCGGGTGGACCGTAGCTGCGAGACCCACGCGTCATGGCCTGACCCGCCACCTGATGGTCGTCCTTGACCGCGATGGGCACGCCCGCCAGCGGGCCGTCGATCTGGCCCGCCGCATCGGCGGCGGCCAGCGCCTCGTCGCTCATCACCACCCTGAAGGCGTTGAGCTGAGGGTCGAGTCGTTCGATGCGCCCGAGGAAGAGCTCGACGAGCTCTCGCGGCTTCATTTCGCGCCGGCGCACCAGCTCGGCGAGCGCGCCGGGACCCGCAAAAGCAAGCTCGTGGGCTGTCGCGTTCATCTCCAAGACGCTATCTGGAGGTCTTCACCTGAGCGTCACCGCGCTGGCGGTAGAACTCGGCCTCCAACTGACCCAGCTCTGTGGTCGGCTCGTCCCCGTAGAACCATTCGCGGGCGATGCGATGGAAGTTTCCGCGCGCGTGCAGCTGTGAGAGGACCGCCAGCGTGAGCGCCTCCATGCGCCGTCCGAAGATGTGGTCGGGGGGAGCATTCTCGTGTCGCAGCTGGCCGAAGTAGTCCGAGCGCGGGTCGCCCATGTCGATCAACACGCGGGTAGCCCACTCGGGGGTCAGCTCTATGTAGGCGTCCTCTGTGTACCACGAGGTGGCGGCGCGGAAATGCTCGAGCACGCGATCGGGATCGAACTTCTCGGGTTCGGGAAAGAAGCCCGTTTCCGTCCCGATCCGCATGATTGTCTCGGTGTCGCCCTCGATCACCGCGCGCGCGACCGCGATCTCACGCTCGACCGTACCCGGCGGCATCCGCTTGAACAGGCCGAAGTCGAGGAACGCCATCCGCATGCCCGCGCTCCTGCTCGGCATCCGGCCTCGGTCACCGGCGGCGGCCATGTCGTTCGTCTCCTCGAGCAACATGGAGTTCCCGGGATGGGGATCGCCGGAAAACTGGTGGTGCCGGTAGAGGCAGCCGAAGTAGAAGCGAAAGAGGATCTCCCCGACGCTGTCGCGCTGCTCCTGAGAAAGCTTCTTGAGTTCCTCGAAGCCGCTGCCGCGCACGTATTCCGAAACCAGCACCCGCTCGCGGGACAACGAGGTGACCACGTCGGGCACCACGATGAACGGGTGGCCGCGAAAGATGCGGGCGAGCGAGCGCTGGTTCTGCGCCTCGAGTTCGTAGTCGAGCTCGTCCTCGATGCGGTCGCGGATCTCCTCGCCGATCGCCTTGGGGTCCATCCCCGGTGCGATTCTCTTGGCGAGCCGCAAGATCATCCCGAGGTTCTGCATGTCGGCGCGCACAGCCGCAGCTACGCCCGGATACTGCACTTTGACGGCGACCTGACGGCCGTCGTGCAGTCGCGCCCTGTACACCTGCCCGATCGAAGCGGCCGCGATCGGCTCGGAGTCGAAATCTTCGAAGATCTCGTCGATTGGATCGTCGAGTTCCTCCTCGATCACCTTGCGCATCTCCTTGAAGGTGACGGTGGGAGCCGCGTCTCGCAACGCGCCGAGCTTGCGCTGAAACTCCTCGCGGTGCTCCGGGGGGATGAGGCCGACGTCGAGGAACGACAGCACCTGGCCAACCTTCATCGCCGCGCCCTTCATCGTCCCCAGTGCGGCCACGATCTGCTCGGCCGCCTCGAGCTGGCGCCGCTCCAGCGCGGCATCCTTGCCTTCCCTGGACCGACCGACGTTCGTGGCCAGCGTCCCTGCCTGCCGCACAGCTTGAGAAGCTGCGAGCCCCCCTATTCTTGCCGTGCGCCCCACACGCGAGGTGGGGATCCGGTCCTTCGCCACTAGCCGGCCGACTCCCCGCTGTCGTGCTGCACCGCGGATCCGGGCACGATGTCGTCCTCGCCGTTCTCCCAGCGCACCCACGCCTTGGAGCCGCCGTCGTAGTCGCGAGCCATCAGGATCAGCGTGGCGGGTTCTCCAAGCGCGAGGCATGGATCCGACCCCTCGGGGTCGACGCCTCGCCAGATGCGCACGAACGGGTTGTGCGCGAGTTCATCGGCGACCGTGGTCGGTTCGGTGTGCCCAGGATGTATGCGGGTGCTCTCCGGGAGCGTCAGAAGCGTCTCCATGATCGAGCGCTTGATGTCGGCGTAGGTCGTATGGCCGGGGGCGCGGACGCCGCCGACCGAGCCCTTGAACAGCGTGTCACCGGTGAATACGTCGGTGTCGTTGATGAGCAGCGACACCATTCCGGCGGTGTGGCCGGGAGTATGCAGGGGCTCGATGTGCAGGGCGCCGCAGTCGATCGGCTCCCCCGGCACCAGGTCGCCGGTCGCGGCGGGGACATCCCCGCGCTCGAGGGGGTGAATGAGCACCGGGGTCTCCGAATGGAGGTTCACCAAGCGCGTGAGCTCGGCTATGTGATCGTGGTGATGGTGCGTCAGCAGGATGTGCGTGAGCTCGAAGCGCATCCTGCGCAGGACGTCCAGCAGCGGCTCGACCGGCCCGCCGGCGTCGATGATCGCCGCCTGTGAGCCCTGTTCATCCGCGACCAGGTAGGTGTTGGAGAGCCACTCCTCGTTCATGGACCGCTGAACGATCACACTGTGAGCGTAGCGAGCCGGCGCTGACCATTACCCTTCGGGTATGAGTCTCATTCATACCTGCTACCGGATCACAGATATCGACAGCTCGGTGGAGTTCTACCGCGCCCTGGGGTTTGAGGAGATGGGGCGGTTGCAGATCCGGGATGAGGCCATCAACGTCTTCATGGGGCGTCCCGAGGACGGCGACGAACCGCGGCTCGAGCTGACCTACAACGTCGGGCACGACGAGCCGTATGACCTCGGCACCGGGTACGGCCATATCGCGGTCTCGACCGGCGACCTCGACCAGACCCTCGCAAATCTTTCAAAACAGGGCATCGAGCCCGAGCGACCCCCGTACACGGTGAGTGACGGCGGTTCCCGACTGTGTTTCGTCCGCGACCCCGACGGCTATCGAATCGAGTTGCTGGAACGCAGCTGATGTCGCCGCCGACCAAGCTCGCATATCTCCTCGAGCGGCTCTCCCAGGGCGTCGCCGCCCACGATCGCGAAAACCCCACCCATCACACGTGGGGCATTGGGATGGCGTACTTCGACATCGAGCGGCTCGGGCTCGAGGAGGGTGAGGACATCCTGCCCGGAATCGTGCTGCAGGCCGACGGCGGGGTGACGGGCCAGTTCCGAATTCTCTGCGACGGCGAGCACGACGAAGGCGCCGTGGAAGAGGAGGAAGAGGTGACGGAAGCGGTCGGATCCCAGGAGGTCGAGATTCCAGTGCCGCTTGCCCCGCCGCCGGTAAAGCCGCCCGTGTAGGCCCGCCTCGGATGCTCGTGCAGGCCCGCTCGGGCTCCTCGTGTAGGGCCGCCTGCGGTCCGCTAGGCGCGTGCCGCTGCGCGCTGGGCGACCTGCTCCGTCAGCTCCTCGATCGTCGGGCACTCGAGGCCGTGCCGGCCGGCTGCCTGAAGGACCGCGCCCGGAATCGCCAGCTCCGGCGCCCGGCCCGCGGCAAGGTCGCGCTGCATCGACGAGGACAGCGTCGGATGCGCCGTGCCCAGCTCCGCGAGCGTCTCCGCGGCGTCGACGCGCGCTCCGTCGACGTTTGCGACCGCCGCCGTCTCGCGAATCGCGGCCTCGAGCGTTGCGCGCCAGTGCGTGTCCGCGCAGATGAAGCCGATGGGCCGCTGCGCGACGCTTGTCGTCAGCGCCAACGGTGCCAGGCGGACCAGCTTTGACCACATGACCTGGGCCTCGCTCGGTCCGAGTTTGGTGGGGATCTCGGCCCGCTCGAGCATCCCCGCAAGCTCGGCGACGGCCGGGCGCAGGGACGCGTCGTCCGTGGCCAGTTCAACGCGCAAAAACGGGCTCGTATGCACGACTCGGCCAGGCTCGGGACGGTCGGCCTCGATGCGGATGGAGCCGGCCGCCACGTGGGAGGCGCCAAAGCGGCTGCGCAGGGTGTCTAAGTGGTCGAGGCCGTTGAGCAACGGCACCACCAGTTGCGGTCGCGTCTCGATGCGCTCGAGCGCATCCTTGAGCGTGGTCGCCTTGGTGGCGATCAGCAGGAAGGTCACGGGCGCGCTCAGCTGCGTACGAGCCCTCGGGCGCGCCGTGAAGCCTCCGAAGCGCACGCTGTTTACCGATAGACCTTGTCGCTCGATTACTTCGGCGGTCGCGGGCCTGGCGATGATCGTGACGCTCTCGCCGGCACGCGCCAGCAGTGCGGCCATGAAGCCGCCAACCCCGCCGGGGCCGAGGATCGCAATCGAAGGCACCGACCAAGGCTGCCAGATAGGGTCAGCGCAGCATGGCCATGCGCGCTCACCGAGCAGGCACCTACTCGATCGTGGCGCGCGACCCGGAGACGGGCCAGTTCGGCGTCGGGGTGCAGTCGCACTGGTTCTCGGTGGGCGCGCTTGTCCCCTGGGCGCGACCGGGCGTCGGCGCTGTGGCGACCCAGGCGAACGTCGAGGTCTCCTACGGCCCGCACGCGCTCGAGCTGCTCGCGGCGGGCGCAGGGGCCAACGAGGCGCTCGACTGGCTCCTCGCCCGCGATTCGGGTGCCGCCACGCGCCAGGTAGCGGTTGTTGATTCTCACGGGCAGGTGGCGGTCCACACCGGACCGCTCTGCGTTCCCTTTGCCGGCCACGAGATCGGCGAGGCGTGCTCCTGCCAGGGAAACCTGCTGTCCTGCGCCGAGGTGTGGCCGGCAATGCTTGATGCGTTCCGCAAGAGCGCCGGGCCGCTCGCGGGGAGATTGCTGGAAGCGCTCGATGCAGGCGAGCGTGCCGGGGGCGACGCACGGGGGCGCCAGTCGGCCGCCCTGCTGGTCGTGGGCCCTTCGGGCGAGCCTTGGGAGGAGCTTGTCTCGCTGCGCGTCGAGGACCATCCGGCGCCGCTCGTGGAGCTACGGCGGCTACTCGAACTGCACGAGGCCTACGCGCTCGCCGACACCGCCGACGGACTGGTCGGGGAAGGCCGCCACGCGGAGGCGGCGCAGCTGTATGAGCGGGCCAGCGAGCTCGTGCCAGACAGCCACGAGCTCGCTTTCTGGTCGGGCCTCGGGCTGGCCGAGTCCGGTCAGATGGATGCGGGGCTTGCGCGGGTGCGTCAAGCGATCGAGGTGCATCCCGGGTGGCGCGAGATCCTCGAGCGCCTGCCCGCCGAGATGGCACCGGCGGGCGAAGCGGTGCGCGATCGGTTGAAGACCTATTCGGGCGGCGCCGATCGCTGAGGGTCGATCAGCACCCCGGGATTGAGGATTCCGGCCGGGTCGAGTTCCGCTTTTGCGGCGCGCAGGGCGCGGGCGAATGGGTCTGGCCGCTGGCGGTCATACCACGGGCGGTGGTCTCTGCCGACCGCGTGGTGATGCGTGATGGTCCCTCCCGCGTCCAGCACCGCCTCCGAAGCGGCGCGTTTGATTTCGGTCCACTGGGCAAGCTCTGCACCCCGGCGTACCGGCGCAAGGACCGTGTAATAGGGCGCCGGCCCGTCCGGGTATATGTGGGTGAAGCGGGAAGTGACGAATCCCTGGCCGCACACCTCCCGTACCGCCTCGGTGGTCTTCGCCAGCACCGATTCGTGGAACTGCTCGAAACGATCCCAGGTGACGGCGCTCTCGAATGTCTCAGACAACACATCGATCGCGACGAACGTGTCTCGGAGGTAGGGAGCGCGAAGAAACGATTCACGCCAGCGCGAGCCGGGCTGGTCGCCGCGATCGGACGCGCCGTCCCAGCTCCCTCCGTGATCTTTGCAACAGGCGAGCGCCAACTCGAGCCATTTGCCGACTTCGTGATGGGCGGACTCGAAGCCGAGCACGAGCAGGGCATGGGAGCCGTCGGCGGCGCCGGTCAACTCCGCCTCTCGGGCGTCGATGAGGCGGCAGTTCGAGGGGTACAGCCCCGACTGCGAGAGTGCCCGGACGGCCGCCGTCCCGGCGCCGAAGTCCTCGAACCGGACCCCAGCCGAGGCGCGGTGAGTCGGTCTCGGTCGGACCCGAACCCACGCCTCGGTGATGATCCCGAGGGTGCCTTCGGAGCCCAGCAGAAGCCGGTCGGCGGATACGCCGGCACCTGACCCCGGGAGCCGCCGAGACTCCCAGGCGCCGGATGGCGTCAGCGCGCGGATCGACTCGACGAGGTCGTCGATGTGCGTGTAGAGGGTCGCGAAGTGACCCCCGGCGCGGGTCGCGATCCAGCCGCCGAGCGTGGACAACTCAAAGGACTGCGGGAAATGGCGCAGGGTCAGGCCGGCGTGGCCCAGCTGTTGCTCGAGCGCCGGGCCGGTGGCCCCGGCCTGGATGCGGGCCGAGAGCGAGCGAGAGTCGACTTCGAGCACGCGGTCAAGCGCCTTGAGGTCGACGGTGACGACGCCGGCGTACCCGTCGCCCACCCGGGGCTCGACTCCGCCGACGACGCTGGTTCCTCCTCCGAACGGAATGACTGCCGCGCCGGCGCTCGTGGCCCATTCGAGCACGTCTGCCACCTCGCGCCCGCTTCGCGGCCGCGCGACGACGTCCGGAGGGTGTTCGAACCGGCCTCGAAACGCGCGAACGATGTCGGCATAGGAACGGCCGTAAGCGTGCAGGCAGCGCTCGTAGTCGTCGGTCCAGCAGATCCCGGCCAGGGAGGGCGGCACCTTCAAGCGCGACCGCGGCAGCGATACGGATGCGAGCGGCACGGGCCGGTCGGGTTCTTCGGTCCCGAAGCCGAGGCGGTCCGTGATCGCCGCCGCGGCGGCGCGGGTCTGGTCGAGGGTGAGCTGCTCGTCCTCGTAGCCCCACCCCCAGTGCTTTAAGCGCCGCGGCACGCGAGGAGGGTAGAAGACCGAGGGATCGCGTCAGCTGCTCGCGGTGCGGGCGCTCCTGCGGATCGCTTCAGGCGCCCGCGGTGCGGGCGCTCCTGCGGCGGCCGGCCGCTACGGTGTGACACATGGCGCCGGTGGCCGGCCTTCTCGCTCGCGGACCCTGGGCTCCATCAGACGTCAAGGTTGCCTGGCGCGAGGATCCTTACGAACCCGATCCGGTGGCCGTGCAGGAGGCCGATGTCGCGCTGGCGGCGCTTCGAGATCGCGGCTCGCCCTCGCACGACGGGCTCGCCGCCAGGCTCGCATCGTTCGACTCCCGCGAGGGCGGGCTGTCGCTGGAGCTCCAGCCCGCCCGCTGGGCACTGCGACTCGTCCCCGCCCACGCGGCGCAGAGCCTTTCGATCCTGTGCATCGTGCGGTCTGCCGACGGCCGCTGGCTGGCCGGCAGGAGGGCCTCCTGGCTGGCATCCTGGGCGGGACGCTGGGCCCTTGGGGCGGGAGGTTCGGTCGAGCTGGGCGAAAACCCCGTCGACACGATGGTGCGCGAGCTCGAAGAAGAGTGGTCGGTCGCTCCACGCCGTCTGACAGCGGAGGCGCTGGTACGGCTTCCCAGCGAGGTGGTGCTGCTGATCGGCATGGCTTGGCTCGATGACGGGGCCAGCGTGGTGCTCGACCCAGAGCATGAAGAGTTCGCCTGGTGGCCGAGCGACGTGGAGCGCTGGCCGGCGGAAGGCGATGAGCCGCTGCGCCGGATGGGCGTGATGCTCGCAGGCCGATGAGTGCGTGAAAGCGCTCGGAGCCATCAAGTTTCGCCGCCTGGAGGTGGCTTCGTTTGTCCACTCGCTGGTGTTCGCGGCGCTGCTGGTCTGCGCCTTTGCTCTCAACAAGCCCGAGCCCGCGACCTTTGTGCTCGGCATGGCCCACGGCGTGATGTGGATCGGCATGTCGCTGATCTGCATCGTCGCTGCGCGGATGCGCATTATTCCGTTCTGGCTCGCGGTCACGATCGCGGTTCTGGGCGGGCTCGGCCCGTTCTTGGGCACGCTTGGTTTTGTCGTGCTGGAGCGGCGTCACGCCCGTGGGCAGGACCAATCCAGACCCATGATTAGCCGCTAAGGTTGCAGGGGGCGGATGGCGACAGAGGCAGGTACGGTCGAGGTTGTGATGCCGGCGATGGGAGACTCCGTCGCCGAAGGAACCGTGCTCGAATGGCGCAAGAAGGAGGGGGATCCAGTTGCCGCCGATGAGACCATCGTCGAGATCTCGACCGACAAGGTGGACGCCGAGATCCCGGCGCCGGTAGGGGGCCGGCTCGCCAAGATCCTCGCGGCCGAAGGGGAGACCATCGCGGTCGGTGCTCCATTGGCGGAGATCGCGACCGGGGACGGAAACGGCGCCCGTCCTGAGGCAGGCGAGCCCGACGAGGCCCGCCCCGAGGCCCCCGAGCCGCAGGCCACCCCCTCGGGTCAGGCCGAGAACGGGGGAGCGCCAGTGGCGACGGCGGCCGCGGCCGATCTCGAGCCTTCGGCCGAGTCCCGGCCCCCAGCCCACGAGGCAAAGACCGTCGACATCGTCACCCCGACCGGGGGCGAGTCGGTCACCGAAGGGACGATCCTCGAGTGGACCGCGAAGGTCGGTGAGTCGGTCAAACAGGGAGACACCGTGGTCGTGGTCTCCACCGACAAGGTCGACATGGAACTGCCTGCCCCCGGTTCTGGGACGGTCAGCGAGGTCCTAGCCGAGGAGGGCGCCACCGTAACCGTGGGCCAGGTGGTGGGGCGGATGACAATCGAAACTTCAGGTGAGCGGGCACCGGCGTCGCGCGGGGACGGGCATGCTCCCGCCGCGAACGAGGCCGCTCCGCCCGCCGCTCCCGCTGGGCGCGAGGCCGCTCCGGCGTCAACCGAGGCCCCGCCCGCGCCAACCGAGGCTGCTCCTGCCCCAACCGAGGCCCCGCCCGAGCCGCACAACGTCTCCCCGATCGCGCGGCGCATTGCCGCCCAGCAGGGAATCGACCTGTCACGGGTGGAAGGCTCGGCCCGGGGAGGGCGGATAACCAAGGCCGATGTGCTTGCGGCCGCGGGCGATGGTCGCGGGGCCGGGACCACCTCGCCGTCGGGGACGGCGCCTGGTGCCAAGCCGCTCCGGGGCGGAGCGGCCGTGCTGGCGCGCTACATGGATGAGAGCCGTTCGGTCCCGACGGCCACCACCTTCAGGACCCTCCCAGTCACGGTGCTCGAACAGCGGCGAACGCAGCTCAAGGATGCCGGCCGCCGAGTCTCGTTCACCCATCTGATTGCCTACGCCATCGCGCTGGCAGCCACCGAGGACATGCCGGTGATGGCGACCCACTTCGCGGAGATCGAAGGCAAGCCGCACCGGATCGATGACGGCAGCGTCAACCTCGGCCTGGCCGTCGACGTGGAGAAGAGCGACGGCTCTCGGACGCTGATGGTGCCGGTCATCCGCGACGCCGGCGGCATGCGGTTCTCAGGGTTCATGGAGGCGTACAACGCGCTGGTCGAGAAGGCCCGTACGAACTCGCTCACCGCCGACGAGTTGAGCGGCGGCAATGTGACCCTCACCAACCCCGGGGGGATCGGCACCGTGGCCTCGGTGCCGAGGCTGATGGCCGGTCAGGGAACGATCGTGGCCACAGGAGCGATTGGGTATCCACCCGGTCTCGATCGCCTGGCCTCCCAGGTGGGCGTGGAGAAGGTCATGACGATGACATCGACGTACGACCACCGCGTAATCCAGGGCGCGGAATCGGGCCGCTTCCTGCAGCGGATCGAGGAGTACCTACGCGGCGAGGACGGCTTCTACGAAAGGGTGTTCGGGGATCTTGGAGTCGAGCTTGCGGAGCTTCCAGCGGCCTCGGCCGCCGCTTCCACGTCGTTCACGCCAACGCCTCCCGCCCCGGGCTTCACGCCGATCGAGGAGGGCGAGCCTGCGGTTGCCAAGGGCGCTGCCCCCGACGAGGAGATGCTCCAGGCGGTGCAGGCGGCAACCTCGCTGTTGAAGGCGTTCCGGACGCACGGTCATCTCGCCGCGAGGCTCGATCCGCTGGGCCGCGAGCCCGAAGGCGACCCGGCCCTCGACCCCGAGCCGCTCGGCTTGACCGAAGAAGTCATGAAGAGGATCCCGTCGCGCATCCTGCGCATGTATGTCCCTGGCGACACCCTCGCCGACGCGCTGCCTCACCTGCGCGACACCTATTGCGGTCCCATCGCGTACGAGATCGAGCACATCGCTTCGCACGAGCAGCGGCTGTGGCTGCGGGAGAAGATCGAGGACGGAACCTTCCGCCAGCCGCTGCCCACCGAGGAGCTGAAGTGGCTGCTGCGCCGCTTGACCGAGGTCGATGCGCTGGAGCGATACATGCATAAGGCCTACCTTGGGCAGAAGCAGTTCTCCGTCGAAGGGCTCGACATGACCGTGCCGATGCTCGACGAGCTGATCAGGCTGGCCGCAGGCCAGTCGGCGCGGGAGGTGGTGATCGGGATGGCCCACCGCGGCCGCCTGAACGTCCTCGCCCACAACCTGGGCCGCCCTTATGACTCCATCTTTGCCGAGTTCGAGGGCACGTCGACGCTCGCGCCGATCACGTCGCTTCCCCAGGGCGGCACCGGGGACGTCAAGTACCACCACGGGGCCCAGGGCTCCTACCAGCTACCGAGCGGCGAGTCGATCACGGTCCGCCTGGAGTCCAATCCAAGCCACCTGGAGTTTGTGGACCCTGTCGTAGTTGGGGCCACCCGCGCCGCTCAGACAACGCGTCAGGGTGCCCACGCCCACCAGGACGTGGACGCCGCGATTCCGGTCATCCTGCACGGCGACGCTGCCTTCCCGGCCCAGGGCGTTGTGGCCGAGACGCTGAACCTCCAGGCCCTGGATGGCTACACGGTCGGCGGCACTGTCCACATCATCCAGAACAACCAGGTGGGGTTCACGACCGATTCGGACGATGCTCGCTCCACCCATTGGGCCTCTGACCTGGCCAAGGGCTTCGACGTTCCCATCATCCACGTCAACTCCGATGACGTCGCAGCCTGCATATCGGCGATCCGGCTGGCGTTTGCCTTCCGCCAACGGTTCGGTCACGACGTGCTGATCGACCTGATCGGCTACCGGCGATTTGGACACAACGAGGCGGACGAGCCCGCCTACACCCAGCCGGAGATGTACCAGGCGATCAAGAAGCACCCACCCGTCCGTGAGCTCTTCGCCCGCCAACTGATCGAACAGGGGGTGGTCAGCGAGGAGGAGTCGACCACGATGACCGACAGCGTCTGGGCGATGCTCTCCGAGGCTCACGAGAGCCTCAAGGCCCGGATCGAGCGGGCGAAGGAGATCGAGCACGGTACCGGCGAGTACCAGCTCGACCGAAGCGCGTCCCCCGAGGTATCGACCGCGGTGCCAGTTGACCGGCTGCGGGTGCTCAACGAGGAGCTCCTATCGGTTCCCGACGGCTTCACCATCCACCCCAAGCTGGTCAAGCAGCTCGAGCAGAGGCGCGCGGCGGTTGAGGCCCCAACCCCCGAGGGCGGGGAGCAGGACGGCAGGTCCGGCATCGTCTGGGCTCAAGCGGAGGCACTCGCTTTCGCGTCGCTGCTGACCGAGGGAATCCCAATCAGGCTGACCGGCCAGGACACCGAGCGCGGGACCTTCAGCCAGCGCCACCTGGTGATGCACGACGCCAAGACCGGCCAGGAGTACTACGCCATGCAGCACCTCCCCGGCGCGCGCGCGCCGATGGAGCTGCACAACTCGCCGCTGTCCGAGATGGCGTGCGTCGGATTCGAGTACGGCTACTCGCAGGAAGCTCCCGAGACGCTGGTCCTCTGGGAGGCTCAGTTCGGCGACTTTGCCAACGCCGCACAGGTGATCATTGACCAGTTCATCGTGTCGGGGCTGGCCAAATGGGGACAGACCTCGCGGCTGGTTCTGCTGCTCCCCCATGGCTACGAGGGATCGGGGCCCGAGCATTCCTCCGCCCGGCTG
Organism: Solirubrobacteraceae bacterium; assembly: GCA_035650455.1. GTDB lineage: Bacteria > Actinomycetota > Thermoleophilia > Solirubrobacterales > Solirubrobacteraceae > Palsa-465. Next base: position 18,604 of record DASRHQ010000063.1, read on the forward strand.
GAGCGCTTTTTGCAGCTCGCCGCCGAGGGAGCCATCCGGGTCGCCAACCCGACCACGCCGGCTCAGTACTTCCACCTGCTGCGTCGCCAAGCGCGGATCGCCAAGCAACGGCCCCTGGTGGTGATGACGCCAAAGAGCCTGCTTCGCCTGAGACATGCGACCAGCCGGGTCCAGGAGCTCGCCGAGGGCCGCTTCGAACCGGTGCTCGCTGAGCCCGGCGTTGACCCTGAGCGGGTCACTCGGCTGCTTTTGTGCAGCGGCAAGATGTACTACGACCTCACCGGCCACCAGGCGGCCGAAGACCGGCCCAGCCTTGCTGTCGGACGCGTCGAGCTTCTGTATCCCTTCCCGCAGGCGGAGCTCCTCAGGCTCGTCACCAGCTACCCGCGCCTGCATGAGGTCGTGTGGGTACAGGAGGAGCCGCGCAACATGGGGGCGCGGGCGTTCATGTCTCCGCGCCTCCTCCAGATTCTGCCGTCGTATCTGCACTTCGGCTATGTCGGCCGACCCGAGCGCGCGGCTTCGGGCGAGGGGTATCCGATCGCGCACGGCAACGAGCAGAATCGGATCGTCGCCACAGCACTCGACCTCCAGCAGCCGGTCTCCCAGTACCCGCGTGAGCAGCCGGGCGAGCGCTAGCGCGGCGGCCGCTCAGAGGCGGGTCGCCTGGGGTCGTTGGGATATCGCTTTCGATATGCGCAAGGGATATCCCAACCACCTCGCCTTACGGCCGTGATCGACGCGATCGGTTGGCTGCCCTAGCCCATGGCCACGATCGCCTTCTTCCCCGAAGGAGCCTATGGGCCGACGAACAACTGCGCCGGGATCGGCGCGGTGCTGCAGGCTCGCGGCCACCGGGTGATCTTCATCGTCGAGGAGTCATTCGCCGGCACACTGCAGGCGCGGGGCTTCGAGGAGCGACTGGTGCAGCTGGGGCCGCCCCCGGCCGAGGAGCAGGCTCCCGGTCAGTTCTGGAAGGACTTCGTACGCGACACGGCGCCGGTCTTCAGGCTCCCGACCGCCGAGCAGCTCGAGCAGTTCATCGCTCCGACCTTCAAGGCGCTGGCCGATGGCGCTCGTTACGTCGATGACCAGCTGCGCGACATCCTTTCAGAGCTACACGCCGACGCCGTAGTGGAGGACAACGTCGTCGCGTTCCCGGCCCTTGGCTCAAGCGGGATTCCCTGGGTCCGGATCGCGTCATGCAACCCCGCGGAGGTCAAGGACGAGCTTGTCCCGCCGGCCTTCTCGGGCTACCCCACGGAGGATCGCGCCGGGTGGGGCGACTATTGGGAGGAGTACCGGCGGGTGATCGGCCCGCTGTCGCGCGAACATGACGAGTTCTGCCGCGCCCGCGGTGCCCAGCCGCTCCCGGACCCGGAGATGATCGCCGTGTCCCCCTGGCTGAACATCTACGTCTACCCCCGCGAGCTTGATTACGCTCGCGCCGCGCCGATGCCGGGAAGCTGGTTGAGGCTCGAATCGTGCGTGCGCGACGAGCAGGAAGAGTGGACGCCGCCTCCGGGCGACGGCCCCTTGGTCTATCTCAGCCTCGGCTCGCTTGGATCGGCCGACGTCGAGCTGATGCAGCGGCTCCTCGACTCGCTGCAGCCACTGCGCGAACTGCGGGTCGTCGTCTCCCTGGGCCCGCAGCACGAGCTCCTCAGAGTGCCCGATCACTTCAGCGGCGCCGAATACCTGCCCCAGACCGCCGTCCTGCGCCACGCCGACGTCGTGATCACCCACGCCGGCAACAACACCGTCACGGAGAGCGTCCATTTCGGCTGCCCCATGGTGGCGCTGCCGATCTTCTGGGACCAGCACGACAACGCCCAGCGCCTGGACGAGTGCAACTTCGGGATCCGCCTCGACACATACGGCCACGAGCCCGACGAGTTGGCCGCCGCGCTGCGTCGGCTGCTGGAGGGGCGCGAGCTTCGGGGCCGGCTGGCGGCGATCTCCGGGCGCCTGCAGGAGTCGCCCGGGACCGTGCGGGCAGCAGAGGCGATCGAGCGCGTGGCAGCCGGGGCAGTCACCCCCGCCGCGAGCGCCCCATAGAGCAGTCACCCCCGCCGCGAGCAGCCCATAAGGCGCGAGCCCGCCGCCGCGCCCCTGACGCAGAGATAACCTCCTGCGCATACTGCTTGCAGACGCCGCGATCACGATCGGCCCGCTGAGCGTCGCGGACGCGCTCGCGCTGCCGGTGCTGCGCCGGGCCTTGCCAGAAGTGCTCGCGGGGGAGCAGAACCTGGGCCGGGCGGTCCGCTGGGTTCACATCGTCGACGTTCCCGAGCCCGACAAGCTGCTGCGCGGGGGCGAGTTGGTGCTCTCAACGGGACTGGGCCCGGGGCTCGACCCCGTCGCCCAGCGCCGGTTCGTCCGCAGTCTCGCCGACCAGCAGGCGGCGGGGCTGCTGATCGAGATTGGCTACACGTACAAGCAGGCGCTGCCGCCGACGCTCGTCGCTGAGGCGGTGTCGCGTGGCCTGCCGTTGGTCGCGACCCATCGCGCCACCCGCTTCGTCGACGTCACGGAGGCCATACACGGCGCGCTCGTCGACCGGCGGCTGGCGATGCTTCGCCACGCCCAGGAGGTCGGAGACCGCATGACCTCGATCGTTCTCGACCGCGGCGGCCTGGATGCGCTCCTCGTCGAGCTTGCGCGCTCGCTCGAGAACCCTGTCGCGATGGAGAACATCGCCGGGCAGCTGGTCGCCTTCGCCACCTTCTCGGCCAGCGAGCAAGACGTGCTCGAGGCCCATCTCAGATATACGAGGGCCCGAGCGCCGGGGCAGCTCCAGGGTCACGGCTGGCTGGCCGTGGAGATCTCTTCCGGAGGACGCCCCTGGGGCCAGGTGACGGCACTCGAGATCGACTCGCCGCTATCGGCCGAGGATCGGACGCTGCTGGAGCGCGGTGCTCAGGCGCTCGAGCTTGGGTTGCTGCACGAGCAGCACGACGAGCAGCTGCGGGCCCGGGCGCGAGGGAGCTTTCTGGTCGAGTTGATGCACGGCCGGATACAGGACAGGGACGCCGCCCGGCGCGCGGAAGCGCTCGACTTTGCACCGCGCCAGAAGTATCTCCTCGCCGGCGCTCTGGGCTGGCGCTCGGAGCGGTGGGCGACCCTGGCCGGCACACCGGAGGAGGCCTGGGCCACTTTGATGCCTGCCGTGCGCAGCGGCGCCGGCGACGGGCGCGCCACTTTGCTCGGGCTGCACGGTGGCAGTCTGCTGGTGATAATCGCGATCGCCGAGACCGCACCCAGCGACGAGGTGCTGAGCTCGCTGGCACGAGAACTCCGTTCTCCGCTGAAAAGGCGCGGTCTCTCCGAAGCTGACGTAGCGATCGCGTTCGGAGGCGCCGACTCCGGCTGGACGGGGATAGGGCGCAAGCTGGACAGGGCTGCGAACGCGGTGCACGCCTCGCGGGTCACCGCGCCGAGCCTGTGGCGGGACGCGCGCCACGGGTCACTCGTCGATCTCCTTTACACGCTGCGGCGCTCGCCCGAACTGCTGGCGTTCTCGCGAGACCAATTGGGTCCCCTCTTCGAGGAGCGCGACCAGCGTGCCCGTGAGCTGCTGCGCACGCTCGAGGCATACCTGGCCACGTCGGGTCGCAAGGCGGAGACGGCGCGGGCTCTCCACCTGACGCGCCAGTCGTTGTACCTGCGTCTGGAGCGCCTCGAACGCGTGCTGGGAGTCGACCTCGATGATCCGGACGTGATGCTGTCGCTTCACCTCGCGCTGCGCGCTCTGCGGCTGACCCAGTCGCTCTCCCCGGATGAGCGGCTGTGACGCTGCTTGACACAATGTCAAGCAGCGAAGACAACTGGTGACAAAGCGCCGTCTGGCCGCGTCACATGGAGTACAACACGATTTCAGAGAAACCGATCATCGGGAGGATGAGAGATGCAAGCGACCGAGGTCGCAGGAACGGGTCCAGCGCCCGGCGAGCCTGATCTAAAGCGCGGCGCCATCGGCTTCCTGTCTAACCTGGTGATCGGGACGGCGTCGGTCGCCCCGGCCTACTCGCTGGCGGCCACGCTCGGGTTCGTAGTCGCGGTCAACGGCATCGGGACGCACTCGCCGGGGGTGATGCTCGCCGCGTTCGTGCCGATGATCCTGATCGCGCTCGCCTACCGCCACCTCAACAAGGCCGACCCTGACTGCGGCACGAGCTTCGCTTGGGTCACGCGCGCCATGGGGCCGCACCTCGGGTGGGTCAACGGCTGGGTGATCTTCTTCGCGGACGTGATCGTGATGGCCTCGCTGGCCGACGTCGCCGCGGTCTACACCTACCAGCTCTTCGGCTGGACCTACGGCGTCAACCACATCTGGATAGTCATCGCCGGCGCGGTCATCTGGATCGTGCTGATGACCTGGATCTGCTGGCGAGGGATCGAGCTCTCCGCCCGCATACAGCAAGCACTCCTCGGCTACGAGGTGATCATGCTGCTCATCTTTTCGGTGGTGGCATTCATCAAGGTCGGCTCCTCGAGTGCCCCGGCCGGGTCGATTCCGTTCTCCATGTCCTGGCTCAACCCGCTTGGGGGCGGCTTCGGGCCGATGATCGACGGGGTGCTGCTCGCAGTCTTCATCTATTGGGGGTGGGACAGCGGGGTCTCGGTCAACGAGGAGACCCGCAACAGCCGCACCGCTCCGGGCGCGGCGGCGGTGATCTCCACCGTGCTGCTGCTCGTGATCTACGTGGTGGTCTCCTCCGGCGCACAGTCCTACGCCGGCACCAAGTTCCTCGTCGCCAATCCCAACGACGTGCTCACCCCGCTCGGGCATGGTGTGCTTGGCTCGGTGGGCTACCGCTTTTTGATCGTTGCGATTCTCACCTCCGCGTCGGCCTCCACGCAGACGACGATCCTGCCCACTGCGCGCACCACGCTGTCGATGGCACGGTGGAGCGCGATCCCGAAGAAAATCGGCGAGATCCATCCGCGGTACCTGACGCCAACCGTTTCGACGCTTGGGATGGGCTTCATCTCGATCGTGTGGACGGTGGCAATTCTCGCCTTCAACCCCAACGGCGACGTGCTCGGCGATGCCATCACGGCGCTCGGCTTCCAGATCGCGTTCTACTACGGTTTTACGGGAATCGCGTGCGTGGTCTACTTCCGCAAGCGCATCCTCAGCAACCTCACGGATTTCTTCATGGTCGGCGTGTTGCCGCTGGCTGGGGCCTTGATGTTGTTCGGCATCTTCGTCAAGGCTTTCCACGACTACAGCCAGTCGGGGGTCAACTACTCGAAGCCGATCCTCGGCATCCAGCTCCCCATATTCGTCGGCATCGGCGGAATCATTCTGGGGATCATCGTGATGCTGGTGTCGATCCCGTTCCACCGGGAGTTCTTCCGCCGCAAGCCCGAGCAGCCAGGCCCGGACGGCTACGCGATCGGGGGCACCATCACGCCCGAAGACGAGCCCCTGGCCGAGACCGCGGTCACCTAGAACTTGGCGAAGACACTGCACGCGGGCGCCTCGCGCGCCCGAGGAACCCGAGCGTCCGCACGTGCGACCAGCCCGCATGCCGCGCGGGCTCCTTCCTTCTGGCTTGATCAGATAGGCGAGCGGCCGTCGCGGGCGCGCTTGGAGGGCGTACACGAGGCCGACGTGTGCATCGTCGGCGGAGGGTTCACGGGCCTGTGGACGGCCTACGCGCTGCGCCTTGCGGATCCGAGCCTCAAGGTCGCCGTGCTGGAGGCAGAGCAGGTGGGGTTCGGAGCCTCCGGGCGTAACGGCGGCTGGGTGCTGGGCAAGGTCTCGGGGCGGCCGCAGGCGTGGCAGCGGCGTGGCGGCACCGGGGCCGCAGGTGCGATGTCGCGAGCGATTCAGGCGACCGTCGCAGAGATCGGGGAAGTCGTCGCCGCGGAGCAGATCGATTGCGACTGGCATCAGGGCGGATCGCTGACGGTCGCACGCAACGAACCTCAGCTTGAGCGCCTGCGGTGGGCGCTGCAACGCGAACGAGCCTGGACCGGGGACCAGAACGGCTGGCAGCTAATAGGCGGCTCCGAGCTCGAGGAGCGAGTGGCGATCGACAGCGGCATGGGCGCCCTGTACACGCCTTACTGCGCGCGCGTGCAGCCGGCAAAGCTCGCCGTCGGCCTCGCCGAAGCGGTTGAGCGTCGCGGTGCCGTGATCTACGAGCACAGCGCCGTTACAGCCGTGGACCGCGGGGCCGCGAGAACTGAGCACGGCGAAGTGCGCGCCCGCTTCGTGATCCTGGGCACCGAGGGCTACACCGCCGATCTTCCGGAGCGCCACCGGACGCTGGTGCCGATCAACAGCGCGATGATCGTGACCGACCCGCTGCCCGCCGAGATGTGGGAGAAATTGCGCTGGGAGGGTGCCGAGACTCTGCTGGAGGGCACCCACCTCTACACCTACTCGCAGCGGACCGCCGATGACCGGATCGCGATCGGCGGGCGTGGGGTTCCCTACCGCTTCGGCTCGCGCACCGACCGGGAGGGGCCGGTCCCCGAGCGCACGGTGCGGGAGCTGCGCGCGAGGCTGTGCGCGCTGTTTCCCGCGCTCTACGACGCCGGCATCGCCAGAGCCTGGCACGGAGTGATAGGCGTCTCGCGCGACTGGTGTCCGACCGTGGTCCTTGACCGCGCCACCGGGCTCGGGTTCGCGGGTGGCTATGCCGGCGAAGGCGTCGCCGCCTCAAACCTCGCAGGACGCACGCTGCGCGACCTCATCCTGGGGCAGGACACAGAGCTGTCGCGCCTGCCCTGGGTTGGCCGGCCCGCCCGCAAGTGGGAGCCCGAACCGCTGCGCTTTCTGGGCGCGCGAGGCATCTATTGGCTCTACGGAGAGGCCGACCGGCGCGAGTCCAAGACCGGCCGCCACTCACGCATCGCCACCCTCGCAAACGCGGTTGCCGGCCGCTAACCACCCGGTCTATGTCCATCTCGCTTCGGATCCCGAAACGCCAGGGACATAGACCGGCGGGTTAGCGGACCGCTTAGGCCGCTGGGCGTAACCCGTCGAGTTCGCGGCTCTCGGCCAACTCCTCCAGCGCCCGGCGCTCCAGGCGCCGGACTTCCTCGGCTGAGATTCCCAGCCGGCGGCCCGCCTCGCGTAGAGGGGTGGGGTCGTCGCCGTCGATGCCGTAACGGAGCCTGACCACCTCGCGTTCGCGCTCTGGTAGCCGGTCGAGCGCGTGGCGCACGGCATCCTGACGCAGCGAGATCTCGACCTCCTCCTCGGGAGTGCGCTCGCCCGATTCGAGCAGCGCGCCGAGCGGCGTCTCCTCCTCCTCGCCGACGGGCCGGTCGAGGCTCGTGACCACGCGGGCCGCGTCCCGGGCGTCCTGCACCTCGCGCAAGGTCAACTGCGCGGTCTCGGCGACCTCCTCGTCGGTCGGTTCGCGGCCCAGCTTGGCCGTCAATTCGCGGTGCGCGCGATCGATGCGCCGCTCCCGCTGGCCGATGTGGACCGGGATCCTGATCGTCCTCGCCCGGTTGGCGATCCCACGCTGGATCGCCTCACGGATCCAGAAGGTGGCGTACGTCGAGAACTTGTAGCCGCGGCGATAGTCGAACTTCTCGGCGGCTCTGATCAAACCGAGGATCCCCTCCTGGATCAGGTCGAGCAGGGGGAGGTCGAGGCCCTGGTACTTGCGCGCGTTCGAGATCACCAGCCGCAGGTTGGAGTTCACGAGCTGTTCCTTGGCGGCCAGATCGCCTCTCTCGATCCGCTTGGCGAGGTCGACCTCCTGGTCTGCCGTCAGCAGCGGATGCCGGGCGACCTCGCGCAAGAACAGCGCCATCGCGTCGGTGGTCTGAGAGGCAAGCTCACCGTTTGAGTAGCTGGTCTCGCGCTCGGCGACCTTGCCGCAGTCGTCGCGCAGATCGAAGCCACGCTGCTCAAGCGTCTCCTGCATAGCCTGCGCTTCATCGTCGTCGAGCTCGAGATGCTCAACCACCTCGCTCAGCTCGGAGAGCTCGATGCAGTGGTCAGTTCGCGTGTCACCACGCTGGGCGAGTTCCTCGATGGCCTCGAGCGTCTGCGAGCTAAGTGTCGGTTGGTCTTGTTCAGTAGCCATGCCCTAGACGTTACCCATCCCGCACACTCGGTGCGCAAAAAGGCACCTGCTGGGCCCGTGGGGCGAGGGTTCCCAGCGCATCTGTACGTTTACGTAGATGCGCGTGCTCGAGTTATGGCGCTACCCGGTCAAGTCCCTCCAGGGCGAGCGCCTCGACGCGGTGGCGGTGACCGAGAGCGGGTTCGAGGGTGACCGCCGCTTTGCGCTGTTCGATCTCGAGACCGGCTTTGGCCTGACCGCCCGGCGCGTCCCGGAGCTGCTCTTCGCAAGCGCCCGGCTCACGGCCGAGGGAGAGGCCGAGATCACGCTTCCCGACGGCTCGGTCGTCGCCGATGACGACGCGCTCAGCGCGTGGCTTGGCCGCAAGGTGCAGCTCCGCAGGGCCGACGACGGAGGCGGCGAGCGCCTCTATGAGAACCCGCTCGACTTCGAGCGCGAGCAGACCAGCCGCTGGGAGGCCTTCAACGGTGCGCCGGGGCCATTTCACGACTCCAGCCGGACGCGGGTGTCGCTCGTCTCCACCGAGACGCTCGGGTCATGGGACCGCAGGCGGTTTCGCTCAAACGTGCTGCTCGAGGGCGGCGGCGAGGGTCAGCTGGTTGATTGCACCATCGCTCTCGGCCAGGCCACGCTCTCGGTGGGCAACCACATCGAGAGGTGCGTGATGGTGACCCGTCCACAGCCGCAGGGCATCGTGCGCGACCTGGGGGTGCTGCGCACGATCGCGCAGGAACGGCAAAACCGCCTCGCTGTCGGAGCGCTTGTCAGCGAGCCCGGCACCGTGAAAGTGGGAGATGCGCTGCGGCGCACGACGCCTCCCCCCGACGCCTAGGCCGGTGCCGCGGCCGACCGCTTCATCGCCCCATTCGGGCCACTACGTGGTCGAACCGCCTCCGGTGCGCTTCGCGCGCTCTGGCGACGCCCGGATCGCCTTCCGGGTAATGGGGGAGGGGCCGCTCAACGTGGTTGTACTTCGCGGCGTGCCCGGAGAGTGGCGGCTCTACGCGCTGCGTGAGCGAGGTTGAGGGCCGGAGGTCGCACCTTCATACACGTCGCGGGAGGGACTCCGTCTCGTGTAAGCCGATGCGCTCATAGATGCGGCGTAGCGGTTTGGGCGCCCACCAGTTGAGCGGCCCGAGCAAAGCCATCAGGGAGGGGACCAGCAACGCGCGGACCAGCGAGGCGTCGATCAGCACGGCAAAGGCGATCCCCAGCCCGAGCTCCTTGATGAACACCATCGAAGAGGTCACGAACGACCCGATGGCGACCGCGAACAGGATCGCCGCAGCGGTGACGATCCGCCCGGTGCGCTCCAGCCCGGTCGCCACGGCCTCGGTGTTGGAGAGGCCACCGTCGTGGGCCTCCTTGATGCGCGAAAGCAGAAAGACGCCGTAGTCGGTGGCCAGGCCGAAGGCGATCGCGAACACCAGCACGGGGTCGGTGATCTCAAGCGCACCCTGGCTGCGATAGCCCAACAGACCCTGCAGTCGGCCGTCCTGAAAGATCAGTACGAGCAGGCCGAAGGCGGCGCTCAGAGTCAAGACATTCATCACCACCGCCTTGATGGGCAGCAGCACCGACCCGGTCATCAAGAACAGGACCAGCAGGGTGGCCGCCACGATCACACCCAGAACGAGCGGAAGGTGGGTCCCCAGGCTGTGCTTGAGATCGACGAACGCCGCGGTTTGTCCGGCGACCCCGAAGTAGAACGGCTCGCTCAGAGAGCGGACGCGATGGACCAGCCGCTGGTCGGCGCTGGAGAGCGGCGCAGCAGCCGGCGCCACCTCGATCAGCGAGTCTGAGGGCCCCGCAGGTTCGGGGCGTCCGACCGTCGCCACGTCGGGCAACCGTCGCATCTGGGCCGCGAACGAAGCCGCGCGCGGGGAGCTTGCGGGGACGGCGGTCAGGACGTCGAGGGGGTTGGTCTGCCCGCGCGGGAACTCGTGCGTGAGCAGGTCGCCGGCCCGGTGGGCGCTCGTGGAAGCGGGCAGCACGAACTCGTCGACGAAGGTGAAGCGGATGCCGGTGAAAGGGATCCCCAACGCGATCAGCACGGCGGCGCTGGTCACCGCGACCTGCACGGGTCGGCGCATCACCCATCGCGACAGGCGGTACCAGGCGCCCTGTTCGTCGGGCCGGGCATCGCGGGCCGCGGCCCGCTGCAAGCGTTTGGGAGCGAGCGCGTTGACGCGAGGGCCCAGCACAACGAGCACCGCAGGCAGCACCACCACGGCCAGCATCGCGGCCAGTGGGACCACGATCACTCCCCCGTACCCCATGGAGTAAAGGAACCGCTGGGGGAACAGCAGGAGCGCCGCGATCGCGGCCGTAACGGTCACGGCGCTGAAGATGACGGTCCGTCCAGCGCTCTGGAGCGTGCGCGCGAGCGCCAGCTTGCCGAACCCGTGCGCCGCCGCCTCCTCGCGGTAGCGCGAGACGATCAACAGGCAGTAATCGATCGCGAGCCCCAGACCCGCCCCCGTCACCAGGTTGAGTGCGAAGACCGACAGATCAACGGCGCCGCTCAGGAAGCGCAGCACCATGAAGCTGCCGATGATGGCTAGCCCGCCGATCAACGGCGGGAGCGCCGCCGCCACCAACGAGCGAAAGAACACGAAGGAGAGGAGGAACACCAGCGGGAAGACGAACAGCTCGGCGCGGGTCAGGTCGTGGCTCACCTGGGAGTTGACCTGGGCGTTGGCGACCGCTGTGCCGTCCAGCAGGACGTAGTGCTCTGAAGCGAAGCTTCGCTCGATCTTCTGCGCGTCGTCGGCGACCCGCTTGTCGGAGTACGGCTTGAAATAGCCGAGCAGGTAGGTATCGCGGCCGTCTCGCGAGACCATGGCCGGGTCATGCGTCTGCAGGAAGGACACCACCCGTGCGACATCCGGGCCGCGGGCGAGCTTGCGAGCGACGCGCCGAACGGTTGCCGCTCCGGCCGTGGTCCGCACGCCCCGCGTATGCACCACCGCGATCACCCCTGGGTCGATCTGGCGGTTTGTGAGCGAACCGAACCGATGGCGGACCTGGACGCTCTGCGTGGCGGGGTCGTCCACGCCGTAGGGACTCAGCCTGCCTGCGACAGAGAACCCGAAGATCCCGGCCACGATCGCCCCGAGCACCGCAAAGCCCAGGACGGGGCGGGCATGTGCGTGGAGCCAGCGGGCCAGCGCCTCCATCGGTTCAACCTTGATCCTTAGTGTCCGCAGCTCGGGGCTCTGTGAGACTGCGCACAGATGCTACGGTGCCGGAGCATGCCGCCGTCAGTGACCGACCTCGCGCGCACAGGGGTGCGCACCGCTCGAGCGTTCGGAACCAGGATTCCGGGAGCGGGAACCGTGCTCGCCCGCTCACTCGACGACGCGGTCGAGGGGCGTGTCGTAATGATCACCGGGGCTTCCTCGGGAATCGGCAACGCCGCGGCAGCCAAGATCGGAGCCGCGGGTGGGACCGTCCTGCTGGTGGCGCGCACCGAGGAGAAGCTGCGCGATACCGCCAACCAGATCGGGCGCCGAGGAGGCACCGCATACCCCTATCCGTGCAACCTGACCGATCCCGACGACATCGACAGGATGGCCGCCGAGGTCCTGGAGCGCCACGGACAGGTCGACGTGCTCGTCAACAACGCCGGCAAGTCGATCCGGCGCTCGATCAGCCAGTCCTACGACCGCTTCCATGACTTCCAGCGGACCATGAACCTCAACTACTTCGGCCCGGTCAAGCTGCTCCTGGACCTGTTGCCGGTGATGCGGGAGCACGGATCGGGTCACGTCGTGAACATCTCGACAATCGGGATCCAGACCAACGTGCCCCGGTACGCCGCCTACGTGGCCTCCAAGGCAGCACTCGACGCGTTCTCGCGCTCGGTCGCGGCCGAGGTGCTCGACGACGGGGTGCACTTCACGACTGTCTACATGCCGCTCGTGCGCACGCCGATGATCGCCCCGAGCAAGGTGTACGACCGCTTCCCCACGCTCTCCCCCGAGGAGGCCGCCGACCTCATCACCGAGGCCATCCGCAAGCGGCCCAAGCGCATCGCCACGCCCGTTGGCAACCTCAGCCAGCTCAACTATGCGCTCGTCCCGGGCGTCCAGGATCTCGTGGTCAATCGCGCCTACAAGCTGTTCCCGGAGGGCGACACCGGCAAGCGGCAGACGACCGAGCAGAAGGCCTTCATCCAGGCCACCCGCGGGGTCCACTGGTAATAGGTGTTGGCCGCCGCACATGTGCGGCGGCCCCGGCCGGAACATGTTCCGGCCGGAATGGGTCGGCGCATGCGCCGACCCACGGGCGCGCGCATGCGCGCGCCCGAAAGAAACTCTGATCAGGTCTGGGGCGTGGCGTCGCGCAGCAGTCGGCTTACTGGAACCGCGCGCAGGTGCGCCGTTCGCAGCCCGCTCTCGAGCCTGGCGAGCAGGTGCAGGAGCTCCTGCGGATGCTTCGCCCCGACCTCCACCACCTCGCCTGCCCGCAGCTCCCCGAAGTGGTCGCCCGGATCGTCCACCTTGACGGCGCCGCCGACGAGGCGGCCGCCGGCGCCGTGCGCGAGCCACGACTGGCCGAGGTCCGGCGCGCTTGACGCATAGAGGATGTGGTGATTGCCTCCGCCGAGGTCGGTCATCCAGCGATGGAGCTGTGCCGGGACCCCGATCCACCGCACCAGCCCGCCACCCGGTAGCCGCGGGACGCACTGGTCGCCGATCGGCAGATAGGCGAGCTCCCGTTCCGACGGCGGATGCGCGAGTGCGAAGGACACGTGGATGTCACGGTCGGCGAGTATCCGCGCAATGGGCTGAACGTTGCCGTTGGGCGCGTCGATGAGGAGGCCGATCTCCGGCCGGGTGGTCGCCACGGCGGTCACCGGCCCGAGGTTGGCCAGATGCGATATCAGCGAATACCCCGCCCCGGTGCTCAGCGCCCACAGAGCAAGCACGGTGGCCGTGGCGGCGACGGTGGCGGCCCGCGCGGTGCGTACCCGCCAGCGCGGCAGGGTGCGGGCGCGGCGCTCGTCGGTGAGGATCAACGAGGCGGTGGAAGGCCGACGGGCGAAACGTGGGTCGGGCTCGGGGCGGTGCTCGAGCGCGCGCTCGACGGCCGGCCGAATCTCGGAGTAGCGGCGCGCCACCTGTGCGAGGCCGAACCGCTCGAGCGCGGTGTTGGACGCCCGCACGTGACCGTAGCCGAAGCCGTATGAGACCACCGGACAACCGCGGATGATCGCCTCCAGCACGGTCAGGCCGGCGCTGGAATGGATCAACGCGTCGGAGGCCGCGAGCACATCTCCCATTCGGTCGGTGAAGCCCATCACCCGCAGGCGCCGCTCAGACCCGAGTTCCTCGGAGACCTTGGCGCGCAGCCTGTCGTTGCGGCCACACAGGCACAGCACGGTGGCGTCCTCGATTTCGAGCGCCGCCCGGGCGCCTCCAAGCAGGTCGCCCACGCCCCAGCCGCCCCCGGAGACCGCGATCACCTTGCCCTCCGCGGGTAGCGCCAGCGCGCGCCGGGCGTCCGCGCGCGAGCGGGCAGCCAAGAAAGACGGCGTCGTGGGCGGCTTGGCCCACCGGACGCTGCCGGGCCCCGCGATCCGCTCCACCTCCTCGATCGACTCGGGATGGGTGACGAAGTGCAGATCGATTCCCGGGTGCGCCCAGAAGTACAGACCCGCGAGATCGGTTATCGACGAGTAACAGGGCGTGGTGAGGCGACCGCGCCGACGCATCTCGCCCAGCACCGCGGTGACCCCCGGGTAGGTGGAGACGATCTGATCCGGGTTGTGGGCGCGGATCAGGCGCAAAAGGCCTCGGCTCCCGAACGTGTACAGAAGCCTGCGGGCGAGCCACCGCGTGGGCGCAAGCTGCATGAACAGCATGTAGAGGAAGTCAAATAGCCAGGGAAGCCGTTCGAACATGAAGGCTGAGTTCTCTCGCAGCACCCTGGTCAGACCCGGCCCCATCGCGGGCAGCCCGTTGACGATCGAGATCTGGGCGTCGGGATCCTCGTCCGCGAACTCGCGGGCGACCGCGCGCGCGGGCAGGTCGTGGCCCTCGCCGATGTCGGCCGAGATGATCAAGACCTGTCGAGGCTTTGCCTCGGCGTCGGGCTCGCCGGCCGGGATGACGTCGGCGGCCTCGCGGGCCGACGTTGTGGCGGCCTGTTGGCGGCGCCACTCCACATAGCGGCGTACCCCCTCGGCGAACGGCGTCCCGGCCGTCCAGCCAAGCTCATCGCGGGCCCGCTCGCTAGAGACGATCTTGCCGCCGAAATCGCCGGGCCGGGCCGGCACGTGGGCGATCTCCACATCGCCCACCAGCTCTGAGACCGTCTCCGCGATCTGTTTGATCGTCACGGTCTCATCCGAGGCGAGGTTGTAAACCCTGTTCTTGGCCGTGTCGTCCACCGCCAGGGCCACCCCCATCGCGAGGTCTTCTACGTAGACGAAGCGGCGCGACTGGCTGCCGTCACCAGCAATCGTGAGCGCCTCGCCCTTCAGCGCCTTGTTGACAAAAGCGGGGATCACCGCGGCCTCGCGAGCCCGCGGCCCGTATGGGATCCCGAAGCGAAGGATCGTGTAGTCGATCCCGTAGAGCTCCTGGTAGGCCTTGCAGTAGAGCTCGCCGGCGAGCTTGGTGCTGGTGTAAAGATGGCTCGGCGCCGGCAGCAGCGTCTCCTCGTCGACCGCCTCCTCGGCGCAATCGGAGTACACCCAGATCGTGCTTGCGTAGACGATCCGCTGCACACCGGCCCGCCGGGCCGCCTCGAGCACCGCCACCGTGCCGCGGGCGTTGACACGCTCTGCGTCCTCGGGCTCCGCGTGGACGTCGTTGACGTCGGCCACTGCCGCCAGGTGGGCCACGGCGTCGCAGCTGTGAAGGGCCCGCTCGAGCGCCTCCCGGTCGGTGATCGAGCCCAGCCTGGTGTCCACCGAGCCGTTCGGATGCCAAGGCGACGGACGCAGGTCGTAGATCACCGGCTTATGGCCCAGAGCGCGCAGCTTGTCTACGACATGCGAGCCGATGAACCCGGATCCACCGGTGACGAGAACTCTCATTCCGCTTCCCCGGGCCTGTAGTACAGCGGAACGCACGAGTGGTTACGCGCGACCCAGTCTGAGTTGGGCAGCTCGACCTGCTCGCCGAGGATGCGGTGGCACGGCTCGTCGTAGACGCGGCCGGTGGAGCGCTCCAGCCACTCGAAGACGATGTACTTGTAGAGCCCCGAGGTCATCCCGGCGGGAAGCTCGAGCCGGCTCGAATAGCGCGGGTCGAGCTGGGCGCGGGCGACCTGGTTCTTCCAGGCCACGATCTCCTCGAGCCGCTCGGTTTCGACCAGCGCCAGCGCCGCGGTCAGTTCGTTCATGCGGAAGTTGAGGCCCAGAACGCGGTAATCGGGCTTGCCGTAGTTGCGAAACGCGCGCGCATGCTCCAGCACCTCCGGCCGCTTGGAGACCAGCACGCCCCCTTCCCCGCTGGTGATGGTCTTGGTCGCATACAGCGAGTAGACCCCCGCGTCACCCCAAGAGCCGGCCTTGCGGTCATTCCAGGACGCGCCGTGGGCGTGGGCGCAGTCCTCGATCAGGAAGATCCCGTGCTCTGCGCAATAGGCGGCGATCCGCTCCGAATCAAAGGCGATGTGCCCGCCGATGTGGACCAGGAAGGCGGCTGCCGGCCGGTGGAGCTGCGCCTTGCGCTCGAAGTCCTCGAACGACATGCAGAGGTCCTCGCGATTGCAGTCGACGAAATGCACCTCGGCACCCGCGCGGATGGCGCTCAACGGGGTGGCCATGAAGGTGTTGGAGGGGCACAGCACGGTCTTGGAAGCGACGCCGGCGAAATCAAGCGCCGCAAGCGCGCCGCCCGCCCAGCTCGAGAGCGCGACCGCGTGCAGTCCATTCCAGTTGCTCCAGGCCTGCTCGAAGCGCTCCACCAGCGGTCCCTCGGACCACCTGCCCGAATCGAGCACCTGGTCGATCAGGTCGTGCAGGCGTCCGCGATCCCGTTCGTCAAAGCCGATCGCGAACTGGGTGAAGTCGGGAGGAGTCGACGTGGTGGTGGTCATATATCTCGAGATGAAGCTTGCCGCGGCCGTTGGTCGCTGCGGTCCGGCCCGCGGAATCTGGTGCGCGAACCCTGCATAACGACACCCGATCCCTTGGCTGCCATCCTCTCAGTTCGAGCTAGGCGCTAACAAGCCTTTCAGACTGCTAGGACGGTAGCGATTTCTCTACTTTTGAGCATTACGAGGATCTGCTCCAAAGCCGTGACGGTGCGCCGGTGGCAGCCGGGAGCGCTGTAAAAGTCGGCGTCATGCAGCAGAATCACGTCGCCTGGGACCGCTCCCTCCGCGGCCAGCGCTGCAATCCGCTCGGGCGTCGTGTCGCCACGCCAGTCCCTGCCCCATCGAGACCACAGCAGTTGGCTTAGCCCGGCCCTGCGGACCGTGCTCAGCCCCCACGGGCTGTAGATGCCGTACGGCGGGCGGTGCAGCGTGGGCCGTTGATGCAGTGCCCGCTGCAGCGAATCCAGACCCCGCGCGATGTCGGCATCGAGCTGGCGCGGGGTCATGCGCATGTGGAGTCGGTGGCGGTAGGCGTGTAGTGCCACCGCGTGTCCGCGGGCGGCCACCTCGGCGGCCAGCTCCGGGCGGCGATCCACCTGTTCTCCGACCATGAAGAAGGTGGCCTTCGCGCCCGCGCGCGCGAGGACCTCGAGCACCGCGGGAGTGCCTTCGGGATGCGGGCCGTCGTCGAAGGTCAGCGCCACCCCGGACTGGGCTACCGTCCGGGGAATGTGGAGCCCTGCAGCAGCGCGAGCTGACACGGGCGCGAGCAGATGGCGAAGCATGGGGGGATGATGGCCGATGCCTCCGTGAGGGCGCCTGACCTCGACGGTTGGCTGCCCAAGCCGACCATCCAGGTCAGGCATTCCCGGCGCTCGAGCGCGGACCCCGAGGCGCTGTGGCAGGCTGCCCGCTCGGTGCGCGTGCGCGAGACCGCGCTGCTGGGCAGGCTCGTCCAGTGGCGAATCACCGGCACCGCCGCGGAGGTGTCGTTCGACGAGCTGTTCCGCAAGCCGCCTTTCTGCGTGCTCGAGGAGGGCGAGCACGCGCTCGTGTCGGGCATCGTGGGGCGGATCTGGACGCTGCGGCGCGATTACCCGAAGCTCGACGACCCTGAGGAGTTCCGCAGCTTCGACACTCCCGGCACGGCCCGAGTGATCTTTGCCATGTGGGCCGCGCCGGAGGGACCGGGCGGGCGTCTCAGCGCAGAAGTCAGGGTTGCCCCTGTCGGGGTGCAGGGGCGCTTCGGCATTGGCGCCATCAGGCCTCTGGTGGCCGGCTTTAACAACCTGATCGCCTCGGACGGGCTGGGAGCGGCGGTGCGCAGGGCGGAGGGTCGGTAGTCCGCTACCGCGCGGGATAACGTCCTGCTCATGAGCACGTCGGCTTTCGACGAGCGGATAACGGTGCGCCGCCGGCGCTTCGCTCAGGAGAACACGGGTTTTGCGGTGCTCGAGGCGGTGGCCGAAGACGGCAAGCCCCTGGTCCTGGTGGGGCCTCTGGTCCACCTCGAGGAACGCGAGCGCGCCCACGTGCTCGGCACCTGGGTCAACGACAGCCGTTACGGACCGCAGGTGAAAGTCTCGGAAGCGGTTCCGCTCGCGCCCGCCGACGCCGATTCGCTTCGTGCGCTGCTGATCCGGGTCCGCCACGTGGGCGACAAGCGGGCACAGCGGTTGATCGACACGCACGGCGCGGCAGATGTGCTCGATGCGATCGATCGCGATCCGGAAACTGCCTTTGCCGCCGCGGGTCTGCGCGGCCGCCGCATGCGCGAAGCGGCGACCTCCTGGGAAGAGCTGCGCTGCACCCGGCTACTGCATATGTTGCTTGCACCGCACGGGCTCGCCTATCTGGCGCCCCGGATCCACGCCGAATACGGCCCCGGCGCCCACCGGGTGGTACAGGAGCGGCCCTACGAGCTGACCAGCGTCTTCGGCGTCGGCTTTCACCTGGCCGACCGCATCGCACGCTCCATCGGCTCCGGCGGCGACGACGGCGAGCGCGCCCAGGCCGGAGCGCTTCACCTGCTCTCGGAAGCCGAGCGCGGCGGCAGCACCTGCATGGCCGCGCAGCGCCTGCTTTTGGAGCTGCGGGAGCTGCTCGGCGACCCCGTCGACGACACCGTGCTCATGGGGCTGCTCGAGCGTCGCAAGATCGAGCGCGATGGTCACTGGATCTACCGTGCCGAGACCGCCCAGTTGGAGGCCGAGCTGGCGCAGCGGATCGCGCAGCTGTGCTCGCTGGAGCCTTCCGAGCGGCTGCGCGCTCCCCGCGAGGACGAGGTTGCCGCGACGGGACTCGAGCCCAACGCCGCGCAGTCCGAGGCCCTCGGCCACGCCTTCTGCACCAAGCTGTCGCTGATCACGGGCGGCCCCGGGACCGGGAAGACCGCGAGCATCCGGGCAATCGCGCGCTGCGCGGTAGCACAAGGGGCGCGCGTGATGCTCGTGGCTCCCACCGGGCGTGCCGCGGTACGCATGAGCGAGGCCTCTGGGCTGCGCGCGCGCACCGTGCACTCCGCCCTGGGGTGGGTGCCTGGGGAGGGACCCGAACACGATGAACAGGATCCTTTGAAGTGCGATCTGCTGATCGTGGATGAGTGCTCCATGGCCAACCTCGAGCTGATGGTCACGCTGCTGCGCGCGGTGGGTCCGGAGACCAGCGTGGTGCTCGTCGGCGACGCCGACCAGCTCGCGCCCGTCGGGGCCGGCAAGCCGTTCGCCGAGCTCGTCGCCTGTGGACTGGTTGCGGTCACCAGGCTGAGTCACATCTTCAGGCAGGCGGCGGGCAGCATGATCGTTCAGGGCGCTCACGCCGTCCGGGCAGGCCGGCCTCCGGGCTTCGCCTGCGCGACAGGAATGCGCCGGGACCTGTTCCTGATCGAGCGTGGGGATCCGGACCGAGCGCGCGAGGAGATCGTTTCGCTGGTGGCCCAACGGCTGCCTGCCCACTACGGCGTCGACCCGCTCTCCGACCTCCAGGTGTTCGTGCCGGTCTATCGTGGGGAGCTGGGAATCGAGCGGCTCAACGAGGCGCTGCGAGACGCCCTGAATCCGACCGGCCGGGCCGTGCGCGGGGGCCGCCTCCGGGTCGGCGACAAGGTGATGCTGACGGGGCGCAACCTCCATGACCTCGGGCTGATGAACGGGACGCTGCTGCGCGTGATCGACGAGGTGGGCGTGCCTTCCGAGGGTGTAAAGGATCCCGGTCCGGGCGAGTCCGCAGAGCCCTCGCTCCTGCTCGGATCAGACGAGTCGATCTTCAAACTGCCGATGCACGAGTCCGATCGGCTGGCGCTCGCGTACGCGTGCTCGGTCCATCGCGGTCAGGGGATCGAACTGCCGATCGCTGTGATCGTCGCCCATCCCGCCGCGGGCGCTTTCTTTTTACGCCGCGAGATGCTCTACACGGCGATCACCCGCGCCAAGCAGGCGACCGTGATCGTGGGCACCCGCGAAGCGGTGCAGCGCGCCGCCCGGACCACGGACACGAGCGCGCGCCACACCCGGCTCGGGGAGCGGCTTGACCGGGTCACGCGGCGCGGCCCGCAGTCCGTCTGAGATAGAAATTTGGATGTGAGCCAAGCCCGGTCTCGCACGCCCACGAAAGTGGAGCAGCTGGCGCGATTCGTCTGTGCCGCCAGGTATGAGGAGCTGTCCGATGATGCGCGCGAGCAGCTCAAGCTTCGCGTCCTGGACTCGCTGGGATGCGCGCTCGGCGCGCTGGGCGCCGACGTGCCCGAGATGGTGCGAAAGCAGGTGGTCGAGTTGGGCGGCAACCCGCTTGCGACGATGATCGGCTTCCTGGAGCGCACCGCGCCCGACCGGGCGGCGCTCCATAACGGCGCGCTCGTTCGCTACCTCGACTTCAACGACTCCTTCCTATCGCCGCGCGAGACCTGTCACCCCTCGGACAACCTGGCGCCGGTGCTGGCCGCCGCCGAGTACGCCCACGCCGACGGCCGGACGCTGATGTGTGCGCTGGCGGTGGCCTACCAAGTGCAGATCCGTCTCTCCGAGGAGGCGCCGGTGCGGGCAAAGGGGTTCGACCACACCACGCAGGGCGTCTATGCCGTCGCCGCGGGTGTGGCCCGAGCGCTGGGGCTCGATCCGGGCCGTGCGGCCAACGCGATCGCGATCGCGGGGACCTCGTTGAACGCGCTGCGAGTAACCCGCACCGGCTCGCTCTCGCATTGGAAGGGCCTCGCGTACCCGGCGGCCGCATTCGGCGCCACGCATGCTGCGTTTCTGGCCCTGCACGGGATCACAGGTCCGCGCGAGGTCTTCGAGGGCAACAAGGGCTTCAGTGATGCGATCGCGGGACCGTTCGAGCTCGACTGGGCCTCCGAGGATTTGGAGGCCGTGACCCGCACGATCCTGAAGAAGTTCAATGCCGAGATCCACTCTCAGTCCGCGATCGAGGCTCTGCTCGAGCTGCGTTTCTCGCAGGCGTTGGATCCCGGTCAGGTGCAGCGAATCGGGCTGGACACCTTCCAGGTCGCCTACGACATCATCGGCGGTGGGGAGGAGGGTTCCAAGCACGAGGTCGATACCAAGGAGGAGGCCGACCACTCGCTGCCTTACCTTCTCGCCGTCGCACTGCTCGACGGCCAGGTGCTGCCCGAGCAGTACCTTCCGCAGCGGATTGCCGCCCGCGACGTGCAGGACCTGCTGCGACGGGTCGTGGTTCGGCCGAGCGACGCCTTATCCCAGCGTTTCCCCGAGCGGCACTCCGCCCGCGTGCGGCTGCACCTGCGCGACGGCCAGGTCCTGGAGCGAGAGCAGCACGATTACGAGGGGTTCACCACCCGGCCCATGAGCTGGGACACCGTCGCCGCGAAGTTCGACCGGCTCGCGGAAGGGCAGGTCGCTTCCAACCAGGCCGATCGCATCAAGGAGGCGGTGGCGAGCCTCGAGGAGGTATCCGTCGGGGAGCTGACCCGGCTGCTTTCTGGAATAACCGATTGATTGGAGCGCAGATGACCACCGATGCTTCTACGGCTTCCGCTTCCGTCGAGCGCGCCTTCTCGTTTTTGCCCACCAACCGCCGCCCTGAGAAACCCCGGACCAGGGGCATTACCGAGATCAGGGGCCCCTACTACTCGGCGATGGGCCCTCGCTACCTCCGCGACGTGCTCGAGACGATGGGCGAGCACGTGGACGCACTGAAGTTCGCCGGCGGGTCGTTCACGTTGATGCCCGAGCGCGCGCTGTCCAAGATCCTCGAGGTCGCGCACGAGCACGACGTCCTCGTCTCCACGGGAGGATTCATCGAGCACGTGCTCACGCTTGGCGCGAAGGCGACCGACCGCTACATCGAGGAGGTCGCGCGAGTCGGCTTCGACATCCTCGAGATCTCGGCCGGTTTCATCTCGATCCCGACAGATGACATTTTGCGGCTGGTCGAGCGGGTCCAGCGGGCCGGCCTGAAGGCCAAGCCCGAGGTGGGGATCCAGTTCGGCGCCGGCGGCGCCACCACCCCCGAGGAACTCGAGCAGGAAGGAACTCGCGACGTCTCATACGCCATCGACCTCGCGCGGCGCTGCTTGGACGCGGGGGCGTACATGATCATGATCGAGTCCGAGGGCATCACCGAGGAGGTCACGACCTGGCGGACCGACGTGGTGGCCACGATCGCGCGTGAGCTTGGCCTGGAAAAGGTCATGTTCGAGGCCGCCGATCCCGAGGTCTTCGGCTGGTACATCAAGAACTACGGCCCAGAGGTCAACCTCTTCGTCGATCACTCCCAGATCGTGCAACTGGAGTGCCTGCGGCGCGGAATCTGGGGCACGAAGAGCCTCTGGGGGAGGATCTTGACGTACGGGAGCTAGGGCCGGGCGGGTTGCGACCAGGTCCGAGCGCGCCGGGCGGCGAGCAAAAGTCTTCCCGCCTGGACCACCCCGATGGGCCGGGAAGAATCTTTGCCGCCCGAAGGGACACTTTCATCCCACCATCTCCCGACGCACGAGGCGGGATGAATCTTTCCCGGCTGGCGCGAGTTACGAAGCTGTCTCGGAAGGCGCCTGCGACCTCGCTCCCACCGGCGCGTAACGGCTGTGCAGCATCAGGTCGTTGCCGTCGGGATCGTTGAAGAAGGCCATCTTGCACACGCCGGTGTCGAAGTTCTCACCGAGGAACTCCACGCCCTTGGCCTCCAGTTCGGCGCGGGCCTGGTCGATGTCGTCGACATGGAGGGCGATGTGGCCGTTCTTCTGCGGACTGAATGTCGAGCCGAGACGCTCGGGCTCCCAGATCCCGAAGCATGTCTGTCCGACCCAGAACTCCGTCTGGCCGGCCTCGTCGGGCCGCAGGCCGAGCGTGTCGACGTAGAAGCTGTGTGCGCGCTTGGCGTCGCGCGAGGGAATTGCGATGAAGTCGAGCTTGGTGATCATGGTTTGATCGTATTCCCGGACCGAGGTCGCGTGCACCTCAACCGTCGAGGTCGATCCGGATCGTCGTCAGGTTTGTCGCCGTGGCACGCAGCAGCACGGCGTCGAGCCTGTATCCGAGGCGACCCTTTCCCAGCTGTCGCTGCCGCGCCAGGGTGTCGTCGCTGTCGAGTACGTGCGCGGTCCCGGAGCGCCAGTGCAGCTCGCCGTCGCGCACCAGACCGAGACGCACGCGCGGGTTTGCCGTGAGGTTGTGGACATAGTGGGCGTGACGGCCGTGCGCCGAGATCAGCCAGAAGGTGTCGCCTACGAGCCCGTTGGCGACCGGGATCTGCCGCGGCAGGCCGCTCCGACGGCCCACGGTCTCGAGCACCGCATAGGTGTCACCGAGCCGCCCCGAGCGCAACATCGCGCGGTTGATCCGGTTGACGATTTCGCGCTCAAACGTCCGTGAGACGCGCATTGATCGTCAGTCTTCTTGACTCAGCAGCCATCGCGAAGTTTGCCGGCGCCCCAGAAAAACGGTCCGAGCGCGCTGCGCCGGACGCGAATCTGCCAGCCGAGGTCTCTCATGCGCTGCTCGAGTTCCTCCGCGGTGTGGGGCACCTTGACGGCCAGGTACGGGGTCCCGTCGCTCAGGTGCCTGCGGATCACGGAGGAGCGCTCCCCCTCGACCAGCTCATCGGCCGTCCTGAAGGCGTCGTCGACGAACAGCACGCGGCCATCCGGGGCCAGGCACTCGGCGACGAGCGACCAGAACTGCTCGAAGAGCTCGAGCGGGACGTGGGACAGCCAGAAGCCAAAGAAGACGACGTCGTAGCGGCGATCTGGCCGCCAGCGGAAGAGGTCGGCCTCGATGAAACGCACGCTCTCCGCCGGGACCTTGGCGGCCGCCAGCCGCAGCATCTCAGGCGACCCGTCGACAGCTGTCAGCGTCCGGGCGTGGCCCAGGAGTCGAGGCGTCCAGGTCCCCGGGCCACATGCCAGCTCGAGCACGTCGCCCGCCGGCGCAAAGTCGTCGAAGACCTGGACAAACTCTTCCCAGGCCGCCTTCAGGGTCTCGTCGCCGAGCTCAGGGATGAACGATGTCTCGGTGTACTCGGGGGCCCGCGCCCGGTAGTAGGCGAGCTGCTCATCCAGCAGCCGATCGAGGTCGTGCGGTGAGCGGGTCACCGGTTGTGGTTGACGGCCTCGATGTTGTTGCCGTCCGGGTCGAGCACGAAGGCACCGTAGTAGCCGCGGTGGTAGATGGGCCGCTCGCCCGGCTCACCGTTGTCGCGGTAGCCCGCCGCCACGGCCACGCGGTGAAACTCGCGCACGGTCTCATCGTCGGAGGCGTGAAAAGCGACGTGGACGTTCTCCGTCGGTTCGCCGCTCAGCAAGGTCAACGAACGATCGTGGCCCTCGACCGCGATCCCAAATCGCCCCTCGCGGACGCTTAGGCCGAGTATGGGAACGATCGCGGAATAGAACCGCTCGCATGCCTCCAGGGAGGCGACGCGGATCCACAGATGGTCGACGTTCGTCTGCCCGGCGCGAGTCCAGCCGTGGTGGACGGCCTCGGCGCTGTTGCCGTCCGGGTCGAGCAGGAAGGCGCCGTAGTACCGCTCGTGATACTGGGGTCGCCGACCTGGTTCCCCATCGCTCGCATAGCCCGCGTCAACGCCCGCTCGCCAGAACGCGTCGACCTGCGCTTCGGACGCCGCCACGAACGCGACATGGAGCCGGCGCGTCAGCGGGTGCTCATCCGTGGCGGTCGCGGTCGAGAAGTCGCCCCACTCGTCGCCCAGCTCGCTGCGCCGGCCCGAGTGACCGAGCGGACGCAGGACCGTCTCGTAGAAGTCGCGGCTGGCGTCCAGGTCGGCCACCCTGATCGTCACGTGGTCGAACATCGCCGGCCGCTCTTTCTACCCGTCCTCAGAGGGTGCTTCGGGGAAGTGCGTCTCGATGTATTCGCGTGCGAGCCGCTTGGGCGCCCGCGCCAGCCAGGCCTCGACGATCAGTTCCTGGAGTTCCCGCACCGGGATCCGCTCGAGCTGGACCAGCACGGCGCAGTACCCGTCGAAATGAGGGATGGTGAAAAAGACATCGGGGTCGTCGGCGATCAGCGCGTCCTTCGCCCCAAGGTGCTCCACGCGGGCGCCAAGGATCGGTCCCGCGGGGGCACTCTCGCCGAGCGCGCGCAGGTCCGAGCGGCGAAGCGGGCGCTCCCACACGAACAGCTTGTCGCGCACCCGCCACGCGCGCAGATCGCGCAGCGGCTGCTCACTCGCCTCGGGCAGCGAGAGTGCGATCCTACTGACGCCGTCCCAGGTGGCCACCGCTCAGTCTGAGGTCAGAGCGGTGGTGGAGGCACGCTGGCGGTGTACCTCGAGCTCCTCGAGCTGATGTTGCGCCCTATCCACGAGCTCAGGCAAGAGGCCGTAGCCGGGGGGCAGCAGCGTAGGCTCGAGCTGCTGCAGTGACCGCCACAGCGCGAGCTTTCCGTGCACGCCCAGGCTCAGCGTCTCGAGCTCGACCAAGCGGCTCAGCGGGGAGTAGCCCAGCAGGCGCCCGTTGAGCTTGAGGCGTCCGACCTTCTCCGCTCCCCAGCCGGCGAGCACCTTGATGCGATTGACCTTGACGTTCAGGGCGCGCATGATCGAAACCAGCGACTCTCGGTCCTCGGTGATCTCGTGAGCGAGCCGCTGCAAGAATGGTCCGTACTCGGAGTCGCGGTTGCTGGACGCCGCGCGGCGGGCGAGATCGCGCCCGGCAGTGGCCGCGGCCAGGTGGTCGTTGAGGTAGATCTCAAGCAGCATTCGCGGAGGCTCGCAGATTTTGCCTGCGGCTGGGTTTGCGCCGACACGAGCCGGGGGTAGACGAGGGCCCGTGGGACTCCTGGAATCCGTGCGCGGCGTGCTTTGGGCGCGCAAGCGCCAGCCCGACGAGGTGGCCTATGGCATCGCTCTCGCGCACGAGCGGTTCAGCCCCGCGGAGTTGCTGGAGCAGGCGATCGCGGCCGAGCGAGCCGGGTTCGACGCGATCTGCTGCAGCGACCACCTCGCGCCCTGGTGGAAAGTCGAGCAGGGGCCGCCTGCGCACTGTGGGAATGCCTGGGTGTGGCTGGGAGCGGCCGGCCAGGCTACCCAGAACGTGTCCCTTGGGCCGGCCGTCACCGCGCTCGTCCACCGATACAACCCGGTGGTCGTGGCGCAGCAGCTGGCCACGCTCGAGCAGCTCTATCCGGGACGGGCGTTCTTGGGAGCGGGCTCGGGCGAGGCCATGAACGAGATCCCGGCGGGGATGCGTTGGCCGTCTGTCAGCGAGCAGCTGCGCCGGACCGAGGAGGCGCTCGAGATCATCAAGCGCCTGCTCGATGGCGAGACCGTCACGTTCAACGGCAAGTACTTCACGACCGATTCGGCCCGGCTCTACCTGCGCACCGAACGCCGGCCGCCCGTCTACCTGTCGGCGTTCGGCCCGCAAGCGGCGGAGATCGCGGGAAGGCTCGCCGATGGCATCTGGACCCTGGCGGATCCGCAGAGGGCGCCGTCGGTGATCGCGTCCTACCGCCGCGCCGCAGAACAGGCCGGTCGCGAGCCCGGCGAGATCATCCTCCAGGGCATGGCGTCCTGGGCGCCCGACGACGACGCCGCGCTCGAGGGCGCCCGTGAATGGAAGGGAACTCTCGTCGACGAGAACTACACCCACCCGGTCTCGGATCCGGCCGACGTGGGTGCCAACGGCAGCGACGTCTCGGACGTGAAGTTCAAGACGATGGGACTCATCTCCTCGGACCCCGCTGCGCACACCAAGAAGATCAAGGCGATGCAGCGGCTCGGCGCGACGGCGGTCGTGATCATGAACATCTCCGGGAACGACCCGCTGGGAATGGTGCGCGTCTACGGCGACGAAGTGCTCCCGGCGCTGCGCGAGGGCCGCTCCTCTTAGTGACCGTGGCCGGCGCACATGTGCGCCGGCCCCCGCGGCGCGTGCGCCGCGGGCGGGCGCGCGCATGCGCGCGCCCGAACAAATAGTCTGCACCCGGTTGGGATCCACCTACGACCTCATCGCCGATCTGCCGGTCCGGATCGAGGGCTACGAACTCGATGGGCGCGAGCTTGACTTCGGTGGTCAGTTCCTGCGCAAGACCACTCTGATCCGGCTCCACGGCGGCGGCCGGCAAGGCGTTGGTGAAGACGTGGTCTACGACGCCTCGGACCACGTCGCCTTTCAGGCGGCGGCCGGGACGCTCGAGCTGGCCGGATCCTGGACGCTGGACTCGTTCTCCGCCCGGCTCGAAGGGCTCGACCTGTTTCCCACAAAGCCCGAGCGCGATGTATCGAGCAACTACCGGCGCTGGGCGTTCGAGTCGGCGGCGCTGGACCTGGCCCTCCGGCAGGCTGGCCGCTCGCTTACGGAGCAGCTTGGGCGGCAGGCCAAGCCGGTCACCTATGTCGTCTCAATGAGGCTGGCCCCGCCAGGGAGCAAGGATCCCGAGACGACGGCGCGGCTGACCGGCCTGCTCGAGCGTTATCCCAGCACGCGCTTCAAGCTCGACCCCACCAACACCTGGAGCGACGCCCTGATTGCCGAGCTTGTTGAAACCGGCGCCGTCGACTCGCTCGATCTGAAGGGTCAGTACAAGGGCACCCCGGTCGACGTGGAGACAGATCCCGAGCTCTATCGCCGCGTGGCCGAAGCGTTTCCAGAGGCCTGGCTCGAGGACCCCGACCTCAACGATGCGACGCGGCCGGTACTCGAGCCCTACCGGGACCGCATCACCTGGGATGCGGTGATTCATTCGGTCGACGACATCCTCGCGCTGCCCTTCGAACCGCGGATGGTGAACATCAAGCCATCGCGCTTCGGGCCCCTGCGGGCGCTGTTCGCGTGCTACGACTTCTGCGCCCAGCGCGGCATCGGCGCCTACGGCGGAGGCCAGACCGAGCTGGGCGTGGGTCGCGACCACATCCAATATCTGGCCGCGTTGTTTCACCCCGATACGCCCAACGACGTGGCTCCGCGCGAGTTCAACTTCCCGCAGGTTCCCGAAGACCTGCCCGAGAGTCCGCTGGAGCTTCCGCTCGCAGAGACCGGGTTTTGCTTTTCGGCGTCCCTGCGGCAGGGCTAATGCTGGGACTCCCCGACACCGTCACGGCGTGCCTGTTCGACCTGGACGGTGTGCTCACCCAGACGGCGAAGGTCCACGCTGCCGCGTGGAAGCAGATGTTCGACGAGTACCTGCGCCAGCGGGCGGACAAGCTTTCAGAGCAGTTCGTGCCGTTTGATCCGGTCCGGGACTACGACGAGTACGTTGATGGCAAGCCGCGCTACGACGGCGTCCGCTCGTTTCTTGAGTCGCGCGGCATCGAGCTGCCTCAAGGCACGCCCGACGACCCGCCGGCCGCAGAGACGGTCGATGGGCTGGGCAACCGTAAGAACGAGCTTGTTCTGCGGATGATCCACGAAGACGGGGTCCAGCCATATGAGGGCTCAGTGCGCTACGTGGAGGCGGCCCGCGCCGCGGGCCTGCGCCGCGCGGTGGTGTCCTCCAGCACCAACTGCCGCGACGTGCTCAAAGCGGCCGGGATCCTCGAGCTGTTCGAGGAGATCGTGGACGGTCACGTCGCCGAGCGCGAGCACCTGAACGGCAAGCCGGCTCCTGACACGTTTCTCGCCGGCGCGCGTGCTCTGAGCGTTGGCCCGGACCGGGCGGTCGTGTACGAAGACGCGCTGGCGGGTGTCCAGGCGGGACGCTCGGGGAACTTCGCCTACGTTGTCGGCGTCGACCGGGTGGGCCAAGCCGATGCTCTCAAGCAGCACGGCGCGAGCGTCGTGGTGCAGGACCTGGCTGAGTTGCTGCAAGACGACCACTCGTGATCCAGCATCCCGCATTTCGCGTCGAGCCCTGGGCCGTTCGCGAGGTGGAGCTTCACCTCGACGCCCTCGCTCAGAGTGAATCGGTCTTCGCGCTCTCAAACGGTCACATTGGCCTGCGCGGGAATCTCGACGAGGGCGAGCCGTTCGGCCTGCCGGGCACCTACCTGAATGGCCTCTACGAGGTAAAGCCACTGCCCTACGCCGAGGCGGGCTACGGCTTCCCGGAATCAGGACAGAGCGTGGTCAACCTCACGAACGGCAAGATCATCCGCCTGCTTGTCGAGGACGAGCCGTTCGACGTCCGGTACGGCGAACTCCGCAGCCACGAGCGGGTGCTTGATCTGCGCGAGGGGATTCTGCGCCGAGTCGCGGAATGGGTGTCTCCCACTCGCCGGGCCGTGCGCGTGTCCTCGACCAGGCTCGTGTCGTTCTCCCAGCGAGCGGTGGCCGCGATCAGCTACGAAGTTGAGGCGCTGGACGGGCCGCTGCCCGTGGTCGTCCAATCGGAGCTCGTGAGCAACGAATCGATGCCTGAGATCAAGGGCGACCCTCGCGCTGCTGCGGTCCTCGCATCCCCGCTGGTCTCCGAGTCATACGACTGCACCGACACACGCGCGATCCTCTCGCACATCACCAGGGCCAGCGAGCTGAGAATGTCGGCGGCGATGGGGCATGTCGTCGAGGGGCCGGAGGGAACCACCTCCTCAATCGAGAGCTTTCCCGACGTCGGTCGGCTGACGGTCGCCACCGACATCTCGCCCGGGGAGCCGCTTCGCATCGTGAAGTTCCTCTCCTACGGTTGGTCGGGTGAACGGTCGGTCTCGGCGGTCCGCGATCAGGTCTCAGCCGCGCTGGCCGAGGCAGAACACCGGGGCTGGGAAGGACTCATCGCCGAGCAGCACCAGTATCTCGACGATTTCTGGGGGCGCGCCGACGTCGAGATAGAAGGCGACCTCGAGCTTCAGCAGGCGGTCCGCTTCGCGCTCTTCCACACGCTCCAGGCAGGGGCAAGAGCCGAGAACCGTGCGATCCCCGCCAAGGGGCTGACGGGCTCGGGATACGACGGCCACGCGTTCTGGGACACCGAGATGTTCGTGCTCCCGGTCTTGAGCTACACGGCCCCTCGGGCGGTCGCCGACGCGCTGCGCTGGAGGCATCTGACGCTCGATCTCGCCCGCGACCGAGCCCGCCAGCTTGGGCTCGACGGAGCGGCCTTTCCGTGGCGGACGATACGCGGCCAGGAGTGCTCGGGCTACTGGCCGGCGGGCACCGCGGCCTTCCACGTGAATGCGGACATCGCCGACGCGGTGATCCGCTATGGGGCGGCCAACGAGGACGCCGACTTTGAGCGTGCCGTCGGCATCGAGTTGCTCGTCGAGACCGCAAGACTGTGGCGCTCGCTTGGCCATCACGACGCGGCGGGTCGCTTCCGGATCGACGGTGTGACCGGTCCCGACGAGTACAGCGCGATCGCTGACAACAACGTCTACACGAACTTGATGGCTCAGCAGAACCTGCGCGCGGCGGCCGACGCCGTTGAGCGTCACATGGACGTCGCTTCCAAGCTCGCAGTCGACGCCGAGGAGGCGGCAAGCTGGCGCGACGCAGCGCAGGCGATGCTGATCCCATATGACGCCGAGCGAGGCATCCATCCCCAGGCCGAGGACTTTCTCGAGCACGCCCGGTGGGACTTTGAGTCCACCTCGGCTGATCAATATCCCATGCTGCTGCACTTCCCCTACTTCGACCTCTACCGCAAGCAGGTCGTCAAGCAGGCCGACCTGGTGCTGGCCATGCAACAGCGCGGCGATGCCTTCAGCAACGAGCAGAAGGCGCGCAACTTCGCGCACTACGAAGGCCTGACGGTTCGCGATTCCTCGCTGTCCGCGTGCACTCAGGCTGTGCTCGCGGCCGAGGTCGGCCATCTCGAACTGGCCTATGACTATCTCGCCGAGGCGGCCCTAATGGATCTGGACGACCTCGAGCACAACACGCGGGACGGACTGCACATCGCGTCGCTCGCCGGGGCCTGGATCGGCGCCGTGACCGGGTTCGGGGGGATGCGCGACCACGGGGGTGTCCTGCGATTCACACCACGGCTGCCAGAAGCGCTCAACCGGCTCGCCTTCAGGATCATGTTCCGCGGACGCCGGCTGCTCGTCGATGTCCGCCAGCAAGAGGCGCGGTACACGCTCGTGGAGGGCGACCCGCTGGAGATCATGCACCACGGCGAGAGCGTGAAACTAAACCGCTCGCGACCCCTCACTCGGCGCATTCCTCGCGCCCCAGCGTTGGAGGCGCCCAAGCAGCCCCCCGGACGCGCACCCGCCCGTCGACGGCCGCCCCGCTGAGGACGTCGGTCCGCCTGAAGGTAGGATCGCGAGGTCGTGGAGCAGTCCCCGCTCGAGCAGCTGCTGGCGGCCATTGACGCCCTCGATGTGGAGGCCGTCATGGCGCTGGTCGGGTCAGACCCGCGGTTTGCGGCCGCCGATGGGCGCCGCGCCGCTGGGACGGCTGAGGTGCGCAAGCTCGTGACCGAGTTGCTCGCGGAGTTGCGATCGACGACGCACCGCATCACCGCCAAGTGGCACGTGGACGACGTGTGGATCGCCGAGGTCGACGCGGACTACGAGCTCAGGGACTACCTGGAGTTAAAGACGCTCCCGCGGGTGTTCATTTTGCGCGCCGGAGAGGGCGAAAGCGCCGACCTCCGCGTCTACGGCGCACACGAACGCCCCCTGACCGACCATCGCACCGGCGAGGAGGGAATGTGGATCGGGGCTCGCTGGGTCCCGCCGCTGTAGCGTCGTCGGCGACCGCTCGGCTACTGGAGATACCGATGCACCGTATCGGCGTCGCGAGGCTGCGCTTCGTCCGGGTCTTGCCCGAACTCCTCTCGCGCCCGACGCTGCCGAAGCAGGTCCCAGCAGCGATCGAGCTCGACTTCGACGGCCCGCAGCCGCTCCTGATCGGCATCGAGCTGCGCGTCGTCCTTGCGGTCGCTCGCTTCGCGTTGCTGAAGCTGGTGCTCTTCTGCGACGAGGCTTTCTATCCGCGCCGCGATGCTCTCATCGCTCATCGCTTGATCTTAGTGCGGGCTGCGCGACGGCGCCCGTCGCGGGCCGAGCCTCGCGACCATCATGACCTCATCGCGATCGTCTCTTGAGCCGACCCGAATCGCGCCTGGATGACGACCCACGACGGCGTAGCCGAAGCGCTCGTAGAAGCGCTCCAGCCCATGACCGTCGCGCACCGTCAGCTGCAGCTGCTCCAAGCCAAGCTCACGAGCCGTTTGGTGCAAGCCTTCGAGCAGCGTACGCCCGGCTCCGGAGCCCTGCAGCTCGGGGCGCACCATCAGCCGCAGCAAGACGCGCCAGTGTCGCTGCAGAGGGGACCCGTTTTCGACCAGGAAGCCCATGCCGACCACGGTGCTTGCGCGGGTGAGAACACCGAGCACGTCGGATCCGTTGGCCACGCGTTCGAGCGCCAGGTCCAGCGTCGCGGCGATCTGCGCTCGATCGGCCGGCGCGGTGAAGCCGACGCTGGCGCCGGCATCGGTCACTGCGACCCACGTCTCGAGGAGGTCTGCGCGCAACTGACGACCGCGCGCGTTCGCTCGGTTGACCACTGCATACTCGAGACAGTCGTGAGAAGAGCCGCCGTCGGACACGTCGTGCATATTCCCAGCGAACCGTTCTAGCGGCGAGAACGATGATTCCGGGGCGAACTCGCGGTCCTGAGCGTATGAGCCAAATCACATGTCATAACTCAATCTCGCTTGACGGCTTCGTCGCGGGTCCGGACCAGAGTCGTGAGAACCCGCTGGGAATCGGGGGCCTGGCGTTGCACCAGTGGCATTTTCATGCCGGCGAGCCGGGCTACGAGGCGGACGAGCCCGCTCGGGATGACCTGCTCAAGCGGCGCGGCGCCTACATCATGGGCCGCAACATGTTCGGTCCTATTCGCGGCGAATGGGACGAGGATTGGCGCGGGTGGTGGGGGGACGAGCCGCCCTACCACGCGCCCGTATTCGTCCTCACCCACTACGCGCACGACCCGATCGAGATGGACGGCGGTACCACCTTCCATTTCGTCACCGACGGCTTTGATTCGGCACTGGAGCGGGCCAGGGCTGCCGCGGGCGAGCGCGA
Source organism: Solirubrobacteraceae bacterium (assembly GCA_035650455.1). GTDB lineage: Bacteria > Actinomycetota > Thermoleophilia > Solirubrobacterales > Solirubrobacteraceae > Palsa-465. The sequence goes on from DASRHQ010000063.1 coordinate 51,126, forward strand.
TATCGTCATCGCCGGCGGTGCCTCCACCGTGCGCCAGGCTTTGGCGGCAGGCGCGATCCAAGAACTCGTCCTGGATCTCGTCCCCGTTTTGCTGGGTTCGGGCGAGCGCCTCTTTGACGGGGTGGAGGATCCCGGTCTCGAGCCGATCGAGGTGATCCCCTCGCGTAATGCCACCCACATTCGCTACCGCGTGGGCCGCTGAGAGGCTGCAGGCGCGCGATGCCTGCCACGCGCGACGCCTAGTGCCCGATATGACGCGCTGACATCGTGACGAAGTCGCGCGCCCACCAAGCGTCAAAGAAGGTATCTGGGCGCCGCACGGTTGCCGTGAGCAGGTGGCCGTTGGACGGAGTGGCAAGGCCGTGTGCGCGCGGCGGATCGTAAGTCGCGAAGATCGGCCAGCTGGGATTGATATCGAGCTCCATCCCGCGAATGACACCGGCGCGCACGAGCAGGGCCGCGAGCTGTTGGGGGTCCAGCGCTGGCCCCTGCGTGTATACGAGCGCGCCTTGGGAAGTAATCCCGAGGGCGGTGCGCCACTGGTGCTCGATGCCGGGGACGCTGTGGGCGCACGAGCTCGCACCGCAGGTCGATCCCCACGCGTGCCAGTCAGCGCCTGCACGCGGCGTGGGCCGGCCACCGGCGACGAGCGGCTCGAGGTTCTGACGGACCGCAACGACCCGGGGGCTCATGCCCACATCGCTGCCCCACGCTCCTATATCGACGCGGCCGCCGGCGTAGATGACCAGCGAGGCGGCCCCGCGGCGGAGCCGGTCGATCACGCGGCCTTCGGTGTAGTAGCCACCCTTGGCCGCGCGCATCTTGAAGCCGCCGTTGAAGGCCGCCACCAGATCGCGTGCGCTCGACGGGTGAATCGGCGCCGTGTAGCGGTAGGGTCCGCCCCCGGGGCTCTCGGACCCCGAGTACAGCCGAGCGGCCAGGAGATGCGTGTCCATCCACGCGATTCCCGCGCGCTGCGAACCCCCCGGTGGGACCAGCGTGGTCTCATAGACGGCTGGTGTGGCCGCGACCCGCCGGCCTGCTGCTCGCCAGATCCCTTGGCCGGCCGCATGCGTCCCCTTGAACGGAGCAAGGTCGGCCGGCTTGCGCAGCGGAGTCGACGGTGTTGTCCCTTGAGGCATTTGCGGCAGAGACGGGGCGGTCGCCGAGGTGCGGCGCGATGGCGTCGTTTTACTGCTCGTGACGTGAGGGCCGCTGTGCATCACGCCGCCGCAGCCGCTCGCGAGCATCGCGACCGCCAGTGAGACGAAAACGCCTGTCGCGGTCATCACACACATCGTGTGTCGAGTCCTAATGTCAGCTTGAGCGATTCGTGAGAACTCGCTTCATGCGCCTCTGCAGAGGAGCGTCACGTCTCGATCTCGAAGATCCCTTCGATCTCGATCGCCATACCGTAGTGCAGCTGCTGCATGCCGACCGCCGACCGAGCATGGCGGCCGGCGTCACCGAACACGTCGATGAAAAGGTCCGACGCCCCATTCATAACGTCCGGGACACGGTCGAAGTCCTCGGTGCAGTTGACCATCCCCAATAGCTTCACGATCCGGCGCACGCGACGCAGGTCACCCAGCTCGTGCTTGAGCGTGGCGAGCATGTTCAGGGCGGTAAGGCGGGCGGCGTCGTAACCCTCTGCCTCGCTCCATTCGCGCCCGACCTTGCCGACGTAGGCGTGCTCGCCGTCGCGCAGCGGGGCGTGTCCCGCAAGGAACAGCAATGAGCCGGTCTGGACGGCGAGCTCGTAGTGCGCCAGCCTCGGGGGAAGGACGGGCAGGTTCAGTCCCAAGCGCTGGAGACGCTCTTCGGGGGGGAGGTCATCCACGGTCGACAGTCTCCACCACGTACCGGTCGTGCAACTGCGCCGCCGCCTTGATCTCAGGCGGTCGCGTCGCTCAGTCTCGGTGGGTCAGTGCTTGCAGCGCCCAGCCGTTCCCGTCGGGGTCCTTGAAGAAGACGAAGGTTCCCCAGGGAAACGCCTGGACGTCGCTGACCTCTACGCCGCGGTCGGCCAGCTCCTTGCGGCTCGCCTCGGCGTCGTCGACGACCATCTGGAGGCCCTCGATCGAACCTGGTTGCATCTGGTGCGCGCCCGAGGTCAGCGCTATCGAGCAGGCCGAACCAGGGGGTGTGAGCTGCACGAAGCGAAGCTCATCGGTGACCTGGTGGTCATGATCGGCTGTGAAGCCCGCCTTCTCGACGTAGAAGGCCTTTGCGCGGTCGATGTCCGAAACCGGAACCTGGATCAGCTCGAGTCGCATATCGCTTGCCATGTTGGATCTCCTTTCGGTCGCCCCGACGGGCTAAGCTCCAGCCCAATGAGTTCTTCAATAGCTAAATAGTTTAGCATCTAAAAGAGATTGGCGGATGGCATCGAGAGGGTCTAAGCGCGATCTCATAGCCGAGGTGATCCGGGAGTTCAGAATCAGCGGCAACCTCGACAACGCCTTCGACAACATGGCCGCCGATCGGCTCGGCGTCAACGAGACCGACCTCCACTGCCTCAACATCATCGAGAACAGCGGTGGGCTTACGGCGGGAGAGCTAGCGGCTCAGGCCGGGCTCACGAACGGCGCCATCACCGGCGTGCTCGACCGGCTGGAGAGAGCTGGATTCGCCCGGCGCGTGCCCGATCCCGCCGACCGTCGGCGGGTGAACGTGAAGGTGACGGACGCGTTCTATGGTCACGCCGATCACATCTGGGGCCCGATGGCCGCCGACTGGCAGTCGACGCTCGCCAAGCGCTTCACCGCGCAGGAGCTCGAGCGAATCGCGGACTTCCTTCGCACGACGGTGGAAATCGGTCGCCGCCAGGTGGACCGGCTCGGCGAGCTGCCCTAGTCGTCGCGCGGTGAAAGCGCGAGGGTCCGTCCCGGCGCTGTGTGCGGGCGTAGAGTCGCTTGGTGATGAAAGTCGCGGGTTGGGAGGCGCACCTGCCGGAGGGGGTCAGCGCCGAAGGTCTCGATCTCACCGCCAAGCGGAGCTTGCCCGCCGCATGGGCGAAAGTCTGGGAGACCAACTCCCGCTCTCGGAGCCTGTTCAGTCAGCGCCATGGCTGGACGAGCGCCGGTCAGCTCGAGGAGGCAACGCGCCGGGTGGCCGGCCGGCTCCACGGCGCCGGGCTTCGCCCCGGTGATCGGATGCTGTTCAGCGCGGACTCCTCGTTGGAGTTGGTGATTGCCCACGTCGCGGCGCTGCGCTCCGGGATCGTCGTTGTGCCGGCCAACACGGCCTACCGGGAACGGGAGATCGCGCACATCGTGGGCGACGCGCGTCCAAGGGCAGCACTGGTGGACCGTGACGATCGCGCCGACTGGGTTCGCGCCGCCGGCTCCGAGACGCTGGTGCTCGGACCCGGCGTCGATCTCCCCGATCATCTCCCGCCGACGCTTGACGCGGCGGCACCCGAGGATCCCGCGCTGATCGGCTACACGTCGGGGACCACCGGCAGTCCGAAAGGGGCGGTGCTCTCGCACGCGAATCTGCTGGCGGGAAGCGAGTCGGTGCGACTGGCGTGGCGGTGGGCGGCAGCCGACCGCTTGGTGTTGGCGCTGCCGTTATTCCATGCGCACGGGCTGTGCGTGGGGCTGCACGGCACGCTGCTGGCCGGCGCCTCGGCGGTGCTGCTGCCCGGGTTCGAGGTCGACGCTGTCCTCGACGCGGCCGGCAGCCATGAAGCGAGCATGTTCTTCGGCGTGCCCACCATGTACCACCGCCTCGCCCAATCCCCGCGAGTGGGCGAACTGGCGCGACTGCGACTGTGCGTGTCGGGCTCCGCTCCGCTGCCGGCCGAGCTTCACCGGTCGCTTGCGCAGCGAGGCGGCCAGCAGGTGCTGGAGCGCTACGGCATGACGGAAACGCTGATGCTCGCCTCAAACCCCTACGAGGGCGAGCGCAGGCCAGGGAGCGTCGGTTTCCCGTTGCCGGGAGTCGAGCTGCGACTCGACGGCCGCGACGGAGAGATCGAAGTCCGCGGAGCGAATGTGTTCGGCGGCTACTGGGATCGACCGCGAGCCACAGCGGAGAGTTTTGCGGACGGCTGGTTCCGCACAGGCGATCTCGCAGGTGTCGACGCGGAAGGGTGCGTGACGATCCTCGGGCGCTCCAAGGAGCTGATCATCAGTGGCGGCCTCAACGTGTATCCGCGCGAGGTCGAAGAGGTGCTGCTCGCTCATCCCGACGTCGCTGAGGTGGCGGTCGTAGGCACGCCGTCGGACGAGTGGGGCGAGGTCGTCACCGCCTTTGTGGTCCCTGCCGGCGACCGGCGCACCGAGGAGCCACTGCTCGCGTTCGCGGCCCAACAGCTTGCACCCTTCAAACGCCCTCGCCGCCTGCACTTCGTCGACAGCCTGCCCCGCAACGCGCTGGGCAAGGTCGTCAAGCACGACCTCGCGACCTGAGGTCGCGCAGGTTACTTCCGCGCTGTGCCCAGCCGCTCGACGATGCGCTCTGCATACCAATGCGGCCAGTCAAGATCAGGGCCCGTCTCTATGTACTCCTTGTCGAGGGTCACGAGCAGCCATACAAGCTCGCTGCGCACGGGCTTGCTTGCGAGGATCTGCGGCAACTCGGACAGGTTGATGAGCCAGTCCGCGTACCACGACGCCCAGTCGGGGTCGTCACCATCGACGATCCTGTACACGAGGTGATGTGTCTCGCCCGCCTCGTGGAGGAGGGCGGCTATCTGGTCTGTTTGTTCGCTCATCAACGTAGTCTCGCCTTTTCGTCGGTAGGGCTGGGAGATTTCAGTATCGGAGCGTCGCCGTCGCGACCGTGCTCAGCCACAAACTCGACCTCGCTACCCTCGTGAATGTGAGTGAGCTTGAGAAACGCGGCACGTATACGCCACGCCGGGTGCGCGAACGCCGCGCCTACCAGCTGGTGATCGCGGGAGGCGTCGCCGGAGCCGTGGGGGTCGTTGGGATCGTGCTGGCGATCACCGGCATCATCGGCGCCGGGCTGCCGATCATCGCCCTGATCGTCGCTGCCCTCTGCGTGCTTGGCTTCATGCGCATGGTCGGCACGCGGTAGCGGCCGGCGCACGCCGCAGGCGCTTGACGAGCTGCAGCGCAGGGTTGTCGGGTGTCTCACCCGTGCGGTCGCGGGCGATGCGTGCGCCGGCACCGTTCGGACTCGGAAACCGTCTTGAGAGTGGCCTTAGCGAGCGGTGGCGCAGCTTGGGGTCTTGGACGTGCCGTCGGTCTGCCGGGTGGCCACCGTGGGCGAGGGCTTGCTGCCGAGCGCCGGGGTGGTGGTGAACTTGAGGTTGTTCGTCTCCTCGGTGTAACCCGCCTTAATACATTTGGCCGAGGAACTGGTGGTCGTCAGGGCGGTCTGCGCCTCCAGCGTGTTTTTCGAGCCGAAGAACGCCTCGCCGCCCCCGGCATCACCGAAGACGCCCCACTCGGCGCCCTTCCAGTAGGACGCCAGGTCGGTCACGGCGTCGGTATTGGAGACGCTCGTCGCCGTCCCCGAACCGACCGAGACCGATACCGCATCATTGCCGTGCGATTTGGCGCTGCCGGTCAGCTTGAGGGTGGCCAGTTTCTTGGCGGTGACCGTGCTCACGCTGGCCGCGGGGCTGTTGGCGTAGCAGTCGGTCGTGCCGCCGCTGGTGAACGTAAACCAGCCGGCGGGGCAGGGAGCGTCGTAGTAGACCAGCCAGTACTGCATGAAGATGTCGTTCGGAGTGCCGCTCCCGCTTGCGCTGTAGGCATAAATGAACTGCTGCCAGCCCAGGCAATCCGCCGGAACGCTGCTCCCCGCGCACGCGGGAGGATCCGCGAAGAACTGCGAGTTCAATTGCAGCGAGAAGGCGTTCGCGATTGCCGGCCCTTGGTTGTTGATCTTGCCCTTCTCGGTGATGTTGGAACTCACGTCGGTGAATGTCCCGGTCGCCTTGGAGATCAAGCCCGACACCTGGGCGGAATAATCGGAGCCGGCACCGACGGTCGAGCCCCTGTGGGTCGACGCCGGCGCGAAAGGCACGCGCGGTGCGGTCACGCACTTGACGGCGTGCCAGCGCAACGAGGGATAGGACGCCTGATAGCAGCCACGTCCGGGCTGCCGGACCTGCGCGATGGCCGTTTGCCACTGCGCCTTTGTCTGGACAGCCTGTTGAGCCGCCCATGCAGTCCCAGCTGAGGCCAAAAGACCCCCGACGACTGCAAGCGTCCATATTCTGCGCTTCATGATGCCCCCAAGCTCGTCTCATCGTTAAGCCGACCGCTAACTACCCCGAAGAGCACCCTACCGGGGGTCAGTGCCGGTTGTCAACGGCCTTTGGAGTCGCTGCGTCGGCGCGTCAGGGTGACGAGGTCGCGGGCACACCCGCAACCGCCTCATGACACGAGCGGCCGCGGATCGAACGTCACTCGGATCCGGGTGATGCGCCCTGCTTCGACGTGGCTCCAGTTGACGATCGCGAGGGGCCCTGCAGTCTTGGTACGGAGCTCGAACCATGTGATCACGTCGGGACCGTCGACCCAGCGGTGGAGCACCTCGACCTGCTCGGTCATGGCAAACATGCCGCCAAGGCCCGCGAGCGTCTCCTCGATGCCCCGCGTGGAGCCCAGGGCACCATCGAAAGCGACCTCGTCGTGAAGCAAAGGCCGCACCCGCTCAATCTCATTGCTCTTCCAGGCGTCGAAGTAGGCAGCGGCAACATCAGCCGGAGAGTCGGTTGATCCAGTCATACCGAGATCTTGGCAGTCGCAGGGACCCTCTCTAGAGAACACTTTTGCCAACCCGGTCGACAGCGACGCATGTAACGCGTGAACGATCGCGCTGCTTGAGCTGAGGCTGGAGGGGCCAGTAGAATCGAACGGGGCCAGAGCTGAAGTGGCGGGAGAGCACAATGATCAAGAGAGGGCTCGGTTCACATCGCGTCACAAGCTGGGGGCGATCTGCCGTGTTGGCCGCGCTCGCGACTGCGCTCGTCCTGGTTTTGGCGGGCATGGCTGTCGCTAGCAGCACGCCGACAAAGCTGCTGCCGGGGCAAGGCAACCACTTCGCCGTGCGGCCTCCCCATGTCGGCCTTCCTGATTACGCCGGGGGGCTAACCGAGCCTATCTTGCTAGCCGGTCGACGGTATTCCTGCCACACGGGATTTAGCTCCATGGACTGGGACCATTGGAGCAGGTCAAACGCGTACGGGAGGGCTAGCGAGTGGCAGTGGTTCTACGCCGAGTCTGGCAGGAGATCCAGCGGCTGCCCGCATCGAACGGCGCACTATGAGGGTGTAACCAAAGTGCATGCCTGGCGGCCAGTTTCCGGCCACTTCACCCGGTTGACGCTCTCGAGGGGCAACAATTACGGGACCTGGAAGCTCGTGCGTGTGCGGCGGTGCTGCTGGGAATGGCAATGAAGCCAGTCGGGCTCGCTAAACTTCTGAGTTGACTAGCGACTCGGGCGAAGGGTTAGCAGGCCTGGCGTCGAATTCCTAAAGGCGCCTCCCTGAGGCGAAGCGGCCCGACCGCGCCCGCAATGGGCCTGTAGCGGTTCGGGGCCGGAACTACTACATACAAGTGCGGGTCTACCCATGTCATGGTCGCGTGTCATCGCCTGTCCAAGTGCTAATGCCGTCCGTGCTTGCGTACGGAAGGGAACGGTATTGCTGGCCGCCATCGCAGCGGCCTCGCTTCTTGGGTCCGTTTCGCTCGCGGCTGCGTCATCAAGGACGCACTCCTGCGGCTACGTGGCCTTTGGCAAGGGCTGGCATCTGTACTCGAGTCGAAATGTGAGTTGTCGGACTGCGCGGCACGTCTTCAACGGGTTCTATAAGAGGCCGGGTTGCTTTAGCGCGACACCACGCGGCAGCTGCATGGGTCCGCCTTACCGCTGTCGCTCATGGTTCGACGCCCCAGCGGACGTCGGACACGTCCGCTGCAGCGCAGACCCAAACCGGGTCGTCAAGTGGCGCTCCAACCCCTGACGGCGTCCGATTTTTCGCCATCTCGGCAAGGCGCTGCTACAACCAAGTCACGGCGTTCTCATGACGTTCGAAACCTTGCGGTTCCGTCGCCACGCCCCAAAGCCCCGTCAGGCGGCCAACCCGCATCCGAGCTCTGATGGTGGGGTTCTGCCCTCCGAACCTACATACAGCGGAGGTCTGGAGTTGGCTGACTTCATCGGGCGGGCTCTTGGTCGATAGACGCGAAAGTGGAGAGCCCGCCGGAGCGGGCTCTCCCTTCAGACCTATCCGTTGACCTCTTCGAGCCCGACAGCCCGAATGCCCCAGAGCCGACGCCCGGACTCGAACCGGGGACCCCTTCATTACGAGTGAAGTGCTCTACCAGCTGAGCTACGTCGGCGGCTTGCCGGCCAGTGTAGTTTGCGCGCGGGCCCTCGATCCGCCTGAGCCGCGCAGGGCTAGGCCCGTGCGTCGAGCGTCACCTCGTGCCGGTACGGGCGCGCCAGTCGTCGGCCAGGATCGCCCAGCGCTCGTGGTCGCGCCAGCGGCCGCCAATCTTCAGATAACGACGAGAGAACCCCTCGCGGCGAAAGCCGGCGCCTCGCGCGAGCGCGATTGAGGCGCGGTTTCCGGGCTGGATGTTGGCCTCGATCCGATGGAGATCGAGATTGACGAAGGCGTGGCGCAGCACAAGTTCGAGCCCGTCGCGCATGAGTCCCTGCCGCGCGTACGGCTTGCCGACCGCATAGCCGAGGTATGCGCTCTGGAGGGCGCCTCGAGTGATGTGGGAGAGGTTGAAGAAGCCCGCGATCGCGTCGTCCTCGCAGCGGCATACAAGCATCGCCTCGAAATCTGGGCGCGCGGCGTCGGTGAGGTACGTCAGAAATCGCTCTTCGTTTGTCGGCGCCGACGCCCATGGCCGGTGAAATGAGCTGCTCTCCTGCATCAGCGCGGTGAACTCCTCCTGATCGGCGCTGCGCGGCCACCTCAAGTACACGCGGCCATCCGAGACCAGCGCCCCGAGCTCGGATTGCCGTCGCGTCTTTGGCGCCCCATCCGCGGCCCGTCTGGCGCGAGCACCGTGACGTGAGGTGCGTCCGCCCCTCACCATCCGAGCTCGCTCTCGAGCTTGTATGCCAGTGCCTCGCACGCGAGTTCCTCTGAGACGTTCAGCTTGAACCGTAAACGAGTGTCTTCAACAAGTTCGACGGCCGCTCTCAGACGCTGCGGGTCGCGTCCCCCATCCGCCTCAAGCTCGGCCCGCCGATCGCAGTGCCTGATCAACTCCGGGGCGTTCCACGCGAGCCGGAGCAGGTCGGCAAACCACATCGACACGAGCGCCAGCGACAGGTCCAGCGCCTCGGTTTCTGACCTGCGGCGGGCGCGGCGCGTGCGCTCAGCCCATTCGGTCTGTACGCGCTTTCGTTCATTGCGGGGATAGAGCTCGAGTTCGGTCGCCACGCGCGCCTCTATCTCCGCCCGGACCCTCTCGCCCCGGTCGCGAACGGCGGCGAGCATGCCTGCCCATGGCCTTACCTGGCCAACCGTCCCGCTCAAGGCGGCGCGGGCAAAGTCTTGCGCTCGATGGCGCAGCTCGATTGCCTCTTCCGAGACCAGCGCTCGCGCCCGGACCGCGTCCCCCAGCGAGAGCCGCGCACAGGCCGCGGCGGTCTGCGCCGGTGTACCCAGTCCCTCGAGCTCGGCCGCAATCTGCTGCTCGGACGCCGCGTCGAAGCGTACGAGCTGGCAGCGCGAGCGGATGGTGGGGATCACTTCGGCCAACCGCTCGGTGAGGAGGATCAGATGTACGTAAGAAGGCGGTTCCTCGAGCGTCTTGAGCATCTTGTTTGCGGCTTGCGGCCCGAGTTCATCCACTCGCTCGATCACGAACACTCGTCGGTCGGCCTCGAAGGGCGTCCTGCTCACGGCGCTCACCACCGGGCCGTCGATGTCGCCGACCAGGATTTCATGGGCGCCGCTGGGAGCGACCCAGGTGAGGTCGGGATGGGTCCCCGCGGCCGCTCTTGCCCGCGCTCCCCGATCGTCGGTCGCCCCGGCCGCCAGCCATTCCGTCGCCAGGGCTCGAGCGGCCGCGCGCTTGCCGGCGCCACCTGGCCCATGAAACAGGTAGGCGTGCGAGGGAGTTCCGTTTCGCGCCAGAGCAGGAGCGAGGACCGCACGCGCATGGGGATGGCCTTCGAGCTCCGCGAGCACGAACCCGATGCTAGTGCCACCGCCCGGTCGGCTAGATACCTTGCCCGAGATGGCTCGGGGACGGCTCATAACGGTCGAAGGGCTGGACGGCTCGGGCAAGTCCACGCTGTGTTTGGGGCTGGTGCGAGCTCTTACCGAGCGCGGTCTAGACGTCCGGCTCCTACGAGAGCCCGGCGGGGTCGAGGCGGCCGAGCGTATCCGGGGGTTGCTCCACGATCCCGCCCTCCGTATCGGAGCGCGATCGGAGGCCCTCCTCTTCGCGGCCGCCCGAGCACAACTGGTCGAGGAAGCGCTTGAGCCGCTCCTGAGGGCAGGGACCTCGGTCGTCCTGGATCGGTTCGTCGACTCGTCACTGGCCTACCAGGGTTCGGGCAGGCAGCTCGGGATGCAGGACGTGGCCGATATCAACCGGTTTGCCACGCGGGAACTCGTCCCTGATCGCACGCTCCTGCTCACGGTCTCGCCCGAGCTTGGGCGGTCTCGGACGCGCTCTCGATCAGCCGTGGCCGACCGGCTCGAACGGGAGCACGAAGAGTTTTTTCACCGTGTCGCCGCGGGCTACGCAGAGCTGGCTGCAAGCGATCCTCGACGGATCCGTTCGCTGGATGCAAACGAGCCTCCAGACCGCGTGCTGGAGGCCGCAATCGCCCAGCTTACGGACGTTTTTCCGCTCTGACCGCGGCGTCGGCATCTCTAAAATTGAAGGCGTAAGCAAACGCTCCTCAGCCTCAGCGCAGACGGTTGGCAGACCAGGTTTTTCCGTCCGGGCCATGCGCGACTCTTCGGTGTTCACCCCTCGGGCGCCGAGGAGCCCGGAAAGCCAGCCGAAACGAGCGGAAGCAGAGGAGCAGTAAAGACATGGACCACACCCCGCAGACCACCACTCACCGGGACACGCACGCTGGCGCGGGCCTGTCGATCAGTCGCCGCTTCACGACGCCCGCAGCGCATCCGTTCGATGCCGTGGAGTGGGAGTCGCGGGACGCCAAGATCGGCCATGGCGACAAGCTGGCCTTCGAGCAGCACGACGTGGAGTTCCCCACGAGTTGGTCACAGAACGCCACCAACATCGTTGCCCAGAAGTACTTCCGCGGGCAGTTGGGTTCGCCCGAGCGCGAGCGCTCGGTCAAGCAGATGATCACGCGTGTCGCCGGGACGATTGCAAGCTGGGGCCGCGAGACGGGGTACTTCGCGACCGTCGAGGACGGAGACGCGTTCGAGGCGGAGTTGACCCACATCCTCCTGCACCAGATGGCGGCCTTCAACTCGCCGGTCTGGTTCAACGTTGGCTGGCACCCGGTGGGCAGTCCGAAGATGCAGGCGTCGGCCTGCTTCATCCTCTCCGTCGAGGACAACATGGAGTCGATCCTCGAGTGGAACACCAAGGAGGGGATCATCTTCCGCGGCGGCTCCGGATCGGGCATCAACCTCTCGAAGATCCGAGGCTCGATGGAGCCGCTAAGCCGCGGTGGTACTGCCTCGGGCCCGGTCAGTTTCATGCGCGGTGCGGATGCCTGGGCGGGTTCGATCAAGTCTGGCGGTGGGACTCGCCGCGCGGCCAAGATGGTCGTGCTCGACATTGATCATCCCGACATTCGGGAGTTCATCTGGTGCAAGGCCCGCGAGGAGGACAAGGCCGCTGCGCTAAGAGACGCCGGCTTTGACATGCGAATCGACGGCGACGGCTTCTTCTCGATCCAGTATCAGAACGCGAACAACTCGGTCCGCGTCACGGACGAGTTCATGAGCGCGGTCGAGAACGACGAGGAATGGCATCTGACTGCACGGTCCACCGGCGAGCCTGTTGGCGAGCCGATCCCGGCCGGTCAGCTGATGAGTGACATCGCCGAGGCCGCCTGGCGCTGTGCCGACCCGGGCGTCCAGTACGACACCACGATCAACAACTGGCACACATGCCCGAATTCGGGTCGGATCAGCGCGTCCAACCCCTGCAGCGAGTACATGCACGTCGACGACTCAGCGTGCAACCTTGCGTCGCTCAACCTCATGAAGTTCCGCCAGGCGGACGGGACGTTCGACGTCGAGTCTTTCGAGCACGCGGTCGACATCGTCTTTCTGGCTCAGGAGATCATCGTCTCGCCGTCGAGCTACCCAACCGAGCAGATCGGGCGTAATGCTCGCGCATTCAGGCAGTTGGGACTCGGCTACACCAATCTCGGTGCCTACCTGATGGCAAACGGCGTGCCGTACGACTCGGAGGAGGGTCGCGCGGCGGCGGCGGCGATCACGGGGCTCATGACCGGCCGCGCGTACCTGGGCTCGGCTCGCATGGCCGAGGCTCTCGGACCGTACGACCGCTACGCTGAGAACCGAGAGGCCCATAACGGCGTGATGCGCATGCACCGCGATGCGGCCTATGCAATCGACGAAACGTCAAGCCAGGACTCCGGGCTACTTAGGGCGGCTCGTAGAGCTTGGGATGACGCCGTAGCCGAAGGCGAAGGGTCTGGCTACCGCAACGCACAGGCAGTGGTGATCGCGCCGACCGGCACCATCAGCTTCCTCCTCGACTGCGACACCACCGGCATCGAGCCGGACTTCTCGCTGGTGAAATTCAAGGAGCTCGTGGGCGGTGGGCAGATGACGATCGTCAACCGCACCGTCCCGCTCGCGCTTCAGACGCTCGGGTACGACGACCCGCACATCGAGCAGATCTTGGCGTACGTCAATGAGCACGGCTCGATCGTCGGTGCGCCGGGTCTAGACGACGAGCACCTACCTGTCTTTGACGTGGCTGTGGGAGAACGGGCGATCGACCACATGGGCCACATCAAGATGATGAGCGCGGTGCAGCCGTTTGTATCGGGAGCAATCTCAAAGACCGTAAACCTCCCCCAGTCCGCCACGGTGCAGGACATCGGGGCCGCGTATCTGGAGGGCTGGCGGCTCGGGCTGAAGGCACTTGCGATCTACCGCGACGGATCAAAAACGGCGCAGGCACTGCGGACCGACGCTCAGAAGAGCAAGCCGCAGCCCGCATCCACGCAGGAGGCGATCGACACGGCCGTTGCGGAGGCGCTGGCAAAGGCGCCACCGAAGCGCCGGCGGATGCCGCGCGAGCGCCAGTCGATCACCCACAAGTTCTCGATCGGCGGCCATGAGGGCTACATCACAGCCGGTATGTACGAGGACGGGTCGGTCGGCGAGATCTTCCTTACCGACATCGGCAAGGAGGGTTCGACCCTGCGCGGGATGATGAATTCGTTTGCCACCGCGATCTCGATCTCGCTCCAGTACGGCGTGCCGTTGGAGACCCTGGTGCGCAAGTTCAGCTACATGCGTTTTGAGCCCGAGGGGATGACATCCAACCCCGAGATCCCGTTCGCGAAGTCCATGCCCGACTACATCATGCGGTGGCTGGCTTCGCGCTTTCTTGACGTGGATCTCCAGGAAGACCTGGGGATCCTCACGCCGGCAGTACGCGCCCGCCAGGCGGCACAGGCGGCGGCGAGCTCGCACCTTGGCGACACCGCGACGCCCGTCAAGGAGGACGGCAACGGCGGCGGCGCTGAGGCACGAGCAACTGCGCCGACCGGCGCCCTGACCGACGATCCGCCGGTCCTGCCCGCGAGGGGCAAGGGCCTCGACCTGGGGCCCGCCTGTCAACAGTGCGGCGGCATGATGCAGCGCACCGGCAGTTGTTACACCTGCTCGAGCTGCGGCTTTAACACCGGCTGCGGATAGATGTAGAAGGTCATCCCGGTGTCGTGGGCCGGGTCACCGGAACGTCACAGCGCGTCACCGGAGCGTCCGAGAAGCCCCGTCGTTCGGCGGGGCTCGCTAGTGGCGGGCGTGCATGGGGAGCCGCATCGACGACGCCTAGTCCGCTCGCGCTGACACGATCGACTGACCACACGTGCTGTCAACCTTGAACTGAGGCGTCCGACTTCTGCCGGGCTGTCGCCTCCTTTCGCGCGGTTGGACTGTCAAGGCCCCGACACCCGGCGACCGCAAGCTCGGGAGCTACGTACCCCGTTTCGTCGATCCGGCGTGGTCTCCTAGCGCAGCACTCGCGGTAGTCCGAACGCTGGCAGGATTCCTGTGTCCGCGAATCGGGTCAGGCGCGAGATGCGGGTCCCGTCGAGGGTCAGCACCAGCAGGAAGTTGAAGCGGGCGATTGGTGTGTGCGAGTCGCCGATGTACCGCCCGAACGCGGGCTGCCCGTTCGCCCGGGTCGGCACGAGCCGCGTTGGGCGGTCGATGGTGAGGGAGAATAGGTTGTGCAGGTAGGCGGAGATCGCCTCCTTGCCGTCGCACTCGCCGGGTTCGGGCGGCATCGTCAGTAGCGCTTCGTCGGTCAGCAGTGCCACGATTCGGTCGGCGTCGCCGTGCTCGAACGCGTCGGCGAACTGCCCGAGCAGGTCACGCTCGACGGCCGAGCCCGGCAGCGGTGCGCGATCCAACGCGCCGGGACCCAATGGTGTCCGTGACCGCAGCGTCGCCCGTGCGCGCTGCAGGGCGCTGTTGACCGACGCTTGGCTCGCATCGAGCATGCTCGCGACCTCGCTGGCTGGAAAGCCGAGTACGTCGCGCAGCACGAGCACCGCTCGCTGGTGCGGCGCGAGGTGCTGCAGGAAGGTAATGAACGTGAGCGCGACGGCCTCCTTGGTCTCGTAGCGCGCGTCGGGCCCGGGCGAGAGGTCGGCGATCCCCTCGAGCAGCACGTCTGGATACGGCTCGAGCCACGGCGGCTCGGTCATGCGCGTCGGAGCTGGCAGGTCGGGCCGTGGCTGGGGTGCGCGGCGGCCGCTGTCACGCCTGGCGTTTAGGCAGCGGTTGGTCGCGATTCGGTAAAGCCAAGAGCGCATCGATGCCCTTCCCTCGAACTTGTCAAGGCCGCGCCAGGCCGCCAGCAGCGTTTCCTGGACCAGGTCCTCGGCGTCCTGCAGCGACCCGAGGATCCGGTAGCAGTGGAGTTGCAGCTCGCGCCGGTAGGGCTCGATCAGGGAGCGAAATGCCTCCTCGTCGCCGGCGCGGGCTCGTGCCAGCGCGGTCGATTCCGTCATCACCTCAAAAAGGACACCACACGCGCCGGAAATTCATCGCTCAATTCTCGCCCTCCCCTGGTGTCTGATCGGATAACACAACTCAAGGAGGCACCCGACGATGACAGCCAAACAGACGTGGGTGCTCGGGTCCACGTCGCTGGCCTCGGTGATGGTCGCGCTTGACGCGCTGGTCGTCTCGACCGCGCTGAGCACGATCCGGCTGCACGACCTAAGCGAGACCCGCGTGTGCACCTCGGACCGGACCGATAAGCACTCGGAGAGCACACGATGAACCCGAACTTGATGCACCAGATAGCCCAGGCTCGCCAAGCCGACCTGCTGCGCCAGGCCGAGGAGCACCGCCGCGCCGGACTGACAGCGCGCCCGACCGTCCTGAGCCGCATCACCGCCCGGATCCCGCGCTTCCCCACCAAGAGCCGCCGTCGTCGCGCATGTCGTCGTGCCGTCGACCCCCGGCCGACTATCACAAGCTAGTGAACATCCACCTCCTGGAAGGGCCATCGGCTGGGGGTAACGCACGCGGTCGCAAAGCTGACACTCGGTCGCGGGCGCGCGTTTTCACCAATCGTCGGTGTGACGCTCGACCTCGACCGCGATTGGTAGTGCCGATTGACGCCAGTTCGTTAGGTCTCCTCGGTACCCCGGCGCATACTTATCGTGGACCAGCGCTCGGGCGCGCTCGTCTTCGATCGGATCGGTGACAAGCCGCGCCTGGCCTTCAAAAGTGTCGGGGCCTATCTCGACGGTGACCGCGGGGTCTCGGCGTAGGTTCTTGACCCAATCTGAGCGATCGCCGCCGCCCGAGAGCATGTAGAGCGTCTCGCGGTCGATCGCGAACCAGATCTCGATCCGGTGCGGGTGGCCAGTCACCCGACCGGTCGTCGTGAGATAGCAGTACTGCTCACTGGCGAACTGCGACCAACTGGTCATGGGATGTGCGTCCGTTCGTGGTCTTGTGGATGGTTGAGCGGGGTGTCGGGATCTGCCATGATCGCGGGCGATTGGCGGCGGCCGTGGACTTGGATCGCTGACGGTAGAACCTTGACCGGGGAGGCTGGATGTTGGGGCACAACAAGCGGCTCGAGCGCAAGCTCAAGGAACACGGAGGTAGCCAGGCTTGGGCCACGGTGCTTGAGAGCAGGAAGGAGTGGGCTAGCACCGGCGGCGCGAACGTTTCACCTGGCCAAGCCGGCAGCATCACCATCCACCAGGCGCTGAAGCTTCGGGTCGAGCCGGACGGAGAGGCCCCTTTCGAGGCCTCGGTCAAGCAAGTCTTCAACGACTCCCACGGCTGGCCGATCCCGCAGGAGGGCTGGTCGGTGGCGGTGATCTACGACCCGAATGACCACTCGAAGGTTGTTATCGACCTCGAACAGATGCCTGTCAGGCCCGGCGCCGATCGCGATGAAGCGGTTGCCCGCCACGAGCGAGCCATGGCGTGGGCGCAAGATCCCGCAGCACAGCGCCAGCAGATCGAGGCGGTGAAAGCCGACGCGGTAGCGAAGGCGCAGACCGCCGCCGGGCTTCAGGAGACGGTGGCGGCAGCGTTTTCCGCGCCACAAACCGGTGCGCCTGGTGCCAATACTGTCGACCAATTGACCAAGCTCGCCGATCTCCGCGACCGCGGTGTCCTAAGCGACGCGCAGTTCGAGGCGCTGAAGACCAAACTCATCGGCACTAGCTGAGGCGCCGCGGCGAGATGGTCGGCGTCGAGTTGGTTCGAGGCCAGACGATCGTCGCCGTCGAGTGCGGCCTACTTGGGAAACGAGACTCCGTCAAGTCCGGTGAAGCACGCGGCGTTGGAGAAAGCTCCTCCCTGCGCCTGGACCGTCACCACGCCTGTGGGCTCAATCTGAAGCCGGCCGGAAGTGGCATTGCACATATCCACCGGGATGAACACGACTCCCGAAGGCCTAAAGGACGAAGGAAGCGTGAACGGGACGGGGTTTGTTCCCGTCGTCGCCATCCCACCCTTGAGGACCACGATGCCGTTGTCCAAGGCTACCGCGGGCTTGCGGGTGCCGAACGGACTGCTGGTCCAGCCGTTCTGGAGCGTCAGCTTGGTGAAGCTAGGAGAACTGGCGCGCTGAGTCGTCTGGGCGACGACCGCGCCGCCGCCGGTCGCGAAGAGCAAAGCGACGATCGCGATCACCGTTGCCGGCGACGGAACTTTCCATATCTTCTTCATTCGGTCCCTCCGTTGAACGTCAATCGATATGTGGCATTGCGAGGGTCAACTCCGCCCTCAGGAAGAGCTGGCGAACAGCCGCAAAAAGAGCAGGAACACGTTCAGAACATCGAGGAATATGCCTGCTGCAAGCGGGATCGCCTCGTCTTTGCCGGCCCGCCGCAGGCGGTTGAAGTCCAGCACGGTGTAGAGCCCGAAGACCGCTAGCCCGACCAGACTCCACGCCGTATAGACCGCGGGGATGCGGACGAAGATCAGCACTATTCCCGCTGCGATCAGGGCCAGCAGCAGCCAGAAGGCGATCCGATACAGAAACGAAAGGTCGCGCCGTACCGCGTATCCACCGGCGCCGAGACCACCGACAAACAGCGCTGTGGCTCCGAACGCTTGACGAACGGCGGCTGGATCGGTCGCCGAGTAGTAGTTGATCGTCGTCGCCACGCTTGCTCCGATCAGCAGGCCAAAGGCGAACAGGAGGACCAGCGCCAGAGTGCGATTCCCACGCGCGTTGGCGACGTTCAGGCCGATCAGGCATCCGAGCGCGAGCAGCCAGGCGATGAACCAACCCGCCCCGCCGGTGTTCCGTCCTGCCCACACCCCCAGCGTCGCGAACCCCACCGTCAGCGCCACCAGCGCCATCACCCGGCCGAACAGAGCCGGGGTCCCGGCGGAAACGACGCGTTGTGGGTAGCCGGTGGCGGTCATCGACGGAGGGGGTCAGCCGTCTGTGATCCAGGCCTTTGCTTGCTCTGACTCCGCGAGCGAGAACACACGCACCTCGCCCGGGATCATCCACGCGAAGAGCCTGGTTGCTCGCGCCATCCAGTGGATATCGGTGACGATGGCTGAGCGCACCCACGCGTCGCGGTGCCGGACGGCAAGGTCGAACCCGAGCTTCGTATCAGCCCACAGCGCGGTGGGCTCGATCTCGTCGAGGCTTTCGATCACATACAGCGTCCGCAGCGGCCCCGCCTCGAGCGCACGGTTGAGCTCGGGCGTGAGCACGTTGTCGTAGTCCTCACGCTCGACCTCGCCAACCACGCGGAACCCCACGGTGCCTGGCGGCATGTCGGTCAATCGTTCGATCACGGTCGGCCGATGTTGGCGCGCCCATCGCCAACCGCCTCATCCTGAATGGATGATGACCGCGTCCGACCGCGGAGGCGGCTGGCCGCGCCCCACTCAGCTGGGCCACAGCCACCAAATCGGTCTTGCGCACCGTCACACGGCGTAATGTTCCTGGACTACTCTTTGGGCCCACAGGCGCGAGCGAGGAGACGAACGAGATGTCACGAGGAGACGGAGGTTCATGGCCACGACTGGCGGTGGCCGCGGTGGTTGGAGCGGCGGTGGCGGGCGCGGCGCTCTGGGGGATCGCATGTACGGCGATAGTTGTCCTCCACCCTCACGGCGAGCTGATGAACGCGGCTATTGCCACGGCTGTGGGCGCCGGCTTTGCGCTGATTGCGCTCTCGCTGTGTCTGAGCCTTCGGCACCTCGGGGTCATGGACACCGGTGGCGATGGTGGAGACGGCAAGGGCTGGGGCCGGGAGACGAACGGCCCTATCCGTCCACAGCCACCATCTGATGAACCCGATCTCTGGCCCCAGTTCGAGCGCGAGCTGCGTGAGTACCTCGAGACGCACGAGCGCGCGCCCGTCGCCGGCTGAGCGCTCCTAGCTCCGCCCCCGCGCGGGCGCAAACGTCCTAGATCCGCCCCCGCGGAGGGCGCGCACGCTCCTAGATCCGCGCCCGCGGAGGGCGCGCACGCTCTTAGATCCGCCCCCGCACGAGGTCCAGCAAGCGGCCCACGACGCGCGCGCCGTCGATCCGCAGTCCGTTGTGCTCGTACTCGTTCGTGATCCAGGGGCGGAGCCCTCGGATCTGAGAGGCGGTCAGTTCGGAGAACGAACGCTCGACGTACATGTCCTCGGCATAGATCACCGCTGCGCAGGGCACTTCATTGCGGGCCAGCGTCTCGGGGTCGTATAGGTGCGGCCACTCGTGCTCGGCCAGCAGGTCGGCCGCCTCGCGCAGCGGCGCGAGTGCCGCGTAGTCCTCGAACATCCACGGATAGACATGCTCGCCTGTCAGCAGGTTCTCGGAATCGACTTCGGCAGGCAGCATTCGTTGCGCTGACCAGCGCGTCTTTCCTCCGTCGGCCCAGCATGCTTCGTGTAGGAGGGCGTAGATCGGGTTGCGGATGAAGCCGAACGGGTCCTCGATGTCGCCCAGGAAAGCCGGCGAATCGGCCGGCAGCTCGAGGAGGTAATGAAGCCGCTCGGCGCCGTTGCTCATGCCGAGCATCAAGCCCGCCTGGCGAAACCTGCGCCAGGTGAGGCGATCGCCGGCCGCGAATCGGATCTCCTTGCGCTCGAGCGTCTCGCGCAGTTTCGTCAGCCGGTCGAAGTCACTCGGATAGCGCTGCGCATACTTGCGCTGCTTTTCGATGACTCGGCCATACGTGCGTGCATAGACGTCGTCGATGTTCGCCCTCAACGGCGGCAGGCCGCCCGTGATGAGCGCCTCTCGAAGCCCCTCGGGCGCCAGCGACAGGTACGTCGTGACGCACATGCCGCCGAAGCTTTGCCCGAGCACGCTCCAGCGATCGGCTCCAAGCTCGCGGCGGATGAACTCGGCGTCACGGACGATCGAATCGGCTCGGAAATGCGCGAGGTACTGAGCCTGCTGTTTAGGATCAAGTCCTTCAAGGTTGCCCACCGGTGTGGAGCGACCGGTGCCACGCTGGTCGAGCATCAACACCCGAAAGTCCTGCAGCGCCCGGGTCAACCACCCAGGCGAGCGCGGGCCGACCGTAGGGCGAGGGGCCTCGCCGCCGGGGCCGCCCTGGAAAAACACAAGGAACGGTCGGTCGCGGCCTTCCGGGTCGGCGAGCTCGCGCGCGAAGACCGGGATCCGCCGCCCGCGGGGATCGTCGTGGTCGAGCGGGACTTCGAAGGAATGCTCGATTGCGACAAGGCCGGGAAGGAGGATCTCCTCGCGCATCCCTACATCATGCACGTCGAGAGCCGCGCGAGCCATTCGACCGGCGCCGCGTATATTGAGCCGCCATGCCCGGACTGGCCATGGTGACCGGTGCCTCTTCCGGCATTGGGGAGGCTTATGCAGAGAGGTTGGCGGCCGATGGTTGCGATCTCATGATCGTCGCCCGCCGGGTCGATCGGCTTGAGCAGCTCGCCGCACGCCTGCGCGGCGAGCACCACGTCAACGTGGATGTGATCGGGGCAGACCTCGGCAAACCCGAGGAGATAGCAACGTTGTGTGAGGCCGTGTCCGACGCCCCTCTGGAGATGCTCGTCAACAACGCAGGTCTTGCCCACTACATGCCGTTCGCTGAGCTGCCGCCGCCGCTCGCGCGCGAACTGCTGGAGGTCAACCTCGCATCGCTCGTCCTGCTCAGCCGCGCGGCCGTGCCGGGCATGATCGAGCGAGATACGGGGTCGATCGTCAACATCGCGTCGCTGCTGGCTTTCAGCGGCGAAGCCGAGCAGCCCTTCCTGCCCAAGCGGGCGGTCTACGCCGCGACGAAGTCCTTTGTCGTCACCTTCTCGCAAGTACTTGCCAGGGAGGTGCGGGACCACGGGGTGCGAGTTCAGGTCGTCTGTCCGGGCGTGGTCCGCTCCGAGTTCCACAGCCGCCAGGGGATGGATATGAGCGAAGTGCCGCGGATGGAAGCCCCCGACGTGGTGCGGGCGAGCCTCATGGATCTGGCGAACGGAGTTGTGGTCTCCGTACCGGGTCTGACTGACCCGGAGGCCCTCGCGCAGGTGAAAGCCGCAAACGCACAGCTCCTGGGGGCAACGCGGGTGAACCAGCTCCCGCCTCGGTACTCACGACCCGACGGCCCATGAGAGCGGTGCGATTCGACAATTACGGCGGTGTGGACGTCCTCGAGGTGCGAGAAGTCGAGGATCCGGCCGCTGAGGCAGGCCGGGTGGTCGTCGCCGTCAAGGCGGCCGGGATCAACCCGGGTGAGATCTCGATCCGCGAAGGTCGGCTGCATG
Organism: Solirubrobacteraceae bacterium; assembly: GCA_035650455.1. Taxonomy (GTDB): domain Bacteria; phylum Actinomycetota; class Thermoleophilia; order Solirubrobacterales; family Solirubrobacteraceae; genus Palsa-465. The sequence goes on from DASRHQ010000063.1 coordinate 72,510, forward strand.
AGCGCTGGCCGTCGACCTTCCCGTCGGGCGAGGGCTCCGACCTGGCCGGCGTGGTGACCGAGGTCGGCGCTGGGGTGGGCGGATTCGAGGCAGGCGATGAAGTGCTCGGCTGGACCGAAGAGCGCGCGAGCCACGCCCAGCTGGTCGCCGTGCCGGCCGACCAGCTCACGCCCAGGCCCCCTTCGCTTCCGTGGGAGGTCGCGGGTGCGTTGTTCGTTGTCGGCATGGCGGCAACGGCGTCAGTGAAGGCGGTCGCTCCGCGACGCGGCGAGACCGTGGTGGTCTCAGCGGCCGCCGGCGGCGTTGGCTGCATCGCGGTCCAGCTCGCCCGGCGCACCGGTGCGGCCGTGATCGGCCTCGCGAGCGAGGGCAATCACGACTGGCTGGAAGGACGCGGCATCAAGCCCGTGACCTACGGCGACGGGCAGGGCAAGCGACTTCTAGAAGCCGCCTCAGGGAAGGTCGACGCCTTCATCGATACGTTCGGAGGCGGCTATGTGGAGCTTGCCCTCGAGCTGGGCGTCCCGCGCGAGCGAATAAACACGATCGCCGACTTCCAGGCCGCACAGCGCCACGGTGTCCAAACCCAGGGCACGCACGCGATCGCGACTGCGGAGCTGCTGAGAGAGCTGGCGCAGCTCGTCGCCCAGGGCGAGATCGAGGTCCCGATCGCGCGCACCTTCCCGCTCGATGAGGTGCGCGACGCATACCGTGAGCTTGCGCAGCGCCACACGCGCGGCAAGATCGTGCTCCTGCCATAGCCGCAAGCCCGACCCTGGGCTTGACCCGGCGCCACGGTCCCACATAGGTTTGGAGCTCTTGACGGCGCAATGGGTGCAGCTGAGGGACGGGGGAACGCTTGTCGCGTCCCGGAGGGGCGCCTGGATCCAGTCACCCCAGGCCGCAGCGCTCGAGTTGTGGGGGTCCATGCCTCCCTCTCAGAGCGGGGCGCTCGAGACGACCCGCCATCTGCTCGAAGGGGCGATGGCCGCGGGTGAGCGCGACGCCGGTGCGGCCGCCGGCCACTGGCCTCCAGCGACGAGCACGTGGGCGCTGGACCTGGTCGACCAGTGGTACACGGCGCACCACAGCGTCGCCCTCCTGCCGGTCGCGATCGAGCGATACGAGTCGATGGGGCGCCCCGAGCTCGCGCGTTTCGCGCGCAGGAAGCTCGAGGAGGAGGCCGGGCACGACCGGATGCCCCTAAGTGATCTGGGCGCGCTGGGCTACGACGCCCAGGCCGCCGTGCGAGAGGTGCCGCCCGGGCCGACCGCGAGCGCACTGGTTCGGTACGCCGGGGATTGCATCGAAGCTTCAGAACCGGTCGCCTTCTTGGGCTACATCTTCGTGCTCGAACGGCGTGTCATCCGCATCACCGATGACGCGCTGCGGAAGCTGGAGAGCGCGCTTCCATGCGGCGCTGACGGGACCTCCGGCGTGCGTGCCCATGCGGTTCAGTTCGATCACCAGCACGTGGAGGAGCTGGTCGCGTTCGTGTCAGGGCTGCCTGCCGACGATCGCACGGCGGTGGCGTTGGCCTGTTTTGACACGGCCGCGCTCATCTCCAAAGCGGTCCCAGCCGACTCCGTCCACGAGCGCGAGCACCGTCTCGCCCGCGCGCACAAATCGACCATCCAAACCACGGAACCAAGGAGCAAGTCATGAACCCCGACCAACCCACGGTCAAGGGCCTTCAGCACCTTCGGGGCGTTGCCGCGAAGGCGCTCGACGACGACGCCTACCGCCGGCGGCTGCTGGACGACCCAGCGGGCACGCTGAAGCAGGAGGGTCTGACGGTCCCCGACGGAGTCAAGGTCGTCGTCCACCAGAACACCAAGAAAGAGGTCCACCTCGTGCTGCCCACGGGGCTGCAGGACGCACAGGAACTGAGCTCGAGTGAGACCGACGTCTCGGTGCTAAGCCGTACGGGGATGCACGTCTAGAAGCGCCTCAAGCGGCCTCGTGTTCAGCACCTGATCGGCGGTCGCCCAGCCCCGGCGGGCGGTGGCGACCGACAGCGGCATGTTCAAGAGGCCGCGCACCGAGTGCGCATCTGTCGAACACACGATCCGGACCCCGGCGTCGAGCGCATCGCGGACGTGCGCGCCGCTGAGGTCCAGCCGGTCCGGTAGGCCGTTGACCTCGAGCGCGACGCCCTCGGCCAGCGCGACCTCGAATGTTCGCTCCAGGTCGAGAGCGTTCTCGGCGCGCCGGTTGATGTATCGGCCCATGGGATGGCTCAGGCAACGGACGAAGGGGTTTCGCAGGGCCTCCTCAACGCGCCTGGTCATTTCGCGCCGCGGCATCCGCTGACCGCCGTGCACGCTCGCCTGAACCCAGTCGAGCTCGGCGAGGACCGCATCCGGTAGGTCGAGCCGTCCGTCGGGGAGGATGTCGCATTCGATCCCGCGCAGAACCCGGAAGGGCGCCAAGGCCTCGTTCGCCCGGGCGATCTCCTCGGCCTGCCGGCGGACCTGGTCGGGGCCGAGCCCCTGGACGGCTCCCACCGCTGGAGTGTGGTCGCAGATTGCCAGGTACTCGTAGCCCTGCTCGCGGGCGGCTCGACCCATCTCCTCGACGCTCGCTCGGCCGTCAGACCAGGTCGTGTGGGTGTGGAGGTCGCCGCGGATCTGCCCTCGCTCCAGCAACGCCGGCGGCGAGCCTTGGAAGGGACCCTCCCTCAGCTCGGGAGGACAGAAGGGGAGTTTGAGCTTCCGGTAGAGGGTCTGCTCGTCGGGCGCTTCGGGGAGCGGCTCGAGTGCGCCAACGTACGCGGCGGAGCCCGTAGCGCGCACCAGCGCGGTGCCGAAGAGCCCGGGGTCGCAGGCCGTGAACTCGACCGCCAAGCCCTCGACCGTGAGCCCGAGCGCATGGCGCTCGCCGCGCTCGATCACGGTGACGATCTGCGGCAGCGCGACAAAGCGCTCCAGCACCGACTGCGGCTCGTCCGTGGCGCAGACCACCGCAAGCCGCTCACACGAGTCGCGCCAACGGCGCACGTCGCCCGCGGCCTCGCCGCCCAGCGCGGTCGCGATCCCGCCGACCAGATCCCAGGCGCGGTTGAGCAACAGCCCTTGTCGCGGCCGGGGGTCGGGCTCGCGCTCCAGTGCCTCGCGCAGCCGGGCCTCGGTCTTTGGCCCGATGCCTGGGACCGATCGCAACCGGCCGGCGGCGGCGGCCTCGCGAAACTCGTCGGCGGTCCGAACGCCAAGCGAGCGCGCCACTTCCACCGACCGCTTGGCGCCGAGGCCCAGGTACCGCCCAAGGCCGATGAGATCTGGCGCGAGGTCGCGCTCGAGTTCGGTGAGCTCCGCGATCTCGCCCGTCTCCACGAGCTCGCGCAGGCGCGCCTCGATTCCCGGGCCGATTCCCCGCAGCTCGCGAGCGCGTCCCGAGGTCACCAGCTCGCGTACCGGCACCGCCGCGGTGCGGATGGTCTCCGCGGCACGCCGATATGCCCGCGCCATGTACGGGTTGGCATCGGCGAGCTCGAGCAGGACTGCGAACGACTCCAGGCGGTCGGCGATCTGGGAGTTCTCCACGGTCGGTAGTTTTCTGAAAACGATCTGTCAGGGCATACATGCGCGCGACGCAGACGTGCCGCCGCCAATGGCGAGCCGATGACGCGACGGCAGCGACTGACTCTCCTGGCGGCGATCTTGGGATCGAGCGTCGCCTTCATCGACGGAACCATCGTGAACGTCGCTCTGCCGGCGATCCAGCGTGACCTTGGAGGCGGTCTCGCCACGCAGCAGTGGATCTCCAACGCCTATCTGCTCACGCTCGGCTCTCTGCTGCTGATCGGCGGTTCGCTGGGAGACATCTATGGGGAGCGCCGGATCTTTTCGATTGGGCTGGTCGGTTTCGGCGTCTTCTCGGTCGCGTGCGCGGTTGCGCCGACGATCGGGGTGCTGATCGCGGCGCGGGCTTTCCAGGGCGCCGCGGCCGCGCTGCTCGTGCCGAGCTCGCTCGCGGTGATCGTGGGCGCTTTCTCCCGGGAGGAGCGGGGCAAGGCGGTCGGGAGCTGGACGGCCTGGGCCGCTATCGCGACCGTCATCGGTCCGCTCGGGGGCGGCCTGATCGTGGACAACGTCTCGTGGCGCTGGATCTTCGTGATCAATCCACCCCTGATCGCGATCACGCTTGCGTTGGTGCGTGCGGCCGTTCCTCCGGCCGCCGCGGGCGTGCGTCGGCGCGTCGACGTAGTCGGCGCGGGGTTGTGCGTGCTTGGGCTGGCCGGAGTGGTCTTCGCGCTCATCGAGCAGCCCCGCCACGGGTGGACCAGTCCCGTGATCTTGGTTCCGCTGATCGTCGGCGCCGTCTCCCTGCTCTCATTCGTGGCCTATGAGCGGCGGGTACCGGCACCGATGCTCAAGCTGGCGCTGTTCGCACAGCGCAACTTCTCGATCGGAAACTTCGAGACGCTCACCATGTACGCCGGGCTCTCGGCGCTGTTCTTCTTCCTGGTCATCTTCCTGCAGCAGGTGGCGGGCTACAGCGCATTGAAAGCCGGAGCGACCACTTTGCCGGTCACGGCCGTGACGTTCTTTCTTTCGCGCCGCTTCGGTTCACTCGCTGACCGTTACGGCCCTCGGCTGTTCATGGGCCTCGGGCCGCTGGTGGCGGCAGGCGGGATCCTGCTGCTGCTTCGGACCGGCACCAACACATCGTTCGTGGCCGACCTTTTGCCCGGGTTGCTCGTCTTCGGCCTGGGGCTGTCGATGACGGTCGCGCCGCTCACCGCGACGGTCCTGGCGGACGCGGACGAAGGCGACGCGGGCATCGCTTCGGCCATCAACAACGACATCGCGCGCGTGGCCGGGCTGGTCGGGATCTCGATCATCGGCGTCGTCGCGGCGAGCTCGCTCAAGGGAGACACCTTTGTCCGCAGCTCCCAGAGCGTGACCGCGTTTCACCATGCGCTTGTGATCTCCGCGGCGCTACTCATCGTGGGCGGGGTCACGGCCGCGATTGGGATCATCAATCCACGCCGGCGAGTCCAAGCGCAGGGTTGTTCTGGGGGCCAACTCGTCGCGGCACCCAAGGCCGCGGCCGGTTGCCCGGAGGAGCAACAGGTCGCTGCGTAACGGTGGCCGCTCGTCAGCGGGCCGTCTCGCTCACCGCAGCCCCATCCGCGTACAGGGCCGAACGGTCGACATCCGTAATCGAGGTGTGCCCGGTGAGGGCCAGGGCCACATCGATGTCCGCCCGTACCACGTCGAGCATGTGACGGACCCCGGCCTCACCGCGCGCGGCCACCGCCCAGGCCCACGCGCGCCCTAGCAGCACCGCCCTGGCTCCCAGCGCCATCATCTTGACGACGTCCAGGCCGGTACGAATGCCCCCGTCGGCGAGCACCTCGACCTGATCGCCGACCGCGTCGACCACAGCGGGCAGCGCCCGCACCGTCGAGGGCACCGAATCGAGCTGACGGCCCCCGTGGTTTGAAACGACGATGCCGTCGACGCCGACGTTGACCGCTCTGCGGGCGTCCTCCGGATCGAGGATTCCCTTCACCACCAGCCGCCCGTTCCACCGCTCGCGCATCCAGGCCACGTCGTCCCAGGTCACGCTCGGGTCGAACTGGGCATCTACCCAGTTGCGGAAAGCCGCGGGAGAGCGCGCGCCCGGCACCGCCTTGGCGAGATTTCCGAAGATGAGCGGGCCGCCTTTGAGCGGAACGTCTCGAATCCACTGCGGATGCAGGGCGATGTCGACGCCGCGAAGCAACTTCGCCCGCGGAGTCGTCTCGCCGACCATCGCGTTGCGGGTGTCCCGGTGGCGAGCTCCGACGACGGCCAGATCAATCGTGAGGACGAGCACCGGCGCCGCCGCCGCCTGTGCCCGCGCCATAAGTTCCTCCACGTAGCCGCGATCGCGCATCACGTAAAGCTGAAACCAGGGCGGCGTGGATGTGGCCTGCGCGACCTCCTCGATGCTGCACAGCGAAACCGTCGACTCGACGAAGCGCGCGCCGGCCGACTCGGCGGCACGCGCGGCCTGGACCTCTGCACGCCGCGCGAACATCCCGGCGATCCCCACCGGCGCCAGGATCACGGGAAACGCCAGCGCTTGGCCGAGTACCTCGACGCGCTGGTCGCGAACCGCGACGTCGCGCATCACGACCTGGCGCAGCAGGACGCGCTCGAGGTCGCTGACGTTGGCGCGCATGGTTGCCTCCTCGTAGGCACCGCCGTCGAGGTAGTCGAACAGCTGACGGGGAAGGCGGCGTCGCGCGAGTTCGCGGTAGTCGAGCACCGTCGCCGGGGCCAGGCGCAGCGGTCGATCAGCCCGGACCCGCACGGCCCAGAGCCTAACGCGTCCCTGAGAGCCCATCCGGATGGGCTCTAACGTGCAGCCGAACTCATGAACGGCGCTCAGGCATTGATCCGCACGCTGCTGCAGGGCGGAGTGACGACCTCCTTCACCAACCCCGGGACATCCGAGATGCACTTTGTCGCGGCCTTGGATTCGTCGCCGGAGATGAAGGCCGTGCTCGCGCTGTTCGAGGGCGTGGCGACGGGCGCCGCAGACGGGTATGCGCGGATGACCGGTCGCCCCGCGGCCACGCTTCTGCACCTTGGCCCGGGTCTGGGCAACGGGCTGGCGAACCTCCACAACGCGCGCAAGGGGAAGGTGCCGGTAGTCAACATCGTCGGGGACCACGCCACGTACCACACGAAGTACGACGCGCAACTGCAGTCCGACATCGAAACCGTGGCGCGCAATGTCTCCGCGTGGGTGCGTACCTCGAGCAGCACCGCGGAGCTGGGCCGCGACGCCGGCGAGGCCATTTCCGCCGCAATCGGCCCGCCGGGACGAGTGGCAACCCTGATCGTGCCTGCAGACGTCGCCTGGGGGGATGGCGGGGAGCCGGCGCAGACCGTCCAGCAAAAGGCGCCCTCTGGCCCCTCCGAGGAACGCCTCGCGGAGGTGGCGCAGTCGCTGCGGACCGGAGGCAGGGCCGCGCTGCTCCTGGGAGGCAGAGCCCTACGCGCCGATGCCCTACAGAAGGCCGGACGCATCGCTGCTCGGGCGGGCACCAGACTGTTCGCAGAGGTGTTCCCTACGCGCTGGGAGCGCGGCGCAGGACTGCCGGCCGTGGAGCGCTTGGCTTACGTCCCGGAGTTCGCCTCTGTTCAGCTGCGCGGGCTAAAGCACTTGGTGCTGGTCGACGCCAAGGCGCCCGTGTCGTTCTTTGCCTATCCCGGGAGGGATAGCGATCTTGTCCCCAGCGGTTGCGAGGTCCACGAGCTGGCCTCTCCCGGGGCCGACGTGCTCGCCGCCCTCGACCAGGTGCTCGCCGCGCTGGGGCAAAGCGGCGCGGAGACAGCCCTTCAAGCTCCCTCGAGACCGGCGCCCCCCACGGGCTCGCTGACGGCCGAGAAGGTGTGTCAGGCAATCGCCGCCGCGCTCCCCGAGGGGGCCATCATCTCCGACGAATCGCAGACCTCGGGGGTTTCTCTTGCCGCCGAGACCGCCGGGGCGCCGCGGCACGACTGGTTGGCGCTCACCGGCGGGGCAATCGGGCAGGGGCTCCCTGTCGCCGTGGGTGCGGCGGTGGCCTGCCCCGATCGGCCGGTCTTCGCGCTCGAGGCCGACGGTTCGGCGCTGTACACGATCCAGTCGCTGTGGACGATGGCGCGCGAGCAGCTCAACTTGACCGTGGTCATCTTCAACAACCGCTCCTACGCCATTCTCAACCTGGAGCTCGCTCGTGTCGGCGCAAAGAACGCCGGCCCCGAGGCCAAGTCGCAGCTGGACCTGAGCCGCCCCGACATCGACTTCGTGGAGATCGGGAGCGCCTTCGGCGTCCCGTCTCGGCGGGTTGAAAACGCCGAGGAGCTGGTGGGCGCGATCGAGCACGCCGTGGCCGAGCCCGGCCCCCACCTGATCGAGGCACGCGTGCCCAGCACGCTCACGGCCGCGCAGCTGCGAGTCATGCCCTACGCGCTCAGGGCGCTGGGAGCGCTTCCCGGGCCCCTGGCGGCAAGAGTCAAGGATCGCTTCTATCCATGACCGCTAAGGTGGATCCCATGGAGACCGAAAACAAGATTGACCTTTCAGATCCCGAGTGGCGCGAGCGCCTTACGCCCGCCCAGTACGACGTCTTGCGCCGGCGCGGGACCGAGCCGCCGTTCACCGGCAGATACGTCCACGCCAAGGAGGATGGGTCCTACCGCTGCGCAGGCTGCGGCGCGGTCCTGTTCAGCTCCGACGCGAAGTTCGACTCGGGCACGGGCTGGCCGTCCTTTTACGAGCCGGCCGCGGCAGAGAACCTGGAGTTACGAGAGGACCGCAGCCTCGGCATGGCCAGGACCGAGGTGGTGTGCCGTCGATGCGGCGGTCATCTGGGCCACCTGTTCGACGACGGACCCAAGCCCACGGGCCTGCGTTACTGCATCAACTCCTGCGCGCTCGAACTAGCGGCGGAAGAGGACTAATCGATAGGACCGGCCCGGCACATGTGCCGGGCCGCCGGCCGAGCATGCTCGGCCGGGGCCGTGCCGCATGCGGCCCGGCCAACAGCATGATCAGCCCACCGCCAGCGGCTGCTCTTGTGGCGCACGCGCGGCCGGGAGCCTGAGCGTGAACTTGGCACCGGGCCCGTAGCTCGGGTCAAGCGAAAGCTCGCCGCTCATCCGCTCGGCCAGCTCACGGCCGATCGCCAGACCGAGCCCGAATCCGCCTCCGCTGGCTGTGTCACGCCCGCGTTGGAAGCGCCTGAAGATGATTTTGCGGTCCTCGGGCACGATTCCGGGCCCCCGATCGCAGACGCTCAGCGCCACGGGTGAGCCGCCATGAATCATCACCCTGATCTCCTTGTCGGCCAGGCTTGCGCGGACCGCGTTGTCGAGCAGGATGCGCACGATGCGAGCCACGCTGCCGGGGTCCCCGAGCGCCCACGCCGGCTCGTCGGCGACCTCGAGCGTCAGCGCGATGGCCCGCTCCTCGGCGGGGAGCTCGAACTCGGCGAGGACCGCGCGGCACAGCTCGCCGAGCTCCACGGGCTCCGAGCGCAGCTTGACCTCGGCGTCGAGCCGCGACAGATCGAGCAGATCGGCGGCGAGACGGCCCAACCGCCGCGACTGGACGCGAGCTCGCGCAAGCAGAGCCCGTGCCTCATCGAGATCGGCCCCTCCGCTGTGGAGGTCGTCGTCGAGCAACTCGAGCATCCCGTCGAGCGAGGTCAGCGGCGTGCGCAGCTCGTGCGAGGCCGTCGCGACGAAGGCACGCCGAGCCTCCTCCTGGCGCAGCAACTGTCCCTGCATGACCGCGAACGTGCGGGCGAGATCGCCGACCTCGTCGCTCGCGCGGTCGGTGGGAACCTCGACCCCAGGCCCTTCGCGGGTCACTCTGACCGCAGCGAGGCGCAGCCGTCGCAGCCGCCGCACGAGCGTCGCCGACAACGGGATGCCAAGGATGAGGGTGAGCGCGAGGCCCGCCAGTGCCGCTACCAGGAAGGCCTTCGCCACCGCATTGACGGCGGCGGGAATCTCGTCGATGCGCTTGCGGATCGCGATCACCCACCAATGACCGCCGGCCTGCTGGAAGGGCAGCGCGGCACGCACATATTCCGTGCCGTTGATGCTGCCCAAGCTGTACACCGCATGGTGTTTGGTGTAGGCCGATGCGACATCGTCGTACCTGTCGTCCTGCGAGAGGTCGGAATCGGACGGCCAGCTCCCGATCACTCCCACCCCGCTGCTGTAGGACGGGTTGCGTTGCACGAGGCTGGCCTCGGCGGCGCCCACCTTGAAGTCGATGTATGCCAGCTGCGCATTGAGCATCCTCAGCTGGCTAATGCCCTCGTTGCGTTGCCTCTTCTGCGCCTTGCCAGCGCCGGAGCCGGTGGGTTCGGAGGCGTACTGCACCAAGTTTGGCTGGATGCCCGCAAACCTTTCTTGCGCGTGGTAGCCGCGGAGCTCCTGCTGGAGCGTCTTGACCGCCGCATGTCGCAGCGAGTTCTCCAACGGCCCGAGCAGCGCAGCCGCTGCGACCGCCAGCGTGGCCACGGTCGTGAACAGCACCAGCCCGACGATCCGACCGCGCAGACCGGGGGCGCGAAGGCGCGGTCGCCGTAGCACAGCTACGCCCCCCGCAGTCGGTAGCCCGCCCCGCGTACGGTGAGGATGTGGCGGGGCTTATCGGGCTCGGGCTCGAGCTTCTCGCGCAGGTGGCGGATGTGCACGTCGATCGCGCGTGGGTCGCGATACGCACTGTCTCCCCAGATGGCGCGCAGTAACTCCTGTCGGTTGAGCAACCTCCCGGGCACGGCCATGAGGGCGTCGAGCAGCTCGAACTCGGAGAAGGTCAGGCGCACTGGCTCCCCGTCCATGGTCACCTCGCGCTGCGAGCGGTCCAACGCGATCGGCCCCACGGTCAGCACCTCGTCGCCCATAGTGCGCCCTCCGGCCCGTCGCAGCACCGCGCGAATGCGGCTGCGTAGCTCGGCGAGGCCGAAGGGCTTGGTCACGTAGTCGTCGGCCCCGGCTTCAAGCCCCAACACGGCGTCGGCCTCGGAGTCGAGCGCGGTCAGCATGATGATCGGGACGACGTTCCGCCGCGCCCTCAGGGTGCGGCAGACCTCATATCCGTCGGGTCCCGCCCCGAGGGCAACGTCGAGCAGGATGATGTCGAAGTGGTCGGTGGTCGCTCGGTCGATCGCCGAGCGCCCGTCCGGGACCGCCAGGACCCGGTGGCCCTCGCGCGAGAACGACCGGGTGAGCATTTCGCGCAGGTCGGACTCGTCGTCAACGACCAGGATGTTCAGAGATGCACTTGTGGTGCGCGCGCCGGGGGGCGTGGGAGGAGGTGATGTCCGGCGGTCTACCGCCATCGGCCACGATCGTAGCGGTAGCGTGCCCTGTACTAGCCGGTTCTTCCTGCCGTTTCGAGCCCACGCGGCGCCGGCGCGCGCTCCTCGGCGAAGGCCGGGACCGTCCTCGGAGCGAGCCGTCCCGCGGCCGCTACCGCCCATAGGACGGTGATCCAGATTGACGTGGCGAGCGTCACGTGCACCCAGACCATGTCTGCTGGGAGCTTGAGCTCGTACTGCACGGTTCCTACAAGCCCCTCGGCCGCCAGCAGCACACACAGGACCATGAGCGGCTCCAGCACCCGTTCTCCAGAGCCGCGATGGCGATGCAGCAACCACACTCCGATCGCGATAACGCCGAACAGCGCGGCGATGGTGGCGTGACGGTGAACCACCCACGTGAGCGTGTCCGCGCCCTTGAAGTACAGCCTGTGGATGTGCTGGCCGGACAGGCCGCCGGAGTGAGGACCGGCGGCGGTCGCGGCGGTCCCGGCGAAGATGGTCAGCGCACCGATCGGCGCCAGCGCGCGCACCGACCACACCGAGAGCCGGTCGACGGAGCGCGGACGCGAGCCGGGCTCGTGCGCGGCGCGCCAGGCGAGCGCCACCGCCGCGATCAAGATAACCATGGAGAGGCCAAAGTGACCCATGACGAAGCCGGGTGCCAGATGCTCGCGAACCGTATAACCACCCAGTACGGCCTGAGCGAGGACCCCCAGCGGCAACAGCCACGCGAGCACGGCCAGGTCGCGGCGGAATGGGCGGCGCAGCATCGCCAGCACGGCGGCCACCACGACGACCACGCCCACGGCTCCTGAAAGCGCACGGTTGCCAAATTCGATCAGCGCGTGGCCAGACAGCGGCGGCAAGACCTTCCCGTGACACCTGGGCCAGTCCGGACATCCCAGCCCCGAGTCCGTGAGCCGCACGGCCGCCCCCGTGAGCACGATCAAAAACAGCGCGCCGAGCGCGACGTACGCGACCAGACGAAACTGTTCGGGCGTGACAGTGAGGCGTCGTTTCACCTTGGCCTCACGCTGGAAGGTTGCCACGCCGTCACTCTAGCTCGCAGCACCCTCAGGATGCGGTGGCGGTCAATGCAGCGATGCCGCGATCTCGGCCAGGGAAGGCGCTGTGCGGTCGCGTTGGGACGCAATCAGCTCGAGGTCGTTCGGCCAGGAGATCGCGACCTCGGGATCGTCGAAGCGAAAGCCGAAATCCGCCGCCGGGTCGTGATAGGCGGTGCAGGCATACGCCACGTCCGCGACCTCGCTGCGGACGCAGAAGCCGTGCGCAAATCCGTCCGGGCACCACAGCTCGTGGTGGGCGATGTCATCCAGTTCGAAGCCCTCCCACCGCCCAAAGGTCTCAGAGCCGGGTCGGATATCCACGACGACGTCGAAGATCGCTCCGCGCAGGCAGCGCACCAGCTTGCCCATCCCGGGCTGAAAGTGCATTCCGCGCACCACGCCCCGACGCGAGCGCGAGTGATTGTGCTGGACCAGCTCGCCGGCGACACCGAGCGTTTGCATGGCGTTGGCTCGGTAGCTCTCGAGGAAGAACCCGCGCTCGTCTCCGCGGACCAGGGGTTCGATCAGCAGCGGCCCTGAAAGCTGCGTCGGCAGCGCCCTCACTGGGGCGAAAGCTACCTGCTCCCCGCGGCGGCGGCTACCCGTTCCCCCGCCACCGCGCGGACATCTGTCCGAGCACGGGCCGACCCGCGCCGCGAGGGCGGCACGGGTGCGGCCAAGGACGACCCTGGTAGGGCTGGGGGCCGTCCGAGGCCCGCGGGTTAGGGGGCGATGCCCGCGGGCCGGAACGACTTCCTTGTCACGGCCAAGAATAGCGCTTGGATATTGCGCTCAAGCAGTAAAAAGCTTGCCGGTCGGCTAACAACCGTGGCCGCAAGATGCGCTTTTAAGTGGAGTGCTGGGCCGTCGCGGTCAGCCCGGCGAACGGCGCAGCTCACGGCGGCTCAGCGCACCGAACTCGCTAGCAACAGCTGCCTCATGAGCGGCGGCCCGCCGGCCGCTTCCAGCGCGACATGGCCGAAGCGAAAGTCTTCCAGGAGCTGCCGCAGAGACTGCCGCGTGTACAGGTGAAGGTGGTCCGAGAGCGGGTCCGCGTAGCGCTCCAAGCCACCAACAGCAATCGCCAGCCGGGTGTGGTTCGGAGTCGTGAGCAACAATCGGCCCCGGGGGCGGAGAACGCGCCGAACCTCCGAAAGCCAGCGCGCCGTATCGGCCACGTGCTCGATCACCTCGCTCGCCCACACCACCTCGAAGGAGCCGTCCTGGAGCGGAAGCTCACCATCGACCGGAACGAGGACAAAGTCGATGCCCGGATGGGCCTCCCGAGCGCGGCGTAGAGCGGCCTCGGCAACATCAGCGCCGATCGGGTGTGCGCCCACCTGCGCGAGCAGACCGGTGAATCTCCCGTCGCCGCAACCCAGGTCGAGCGCGTGATCGCCGGGGCGGACGTGCTCGCGCAGAAACCGCCTGCGCAGGTCGAAGTGCGGCGGGTCCAGCGTCTGCGGCAGCCGTGCCCACAGTTCCTCGTAGTAGTCGCGCATGGCTCTACGCCCGGCGCGGGCTCTCGACAAGCACTGTGACCGGTCCCTCCGCGACCATCTCGATCGACATCACCGCGCCGAAGATCCCTCGCTTGCACCCCAGGCGATCGCAGAAGCGCTCATACAGTGGCTCGGCCAGTTCCCCCGGTGCGGCCTGCACGAAGCTGGGCCGGTTGCCGCGACGAGCATCGCCGTAGAGGGTGAACTGGCTCACGCAGAGCGTCTCTCGCGGCCCAAGCGGCTCGTTCATGCGGCCCTCGTCGTCGCTGAAGATTCTCAGGGCACGCACCTTGTCGGCGAGCCAGTCGGCGCCGTCCGCCGTGTCGCCGCGGCTGACCCCAAGCAGAATCACCAGGCCGGGCCCGATCGACGCCACGGTGCGGTCCTCAACCGCCACCGCGGCGCGACTGACGCGCTGGACAAGCGCCCGCACGCCCTAAAGGGCCTCACGCAGCTCGGCGGCAGCTTTCTCGGGCGCGACGATGTTGAGGTTCAGTCCCGCCCCGAGCTCGAGCCCAGCCAGGTGGGTCAGCCGCGGCAGGATGTCGATCCGCCAACAGAAGTGCTCGGCGCCGCGGGGTGCCGTCCGCACCCACAGATTCAAGGGCGGGCTCGCGCCGAGGCGGACGGTGAGCCGCTGGAGCGCTTCGCCGACCATCCTCGCGCCGGTCGGTCCGTCGTCCTCGAAGCGCATCCGCGGCACTCGCGGGGCGATCATGAGCTGGTAGGGAAAGCGCGCCCCGTACGGCGCCATCAGCACCACTTCGTCGTCGATTGACACGATGCGCTCGCGGTTGCGCACCTCCTCCTGGACGAGGTCTCCCAGCAGGTTGCCGCCCATCGTGCGGGTCACGTAGGCGCCGAACCGTTCGCGCTCTCGGGCCACGTCGGCGGGCACGAAGTCAAGCGCGTACAGCTGGGCGTGGCTGTGGGGCAGCGAGGCTCCGGCCTCGGCCTGCTCGTTGACGATCACATGGACGTAGGAGGCGCCCGGGTGAGCGCGGATGCGCTCCCGCCAGACGTCCATCGCCACGGCGCGCTGGTCGTCCGAAACGTCGGCGAGCGTGCTGACCGACTCGGGGGTGTTGATGATCACCTCGTGGGCTCCGAGCGCCGGCGCCGACCAGAACAGATCGCGGCTCGCATTCGCCCCCGGCTGCGGCTGGGGCTCCTGGGGCAAATGCTCACCGGGCCCGTTGAGCGCCGGGTAGAGGTTCGGCACAACGCGCACCCGCCACCCCGGCCCATCGGGATTGCCGCCATCAGGGCGCAGCGCGTAGATCTCCGGCGGCGTCCGAGACTCGTGACCCTCGGCGAACGGGTCGTTCTCGCGATCGATGGGCGGCGGCGGGGCCGCGCGGAGCTCGCCCCCCGGGCGCCCGGCTCGGGCTCCGGCGACGATCGCGCGCCGTCCGCTTAGCGGGTCGATGCGAAGCTCGGGCATCAAGCCTTCCGACGGACTGTCAGCCAACCGGCTTTTCCATCGCCACGTGCTCTATGCCGGCCTCCACGAAGAAACGCCCGCGCGGACGGTATCCAGCGTTCTCATAGAGCTGCAGCGCATAGGTCTGGGCGTGCAGGACGATCCGCTTGGTGCCAAGCGATCGGGCCTCCTCGTCGGCGAGCGCGAGCAGCGCGGTGGCGATCCCCAGACGTCGAGCGTCGGAGCGGACCGCCAGGCGGCTGAACTGGACCGTGCGGCCGATGCGGACCAGGCGGCAGGTGCCGAGCAGCTCCCCGTCTGCGACCGCCACGAGATGGATGCCGTCCGGGTCGCGCCCGTCGAGCTCCTCCCATTCGGGGACGCCCTGCTCCACGCAGAACACCTGGTGCCGCAGCGCGACCGCCGCGGTCACCTCGTCCGCTGATCGCGCCCGTCGAACCTGGTAGGAGGCGACCGTCATCGGGACAGCTTGGCACACGTTTTGGCCCGCGCGCCAGACTGCCCGCTCGCCGTCCCGCTCGCGCGCGGCAAGCGTGAACGCGCACACGCGCCCCCGCTCATTTCTGCTTAAATACAGCTATCCTCCAATCCAGAGGGGTGCGGAGGTAGCCGCTTCTGAGGACTTCTCGCAGGCTCGGTCAACCGGGTCGCCTGAGTCGCTACGACGTATTGCCGCGACTCATATTCGGACGTAAGACCTTTTCAAGTCATGGGTGGATCTAGCCCGTTTCCGACGACTCCCGCGATTGCGCGGGCAGAGCTTTTTACGCGCGAGCGCTTCGTCTATGACGGCGAAGCGCTGGAGGACGCGCTCACCCCCGGCGGCGCCCGTCGCCGGGCGCTTGACGCTGCGCTCGAGGAGATGGACGCGGGTGCCAAGCAGCCCTCCATCGAGTGGCGCCGGAAGTACTCGCTGCTCCTGGGACTGGAGCGTCTGCTCTCCGAAGAAGAGCCCCATCTCGCCGACGGGACAGTGCTCTCGGCCCACCAGGTCGACGCGCTGTCGGGCACGCTCACCGCGTTGCTGGCCGAGGCGCAGCGCAATGGCAACGGCGCGCTGGCCACAAACGGTCGCCAGGAATTGGCTGAGCCGCCCCGCGAGCTCGAGCGTCCGGACGAGGACGGCGAGGACGAGGAAGACCGCGAGTGGACCGACGAGCGCGAGGATGAGGAGCCCCGCGACTGGACCGACGAGCGGGAGCTCGACGAGGACGTCCAACTCTTAGACCAGCCCGAGGATCCAAACGCTGCGCGCCGCTTTTGGTTCGAGCATGCGACCGGCGCCGGCAAAACCGTCGCCGCGCTGGGTTTCGTGGATGCCTCGCGCACCGGCGGCATCCTGATCCTCACGCACCGACGCAACCTCGTCGATCAGTTCAACGGCGAGTTGCGCGACCGCGGTTACCGCGACCGCATTCACGCGCCGCTGCTCACCACCAACGGGTCGGCCCCGACACCCGAGCAGGTGATCGGGCCAGTCACGGTCGAGACCTACCAGTGGTTCGTGCGAAACGCGGGGCAGATCTCCGATGCCTACACGATTGTGATCTGCGACGAGGCCCATACGGCCCTGGGAGAGAAGACCTCCGGCGCTATCCGCGCCTGGTCGGGACCCATCTTCATCGGCATGACTGCGACCGGGGCGCTGATAGCGCGCCACGTCACCGACCTCTTCCCGACGCAGACCTCGCGCTTTGACCTGGCTCAGGCCGCCCGGCGAGGAGTGATCGCGCCGCTTCGCTGTGTCCGCATCCCGCCCGGCCCCGGCGTGCGCACGATCGCCAAGGTGCCGCTCAGGCGAGGCGAGGTGGACACAGAGTTCGATCAGGAGATGCTGGCTGAACTGCTTGACCAGACGCCCTTCAACATGGCTGTCGCGGACCTCTACAGGACCCGTTTCAATGGAGTCCCCGGGATCGTCTACGCGGCTGGGGTACGTCACGCCCACAACGTGGCGCGGGCCTTCCGGGAGCTCGGCATCAATGCCCAAGCGGTCTCCGGCGAAACGCCCAAGCGCCAGCTCGCGAGGATCCTGGCCGAGTTCGAATCGGGCAAGGTCGACGTGCTCGTCAACGCGATGCTGCTCGCCGAGGGCTGGAACTCTCCTCGCGCCACGCTGTGCATGCATTTGGCCCCGACGGCTTCGCGACGCGTGTACCAGCAGCGGGTCGGTCGCGTGACTCGTCGCCATCCGGGCAAGGAGGCCGGCATCGTGGTCGACTTCGTCCACCCGGCCACCAAGCACGACGATCCCGTCGTGACCCTTCACTCCCTGCTCGACCGCGACGTCTATCGCGGCGGGGCAATCGTGGTCGGCCCCGTGCGCCGGGGCCGTGGCCGCCGAGTCCGCGTCGAGCGGCGCGTGCTGCCGGTCACTCCCGATCCCGAGCGGCGCGCGGCGGTCTTCGAGCGGGAGCTGTGGCGGATCGCGGTCGAGTACCTCGACTACGGCGAGCAGCACGTATGGGCGGCGCTTGCCGGTGCGCGCGTCGCGCCGAACGGCTGGCGCCGCGCCAAGGCCATGCTCCACTTCGACCGCTCGGGCGAGCTCAAGCGACGCTTCCTGATCACTGCCTTGCAGCGCAACCGCCACTCCCAGCTGCGGCTGCGCGCGCTCCAGGAGATAGCCGCATCGAAGGATCCGGAGGCGTTCGACACCGCCATCGACATCATGGCGGGCTGGCCGCGAGACGAGCGCCGCGAAGGAGTCAAGATCATGCTTCAAGCGCTGGCCGAGCGCCGCATCGGTCGCCGCGACCAGGCCAACGCCTGGATCTGGCGCATGGCCGAGTACACGCGCGACGTGCACGAGGAGTACGCCACCCAGCGGTGGCCGGAGACCAAGCGGCTGCTGGGGCTGCTGGTCAACTCGAGCGGGCCCGCGCACGCCCGCAACGCGCGACGACTGGTCCACGCGGCGCGCAAGGAGGACAGACGTCTGTCGGCGGCTCTGCTGGCCGCCGCGCTCGCACACACCCCCGAGGCCGAGGAGGCCCTGCGCGGCGCCCGCACCCGGCTTGCCCGCAAGCCGGCCGCTCTGGCGCGCGAGCTCCTGCGCAACTTCCCCAAGGGCCGCCGCGGCCGCGGCCGCCGGCGCAAGAAGGGCTTCGGGCCCGACGCCGAGGGCAACGGCGAGGTGGCCGGTCGCTCGACGGCCGTGCAGGTGGAGGAACTGGCGCAGGACGCTTCGACGGAGGGGCTCACGGACGACGCCGGCGGCGAACAGAAACCCGGCGGCGACCGGGCCGCCGAGGTGACGGTCGACGACGAGGACGCCGAGGTGACGGGCGACGCCGAGGCCGCCGAGGTGACGGTCGACGACGAGGACGCCGAGGCGGCGGCCTGATCCCGGCACGCCAGCGAGCTGCCGTCTTCGCGTCGGCGTGCTGCTTGCTGGCGAGTACCGCGTGCGGGACAGCGCACGATGGCAGCACGTCGCGAGAGTCGACGAAGAAGACCTCAGTTCTAAAGATTCACGTCGGCGGCGCACCTATTGGGCTGCTTGCTTTCGGTGGGCAGGTGTGGGTCGCGAACGCCAAGAGCAATCGCGTCCTACGCCTTGAACCTGGATCCGGCCGCGTCACGGCCGAGGTGCCCGTCGGCAGGACGCCTTTGCGCCTGGCGGGTCTAAAGGGCAGGATATGGTCGACGGATTGGGGGGATGGCACCGTCAGCGCGGTGTCGGTCTCTCCGCCTCGCCGAGCGGCCACGATCCATGTCGGTCCCGAGCCGGAAGGGATCGTCGCGTTGGGGAACGATCTGTGGGTCGTCTCCGAGCGCAACGGCTCTCTCGCCCGCATCGCCCCTCAGCAGAGGCGCCCCACCGAGCGCATCCACGTCGGCTATCAGCCGCGGCAGGTGACTGCGGCGGGCGGTCATCTCTGGGTGTCGGTTTTTGGCGACGACTCAGTGGTCGAGGTCGACCCGAGTACTAGGCGCGTGATTGCGCGCATCCGGGCATGTGCGGGTCCCCAAGGACTCGCCTATGCAGCTGGTCAGCTCTGGGTGGCATGTACCACCAGCGGCGAACTTGTCGCCGTGGACCCCCAGTCGCGAAGGGTAGTGCGACGGATCAGCTACGAGGCTGCCGATGCCGTCACCCACGCAGGGCCGGTTCTGCGAGTCACGAGTGACAACGGACCTTCGACCGGGGTGCTCGAGCCGGCCACCGCCAAAGTCTCGAGAACTGTGCACCTGTCAGACGCCTTCATCTCGGACGCCAACTCCGACGTTGTCGCAGCCGACGGAGCGATCTGGGTCTCCTCGCCGGACGAAGGCACCGTCTATCGGATCGGCGGGCCCTGAAGTGGTCGGGGGGTCCATGATCCGGGGGGCCTGGGCCGCGGGGGGTCCTGTGGTCGGTCACGGGGCGCAGGTCACGGGGCGCAGGTGCTCGTCGCAGCGAATTCGAGGCCGCGGCACTCGGAAATCGCCGACGCCCCCTCAGACTCAGATATTGAAGAAGTTGATCCCCAGGGCGTTGAGCGCCTGTTGGGCCTGGATGTTGAGCTGGAACAGCTCACCCGACCAGACCAGGACTCCCATCGCGATCAGAACCACGCCGCCAGCGGCGATCACAACCTGATAGTGGCGTTTGACGACCCCGAACAGAGATGTCATGCGCTCGAACGCGAGTGCGGTCAGCAGAAACGGAATCGCCAAGCCCGCGGAGTAAAAGGCGAGTAGCACGGCGCCGTGAAGGGCCGAGGTGGAGATCGCCGCGGCAGACAGGATCGCCCCCAGGGTGGGGCCTATACAGGGCGTCCAGGCCAGGGCGAAGGCCGCTCCGGTGACCAGCGGTCCCCCTCGGCCGGCGCGTTGCATGAGTGCGTCGATGTGCCATTCGTGGTTCAGTCGGGTGATCACGGAGCTCATCACGAAGTAGACGCCGAGCGCGATGATCACGACGGCCGCGATCTTGTCCAGCACCTCCCGGTCCGCCGCAAAGCCCGAGCCGAACAGCGCCGCGCCGACCCCAAGGACCACGAAGATCGCCGAGAAGCTCGCAACGAAGAGCAGGCTCGGCACGAGCACGCGCCGCTTGTGCGTCCCTCTCAACTCGGACGGTGCTACTCCCGCCACCGTTGAGAGATAGCCTGGGACAAGCGGCAACACGCACGGCGAAAGGAATGAGACTGCACCGGCGGCTACCGCGGCGAGCACCGTGACCCCGCTCGCGGGATCGCTCGAGATCGCTGCAACCACGGGAAGATCGTAGACCAGCGAGGACCTCAGCCGATCAGGCAACCGGCACTCGGCATCATGTTTTCAGGACGGTGATGAAGAAGACGATCTCGGACAAGCCATGGGTTTTGATCGCCCTGCTCGTCGTCACCGTGGCGCTCATCGTCGGGGTGACCCAGGGCGTCAGCGCGCTGGTGCGTTCTTCTGACTCCTCGGGCCAGAGCCTGAAGCGAAATCCCTACCTCGATCCCGGCACCGTGCTTCACAAACCTGCCCCGAATTTCACCCTGGCCGATCAGTTCGGACGCCGCGTCTCGCTGAGCCAGTTCAGGGGCAAGGTGGTGCTCCTCGCCTTCGAAGACTCGCGCTGTACCACGGTCTGCCCACTCACCACAACCTCGATGGTGCAAGCGAGGCGGCTGCTCGGTCCTGCCGCGTCCCACGTCGCGCTCGTCGGCATCGACGCCAATCCAGAAGCCACCCGGGTCAGCGATGTGCGCGACTACTCCGTGGTCCACGGGATGATGCACGAATGGCACTTCCTCACCGCTCCTCTGCCTCAACTGAGGCGGATATGGAAGGCATATGGGATCGCCGCCGAGGTCGAGCACGGCCAGATCGACCACACGCCGGCGCTGTTCGAGATCGACCCAAGGGGCCGGCTGCGAGAGGTCTACCTCACCCAGATGTCATACGCGACGGTGGACCAGGCCGGACAGCTCTTGGCGCAGGAGGCATCGCGGTTGTTGCCCAATCATCCGCCCGTAAATGCCGGGCTTTCCTACAAGCCGATTCCCGGTGTCCGTCCCTCGACGCCGACGACGCTTCCACGCTACGGCGGTGGCACGGTGAGCCTCGGCCCAGGATCGTCGCCGCGGCTGTACCTGTTCTTCGCCAGCTGGGACTCCGAGGTCATGAACCTCGCCGGACAGCTCAAGCAGCTCGACGGTTACCAGCGCGCCGCGTCTCGCGAGAAGCTGCCGGAGTTGACCGCGGTGGATGAGGCCAGCGTGGAGCCCTCGGCCGCTGCATTGCCGCGCTTCATGCGCACGCTGCGCAAACCGCTTTCCTATCCGGTCGCGATCGACCACTCGGGCCGGGTGGCCGACGGCTACGGCGTGCAGGACGAGCCCTGGCTCGTGCTCATCTCCCCCAGCGGCCACCTGCTTTGGTACACGGATGTGTCGACCAACGGCTGGCCGGCGGTTGCCTCGCTGAAGAGTCGGGTCCGCGCCGCGCTCAGTCATGCGCCAGCCGAGGCCAAAGGGCTCGCGGGCGCACTCCAGCAGCTCAAGGGGTCGCCGCCGGCGCTCGCCGCTCTGCACCGCCGGGCAGGACAACTGCTCGGCTCGAGCGCCTCGCTGACGCGTGAGATCAAGGCGCTACGAGGCTACCCGATCGTGGTCAACGCCTGGGCGTCGTGGTGTACGCCATGCCAGCAGGAGTTCGGGCTGTTCGCCACCGCCTCCGCCCGCTACGGCCGCCGCGTCGCGTTCCTGGGTGCAGACACCGAAGATTCGGCCGGCCCGGCGCAGGCGTTCCTCGAGAAGCACCCCGTCAGCTACCCCAGCTATCAGGCATCGGCCGCCACGCTCAGCCCAATGACGGGGCTCCAAGGACTGCCCATGACCATCTTCCTCGGGACGACCGGCAAAGTCCTCTACGTCCACACGGGCCAGTACGTCAGCGAGGGGACGCTCGCTCAGGACGTCGCGACCTACGCACGCGCCAGGTAGCCCCTACGCTCCGCGAGCACGCGCCAGGTAGTCCCTACGCCCCGCGAGCGAGGGCCAGCGCGAACCGGTTTCCCGCATCCGTGTACCACCCGTCCAGGCGCAGGCCGGCGGCAGCCAGGTCTGAGCGCAGGCGCGCGCGTGTGAACTTCGCGCTGATCTCGGTTCGCATCTCTTCGCCGCGGGCGAAGTCAACATCCAGATCGAGGTCGGCGATCCTGACCCGCATGGTGCGCCGCGCGCGCAACCGCATCTCCATCCACTCCCGTCGTCGGTCGAAGAACGCGACATGCTCGAACGAGAGCGGATCGAAGTCGCCGCCAAGCTCGCGGTTGACCACGTGCAGCACGTTGCGGTTGAACTCGGCGGTGACCCCTTGCGCATCGTTGTAGGCCGCCTCGAGCACCGCCGGGTCCTTGACGAGGTCGGCGCCCAACAGCAGCCGATCTTGGGGTCCGATCAGCGTGGCTATCCGCGCAAGCAGCGCCTGCCTGCTGTGGGGAGTGAAGTTGCCGATCGTCGAGCCCAGCAGCGCCACGACCCGAGGTATGCCGTCCGTGGGTGGAACCCGATCGAGCTGGCGCTCGAAATCCCCCACGACCCCGTGTATACGGAGCTCCGCGTAGGCTGCCGCGAGCTGCTCCGCTGAGTCCCTCAGCGCGTGCTCAGAAACGTCGACCGGCACGTAGCGCGCAAGCGTGCCGTGGCCGCGCATCGCGTCGAGCAGAAACCGAGCCTTGTCCGGCGCTCCTGAGCCCAGCTCGACCAGCTCGCCGGCCTCGGTCCCCGACATGATCTCCGGGCCACGCTTGTCCAGGATCTCACGCTCCGCCCGGGTCAGGTAATACTCGGGCAGCCGGCAAATGCGCTCGAACAGCTTCGAGCCGCGTGCGTCGTAGAAGTGCTTGGGCGGGAGATGCTTGCGGCGAGCGGTCAGCCCGCTGCGGACATTTTTCGCGAGCGTGCGCTCGTCTGCGTGCTGGAGCCAGCAGTCGATCTGGATCCGTCCGTCAAACCTTGACTCTGTCAGCGTCCGGTCTCTGGTCATCTTTGGACGCTCGGTCCAAGTGTGGCCTTCCCGACGAGGTCCACGCCAGCGATCCTCAGATGCGGCTGCCCGTCGAGACCTGGATACAGGATATCCCTCTGCGATGATCGGCCGCGTGACCAATCTCAAACTGACTTCTTTCTCACACGGCGCCGGTTGAGCGTGCAAGGCAGGAGCGGCGCAGTTGGCGTCGCTGCTTGAGGCGCTACCGAGGCCAACCGATCCCAACGTGCTGGTCGGCACGGCGATCGCAGACGACGCCGGCGTATATCGCCTGCGCGACGACTTGGCGATCGTGCAG
Organism: Solirubrobacteraceae bacterium; assembly: GCA_035650455.1. Taxonomy (GTDB): domain Bacteria; phylum Actinomycetota; class Thermoleophilia; order Solirubrobacterales; family Solirubrobacteraceae; genus Palsa-465. Next base: position 95,611 of record DASRHQ010000063.1, read on the forward strand.
AGCGTGGACTTCTTCACGCCGATTGTCGACGACCCCTACGACTTCGGCCGCATCGCCGCAGCCAACTCACTCTCCGACCTCTATGCGATGGGCGCGCGCCCGTTGACCGCGTTGAACCTGGTTGCCTGGCCCGTCGAGCAGCTAGGGACTGAGCCTTTGGCCGACATTTTGCGCGGGGGTGCAGAGGTGGTTGCCTCGGCGGGCGCTGCTGTCCTCGGCGGGCACACGATCGATGACCCCGAGCCCAAATACGGTCTGGCCGTGACCGGCATCGTCGATCCCGGCGAGGAGTTGACGATCGCAGGGGGCGCACCGGGTGACGCGCTCGTGCTGACCAAGCCCCTGGGTGCCGGCGCGGTATCGACGGCGCTCAAGAAGGAATTTGCTCCGGCCGAGACCGTCCAAGCAGCGGTCGAGGTGATGACCGAGCTCAACGCGGCGGCGGCGGCGGCAGCGCGGGCGGTTGGCGCGCACGCGGTTACCGATGTCACCGGCTTTGGCCTTCTGGGTCACCTGCACGATCTGGCCCGGGCCAGTGGGACTGCCGCCGAGGTCGACGCCGACGAGGTACCGGCGATTTCCGGTGCGCTCGAGCTGCTCTCCGACGATCGGGCGCTCGCGGGCGGCACACGCCGCAACCACGAACACGCACAGACCTACGCTTCGTTTGCTCCCGGAGTGAGTGAGGTGCGTAGGTGGCTGGTGTGCGACGCGATGACCTCGGGCGGCCTGCTGGTCGCCGTGCCGGCGGATCGCGCTTCGGAGCTACCCGGCGTGATCATCGGCCGCTTGGTCGAGGGCGGCCCCGGCGAAGTCACGGTTCGTTAGGTCTCGGTTGGACTGCGGTCTAAGGCGGCCGCCGCGGGGGAGTTGTGTGGCGAGCCTCTCGCATAGCTTCGCTACCCTCGACGGCCGATGGCCAGCCGTAAAGCAGAAAAGGAACGTCTTCGCCAGGAGCGGCTCGCGCGCGAGCGCGAACTCGCGGCGGCCTCGCGCAGGCGCCGCATGCTGCAGGTCTACGGCGGAGGCGCCGTCGCTGTGGTGGTGGCAGCGATCGTGGTCGTCCTGGTGGTCCTTGGGGGATCCGGAAGCAGCGGTGCGAGCGGCAACGGTGGCTCCAGTGCGCCCAAGGTCGCGACCGTCCCCATCAAGACGCTGGCGTCGGTGCAGCCGGCCCCGTCGCCCGGGCCACTTGGGCCCGAGGGGATCCCGATCCCCAAGAACGCAGCGCCGCTGGCCTCCAATTCCTCGACGGCGACAGGAAACACGATCGACGGAATCCAGTGCAACGCGGGCGAGAAGCTCGTCTACCACGTTCACACCCACTTGACCATCTTCGTCAACGGCGCCGAGCGCCAGATCCCCTACGGGATCGGCATCGTGCCGCCACGCCAGGTCCAAAACACCGCCAGCGGGCCGTTTGTTGCCGGCGGCTCCTGCTTTTACTGGCTGCACACCCATGCGGCGGACGGAATCGTCCACATCGAGTCGCCGTCGAAGCGCACCTACACGCTCGGGAACTTCTTCGATATCTGGCACCAGCCCCTCTCGGCGAACCAGGTTGGACCCGTCAAGGGCAAGGTGACGGCGTTCTACAACGGCCAGGTCTACAAAGACAACCCACGTGACATTCCGCTCGGAAGCCACACCCAGGTCCAGCTGGACGTCGGCAAGCCGGTGATCGCGCCGGAGAAGGTCAGCTTCGGGGGCACCGGGCTGTAGGCGCGCGTCATCAGCGCTCAGGTCTCGGGCCGCGGCGTCAGCGCTCAGGTGTCGGGCCGCCTGTCGAGGCGGTGGTCTTCGATATCGGTGGCGTCCTGCTCGACTGGGACCCCCGCCATCTCTACCGCAAGTTGTTCGACGACGAGGAGGCGATGGATCGCTTCCTTCAGCGGGTGTGCACGATGGAGTGGCACGAGCGACACGACCGCGGGTGCCCGGTCGCCGAGTCATGTGAGGAACTTGCGGTCGCGCATCCCGAGCAAGCGGAGCTGATCCGGGCATGGGGGCGCCGCAGCGAGGAGATGGTCGCCGGACCCATCGATGGGACGGTGCAGATCCTGCGTGAACTGCGCGAGGCAGGCGTTGCCTGCTACGCGCTGAGCAATATGGAGCGCGAGACCTATCCACGGCGCGTCGCGCGGTACCCCTTTCTGAGCTGGTTCGATGGTGCGGTGGTGTCGGGGTTCGAGGGCGTGGTCAAGCCGGACCGAAAGATCTTCGAGCTGCTGTTGAGCCGCTTTGACCTGCGGCCGTCGAGCACGCTGGTGATCGACGATTCAGCCGCCAACGTGGAGGCGGCTTGCAACCTCGGAATGCGGGCGCTGCATTTTCAATCGCCCGCGCAGCTGCGGGCGGAGCTTGAGCGGTTGCAGCTCCTCGCCCCCGGCTGAGAGTCGCTTGTACTAACGGTCGCTGACCAGGTGCACCTCGCCCGAATCGAGCGCGACCCTGCCGCTGGCGGTCGCAACCACCAGCCGGCCGTCGCCGTCGATGCCGCCGCCCGTCCCGGATCCGCCCGCCCACCTGACCGGCTGCTCGAAGAGCGCGTCGCGCGCGCGGACGGCCTCCAGGACTTCCTCCTCGCTCGCTTCGAGCCAGTGTCCGAGGTGCTCAACCAGACCGCCGAGCCAGCCCTCGATCGCCGTCTCCGGCAGCCCCAGCGTGCCCGCGCGCTCGCGGATCTCCGCCGGCAGATCGTCGATCGAGACCGCGATGTTGATGCCCATACCGACCACCGCCCACCGTTGCAGCGGGCGCCCCTCGATGAGGATGCCAGCCACCTTGCGCCCCCGGACGAGCACGTCGTTTGGCCATTTGAGACCAGCCTCTGCGCCGACCGCCGAGGCGACCGCAGCGCCCGCCGCCAGTGGCAGCAGGCGCGGGGGTTCGCGCACGATCAGCGAACAGAGCATTGCCTGTCCTGCCGGCGCGCTCCAGGTGCGCCCCTGCCGCCCCCGTCCTGCGCATTGCTCGGAGGCCGTAACCAATGTCCCATGCGGCGCCCCGGCCGCGGCGAGCAGCCGCGCGCGCTCGTTAGTGGAATCCACGCTGCGGAAATGGACCCGGGGGAAACCGATGGTCAATCGGACCGCCTTACCCGGGCGCTCGAACGGTTCGACATCTCACCTATTTATCCACGGCGCTGATCCTGACCTCCCCGTCGGCCGCGAGCGCGAGCCGTTTCGCCGCGCTTCCGTTCCTCACCGCGATCGCGAGGCGGCGGTAGGAGTCCTCGTATACGACCAACTCGGCCGCGTCGACGTCGGCGAAGGTACGCCCGCGCCGGGCTTCCCACGTACGCGAGCCCACGCGAAGCGTGACCCGCTGCCCCACCGCGATGTCGCTGACTTCACGGTCCTCCGCGTCCAGCTGGAGGTTGCCGAACTGATCCACATACAGCACGTGAGCGACGAGCGTGCCGGCCTCCACCCGCGGCCGCGGCAGCTCAAGTCGGGTCAGCCCCCCGGACTCGCAAGCCTCGCCCGCCTGGGCGAGCTCCGCGCCGCCGGCCAACCGCGCGGCGACCGGAGCGAAGATGTCGCGACCGTGAAACGTCGCCGATACCGGTTCCAGCGCGAAGCGCGACCGGCCGATGTCGACGGCTTGCTCCGGCCCGCCGGCGGCCTGAGCCGCAGGCCAGAGCAGGCCATTGTCCGGACCGACCAGGAGCCGTCCGTCCGCGAGCCGCAGCGCGACCGCGCGCCGGTCGCCCCCCACACCCGGATCCACGATCGCCAGGTGGATCCCTCGGGGCATGTAGGCGAGGGCCTCGCGCAGCACGACCGCTCCCGCCCGCACATCACGGGCGGGGATGCCATGGGTGATGTCGATCACGCGCGCCTGGGGGCAGACGGTGGCGATCACGCCGTGGCATACCCCGACGAAGTCGTCGCTGACTCCGTAATCGGACAGGAACGTGATCACGGGAGGCAAGGATGCGGCGGCTCCGAGCCCGGATGCGGCGGCTCCGAGCCCGGACGCGGCGGCTCCGGGAGGCCCGGTCGCGGGCCGCTCGAGGTGATCACGCTGATGGCCCCGGTTCACAACCCGTTCACAGAATGATTACAGCGTCCGCCGATCCCTCAGCAAGACTTGCAGTTATGGGGCACCAGGGCTTGAGTTTGGGCGACGGTTCAATCACGAAACGGACCCGGAGGCTCTAGTTGGAGGTAATCGACGCCATCAACGAGGCGCGCATCTCGCGTTTTCACTCCAAGGCGATCCTTATCTCGGGGATGGGGTTCTTCACCGACGCCTACGACCTCTTCATTATCGGCGTCGCCTCAACGTTGATTGCCAAGCAGTGGCATCTCAGCGCGACTCAGACCGGCCTCATCAACTCGATGACGCTCTTGGGCGCCTTCCTGGGCGCCTGCGTGCTGGGCCGCTTGGCCGACCTGATCGGGCGCAAGCGCATCGCCCTGTTCGACGCTTCGATGATGCTGGTGTTCGCGCTCGCTTCCGCGGTGGCGCCGAGCTTCATTTTCCTGGTGGGCTTCCGTTTCCTCCTGGGCCTCGGGGTCGGTGGGGACTATCCGGTCTCGGCGGTCTTGATGAGCGAGTACGCGAACCGCAAAGACCGGGGTCGGCTGGTCGGTCTGGTGTTTGCCATGCAGGCGCTCGGAACGGTGTCCGGGTATATCGCCGGCCTGGTGCTGCTGTCGGTGGGCGTCGACCACGGCCTGGTGTGGCGAATCCTGCTCGGGCTCGGCGCGGTGCCGTCTGCCCTGGTCCTCTACGCGCGCCTGCGGATGCCCGAGTCGCCGCGCTATCTGGCCTGGGTCAAGGGTGACGGCAACGGCGCGGCTCAGAGCCTGCAGAGCTTCTCCCGCGGCGAGGTCGTCGCGACCGGTCAGGCCCGCGCCGCTGAGCGGATGAGTCTCAGCCGGTTTTTGTCCAACCGCCGCCTGCTGCTGACATTGCTTGGGACGGCCGGAGCTTGGTTCGTCTTCGACTACGCCTACTACGGCAACGCGGTCTCCGCTCCGAAGATCGTGCTCCAGGTGCTGGGGGCCGGAGCGACCCTGCAGCAGTCGCTGTTGTTCAACTTGATCGTGTTCTCGGTCGCCGCCGTCCCCGGCTACATCCTGGCGTGCCTGTTCATGGACCGAATCGGCCATCGGCGCTTGCAGCTGATCGGATTCCCCGCGATGGGTGCGATGTTCCTGTTGATCGCGGTGATCCCGGGCGTGACCGCCGCCACCGTCCCGTTCCTCCTGCTCTTCGGCGCGAGCTATTTCTTCGCCGAGTTCGGGCCCAACACTACGACGTTCGTGTTAGCGGCCGAGTGCTACCCGACGTCGATACGGACGACTGGGCACGGACTCTCCGCTGGGATCGCCAAGCTCGGCGCCTTCATGGGCGTGTACCTCTTTCCGCAGATCAGCAGCGCTTTCGGCCTGACCGGCGCGCTCGAGTTCGCCGCAGGTATGGCGCTCGCCGGCACACTGCTGACGCTCCTGCTCCCGGAGACTTCGCGCCGAAGCCTCGAGGACATCTCCGAGGAGGACGAGCACGTCCCAGCCGGACTGGAGCGACTTGTGCCCGTGGGCGTTCAGGCCGAGGCGGTCTGAGCTACGGCGTCCTGCACCAACGCGCTAACCAAACCGTCTATGTCGTGACGCCGCGCCTCGACGTCGGGCTCGAGCCCATGCTCTCGCAGCGTGGCACTGGTGACGGGGCCGATGCTCACGATCCTCGCGCTCTCGGCGACGCTGCTCCCGGCTGACGCAATCAGGAACCGGACCGTCGAGGACGAGGTGAACGTCAGGTAGTCGGCGCGCTTTACCGCGGCAAGCTGCGCCTCAGATAGCGGTTGCGCAACCGTCTCATACAGTTCGAGCACATCGACCTCTGCCCCGCGGGCGCGCAGCGCATCGGGCAGGACATCGCGTGCACCCATTGCCCGCGCAACAAGTGCGCGTCGAACGGGCACTGTCTCAAGCGCCTCGACCAGCGCCTCGGCGACGAACCGCTCCGGGACGACGTCCGCGATCACGCCGTGCCCGCGCAGAGCGGCAGCCGTCCCGGGACCTATCGCGGCCACGCGAGCGCCCGCCAATGCGCGGGCATCCCGCCCAGCACGAGCGAGGCGTTGAAACAGGAGCTGCACCCCATTGGGCGAGGTCAGGCACACCAGGTCGTAGCGGTCGACTTCCGGCGCCGGACCATCGATGGGCACGATCCTGATGGCGGGCGACTCGACGACCTCGGCGCCCAGCTGGCGGAGCCGGTGCGCGAGGCCGCTCGACTGCGCCCGCGCGCGGGTGACCGCCACGGCGAGCCCCGTCAACGGCCCTGCCACGAACCATCCAAGGCGCTCGTGCAGCGCAGCCACCGAGCCGATCACCGTGACCGCCGGCGCTCGTAGCCCCTCCTCAACGGCGACCTGGGCGATGCTCACCAGCGGAGCGCGGACCACGCGCTGACGAGCGTCTGTTCCGCGCTCGACCACAGCCGCGGGCTCATCGGCCGGGCGTCCCGCCTCCAGCAACCGCGCCGCGATCGCTGCGAGCCGGCGAACGCCCATGTAGATCACGAGCGTGCCGGGGAAGCGCGCCAGCGCCTCCCAGTCGAGTGCCGAGCCGTCCTTGGCGCGATCCTCGTGTCCGGTCACGAACGCCACGGCGCTCGCCTGTTCTCGGTGCGTGACCGGGATCCCCGCGTAGGCCGGCGCTGCCACGCCGGCGGTCACGCCGGGGACGATCGCAAACGGTATGCGCTGCGCAGCGAGCACCTCCGCTTCCTCGCCTCCCCTCCCGAAGACGAACGGGTCGCCCCCTTTGAGTCGTACGACCGTGCGTCCGGCGGCGCCATGCTCGACCAGTAGCCGGTCGATCTCGGCCTGCGAAACCGACTCGCCGCCGCCCTCCTTGCCCACGTAGACGAGCAGGGCGTCCGCGCGGGCATGGTCGAGCGCGCCGGGTGGGATAAGCCGGTCGTACACGATCACGTCCGCGGTCGCGATCAGCTCGAGCGCTCGCGCCGTGAGCAGGCCAGGATCACCCGGCCCGGCCCCCACCAGGTAGACGGTCATGCCGCGCCCACCGGGTAAACGGCTCCCGCCAGGTAGACGGTCATCCGACGAGCCCTCGTTCCGCGGCGCGCAAAACCTCGCCTGCGCCCGCGGCGAGCATCCGCTCCGCGACAGCAGTGCCGAGACCGTCGGGGGGGCCCCGCAGAACGTCGCTGATCCACTGCGAGCCGTCGGGCAGCCCGACCCAGCCGCGCAGCTCAATCTGCCCACCGTCCACCTCACGGGCGAACGCCCCCACCGGCGTGTTGCAGGTGGCGTTGAGATCCCGCGTGAGTTCTCGCTCGGCGCCCACGCACGTGGCCGCGGATGGGTCCGTCAGGGCGTCGATGACGGCCGTAGGCACGGCGCCGTCTCGACCTTCTACTGCCAGGGCCCCCTGGCCCGCGGCGGGCACCAGCTCGTCGAGCACACCGCCGATCTCGTCGAACCGACCGAGTCGCTCGAGCCCCGCGCGCGCGAGCACGAGGGCATCCACCGCGCCGTCCGCCAGCTTTCGCAGCCGCGTATCGACGTTTCCTCGCACCTCGACGACGTCGAGGTCCTCACGCAAAGCGCGGATCTGGGCGGCCCGCCTGAGGCTGCTGGTCCCCACGGACGCTCCCGGGGCGAGCGACGCCAGCGATGGGGCGCCGCAGATCGCATCGCGCGGATCGGCTCTGGACGGGATCGCCACCAGAGACAGATCGGGCGCGAGCTCCGCCGGCACGTCTTTGGCCGAGTGCACGGCAAGGTCGATCTCACCCGCGAGTAGGGCCTGCTCGAGCCCCGAGACCCAGCGTGACTTGTCGCCGCCCGCCGCGGGGCGATCGCCGGATGTCTTGATCGGTACGAGCTCGGTCTCGTCCGGCAGGCGCTGCGCCACCCACTGCGCCTGAGTCAGCGCGAGCGCGCTTGTGCGCGTGCCGACGCGGATCAAGGCCGAAGGCGGCGGACCTGTGCGAGCGGCGCCTCCTCAGGGGCGGCTTCCGCGGGCGCCGCGGGCTTCTCGTCGTCGAGCCCGAACAGCTCGCGCACGAGCGCCATCCGCATGTGGACGCGGTCGTCGCGGAACTCCTTCATCCGCAGCGTAGGATCGTGCAGCACGCGGCTGACCACGGCCTTGGCGAGCGCGCTGACCCGCTCCAGGTCGCGTTCCGAGGCCGTCTCCCACTTGCCCTCGTTCTCGTGCACCACCTGGGTGGCTATCTCGTCTGCGCGGGCGCGCAGCGCCGACAAGGTCGGCAGCACCTCGAGCGAGCCAAGCCAGGCCGCGAAGTGCTGGATCTCTTCCTCGAGTATTCCCTCTGCGGTCCTCGCCTCTGCCTGGCGCACCCTGCGGTTGCGGGTGATCACGGCCTGGAGATCGTCGATGTCGTAAAGCGATACGCCCTCGATCTCGGCGCAGGCGGAGTCGATGTCCCGTGGCACCGCGAGATCGATCAGGAGCATGGGCCGCGCCGCGCGTCGCTTGATCACCTCCGTCACCTCGGCCGAGCCCAGCAGCAGATGCGGAGAGGACGTCGCCGAGACGACGATGTCCGCTCGTTCGAGCTCTTGGGGCAGTTCGTCGAAGCTCACGCTCGACCCCCCGTAGCGACGCGCCAGGCTAACCGCACGGTCGCGTCGGCGGCTGGCCACGAAGACTGTGCGCACGCCCGAGTCGGCCAGCGCCCGCGCTGCCAACTCGCTGGTCTCGCCGGTGCCGATGATCACCACCTCGCGGCCGCGCAGCGCGCCCAGCAGTTCGCGCGCGAGTGCCACTGCGACGGCTGGCAGCGTGAGCGCGCGCTCGCCGATGCCCGTCTCGGTGCGGACCCGCTTGCCGGCCTCGAGCGCGGCTTTGAACAGGTGGTTGGTGAGCGGGCCGGTCATGTCCTGCGCGAGCGCCGCCTCGTAAGCCCGCTTGACCTGCCCCTGGACCTCGTTCTCGCCCACGATCATCGACTCGAGCCCCGCCGTGACGCGGTAGAGGTGGCGCGCCGCGTCGCAGTTGCGGTGCGAGTAGATCGCCGGCGCGAGCGCGGTGGGGCGGATGGCGGCTTGGCTGGAGAGCATGGCCAGGACGGTCGATTCGGCCTCGACAGCGTCGCCCACCACCAGGTAGAGCTCGGTGCGGTTGCAGGTCGAGATCGCCACCGCTTCGCGCACGTCGGCGGTCCCCCGGAGGTCTCTCAAAAACTCAGCCGCTCGTGCATCCGGCAGGGCCAGACGCTCCCGAACCTCAACCGGAGCCGTTTTATGCGAGACGCCGAGCGCGAGCAGCTCCGTCACGCGATCCGCTCCTGGGCGCGCTCGCTGCGTTGCGAAGTCTCGTGGACGCTGGGCTCGGGATCCTCTTTGACTTCGAGGTTTCGCCTGAGCTCTCGAAGCTCGCGCTGGGTCCGCGTGAGCTTGCGCGCCATGATCGCCACGTAGATCAGGATCAGCGCGACGAACACGATGTAGGCGGCAGCCACGTAGGGGCCCGCCGTATGCAGGGGCAGTGCGGGAGCCGCCGCGAGGACGCTGGTCACGATGGTGCCGCGCTCCTTCCCAGCGGCCGGAGGGCGTCCTCACCCAAGGCGGCCCGCCGCAGTCGCCGCAACTGCATGCGCGCCTGTTTTGCCGCGATCTCGTATTTCCACAGCGTCGTGTACAGCAGCGCGATCCCTATCAGCGAGATCGCAAACGTGAGCCCCATCGACCCAGGCAGGTGGCCCCCCGTGAGCGTGAGCACGCGGGGATGAACAAATCCCTGAGCCATGCGCACCGCGATGAAGTTCAGCGGCACGAAGGCGCCCGCCACGATCGCGAAGACGCTCGCGTACCGAGCCTGACGCTCGGGATCCTCGATCGAGAAGCGAAGCGGCTGGTAGGTGGCGAACAGCAGCATCACGATCAGAAACGAGACCAGCGTGGGATCGCTCCACACCCACCAGTGGCCCCAGGAGGCCTTGGCCCAGATCGACCCGGTGATGAGCCCCGCCACGCCGAAGATCAGCGCCATATGGATCGCCACGTACGAGCGCAGGTCCCATTTGCGGTCCCCGGTCCGCAGGTGGCCGATCGCCAAAAGCCCGCCGAAAACGAAGCCGCAGAGGGCCGTGATCGCCAGGGGGACGTGGATGTAGAAGATCTTCTGAATGAAGCCCTGGTTGACGTCCAGCGGGGCGTAAAAGAAGACCAGCGCCAGCGCCAGCGTGATCGTCGCGATCGTGACAAACGACAGGACGCGCAGGCCGCGCCCGTAACTCATCAAAGGTCAGTCCTCCAGCAGGAAATCGAACACCGCGTAGGAGAGCAGAGCGAACACGACATCATAAAGAGCAAGGATTAGCAGCCATCTACCCGGTGGCGTGCCGGCAGCGTGCGGCGCCAGCACCACGGCCGCCGCGCGTGCCGTCGCGATCAGGGCGGGCAGCAGCAGCGGCAGCCCGATGATCGGCGAGATCATGTCGCGCGCGCGCGTGTGGATCGCGATCGCGGAGACGAGCGTCCCGATCACCGCCAGCGCGAGGTCGGCGAGCGCCAGCACCGCGATCAGGCCGGGCAGCCGCGGCCCCAATGAGGGCCCGAGCAGCAGCAGGGCAAACGCCGGCACGGCGACGACCTCGAGCACGGCGAGAAACAGGAACATCGCCGCGGCCTTGGCCAGCAGCAGCGAGGTGCGATCGACCGGAGCCAGCAGGAAGGCGTCGAAGCCTCCCTGCTCGCGCTCGGCCACGAACAGCCGCCCCGACCCCAATAGCGCCGCGAACAGCAGCGTGACCGTGAGGACGCCCGCCGCCAGTTGCCCGGAAATCGTCGATCGAGCCAGCGCAAAGTGAAAGATCACGAATGTGCTCACCGAAAAGAGAACCATCGCGGGAAGCGTTTCGAAGGTCCGCAGCTCGAGCCGCAGGTCCTTGCGGAGCACAGCCAGAACGGGCCTCATTCGTAGAGCTCTCGCAGCTGCTCGGAGGTGACCTCGCCAGGGGACTGCACGAAGGCGGCCATGCCGTCGCTCAGCCCGAGGACGAGATCGGCATCGTCCAGCGCCGAGCGCGGGTCGTGGCTGGTCAGCACGCGTGTATGGCCGTTGCCCCTCCCGATCAGTGGCTCGATGAGCTCGACCGCCGCGGGGTCGAGGTTCGCCCGCGGCTCGTCGAGCAGCAGCACTTCGGGGTCATGAAGGACGGCGCGGCAGACCGCCACGCGCTGCACCAAGCCGCGCGAAAGCGAGCGGACAGGGTCGTCGGCGCGGTGACCCATGCCCACTGCCTCAAGCAGCTGTTCCACGCGCTCGGGCGCCACGCGATGCAGCTGGGCGTGATAGCGGAGGTTCTCGCGGCCCGAGAGGTCTCGGTAGAGCAGCGGCTCGTGGCTGAGCAAACCCACCTTGGGCCGAACCGCGTGGGCCTGGCGCGGCAGTGACTGCCCGAGCACGGAAACCTCTCCCGCGTGCGGTCGCAGCAGCGTGGCTAGGATCCGCAGCAGCGTCGATTTCCCGGCGCCGTTTCGCCCCAGCACCGCGAGCGTTGCGCCCGGGGGCACCGCCACCGTCACGTTCTTCAGCGCGGCCCGTTCGCCAAACCGGCGGGTCAGGCCGCGCAGCTCAATGGCGGGGTCCATGCTCGCGGGGTCCATGCTCGCGTGCAAGCAGGGCCACGGCGTGCTCGAGCACCGGAGCGATCACGCTGAACAGCTGTTCGATCGCCTTCGGGTTGCCGGGGAAGTTCACGATCAGCGTCTCTCCTACGACCCCCGCGACCTCTCGCGACAGCATCCCCATCGGCGTGTATTTGCGCGACTCGGTCCGCAGCGCCTCGGCGATTCCAGGGACCTCGCGGTCGATCACCGCTTTCGTGGCCTCGGGCGTGACGTCGTCGGGCGTCAGCCCGGTCCCTCCGGTGGTCAGGACGACCGCCGTTCGGTTCTCCGGCGTACAGTGACGCCGCAGCGCCTGCTCGATCGCGGCGCGGTCGTCCGCGACAACCTCCTGCGCCACCACCTCCGCTCCGGCCGCCTGCGCACGTTCCGCCAGGGCGCGGCCGGAGAGGTCTTCGCGGCGCCCCGCCGCGACCGAAGTCGAGACGGTGATGATCGCGGCTTTCAAGTGGTTCTCCTCGTGAGTACGGCCACGGAGGACAACGCTACTTGGTCATCAGCGCGACGCCGAGCACGCGCTGCGCCTGTCGTAGGAAGGCGGGCTGTGCCGTGAGGTCCTGCTGCGCGCGTCCAGGGAGCTTGAACATGACTCCGGGGCACTCTCCGTGCGGCCCGCTCGCCAGCGTTCTCGCCTGCGCCAGCGCTGGGCCGTCGCGCTGGGCACGGAAGCTGAAGGTGACGGTGGGGGCGACCGGGATGTTGGGGCAGTTGACGATTCCCGGCCGCGCGGGATGCAACCGGTCGAGCATCCCCGCGATCGCTCGGACCTTGGCCGGCGACGCGGTGGTCATCGCCAGCGACGCCTTGCGCCCTGGATGCCCACGCGTCACGGTGAGCACGTGAACGTCCGCGGGAACCCGTCCGGCTGGCGCGCTTGGAGCCGCCGGCGCCGTCGTATGGGTCGTGGCGGTGCCACAGGCGGCAAGACCAACGGTGAGCGCCAGCGCCGCGAACGGGCTGCTATGCCGTCGAGGCCCGATAATCACCGGACCGCCCGCCTGATTTGGCAACCAGCGCGACCTCCTCGATGCTCGCGCCGCGCTCGACCCCCTTGACCATGTCGTAAACCGTCAGCGCCGCGACGGCCGCCGCCGTCATCGCCTCCATCTCAACGCCGGTGGGGCCCGTGGTGCGGGCCTGCGCTTCGAGTTCGATCGTCCCGCTGCTCGCGTCGATGCGCCCCTCCACCGCGATGTGGGTCAGCGCAAGGGGGTGACACAGCGGGATCAGCTCCGCGGTGCGCTTGGCAGCCTGGATACCGGCTATACGCGCCACCCCGAGCACATCTCCCTTGGGCGCGTCGCCGCGCTGCACCAACTGGGCCGTCTCGGGCGAGACGCGGACGACGGCGCGCGCCGCGGCTCGGCGCTCGGTGTCCGGCTTGTCGCCCACATCGACCATGCTGGCCCGGCCGCGCTCGTCGAGGTGAGTGAGCTCAGGCGGTTGCATACGCGCTCATGGCCCGCTCGAGCAGGCCCTGCACCTCCTCGAGCCTGCCTTCGCGCAGCAGCGCGACCGGGTCGGGGTCGCCGTTGACGATTTTCTCGAAGAACTCTCTGCGGTCCTGGTATGTGGGCAGCGTCGCCTTGGCCCAGCCCCGCAGCTCGTTGAGCAGGATCGCCAGCGCCGCATAGGGCTCGCCGAAGAGTTCGCCGATCTCGCGCTTCATCCGCTTAGCCAGCGCCGGCGAGGCGCCCGCCGTGGAGATCGCGATCGCCAGCGGGCCGCTGCGGACGATCGCGGGCAGAATGAAGTTGCACAGGGGCGGGACGTCGACCACGTTGACGAGCATCGCGCGCTCCTCGGCGTCCTCGAAAACGCGGATGTTCACGTCGGTCTCGCCGGTCGCGGCGATCGCGATCAAGGCTCCGTCGAGGTCGCCCGGTTGGTACTCGCGCTGCTCCCAGCGGATCGAGCCCTCGAGCGCCAGCTGAACCAGCTCGGGATGGGCCTCGGGCGCCACCAGCGTCACATCGGCGTCGCACGCAAGCAGACCCTCGACCTTCTCCAGCCCCACATCGCCACCCCCCACCACCACGCACCGTCGGCCGGTCAGCCGCAGGCAGGCGATGTAGAAGCGCGTCTGGAGCATGCCCTCGACGCAGGACTGGTCGCAGACGCCCTTGCGCAGCTGGCAGACGCATTCCTTGCCGGTGTAGGCCTGTGCGGGCATTGTCCAAAGGTTAATGGGGGTCGGCACATGTGCCGACCCCGGGGGCCGCGCATGCGCGGCCCCCCCCGGCCGGAACATGTTCCGGCCGGAGCCGGCGCACATGTGCGCCGGCGAACTACTTCTTGATCGCGTCCTTCGCCAGCCGCGCTCCCAACCTCATCAGGGGCACGGCACCGTGGCGCAACGCGCTCGCGCGGATGGACGGGCGCCCGTACAGCATCGTCGCCGTCTGGCGCAGGGCTCTGCCGAGCGTCTCGTCGTACGGATGCCACCACGGATCGCGAAACCGCGAAGGCTCCCAGCTGCGCAGCTTCACGTCGACGCACTCGTACAGCCCAAACCTGGAGTGGGTGCGGCCGACCCCGGAATTCTTGATCCCGCCCCACGGACACTGCCAGGCGGCGTGGGTGAACATATGGTCGTTTATCCAGACCATCCCCGCCTCAAGCTCGCGCGCGAACAACTCGCCCCGGCGACGGTCGCTGGTCCACACCGAGGCCCCCAGGCCGAGGGGGGTGTCGTTCGCCAGCGACACGGCCTCATCTTCGGACCCGACCGCGGCGACCGCCAGCACCGGCCCGAAGATTTCCTCGCGCATGATCCGCATTTGCTGCGAGACCCCGGTCACCACGGCCGGGGCGAAAAATGCGCCGCTCAGACCGGCAGGCGGCTGGACCGGGCCGCCACAGCGGAGCTCGGCGCCGTCCGCGACTGCCTCGTCGACCAGGCCGCACACGCGCTCGAACTGCTCGCGCGAGGTCAAAGGGCCGACTTCGGTTTCCCACCCGAGGGGGTTGCCGAGCGCAAGCCGCTTCGCCCCCGACACCAGCGCTGAGATGAACGGCTCGAAAACCTCGTGCATCACGTAGACGCGCTCGATCCCGGCGCCGCTCTGCCCGGCGTTGGCAAATCCGCCCCATAGGGCACCCGCGACCGCATGGTCGATGTCGGCGTCCTCGAGCACGACCATGGCGTCGTTTCCCCCCAACTCCAGCACGGAGCCCTTCAGCGCGCGCGCACACCCCTGGCCCACCTCGCGGCCGGCCTCCACCGACCCGGTGAAGAACACCTTGGCCACATCCGAGGAGACGATCGCCTGGCCGGTGCCCGGCCCGTTGACGACCCGCAACAGTCCCTCCGGGAGTCCCGCGCGCTCGAAGGCTCGCCCGATCCGCTCGCCGATCAGCGGCGTCAACGAGGCGGGCTTGAGCACAACGCCGTTGCCGGCCATCAACGCCTGGGCGATCTGAGCCAGCGGGATGCTCCATGGATAGTTGAAGGCCGAGATCACCCCGACCACGCCCAGCGGCTCGTAAATCAAGCTCGCCCGTTTGGTCTTGAGGTAGAGCTGGCGCATGGGGACGCGCTCGTCGGCGAGAACCTGCTGGCCCTCCTGAGCGATCCAGTGCAGCGCGTCGATCGAGGGGAGCACTTCCATCGAGACCGCCTCGTTGCGCGGCTTGCCCTGCTCCCGCACGATCAGGTCGCGGATCTGGTCGGCCTCGTCGATGACCACCTGGGCCATCCGCTCGAGGTAGCGCGCGCGGTCGGCGAGCGTCAATGCGGCCCAGAAGGGCTGCACCTGCGCGGTGGAGCGCACGATCGCGTCGACCTGCTCGGGCGCTGTGACCGCGACCGCTCCGAGCCGCTCGCCTGTGGCGGGGTCGAACGATTCGAGCTCGGCGGCTGTGACGGTCATCGGCCCTCGGCCCTTCCTCGCTGGCGGCGGATCTCCTCAAGCCGGTCGCGCAGCGCCGCTTCCGCCTCGTCGGGGTCGTAGAGCCGCTGCCCGATGACGGAGTCGGGCATCAGCTCCTGGGGGGAGATGTGCCCCGGACGCCGGTGGGGGTTGTCGTAGTTGCGGTCGCTGCGGGTGGACGAGCGCAGATGGGGCGGGGGAAGGTCGGCCCCCCGTTCGCGAATCAGTTCTCGGGCCTGTCCGATCGCGCGCTTGGCGGCGTCGGATTTCGGAGCCAGGGAGAGATAGATGGCCGCTTGGGCGAGCGAAAACTGGCATTCGGGAAGCCCCACGTGCTCGACGGCATGCGCGGCCGCGACGGCGACCTGGAGGGCTTGCGGATCGGCGTTGCCGATGTCCTCCGAGGCCAGCACGACCATCCGCCGGGCGATGAAGCGGGGGTCCTCGCCGCCCTCGAGCATCACCGCCAGGTAGTAGAGCGATGCGTCGGGGTCGGAGCCCCGCGTCGCCTTGATCCACGCGGAGATGGTGTCGTAGTGGTAGTCGGCCTCGCGGTCGTAGAGGAGCGCTCGCCGCTGAAGGGCGTCCTCGGCATGCGCGAGCGTTACGGGCTGTCCCTCCGAAACCGCCTGGCAGGCGAGCTCGAGCGCGTTGAGCGCGGTGCGCGCGTCGCCGCCCGACCTCGCGCTCAGGAACTCCAGCGCGGCCGGGTCGACACGTTCCGCGTCGCCGCACTCGCCTCGCTGCAGCGCGCGCTCGAGCAGCATCCGAATCTGGTCGGTCGTGAGCGCCTCAAGGGAATAGACCTGGACCCGGGAGAGCAGTGCCGAATTGACTTCGAAGTAGGGGTTCTCGGTGGTCGCGCCGATCAGAGTGATCACCCCATCCTCGACCGCGGGAAGCAGCGCATCCTGCTGGGCCTTGTTGAACCGGTGGATCTCGTCGAGGAAGAAGATCGTCGGCGACCGCGAACCGTCGACGCCGGAGCCGGCCAGGCGTCGGCGCTCGCGGGCGCGCTCG
>DASRHQ010000064.1:0-2212 GCA_035650455.1 Solirubrobacteraceae bacterium
CGAAGCGGTGCACGCGGTCGGGCTCACACATGGCGATCGAGCGGAAGCCCGAGCACAGCAGGTCGATCGCTTTCACGCGTCCGTCGGCGTCCACGTCGAGCATCAGGTGCTGCTCGATGACCTGCCATCCGTCGGCATCGCGAAAGCGGAAGCGATAGGTCACCGCCGCGCGCCCTTCGACCTCTCCGGCGCTCGAAGCCTCGACCTCGAAGGGGTCGCCGTCGGCGAACCAGCCGATGAACCGGCCGATGGTGGCGTCGGCGTCTGCTTCGGTCTTGAGCCCGCTCGGGAGGAGCATCCTGAACCGAACGTGATCGGCCAGAAGTGACCTCGCTGCGGTGAATTGCCGGGCCGCCAGGGCATCGAGGAACGCGGCTCCGACCTTGCGTGCTTCCATCGGGGAGGCGCTGCTCATCTCGTTCGTCTCTGTGCTCACGACGGAAGGTCCTCCTTCCCGCTGGCGGCGGCCGTCCGGACACGCGACAGGCCCCCGGACGCCCACCTGCCGGATGCGGTCCCTCAAAGCCCCCGCAGGCCGATCGCCGAGCCCGCGGTCCCCCTGTCGAACTCCTACGTGCTCACCCCTGCACGACGGGGTAGATCTCGTCGGCGACCAGGCCGTGCGCCTCGCGGTGCACTGCGTGCGCGGCGTCGGCGTTCGGGGCCTCGATCAAGCAGAAGACCTTGCCGCCGGTCTCGTCCAACCAGTAGTGCAGGTAGCGCACGTCATACCGCTCCTGAACTTGAAGGTCCGCCGCGTGGGCTCCAGAGACGTCGGCCGCGGTGGTGCCGTCGGGCAGGCTGTTGTGCACATCCATGTACAGAGACACAGGTCCTCACCTCCTTTCCGGCCACCCACGCTAGGAAAGGGACCGTTCCGCTACCGTTCCGCGGGGCGGGCTGGCCCGAGCCGGGGCTTGTCCGTACGATTCCCCTGTGGTGCGGACGGTGGCGATCCAGCTCTTCGGCCGGTTCTCGGTCGCGGTCGACGGCGTCTCGATCTCTGGGGACGCCTGGCGCAGCCGCCGCGCGGCCGACGTGCTCAAGCTGCTCGCTCTGGCCCCTGCCCACCGGATGCATCGGGCGCAAGTCATGGAAGCGCTCTGGCCCGAGAGCGATCCCCAGGCCTCCGGCACCAACCTCCGCAAGGCCCTGCACTTCGCCCGGCTCGCGACCGGCGACGAGCAAGCGATCGTGAGCGAGCGCGGCGTGCTCGTGCTGTGGCCCGATGCCCGCGTCGAGACGGACGTCGAGCGCTTTGAGGCCGCCGCGCAACGGGCACTGGATGGCGGGGACGAGGCGTTCTGCCGTTCAGCCGCGGACCTGTATCGGGGCGACCTCCTTCCGGACGACCGATACGAGTCCTGGTTGGTCGAGCCGCGCGGCCGCTTGCGCCGGCGCTACCTGGACGTGCTGCGCGCCGGAGCGCTGTGGGATCGGCTGACCGAAGAAGACCCGACCGACGAGCAAGCGGCGCGCGCGCTCATGCGCGCTCATCTCGACGCCGGGGAGCGCCGGGAGGCGATCCGGCGCTTCGAGCGGCTACGCGAGGCGCTCAGCGATCACCTGGGCGTCGGACCGGACCGCGCTACGGTCGCCCTCTACGAAGACGTGCTCGCCGTCGAGGGCGCCCCGCAGCCCTCCGAGGCCGAGCGTGCGCATGCGCTTCTCGCGTGGGCCCTGGTGCACATGAACCGCAACGACATCGCGGAGGCGGAGCAAGCGGCGGAGGAGGCGCGAGCGATCGCCCTCGACGCCGGCTTGGGCCGCGAGCTCGGAGAAGCCGCGGTGATTCTCGCCAAAGTCGCGATGGCCCAGGGGAGATGGCGCGAGCGATTCGCTGAGGAGCTCGCAGAGTCTATGCGGATGCGGGCCAACATGGAGCCCATCGTCTACGACGCCCACCTGTGCCTCGCCGAGTACTACCTCAACGGCCCTGAGGGCTATGACACTGCTGCCGAGTTCGCGCGCCAGATGATGAGGATCGCGGACGAGGCAGGCTCGGCGACTGGCGCGGCGCTGGCGCTGCTGATGCTGGGCGAGGCCGAACTGCTCGCCGGCGACCTTATCGAGGCCGAGGTGCACCTGAAGGGGGCGGCGGAGGCCAACGACCGAGAAGGGTGCATCTCCGGCGCCGCGCTGGCGAGGCAGCGGCTGGCGGAAGCGGCAGTCAGTCGCGGTCGCAGGTACGAGGCCAACCGACTGCTCGGGC
>DASRHQ010000065.1:0-24797 GCA_035650455.1 Solirubrobacteraceae bacterium
GTCGGCACCGGGTCGTGGGTCGCGGAGTCCAGGAGGATCGAGCGCAGCGTCATCCACACGGCGATGTCGACGGTCCCTTCGAACGGCATGTTGATCGGGAGGTCGATCTGGGGCGAGGTACCGGTCAGATCGACGGTCACCTCCGAGCCCTCGATCGTCACCGCGACCGCGATCCGCAGGTTCTTGTGGCTGGGGTCGGGATCATCGACGAAGCCGTCGAGATGACCCTCGGCCGAATACGTGCCATCCGGAAGCCGCTCGATCTCCCGGCGAAGCATCCGATCGGAGTAATCCATCAGGTCCTCGCTCGCGTCGCGCACGGTCTGGAGCCCGTAGCGGTCGATCAGCTCCAGGAAGCGGGCCGCGCCCGCCTTGGCCGCCGCCACCTGCGCGCCCATGTCGCCCACGACCACGTGTGCGGCGCGAACGTTGTCCCAAATCAGCTGCCAGATCCACTCGTTGCGCCGGCCCTCCTCCTCGACCTTGATCGCGGCGAACTGGAGGCCCTCGGCGTAGGCGTCGGTCGCGTCCACGATCCCGCATGTGCCAGGCGTGAGCGCTCCCAGATCCAGGTGGTGGGCGGTCGTCGCGGAAAAGCCGACGAGCTCGCCGCGGTGGAAGATCGGCACGCAGAAGCCGACATCGGGCTGATGGGATGCGCCGTAATAGGCGTGGTTGTGGATCACCACATCGCCCGGCTTCCAGTCCGTCCCCAGCTCGGCGAAGCGACGGTTGATGCCGCGGATGTAGCCGGGGATGGGGCCTGACTGAAGCGGTGTCGATTGCGAGGACTCACACAGCTGGCGGGCCTGGTCGTCGCAGATCACGCATCCGAAGTCCTCGGACTCGCGGATGATCGAGGAGAAAGACATGCGCGCCAGCTTGTGCCCCATCTCGACGGCGATCGAGTCGAGCGCACCCGCGATCACCGCGGCGGTGACCGGGTCAACGCGGGCCTGGACAGTGGTCATGAGCTCGCTCTCCTCAACGTCAAGTTTCCCGACTCGTGAGCGCACGCAGTCCACTTCGGCGGCACGAGTGTCGTGGTATCAGGGTGGAAGACGATCGCGGGTCCCGGCACCGGCTGGCCGACCTGCAGCGCCCGGCGGTCAAAAAAGCGGGTGGTCAACGACTGAAGCGACCCGTTTACCCGGAAGACGCTGTCGCGCTCATCTACCAATCCAGCGTCCAGGCCCTCGGTGGGCTCGCTGTACCGCGTCAGCTCGGGCCGCCTTCCGATGGCGCTGACGCGGGCATTGACGATCTCGATCGGGTCTTTGAAAGAGTGGCCATACTCGCGCTCGTGGAGCGCGTGGAACCTGTCGAGGTCGTCGGCGGAGAACTGCCCTTCGCTCAACGTCGAGCGCAGCTCGTAACCCTGGCCCGCGTAGCGGCAATCGAGCATGCGCGCCACCTCGATGTCGTCGTCGGCGACGCCGTCCTGTCGCAGCCGGCCCCGGAGCTCGTCTTCGAGCTCGTTCAGCGCGTCGTTCAGCCTGACTTCGTCGACGTCTCCCTGCACCATGAACACGGTTCGCATCTGGTCGTACTTGAGATCGCTCGTGAGCAACCCGCTGGCCGAGGTGATGCCCGGGTGAGGCGGCACCAGCACCTCGGGGATGTCAAGCGAGTCCGCCACTTCCGCGGCGTGCAGCGGTCCGGCGCCCCCAAAGGCCACCAGCGCGAACTCCCGCGGATCGTGTCCCTTCTCCACGGTGCGCGACCTGATTGCCCGCGCCATGTTCGCGTTGGCGATCGTGATCGCGCCCTCCGCGGCCTCCGCGAGGCCGAGCCCAAGCCGATCCGCCAGGCGCTCAAACGCCGCGGCGGCCTTGGCAACGTCGAGGTGCATCTGCCCGCCCAGGAAGCGGTCGGGATCGATCCGGCCGAGCACCACGTGAGCATCGGTGACCGTGGGTTCCTCGCCGCCGAGGCCATAGCACGCCGGCCCGGGTACCGCGCCGGCGCTGCGGGGGCCCACGCGAAAAGCGCCCGCGGGGTCCACGAACGCGATCGAGCCGCCCCCCGCGCCAATCGTGTGCACATCGAGCATCGGCACCAGCAGCGGATAGCCGCCCACCCAGGTGTCTCGCGCCGATGCCTCGCCCACGCCCTGTTCGGTGACGATCCCGATATCGGCGGAGGTGCCGCCCATATCGAAGGTGATCAGCCGACGGCGTCCCGCTAGCGCCCCCGCCCACTGACCGCCGAGGATGCCGGCGGCCGGGCCCGACAGCAATAGAGTGACCGGTCGCTCCGCGGCGCTGCGCACACTCGCCAGGCCCCCGCTGGAGATCATCACGTGCAGGTCCGAGCGGACACCCTCGCCCGTCAGGGCGAAGGCAAGCCGCTGCAGGTAGAGCCCCGTCTTCGGACCCACGAACGCGCTCATGCACGCGGTGGTGAAGCGCTCGAACTCGCGGAACTGGGGAACAATGTCCGCGCTGGTGGTCACGAAAGCGTCGGGCATCTCCTCTCTGACGATCGCGGCGGCGCGACGCTCATGCTCGGGATTCAGATAGGAGTGAAGGAAGCAGACCGCGACCGCTTGCACTCCCTCCGCGCGTAGCTCGCAAGCGGCCGCCCGGACCTCCTGCTCGTCGAGCTCGACCAACACCTCGCCACGCGGTGGGACGACGCGCTCGCTCACCACCTTGCGGTGACGCCGGTGCACGAACGGCATCACCTGCCACGGGATGTCCTGCATCACGGAGTAGTGCTGCGGGCGTTGGTGGCGCCCGATGTGCACGATGTCGCGAAATCCCTTGGTTGTGATCATGCCCACGACCGCGCCGTCGTGCTCGAGCACCGCGTTGGTGGCGACCGTGGTGGCGTGAAACACGGCGTCGATGTCGGCGGTGTGCAGCCCTGCGCGCTCGCAGAGCTCGACGAGCCCTTCGACCATCGCCCTGTCGGGCTCCTCGCGGGTAGAGGGGACCTTGTGCACGTGGACCCTGCCTGACTCGCTGTCGTAAACCGCCAGGTCGGTGAACGTTCCTCCGATGTCGACCCCGACGGTTTTCATGGGCGGTGGAGCTTACTTCCGCACATGCGCCGCTGCTATTAATGTCCGACTTCACGCCGCGGGCGCTGCGTGCGCGGCGAGAAAGGAGCGATGATGAGCAAAGCCCTCGAGGGCATTCGGGTGGTCGATATGACCCATGTCCAGGCGGGGCCGGTCTGCACGCAGCTACTGGCTTGGATGGGGGCGGACGTGATCAAGGTCGAGCCGCCCCGCGGCGACGTCACCCGCACCCAGCTGCGCGACATCCCCGACGTCGACAGCCTGTACTTCACGATGCTGAACTGCAACAAGCGCAGTGTCGTACTCGATCTCAAGTCCGACGAGGGCAAGCGGATCTGCGAGGAGCTCTTGCGCCGCTCGGACGTGTTGGTGGAGAACTTCGCGCCCGGCGCGATGGACCGGCTCGGCTTCACATGGGAACACCTCCAGGAGATCAATCCGCGCTTGATCTTCGCCTCGCTGAAGGGGTTTGGGCTAGGTGCGCTGGAGCACGCCAAGGCGTACGAGCCAATCGCTCAGGCAACCGGCGGGTCGATGAGCACGACGGGCTTTGACGACGGCGCGCCCACCGTGACGGGCGCGCAGATCGGGGACTCGGGCAACGCCGTGCATCTGTTCGGAGCGATCTGTGCGGCGCTCTATCAACGGACCCACACGGGTCGCGGGCAGCGGGTGACGATCGCGATGCGCGACGGGATCCTGAATTTGTGCCGCGTCAAGGTCCGCGACCAGCAACGGCTCGCACGTGGACCGCTGCGGGAGTACCCGAACCGTGAGTTCGGACAGGCCGTGCCCCGATCGGGCAACGCCTCCGGCGGAGGCCACCCGGGCTGGGCGGTGCGCTGCAAAGGCGGTGGCCCCAACGACTACCTCTACCTGGTGATCCAGCCCCAGGTTTGGGCGGTGCTGGCGCAAAAGATCGGCCGGCCCGAGCTCGTGGATGACCCCGACTACGCCACACCGGAGAAGCGGCTCTCTCGCCTGACCGAGATCTTCAACACGATCGAGGAGTGGACGTTGACCAGGGGCAAGTGGGAGGCGTTCGGAGAGCTCAACGAGATTGGTGTTCCCTGCGGGCCCGTGATCGACACTCAGGAGCTGCTTGAGGATCCCGGCCTCGCCGCCACCGGCATGATCGTCGAGGTCGATCACCCCGAGCGCGGCAGGTTCAAGACGGTCGGCTGCCCCTTCAGGCTGTCTGACTCGCCGGTCGAGATCGTGCGCTCGCCGCTGCTGGGCGAGCACAACGACGAGATCCTGGAGGAGCTCGTGAGTGCGGGGCAGCGCGAGGCCAGGCCCTCGTCGCCCGTCGGGCCGTCGCCTGCCACGGACGCCGCATGAGATTTGCAGTTCTGGGAGCGGGTGCGATCGGCGGCTATGTGGGCGCCGCGCTTGCGCGCGGCGGAAGCGATGTGACGCTCATCGCCCGCGGCGCCCACCTCGAGGCGATGCGCCGACGTGGTGTGAGCGTCATCAGCCCGCGCGGCGACTTCGAAGCCCATCCCGCCGCAACGGATGACTTCGAGGTGCTGGGAGAAGCCGATGTCGCTTTCATCGCGCTGAAGGCCTACAGCCTGCCCGGCCTGGCCGAACGGATTGGTGCATCACTGGGGCCGCAAACGGTGGTCATCCCGGCTCAAAACGGGATCCCGTGGTGGTACTTCCAGTCGCATCCCGGCCCGCTCGAGGGCGCGATCGTCGAGAGCGTAGATCCCGGCGGGGTGATCTCGCGCTCGATCGCGCCCGAGCGAATCGTCGGTTGCGTCGTCTACTGCTCGAGCGAGATCGTGGAACCGGGAGTCATCCGCCATACCGAGGGAACGCGCTTCACGATCGGCGAGCCCGACGGAAGCCTCAGCGACAGGTGCCGGCGCATCTCCGAGGCCTTCGTCGCCGGCGGGCTCAAGTGCCCGGTCGAGGAGCGTCTGCGTGACCAGATCTGGCTCAAGCTGATCGGGAACGTCGCGTTCAACTCGGTGACCACCCTGACCCGGGCGACGCTGGGGGAGCTCGGCACCCTGCCGGAGATGGAGCGGCTGCTGCGGGCCATGCTGGAGGAATCGGCCGCGGTCGCTGCCAGGCTCGGCGTCGAGCTGCCTGTCTCTATCGACCGAAGGCTCGAGGCCGGCATCGCCGTGGGCGACCACAAGACGTCCACGCTGCAAGACCTCGAGGCCGGCAAGCCGCTCGAGCTCGACTGTATGAGCGGAGCGGTCATCGAGCTCGCCGACCGGCTCGAGGTGGCCGTGCCACACATCTCCACGGCTCACGTCTGCGCGAAGCTGCTCGACGGGCTCGCTCAGTCGCGAGCCGCACGCGAGCGAGCCGCGGTAACCGCGTAACCGCCGAATGGCATGCGGAGGAACAGATGAAACGCATCGGTGTTGACGTTGGTGGGACTTTCACCGACCTGATCCTGGTCGATGAGGAACGGGGGCGGATCACGGTCGACAAGCTCCGCTCGACGCCGGAGGATCCGGCTCGGGCGGTGGTCGACGGCGTGCGCGCTCTGTGCGCGAAGGCTGGGGTGGCTCTTTCGGAGGTTGACAACCTGTTGCATGGGACCACCGTCGCGACCAACATCGTCCTCACCTACAACGGCTCTGAGGTGGGGATGATCACCACGGAAGGCTTCCGGGACATCATCCACATCGCCCGCCACAAGAAGCCCTACAACTTCTCGCTGCAGCTAGAGCTTCCATGGCAGTCGCGCCCGCTGGTCAAAAGACGCAACCGCCTCACGGTCTCCGAGCGCGTCACCGTGCCCGACGGCGAGGTGCTGGCGGCGCTCGACGAGGCGCAGGTGCGCGAGCGCGTGCGGGCGCTGCGCGCTGCCGGCGTCGAAGCAATAGCCATCTGTCTTCTTCACTCCTACCTCAACCCGTCCCACGAGCGGCGGATCAAGGAGATCGTGCTCGAGGAGCACCCCGACTGCTACCTGTCGGTGTCGCATGAGGTGCTCCCGCTCTACCGCGAGTTTGAGCGGTTCTCGACGGTCGCGCTGAACGCGTACATCGGACCGCAGGTCTCGCGCTACGTGGCACGGTTCGACGAGGCGCTGCGAGGCGACGGCTTCGAGCACGGCATCCAGCTGATGCAGTCAGCCGGCGGCATGGCGACGGTCGAGTCGGCGACGCTGCGGCCGGTCAACCTGCTGATGTCAGGGCCGGTGGCGGGGCTGATCGGCGGCATCTGGGCGGGGCGTCTGGCGGGCTTCGACAACGTGGTCACGCTGGACATCGGCGGGACCTCTGCCGACATCGGCGTGGCCGCGGGCGGCCAGCTGCGGATGCGCCATCTGCTTGACACCAAGGTCGGCGACTACCAGGCGATGATCCCCATGGTCGACATCGACACGATCGGCGCGGGCGGCGGCTCGATCGCCTACGTCGACGAGGGAGAGGTGTTTCGCGTCGGCCCGCAATCGGCGGGTGCAGACCCCGGACCGGCCTGCTACGGGCGTGGAGGGACAGAGCCGACCGCGACCGACGCCCAGCTCTTGTTGGGGCGGTTGCGTCCGGACCGGGGGCTTTTGGGCGGGGACATGCGGCTCGAGCGCGAGCTCGCGGACGACGCCATGCGCAAGCTGGCGGATCGGCTCGGCATGTCCGTGGAGGAGGCCGCGCTGGGCGCGCTCCAGATCCAGAAGTTCGGCATGACCCAGGCGATCGAGCTCAACTCGGTCAGACGCGGCTATGACCCACGCGAATTTGTGCTTGTCGCGGCGGGCGGCGCGGGACCGCTGTTTGCGTGCGATATCGCCATGGAGCTCGAGATCGCGAAGGTGCTGGTGCCGAGTTACCCGGGCATCGTCGCGGCGACGGGGCTTTTGGCCACCGACCTCCAGCACGAGTTCGTGGCCACCGAGCGCCATGCTGTTGCGAGCGCCGACCTCGACCGGCTGCGGTCCCGGTATGAGGAGCTGACCGCCCAGGCCGAGCGCCAGCTTGCACAGGACGGAGTCCCCGAGGATCGCCGCCTGGTACGGCGGCTGGCCGACTGCCGCTACCTCGGTCAGGGCTACGAGGTGCGCTTCGACGTCCCCGCCGGAGAGATCGACTCGGCCTGGCTCGCTGAACTGGCCGACCGCTTCCACCGCGCGCACGAGGCCGAGTACGGCCATCGCTTCGAAGCGGAGATAGAGCTGGTCAACATCCGCACCGTGGCCGTTGGCGAGATTCCCGAGCTGCGGCCCGACCGTCTGGACCGTGGGGACGGGGACCCGTCGCGCGCGCTGACGCTCGAGCGGGAGGTGATCTTCGACTCGGGCGGCAAGCCGGATCGCCGTCTCACCCGCTTCTACGAGCGAGAAAAGCTGCTGGCCGCCGATCGCATCGACGGGCCGGCGATCATCGAGCAGTACGACACCACCACCGTCATCCCGCCCGGCCTGGTCGCCCAGATCGACGAGTACGGCAACATCGTGATCGATTGCTCGGTGGCGGCCGCTTCAGAGGAGCGCGGCGTCGAGCTCGCCACGCCGATCCTGATGCGCGTGATCGGCGGTGCCTGCACCGCGATCGCCAAGGAGATGGCGGGCGTGCTCTTCCGGATGTCCTACAGCTCCATCATCCGCGAGTCCGAGGACCTGGGAGCTGGCATCTTCGACGCCCAGGGCAACGTGCTGGCCGAGTCTGACTCGACCCCGATGTTCATGGGCGCGATGCCGAAGATCGTCAAGAACGTGATCAGGCTGCTGGGCGACGACATTCACGAGGGCGACGTGATCCTGCACAACGACCCGTACGGCGGGGCCACGCATTCGCCCGACGTGGCGATCGTGCTACCCATCTTCTTCGAAGGGGAGCTGACCGGGTTCGCGGGCGCCTCGGCGCACCTTTTGGACATCGGCGGTGCTTACCCTGGGCTCGCGATCGACCTCGTGGACAACTGGTCCGAGGGCAATATCTACCGCGCGATCAAACTCTCGGAGCGGGGCGTGCGCCAGGGCCAGATCTGGCGCCACATCCTGGAGAACACCCGCACGGCGACGTATAACCGCGGCGACATCGAGGCGATGATCGCCGCCTGCGAGTTGGCCCAGCGCCGGTACCTCGAGCTGCTGGGGCGCTACGGCAGGCAGGCGGTGCTCGACGCCGCCGGCGGATGGCTTGACTACTCCGAGCGGATGCTCCGGCAGGAGATCGCCAAGCTCCCGGACGGCACCTACGAGACCGAGGTCGGCTGGCTCGATGACGATGGCCGCAACCGAGGGGTGCAGTTACCGGTGAAGATCGCGGTCAAGATCGAGGGGGACGAGATCGCCTTCGATTTGACCGGGTCAAGCGCGGAGGTCCCCACCGGGTTCAACTGTCCCTACGAGGGCACCACGGTTTCGGCGATGACGTTCATCACGCGCATGATCTTCCTCGACGAGGTCGCCTACCCGGTGTTCGTCCCCCAGAACGAGGGGATGCTGCGGCCCGTCAAGGTGATCGCTCCCAAGGGATCGATCTTTAACCCTAACTTCCCGCGCGCCTGCTTTGCCCGCTTCTGCCAGGTGCAGCGAGCGGTCGACCTCGCCCTGCGCGCGCTCGCGCCGATCGCCCCGGAGAAGATCACGGCCGGCAACTCCGCCCACCTGCACTTCATCTCCTACTCGGGGTTTTTGAAGGAGCAGGGCGAGTACTGGGTGTATCTGGAGGTCGACGAGGGCTCCTATGGAGGACGCCACGACAAGGACGGCCTGGACTCGATTGACTGCCTGATCGCCAACACGCGCAACAACCCGATCGAGGAGCTCGAATGGCGCTACCCGATGCGCACCGAGCGCTACGAGCTCCGCGAAGAGCCGTGCGCGCCCGGCATGTGGCGCGGCGGAATCGGCATGGTGCGCACCAACCGGTTTCTGGTCGACACGATCGTGACCTGCGAGGGCGAGCGGACCGAGTCGGATCCGCCCTGGGGCATCTTCGGTGGCCACGACGGCGTCAACGCCTCCACCAAGATCACAAAGCCCGACGGCACGATCGAGACCTGGCCCTCCAAATTCACCGGCCACACCCTCTCGGCCGGCTCGACGATCGAGGTCATGGTCCCCAACTCGGGCGGCTATGGAGACCCCTTCCAGCGCGACCCCGATCTGGTGCTCTCCGATGTCCTCGACGGCTTCACGACTGCCGAGCTTGCCGAGCGCGACTATGGCGTGGTGGTCGATCTCGAGCGGCAGGCCGTCGATCACGAGGCCAGCCGGCGCCTACGCGAGCGACGTCGCGCGGGCGCCGGCAGCCCGGCCGGCTAAAACGGTCGTTCGGAACGATGCGGATCTGCTTTCGCTATGCGAACCTGAATCCGCATCGTTCGCGACAGGCGCCGGCGACCGCGACCGCCTCTGCGCGACGACGACCGCCCCCGCGCCTAGGCGCCGGCGACCGCGCCCGCCTCCGCGCGACGACGACCGCCCCCGCGCCTCCGCGCGACGACGACCGCCCCCCGGCGCGCTACTTGAGCGGGTTTGTCCCCGCCATCCAGATGATCACGCGCGTGAACTTGCCGTCCGCGCCCACGTCGAAGAAGTTGCAGTTGTGCATGTCGTTGTGGGTCCCGTCGGTGAGGTCGCCGATGTAGTTCTGCTCGGTGGCGACCTTCGCGGCGGCCTCCTCAACGACAATATTTGTGATCTCGTGGAAGATCGAGGAAGACCCACCGACGAAATCGGTGAACATCCTCCTGATCTCGCTCGCCCCGTTGAAGGTGACGTGATCCGTTTGGACCGTCAGCGTGGCATCGTCGGCGAAGTGGGCCAGGATCGCGTCAACGTCTTGCGCGTCGACGGCCTTGAAGTAGCTTGCGGGCAGCGCCGCAAGCTGATCGCGGGTCAGGCTCTGGGTCTCTGTGGCCATCGTCAAACCTCCTCTGGTCTCCTGTGGTCGTGATGGTGACTTTCAAGTCTTCAGCGGCTCGGCGGCGGCCGCGCCCGCGCGAAAGGCACGCAGCACATCCGTCTCGCCGGTCAGCTGCTTGGGCTCAGGTCGCTTGAAGGCGGCCACTCGGCTGGTGGCCAGCCCGTAGCCACTCAGCGCCTCCAGCATCTTCACCGCCGCCGCGACGCCGTCGATCACGGGAACGTCGAGCGTCTCCTGGACGTGGCGATCGAGCGGTCCCATCCCCGCGCAACCGAGGCAGATGGCCTCGGCCCCGTCGGCGGCGATGGCCTTGCCGGCCTCGGCGGTGATCTCGCGCTGCGCGGCGTCGGGATCGCGCTCGATGTCGAGAACCGCCAGCGAGGTGGCGCGCACCGATGCGCAGCGCCCGCTGAGCCCGTAGCGCGCCACCACGTCCTCGACCAGCGGCTTGATCCGGGGCAGAACCGTCACCACCGAAAAGCGATGGGCGACCATGCAGGCCATCAGCATGGAGGCCTCGGCGATGCCCACGACTGGTACGGGCGAGACTTCACGCGCCGCGTACAGACCGGGGTCGCCGTAGCAGGCGATGATGACGCCGTCGTAGTCGCCGGCACGCTCCGCCACCGCCTCGAGCGTTGCGACTGCCGCCAGCTCGTCCTCGAGATGTCCCTCGATCGAGGCCGGCCCCCAGCGGGGGGAGATCGCCTCGACCTCCGACTCGGGGTGGGCATAGCGCTGGGCCTGCGCAGCGATGTCGGAGGTCATCGCCGCCGTGGTGTTCGGGTTGATGACCAGGATCCTCATGCGGCCCCCTCCGGTATCACCACCAGGATCCTCATG
This sequence comes from Solirubrobacteraceae bacterium, assembly GCA_035650455.1. Lineage (GTDB taxonomy): Bacteria > Actinomycetota > Thermoleophilia > Solirubrobacterales > Solirubrobacteraceae > Palsa-465. Next base: position 10,714 of record DASRHQ010000065.1, read on the forward strand.
CGGCCCTCTCCGGTATCACCACCAGGATCCTCATGCGGCCCCCTCGGGTGTCTTGGCTGCGAGTTCCATCAGCTCTCCCGCATCGGACAGGACTTCGCCGAGGGAATCGACCATCTCATCGAGCTGCTCGGCGCTCGAGATCAGCGGTGGGGCGACCTGGACCACGGCGTCTCCGCGGTCGTCGGGCCGCGCGATCATCCCCGCTTTGAGGAGCCGGGCGAACATGAACCCGCGCAGCAACCGCTCGCGCTCGGTGGCATCGAAGCGCCTGCCCTCCTCGCCGACGAGTTCGACCGCCCAGAAGAACCCGCATCCGCGCACGTCGCCAACGATTGGCAGCGACTCGAGCTCGCGCAGGCGCTCCTCCAGGTGCGACTCCAGCGCCCTGACGTTTTCGATCACGCCGTCGCGCTCAAAGATCTCGAGGTTCTTCAGCGAGATCGCCGCGCACAGGGGGTGACCGGCGAAGGTGATCCCGTGGACCAGCGAGCGCTTGGGATCGTCGTAGAGCGGTGCGGCCACCCGCTCTGAGGCGAACACCGCACCCATTGGGGCGTACGCCGAGGTGAGCCCCTTGGCGACGGTGATCAGGTCAGGCCGGGCGCCGACGCGCGTCGACCCGAACCATTCCCCCAGCCTGCCGAACCCAGTGATGACCTCGTCGGCTGCCACCAGGAAGCCGTAGCGGTCGGCCAGCTCGCTCAGGCCCTCCCAGTAGCCGTCCGGCGGGACGAAGCACCCCCCGGCGTTCTGGACCGGCTCCGCGATGAACAGCGCGATCGTCTCGGGACCCTCCTCCAGGATGACCTCTTCGATCTCCCCGAGCAGCGCACGCGTGAAGGCCGCGTCATCGTGCACCGCGTCGCCGAATCGCGGATCCTCGTGCAAGCGGAAGCGGTTGGTCGTCGAAACGTGGCGCACTTGGATCGCCGGGGGAGCGAACGGTGCTCTGTAGCCATCGACCCCGGTGAGCGCGAGCGCCCCGAGGCTTGCGCCGTGGTAGGCGACTCGCCGCGCGATCGCCTTGGTTCGGCGCTCGCCGCCGGTCGCGTTGTGGTACAGGCGGGCCAGCTTCCACGCGGACTCGACCGACTCGGAGCCACCGCTCGTGAAGAAGACGTGGTCGAGCCCGGGCGGAGAGAGCTGCGCCAGGCGGTCGGCCAGTTGCACCGCGGTGGGGTGAGCCATGCCCCAGGTGGTCGCGAAGGGGAGCTTTGCCATCTGCGTTGCAGCGGCTGCGGCGAGCTCTTCGCCGTACGAGTAGCCCAACTGGGAGCAGAACAGCGCCGAGAGGGCGTCGAAGTAACGGTTGCCGCGCGTATCGAAGACGTACGGCCCTTCGCCTCGGTCCAGCACGAGCAGCTGCTGGCCCCCGGGGCCGAACGCGCCGTTGCGCGTGAAGTGCATGAGGAGGTGCTCGCGGGCGGCTTCCTCCAGTTCAAGGACGGTATTCATCTTTGCTCTCGCTTGGTCGCGGTGGTCGAGGTCAGGCGCATGGCGATCAAGTCGCCGTTGGGAAGGCGAGGTTGATCTGCGCGTCGGCCGCTTCGGGCCAGCGGGAGCTCACCACCTTCCCGCGCGTGTAGAAGCGAAGGCCCTCTGGGCCGTGCATGTGAACGTCGCCGAACAGCGACGCCTTCCAGCCTCCAAAGGAGTAGTAGGACATCGGCACCGGAATGGGGACGTTGATCCCGACCATGCCGGCGCTGACGCGCAGCTGGAATGCTCGCGCGGCGCCGCCGTTGGTGGTGAAGATCGCCGCGCCGTTGCCCCAGGGGTTCGCGTTCACGATCTCGAGGGACTCGTCCAGCGAAGCCGCGCGGGTCACCACGAGCACGGGTCCGAAGATCTCCTCGCGGTAGATGCGCATGTCGGTGGAGACGCGGTCAAACAGGGAGGGGCCAACGAAGTAACCCTCCTCGTGTCCATCGACCACCACATCCCGGCCGTCGCGTACCAGCTCGGCGCCCTCATCGACCCCGACGTCAACGAGGCCGCGAACCCGGTCCCGGGCGGCCGCGCTGACCAGCGGGCCCACTTCCGAATCAGGCTGGTCGCCGGGGCCCACCACGAGGCGGTCCAGCCGCTCCGAGATCTTCTCCACGAGGGAATCCCCGGCGTCGCCGACAGCGACCACGGCCGAGACGGCCATGCACCGCTGCCCGCTCGAGCCGTAGGCGCCGGCCACGATCTGGTCGGCGGCGAAGTCGAGGTCGGCATCGGGCAGGACGACCGCGTGGTTCTTGGCGCCGCCGAGCGCCTGGGCGCGCTTGCCGTGGGTGACGGCGGTCTCGTAGACGTACTTGGCGACTGGCGTCGAGCCGACGAACGACACCGCGTTCACCCGCGGGTGGGTCAGCAGCGCCTGCACCGCCTCCCGGTCGCCGTGCACCACGTTGAAGACGCCCTCCGGGACGCCGGCCTCGGCCAGCAGCTCGGCGAGCATCATCGACGCGGAGGGGTCCTGCTCTGAAGGCTTGAGGACGAATGTGTTGCCGGCGGCCAGGGCCAGCGGGAACATCCAGCCCGGAACCATGGTGGGGAAGTTGAACGGTGTGATCCCTGCGACGACCCCGACCGGCTGGCGCAGCGAGTAGCTGTCGACGCCTCTGGAAACCTGCCACGAATGGTCACCCTTGAGCAGCTGGGCGAGGCCGCAGGCGAATTCGACCAGTTCGAGCTCGCGCTGGACCTCGCCTTGGGCGTCGGCGGTGACCTTTCCGTGCTCGATGGTCACGATCCGCGCCATCTCGTCCCTGCGCTCGTGCAGGAGCTCGCGGAAGGCGAACATGATCTGCGTGCGCTTCGTCAGCGATGACGATTCCCACGCCGGGGCAGCCGCGACCGCAGCCTGAACGGCGGCATCGACCTCCTCGGCATCGGCGAAGGGGACCTGGCTGACCACCTCTCCGGTGGCCGAGTTGGTCACCTCCCCGTGGCGTCCCGAGCGCGAGCTCTCCTCGCGTCCCTGGATCCAGTGTGTAAGAGATGTTTGGGTGGTTGTCATCACGTGCTCCCGTTGGTCATCGCGTCGACGTTAAGGCGTCCAACGCTGGAACGATCTCGGCGCCGACTCGCTCCATCTGCTCGAACGAACCATTGTTATACGCCACCGAGACTTCGTCCACACCGATCTCGGCCAGCGCCCGGAGCTTTCCCAGGCAATGGTCCGGCGGCCCGGCGAAGGCGAAATCGTCGACCAGATCGGTCGTGAGGTAGTCGGTGTGGTCCGCGCTTGAGTCGAGGTGGCCGCCGTAATAGTCATAGGCTTCCCGCGCCGCCAGCAGCCGCGTCATCACTTCGGGCATGTCGTGGTCCGGGTTATGCCGTGCCATGTCGGCGAGGTGGTTCGCGCACGCCGCCGGCGCCCATCGGCAGGCGACCGCCGCCGCGTCGTGGTCCTCTGAGACATGCATCGCGCACAGGATCGAGACCTTGATCTGCTCGGGATCACGCCCCGCCGATCGCGCGCCCTCGTGGACGTGGCGCAGTGCCCACTGCACTGCCTCCGGGGTCACGCCGACGTAGAGCATCACCCGGTCGGCAAGGGAACCCGCCAATCGCAGGTTTCTCGGGCCTGTCCCCGACATCATGATGGGGACCTCGGGATCGCGCTCCAGCCAGCGCATGCGAACCTCGGTCTCACCGAGGCTCGCCGTCTCCCCACGGAGCAGTCTGCGCAGCGACCGGACGTACTCCTCCAGTTGCGCGGTGCGCGCCGGTGGCAGCCCCATGGTCCGCACCGAGCTATCGCCTCTGCCGATCCCCACGCTCACGCGGCCGGGGTGCAGGTCCGCGAGCGTCGCGAAGAAGCTCGCGGTCACGGCGACGTGCCTGGTCACGGGGTTGGTGACCGCGGTCCCGAACGTGATCCGCTCCGTGGCGGCCAATCCGTGCGTCAGGTAGACGTAGGCGTCCTGCCAGAGAATCTGTGAGTCCACGAGCCACGCGAACTGGTATCCGCACTGCTCGGCCTTGCGTACCGAGGCGATGTACTCGTCGAAGTTCTCCGGCAGAAATTGCGCTCCAAGCCTCATCGCTCACTCCTTTGGGCTCCTGGTTTGCAGCCGCCAGACAGGGCAAAGGTTCGCAGGAGGGGCACGGGAACTAGCTCAGCAGCAACTCGTTGGCGGGGTCATATAGAGGCTCCGGCACCACCTCGGCCCTGCACCGGTTCCCCAAGATCTCAACCGTCAGCTCGGTCCCGGGCTCGCAGTAAGGACATGGCAGGTAGCTCAGCGCGATCGAGCGCTGCACGCGGAAGCCGTATCCCCCGGAGGTGACGTAGCCCAGCAGTCGCTCGCCGTCGCGAACCGGCTCAAAGCCATGCGCGTCGGCGCCGTCGGCGTCGACCACCAGGCACGCCAGTCGCCGCTGCGGCCCCCCATTGGAGGCCACGTCGAGCAACGGCTCCCGCCCGATGAAATCCTTGTCCAGGCATACCCAGCGATCCATGCCCGCCTCCAGCGGCGTGAAGTCCAGCGAAAGATCTTCTCCCCACATCCGATAGGCCTTCTCCAGGCGCATCGAGTCCAACGCCCTGTAGCCGAAGTCGACCAGTCCGAGGGGGAGGCCCGCCTCGAGCAGCTGCTCGTAGATGCTGCGCTGGTACTCGATCGGGTGGTGCAGCTCGTATCCCAGCTCGCCGACGAATGACACCCGCAGCGCTCGCACCGGGGCCATCCCCACCTCCATCGGCAACCATGAAAAGAAGCGAAATGCCTCACGGCTGCAGTCTGCGTCGGCGACCGCCGACAGAAGCTCACGGGAGCGAGGGCCCGCCAGTGTCAGTACGCCGACGCGGGCGGTCACGTTCTCGAGTTGGACCGACCCGTCCTCGGGAAGATGGGTCTGAAGCCAAGCTTCATCGTGGGCCTCACCGGCAGCCGCGGAGACGATGTAGAAGCGATCCTCGTCGAGCCGGGTCACCGTGACGTCGCACTCGACCCCCCCGGACGAGCTGCACATCTGGGTGAGCGCCATCCTCCCGGGGGCGGGCAGGGCGTTGGCGCAGAGCCGGTCGAGATAGTCCTGCGCACCGGGGCCCGCGACCTCGAATTTGGCGAAGCTGGTCTGGTCGAGCACCCCGACGGCGGCCCGGACACCATGGCATTCTGCGCCGACCGCGTCGTACCAGCTGGGACGGCGGTAGCTGTACTCCTCCACGGCGCGGCCGCGGTGAAACCAGGACGGGCGCTCCCACCCGGAGCGGGTGCCGTAGACCGCGCCGCGGGCCGCCAGCGCGTCGTACAGCGGCGAGGTCTTCAGCGGTCGCGCCACGGGCCGCTCCTGGTAGGGAAACTCGATCGCGTATTCGCGGCTGTAGGCGTCGATGGCCTTGGGGATCAGGAAGCGCTTGGCGCTGGCGTAGTCGCCGAAGCGCCGGACGTCGAGCTCCGCGAGGTCCTCGCTCGGCTCGCCGTCCAGGACCCAGTCGGCGGCGAGGGCCCCGGCTGCTCCGCCGAACACGATGCCGAAGATGGAGAAGCCGGCGATCACATGGAAGTTGCGCAGGCCGGGAACGGGGCCGATCAATGCGCGGCCGTCGGGCGTGTAGCCGTCGGGCCCGTTAATGATGGTCTTCAGCCCGGCCGTATCAAAGCGGGGGATCCGGTGGGCGGCGGCGATCAGCACGTCCTCGATCGCCTCGAACCGAGAGGGCAGCAGCCTTCCGTGAAAACCCTCCGGGATACCGTCGACCGCCCATGGCCTCGCCCGAGGCTCGAACGGTCCTACGAGCAGCGCCTCACCCTCCTGACGCGCGTAGAACGAGGCCGCCGCATCGCGCAGCACAGGGAGTTCGCGCTTCAGTCCGCGGACCTCCGCGATCGGCTCGGTGACGACGTAGTGATGCTCGAGCGGGACGACCGGCAGCTCCGCTCCTGCCAGGCGGCCCACCTGACGCGCCCACTGTCCGGCTGCGTTGACCACGGCGTCGGCGTGCACGCGCCCGCGTGTCGTTTCTACCGACCAGCCGCGACGGTTGCAGTGCAGCGTCTCCACCTTGGCGTGGCGGTAGATCCGTGCTCCTTTCTGGAGGGCCCCGGTGGCCAGCGCGGTGGTGGCGCCGGAGGGATCGACGTGGCCGTCGGTGGGAAGGTATGCCGCCGCCAGAACCCCGTCGGGGACCATCAACGGGAAGAGTTGCGCGGCATCCTCCGGGCCGACGATCTGCATCGGCACGCCGGCCTGGGCGGCGATGCCGCTGATGTGACGGAACTGGTCGAGACGGTGCTCGGATTCAGCCAGGCGGATCGACCCGCAACGGTGCAGCCCCACCGGCTGCCCCGTGCGTTTCTCCAGCACGTCGTAGAGCTCGAGGCTGCGCTTGAGCAGCCGCATGAGGCGCAGGCTGGGTGCGAACTGTGTGCACAGACCCGCCGCGTGCCAGGTCGAACCAGCCGTCAGCTCATTTTGTTCCAGCAGCACCGCGTCGGCACATCCGCGTAGCGCCAGGTGATAGAGCACGCTGCACCCGGCGATCCCGCCGCCGATGACTGCAACCCGGGTCCGTTCCGGCAGCGGCTCTCGGACCATCGGGGCACTAAGCCGTGATTGGCTCCCGGGGCGCCGGGAGCGCGCGCAGGGAGTCAAGCGTCGCGCCCAGGCCGCGCACCTCGGCCCAGCCGACCTGCATCATCTCGAGCGCCGGCGCGTGAAGGTGGGGGAGAGTCGTACCCGTTGCCTCCTCCACCACGATCGGCTTGAAGTCGCGGAACATGGCGTCCTTGCTGGTCGCTGCGACGCATTGGTTCGTCAGAACCCCCGCGATGAGCACGGTCTCCGCGTCCACCGCGCGCAGCTGAAGGTCGAGATTGGTCTGGAAGAAGGCGCTCAGCCGATTCTTCTCGACGTATCGGTCCTCCTGGCGAGCGCCCAGCTCATCGAGCACCTCGTAGCCCCAGGTGCCGATGCGCAGGCCTCCGTCGCGCAGGAAGGGACGCATCGACACCAGCCAACCACCGTCCTGGGCATCCCGAAACCCGTGCCGGGTCCAGATGACCGGAATGCCACGATCCCGGCAGGCCGCGACCAGTTGCTTGACAGGCTCGATGCAGCGGCGCATATGCTCGATCTCGACGCCGTGGCCGGCATACCAGCCCTCGGGGTGCAGGAAGTCGTTCTGGGGATCGATCACGACAAGCGCGGTGCGCCCCGCAACGAGGTCCCATTCGATCGGCGCAAAGGGTCTTGTGGTCATGCTCGGTGTGCGGTGGCCCAGGCTGGTCAAGACGGCCAGAGCAAGCTTATAGACCGACTGTGTCGACGCTTCTGAACCGTCCCGGCCGAAACCGCGCAAGCTCGTCGCGATCGCGGTCTTCAAACAGCTCCGAGGCGACCAGCTCGGCGAGGGCCGGCGCGAGGGTCACGCCGCTGTGGGTCGCGACCACGTAGAGCCCGTCGAGCGCCCACCCAACCACCGGGAGCAGGTCGGCGGGGATCGCTCGCACGCACATCCACGTCTGTGCCGCATGGGCCTCCTCGGCGCCACGCACCCTGGAGGCAAGCAGGGCCATCAGCCGCGCGCCGGACTCGGGCTTGGGCTCGGCGCCCAGTTCGGCGTCGTAGGCGTCGCTTCCAACGACCAAGCCGCCGGCTCCGTCCGGACGGATCAGCACGCCGTCCGCGAGAAGAACGCGGTCAAGCCGAGAGCGGATTGGCGTGGTCCGGGCAACCAGCCCAGCCACCGGCACCTCACCGCGGCCGGGCTCGCGCATCGGCACGTGAGCACCGGCGCACGAGAGCAGTGACTCCGTGAAGCGCCCGAGACAGCAAACGACCGCGTCGGCCTGGACGCTCTCACCCGATGCGAGCGTCAGGCCGGCGATACGGCCGGAGGCGCCGACGCTCAATTCGCGTACCTCCGTCGCGGTTCGCAGGCGCAGTCCCGCCGCCGCTCCTCGCCTCACCAGCGCGGCGATCGCCGGCCCAGTGTCGACCCACCCCTCGCCGTCATGGCGATAGACACACTCCAGGTCCGGCGGCAGGCGGAGGTCAGGCTCGCACCGCAGTGCCTGCTCGACGGTGAGCCGTTCCGGCCCGACGCCCATGGACTCGAGCCGGCGTGCGTGCTGTTCAAGCGTGTCCGCATCGTCTCCGGCGTGCGCCCAAGCAAGCGTCCCCGAAAGCGAAAGCCACCCCGGCCGACCGAGCTCCTGCGCCTGCCGGCGCCAACCCTGCACGCCGAGCACGCGCAGTTCCAGGTAGGGCGAGATTCCGGGTGCGCTCGCGTCTATCCAGGCGAAGCTTCCGGCCGTGGTACCGGCGCCGGGCTCGCCGCGGTCGATCAGCGTCACGTCCGCGCCGCGGCGGACCAGCGCGACCGCGACGTGTACTCCCACGATCCCGGCACCTATCACGGTTACGCGCATCGGTCGCCAGCGTATACCGCGCCATGTTCGAGCGCGGCGACTCAGCAGAGGCTGTCGATCGTCAGCTCGAGCGCACCCTCCACCGGAGCAAGGATGGGCAGGTCGACCCCCGCCTCGCGGTACTCCGCGAGGCGAGCCCTGCAGTCCTCGACGCTGCCAGACGCGCTCACCATGTCAACCACGTCGTCGCCGACCAGCGGTGCCGCCGACTCGACGCCGCCGGTCATGAACGCTTCGCGCAGCCTGCGCGTAAACGCGGGTGCCAGCCCGGTCTCGCGGGCGACGTTCGGGAACATCGAGAGGTACACCGCGATGAAGCGCCGCGCGGCGTCTCGGCCCAGCGCCGGGTCCTCGTGCGGAGAAACGACGATGCACATCGCAACATCGAGCGACGACGTTGCACCGGCCCGCCGCCTGGCGGCGTCCAGGCCTCGTCTGCGCTCGTGCACATAGCTCACCGGGAGGCAGACGTTCAAAAGCACGCCGTCCGCCACTTCCCCGGCGTACTCCACGGCACGCGGTCCCGTGGCCGCGAGGTACAGAGGAATGCCGGCCCGCGGCCCCACTGCACCGCCGCGCGCCAGCACATCCTCGATCCGGGCCGCATCGAGCTGGACGTAGCGCCCGGCATACGTGACGGACTCCCCGGCCAGCAGGCGCGGGATGACATCGCAGTACTCGCGTAACCGTGTCAGCGGCCGATCGAAGCGGATGCCCTGCGGCGCCAGCACCAAGGGCGATCCCGCGCCAAGTCCCATGACGATCCGTCCCGGCGCGATTTCATCAAGCGTCGCGAAAGTCAGCGCCAGCAGCACGGGGCCGCGGGTGTAGACGTTGACGATTCCGGTTCCGATGCGCAACCGTTCTGTCTCCAAGGCGATCGCGGCGACCGGCGCAACTGCGTCGCGAGTCAACCGTGTCTCGGCCACCCAAGCCGATTCAAATCCGGCCGCCTCGGCGCGCTGCGCGATCGAGACCATCTCGGGAACAGCAGGAGCGCCCAGAAACAGCAGTCCCGTGCGTGCGCTCACGGCACCTCCCGGTCAACGTGGACGTACGGAGCGAAGCGCGTCGCGAGCACCATGAGCAGGACACTCACCACGCCATACGATCGCGGGCCTGATATTCAGCGCTGCGAGGAAGAGGCCCCCGCGAGCGCGATGGAGGGTACGCCGGTACCGAAGGCGGCGCGGCTGACCGCGTGGGCGTCACCCGGCATCCGCCGCGCGGACCGTAATCGAGGTGCGCTCCGGCTGGGTGCCGAGCAGGTCTTTGCGAAATTCGGTCCCGGTGCGCCACTGGGTCTTCGGGAGCACCCGGCGCAGGAGTGAGAAGCGCTCTTCGCCTTCGAACGGGAAGGGGTCGATGGACATGGTTCCGGTGCCCTGGGGCCGGAACCTGTATCCCCCGAACTCGGTCTCGGAAGGCGACAGGGTGTCGTTCATGCAGAACAGCAGGGACATCCGGTCGTAGGTCTGCAGCAGCTCGTAATCCCCGCGGCGCTGCTCCGCGGTCACACCGACCTCGGCATCGCGTGCTTCAAAGCCGCTCTCCTGTTCGGCGACGAACGCCTCCACTTGCTCGGGCGCCTGCTTGGCTTGGGTCAGCCCGAGCTCTGGCTGCAGGCCGTACCGGCCGCGGTAGATGCCGGCTCCGTGCATCGAGACCAGCAGGCCCGCGTAGGGATCCTGCTCGGTGACGGCGGCGATTCCGGCTCGGTAGAAGGCCAGGTGCGACAGCACCCCGACGTCGAGGAAGTTCACGGGCTTGCCCGTGTCCAGGTCGCAGCTGGGGGCCTGCTCCCACACCGCCCAACCGTCGTCATGGCGCTCGGCCGCGATCGCGAGGGAGTCGGCGCGGTCGCCGCGCTGCTTCCATCTGCGCGCAAAGTCCCCGGATAGGTCCGCGTGGTCGGTCTGCATCACGATCTGCCAGCGGTCCCCCAGGTCGCACACGATCATCCCTCACTCCAATCCTCGTTGACCCGGGGCAGATTACGGGTTGTCGCGCGCGGAGCAAATGTGCGCTTCGCGGCGAACTGTATGCGAGTAAGGTGCTTGCTGTGGGCGCAAGCCTGCCTGAGAAGGCGCTGAGGTAGAGAGGAGACACCATGAGCGTGCTCATCAAAGATGGGCGGATCATCACAGCCGTCGATGACTACACGGCCGACATCCTGATCGAAGGGGAGACGATCTCCGCGATCGGCGCCTCGCTTGATGTCAGCGCCGATCGCGTCGTCGACGCCGCCGGGAAATACGTGATCCCCGGTGCGATCGATCCCCACACGCATATGGAGATGCCGTTCGGCGGCACCGTCACATGCGACGACTTCACGTCCGGCACCGTATCGGCGGCGTTCGGGGGCACCACCACTCACATCGACTTCTGCCTGCAGGCCCCGGGGCAGTCAATCCCGGACGCGCTCGCAACCTGGCACGAAAAGATCGAGCGCTGCCCGCCGGTGATCGACGTGGGCTTCCACATGGCCATCACGGACCTGCACGACGGCGGGCGGCTCGAGGACGTCGCCCAGGTTCCGGACCAGGGCGTGACGAGTTACAAGCTGTTCATGGCCTACAAGGGCGCCATCATGGTCGACGACGAGACCCTGTTCAGGACGATGCAGGTCGCCGCGCGGACGGGGGCGCTCGTGATGGTCCACGCCGAGAACGGCGACGCGATCGACGTGCTGGTCAAGCAGGCGCTGGCGGAGGGTAAGACCGAGCCGCGCTGGCATGCGGCTACCAGGCCGCCCATCACGGAGGGCGAGGCGACTGGCCGCGCGATCAAGCTCGCGCACCTAGCGGGGTGCCCGCTCTACGTCGTCCATGTCTCATGCGGCGAGGCCATCGAGCCGGTCGCCGCCGCCCGCGCGGCGGGTTGGCGCTCATGGGGAGAGACCTGCACGCAGTATCTGTTCATCGATCAGACGCGGCTCGACGAGCCGGACTTCGTGGGCGCCAAGTACGTGTACACGCCTCCGCCGAGGCCCAAGCACAACCAGGAGCTGCTGTGGAAGGCCCTGCAAACGGGCGTGCTCTCGGTGGTGTCCACCGACCACTGCCCATTCCGATGGCAGGATCAGAAGACCCTGGGCCGCGACGACTTCTCGAAGATCCCGAATGGCGGTCCCGGAATCGAGAACCGCCTGCACATGCTCCACCACTTCGGCGTGCGCGAGGGGCGGCTGACGATGAACCGGATGGTCGACCTGTGCTGCACGCAGCCGGCGCGACTGTTCGGCCTGTTCCCGCGCAAGGGCACGCTCGCCGTGGGCAGCGACGCCGACGTTGTCGTGTGGGATCCCGACAAACCGCTGACCCTTTCCGCGGCCACTCACCACAGCAACGTGGACTACAACCTCTTCGAGGGAACCGAGGTCATCGGTGCGCCAGAGGTGGTCCTTGTCCGCGGGCAGATGGTGGTCGAGGGCGATGAGCTCGTGGCCGCTCCCGGCACGGGAAGGTTTGTGCGCCGCGCCCGGTTTGGCGAGAGTCTTCCGCTCGCGCCGAAGGCCGGGCTCGCTGCGGCCTGAGGAGCTGGAGGTGGGCGTCGATTAGGAGTCGGTTGCCCTGCGCAAGCGCGGTATTGACGATCCAATCGCCATGAGGTATACCAGCGCATACAAACGACGCCGGTCGTCCGTACCCGACTGCAGCGGTGGCTGCAGGCGGGCGAGCGTAGAGGAGAGGAACATCCATGAGAATGCGAATCGTCGATGAGCCGCCCCCGGCCGAGGGCCAAGGTGAAGTGAGCGGCGGCATCACACGTCGCCAGGCGGTCGGACGCGGCGCTGTCGCGCTCGGTGCCGTCGGTGCCGGGCCGATAATTGCCGCCTGCGGCGGCAGCTCAAGCTCCGGTGGATCGAGCGGAAACGGGAAAACCCTTCGCGTTCTCGGCATCGGGGTCGACCAGAACCCCGTGCTCAAGGCGCAGGCGAAGAAGGACCTGGGCATCAACCTCGAGTACACGATCACCGACACGCCGACCACGACGCAGAAGTCGATCACCGAGCCGCAGAACTACGACGTCGGCCACCTGTATGTGCACCAAGTGCCGCAGCTCCTGCCCGCCGGCGTGATGCAGCCGGTCGATACGAGCAAGATTCACGGGTGGACAGGCGGAAACACGCTGTGGAAGGCTCCGTCGACGCAGCCGTCCAATCTGTCCGTGTCAAGCCCCGGCTTCCAAGATCCGACGGTGGTCCCGGGGGTCACCCCGATCCTCACGCTTGGGAAGTTGAGCACGAATCCTCATGCGTCATACGGACAGGGGGATGCGGCCTTCCGGATGATCCCGCTGAAGTCAGCCAGCCAGCTCACGACCGGCAAGACCGCCTTCGATGCCGCGCTCTCCGACTCGCCGGCGCCATCGCACCAGCTGATGGGCATGCCCGGCGTGTTCAACGTCGACTCGATCGGCTACAACAAGAAGGTCATCCCTCTCGTCGACAGCTGGGCGCAGCTGTTCGATTCCAAGTACAAGGGCCGCGTTGGACTCATCAACGACCCCCAGATCGGCCCAATCGACGCCGCGCTGGCGGCTTCGGCGTCGGGCAAGCTGCACTTCAACAACATCGGCGATATGAGTAAGACCGAGATCGACAATCTGATCAAGCTCCTGACCGACATGAAGAAGGCAGGCTTCTTCCGCGGCTTCTGGTCGACGTTCACAGAGTCGGTCAACCTGATGGCTGAAGGCGAAGTGGTGATCGAGAGCATGTGGTCGCCGGCACAGACCGTGCTGCTGGAGGGTGGCCACGATGTTGGCTTCGCGGCGCCGAAGGAGGGCTTCCGCGGCTGGTGCGGCTGCACGATGATCTACAAGCACGTCACCGGCGCCACGCTCGACGCGGCCTACAAGTACCTGAACTGGTGGCTGTCGGGATTTCCCGGTGCCAACATGGCGCGCCAGGCGTACTACAGCCCACGGCCCGACACCGCCAAGAAGTTTCTTTCCAAGGCGGAGTGGGACTACTGGTACGGCGGAAAGCCCGCTGCAACGAACCTTGTGGGGCCCGACGGCAAGCCGGCCATCCCGAAGGGGTCGATTCGCGAGGGTGGCTCGTTCACGCAGCGGATCCGGCAGTATTCTGCGTGGAACACGACTCAGCCGCAGAACTCCTACATGGGGACGCAGTGGAATAACTTCATCTCTGCCTAGGGATCGAGTTGGCAAGTAACGACCAGATCGCCGAGACAACGGCCGCCCCCGAATCCGCCGCGCAGGCGCCTGCGGGCAGCGGCGGGGAGGAGGCGGCCTCCGGCAGCGGCTTGGAGCTGCGCGAGGTAACCAAGCACTTCAGCGAAGTTGTTGCGGTGGACAATGTCAATCTCCACATCGACAACGGGGAGTACGTAGTGCTGCTGGGCCCGTCGGGATGCGGCAAGACCACGATTTTGAGGATGATCGGCGGCCATGAGCATCCCACCGGGGGCGACGTGCTGCTGGACGGCAAATCGCTCGTGGGGGTGCCTCCGGCGAAACGGCCGACCACCACCGTGTTCCAACACTTTGCGCTGTTTCCGCACCGCAGCGTGCTAGGCAACGTGGAGTTTGGCCTTCGCATGCAGGGGATGGACAAACAGCAGCGCCGCAAGCGCGCGATGGAGATGATCGACCTCGTCGGACTCTCCGAGATGCGGTTCCGGAAGCCCTCCGAGCTTTCGGGCGGTCAGCAGCAGCGCGTTGCGCTGGCCCGGGTGCTCGTCA
>DASRHQ010000066.1:0-35007 GCA_035650455.1 Solirubrobacteraceae bacterium
CGGCTGGCATCACCTCGGTCGCTCTGGGCCCGGCGCTTTTACAAGCCCGGCGGGCGAAAGCGGGCCCGGGCAGAGGCCCGCTGGGCGCGCATCGACGCCCGCCGGTCACGGGTGTATGACGCGATCGTGGGTGCTCCCGCAGCCTCGCCGGTGCTCGGAGCCGCGGTCGCAAAAGACGAGGTGACGCGCGAATCCCTCCGCGATGAGTGAGTCGGTCGCAGTCGCTGCGGGCGATGAGCATCGCACGGTCGCTCGGCGGAGTCGTGTCCGCGCCGCCACCAGCATGGCGCTGCTCGCGTTGGCGTCCCTGGCCCTATTGATCGGCGGCGTAACGCTGTATGTCCGCGAAGAGATCCTGGACTCCTCGGCCTTTGCCGATCGCGCGGTGGACGCGGTCCACGAGCCCTATGTCCGGCATGTAGTCGCGCGGGAGATCACCGTTCGGATGCTCGAGCCCGCGCTTCCTGATCTGATCGCCGCGCGACCGGTTGTGCAGTCAGCCGTCAACATCGCAGTCGGCTCGAAGCCCTTCAGTCCCGCGATTCGTTTGGCTGCCGAGCATGGCCACCGGCTGATGTTCCAGCGCCAAGGCGGCAACGTGATATTCGACGTCGCCGACGCGGGGACGGTGGTCGCCTCGGTTCTGCGGAACTTCATTCCGAAACTTGCGCAGGAGGTGCCGAAGCGCATCCGTTCGATCCTGCTCACGCTGCGCCGTCGCAGCTTCGCCGTGTCGACTCTTCGCCTCGGCGAAAAGGTGCGCCTGCTTGGGATCGTGTTGCCGCCGGTGGCCGCGTTGCTGCTGGCGCTGGGGATCTTCGTAGCCCCAGATCGACGCCGTGCGGTGACGCGCGCCGGGGTCGCGGTAGGAGTCGTCGGGATCGCGTTCGCGATCGCGTTGGAGGTGTTCAGGCGCTACGTGATCGCCCGTACCGTTGGCGCCAACGAGCTGACGACAACCGATGTGCGCGGAGCGGTCGGCGAACTGTGGGACGTATACCTCGGTGATCTGCTGCTCTGGACGCTGGTGACCAGCGCGGTGGCGTGGCTCGTCGCCGCGGCCTCCTCCTCGGTGCTCAGGCCCTACTCCGGTGTGGCCGGGGTGCGGCGGCTGGGCGCACTGGCCGGCCGCCCCGCTACGACGCCGCTTTTCCCCATCGCCCGCGGGGCCGTCATGTTCGCGCTAGGCGTGTTTGTGGTCGTCAAGCCCACGCTCGCCTTGCAGATCGGCGCCGTCATCGGCGGGGCATTGTTGATCTACACAGGGATTGGCGAGCTGGTCACTGCCACCGCCCCAGAACAGCCTCCGGTTCGAAGGCGGCCTGGCCGACGTCATGCCGTCGCGCTTGGCGCTGTGGGCGCGACAATCGCGGCGGCGGTCGTCGTTGCGATCGTTCTTACCGGAAACGCGTCCCGAGCCAGCGCCAGCTCGGCCCGGACCTGCAATGGGTATGCGCAACTCTGCAGCCGCCGGCTCGACGAGGTTGTCTTCGCGGGCACCCACAACTCGATGTCCGCCGCAGACGCACCGGGATGGCTGATCGCCAACCAGGATCGCACGGTCGCGCAGCAGCTCGAGAACGGCATCAGGCTGTTCAAGATCTCAGCCCACTACGGCGTCCAGACCCCGGACGGGCGGGTCTACACGGACATCGCTGCCGAGGGCAAACGCGTAAATCGAGTGGCCGACAAGCTCGACCCCAGGGCCCGCCGAGCGCTTCAGCGGTTCAGCCGCTCCGTGGCCGGAGGCGCGCGCAGCAAGGGCAAGCGCGATATCTGGCTCTGCCACACGCTCTGTGAGCTCGGCGCAACGCGGATGGTGGATTACCTGGCAACGATCCGCCGTTTCCTGGAGCTCAACCCCAACCAGGTGATCATTCTCTTCGACGAGGACTACGTCGCCGAGCGCAACCTGGAGAGCGCGTTCAAACGCGCAGGCCTGTTCCGTTACCTGGCGAGGCTCCAGTCCGGACAGCCGCTTCCCACGCTTGGCTCCCTGATCGCCTCGCACCACAACGTGGTCGTCTTCGCGCAGAACAAGACCAGCGGCAAGTACGCGTGGGACGCGAATGGGTTCAGCTGGATCCAGGACACTCCGCTGGGCGCCAAGAAGCCCTCGCAGTTCAGCTGCAAGCTATATCGGGGCCAGCCCAACAATCCGTTGCTGATGATGAATAACTGGGCCGACATCTTCCCGCCCCGACCCAGTCCCAATGTGCCCCTGGTTCAGCGCGCCTTCATCCTCAAGCGCGCACGCCAGTGCGATCAGCAACGCGGCATGCTCCCCAACCTGATCCTCACGGATTACTACGACCGCGGTGACGTGATCGGGGCCGTCAACGAGCTCAACGGAGTGACCGGCAAGCGACCTAGCCCGGTCGAGCCCGTCCCCACGCGTTAAGCGTCCTGGCGCGAGCGAGCCCCGTGGTGTCGAGGCGCTAGCTGACCACCGCCGCCCGTGCGCGAGCGGCTCTCACGGCGGCCGACAGCGTAGCGGTGTCATAGGCGCCGTAGTGTCTGCGGCCGTTGATGAAGAAGGTCGGGGTTCCGGATACGCCGCTCATATCGGCCGATTCGACGTCCTGTGCGATGCGGTCGGAGTACTTGCGCTTGCGCAGGGCTCCTCGGAACCGCTCGCCGTCGAGGCCCAGCTCGCCCGCGTAGCCGACCAGGTGGCGTACCTCGAGGGCATCCTGATGTGACAGCAGCAGGTCGTACATCTCCCAGAACTTTCCGTGGGCGGCGGCGAACTCCGCGGCTTCGGCGGCCAGCTGGGCGTGTGCGTGGACGTCGTTGAGCGGCAGATGACGCCACACATAGCGCAGATCCCCGAAATCGACGAGCAGCTCTCGGATCACTCCCTCTGCCTGGCCGCAGTACGGACACTCGAAGTCGCCGTACTCAACCAGCGTGACCGGGGCAGTCTCCGGGCCGCGAATGTGGTCGCGCTCCTCGTCGACTCCGACCGCCAGGTCGATGATCGTCTCGTAGGTGCCGAAGATGGCCCGCAGCTTTCGTTCCTTGGGGAGCATCGCCGTGGCCCGCACCACCAGCCATGTGAGTACGGAGGCACACAGCCCCGCGGTGAGCAGGCCCACCTTGGCTTCGTCGAGGTCGACGCCCTTGAAGGCAAGCGTCGAGATCAAAAGCGAGACGGTGAAACCGATTCCCGCGATCGTGGCTCCGCCGAGTACCGCCGCCCAGCCAACGGGGGGTCTGATGCGGCCACGGGTGATTCGCGTCACGAGCCATGTCGAGCCGTTGATTCCAATCGGCTTTCCAACCAGGTAGGCGAAGATGATGCCCAGGGCGATCGGCGACGTGTATGCGCGCGACAGAAAGCCTCCGTTTATCGCCACCCCGGCGTTGGCGAGCGCGAAGATCGGGACGATCACGTAGCTGGTCAGGGGGTGGTAGAGCTGCTGGAGTCGTTCGTTGGGTGAGATCGCCGTGCGCACCCCCTCCCGCACGGTCTGAGCGTATTCGGGCGTGGGCTGCTCGCGAAACAGCCTGAACAGATCGGTCGCACGCTCCAGATCCGCGCGGGAGGCCGGGTACGCGATCGCCACCAGCCCGATCACCACCCCCACGATGACTGGATTGACCCCCGACTTTTCAAATGCCACCCAGGCCACCACGCCGAGCACTCCGTAGACGATGCCGTTGCGGATCCGGCGCAGGCGTACCACGAGCACCAGTCCGAGCACGACGATCCCGATTATCAGCGGCACTACGTTGACGGCCTTCGAGTAGGCGATGGCGATCACCGCAAACGCGACCAGATCGTCGGCGACGGCGACGGTCAATATGAACGTGCGCAGGCTGGAGGGAAAGCGCCGTCCCACCAGCGCGAGCATTCCCAGAGCGAACGCGGTGTCGGTCGACATCGCTGCTCCCCAGCCGTGCGCGGAGGTCCGGCCGGCGTTGAACGCCAGGTAGATCGCGATCGGGATCAACATCCCGCCCAGGGCCGCTGCCACGGGCAGCACCAGGCGGCGCCGCTCACGAAGTTCGCCGAGGTCGAACTCGCGGCGGGCCTCCAGACCCATGACCAAGAAGAAGAACGTCATCAGCCCCTCGTTGACCCACTGGCGCAGGTCCTGGGTGATCCCACCGCCGGCGATGGTCACGCTGAGCGTGGTAGTCCAGACCTTGTCGTACGAGGAGTGATCGATGTTCACCCAGAGCAGGGCGGTGACGGTGGCGGCGACGAGCACCGCCGCTCCTCCAGTCTCGGTCCGGAGGAAGTCACGAAGGGGCGCCTCGAGGCTGCGGATCCAGGCCGTGCGCCCGACGAAGGGGCTGGGAACGGCGGTGGTTACCGCGGCTTCGGGCGAGTCGGCCATCGTGTGATCTAAGCAGGGCTTTGCGCGACGTCAGCCCTGTTGACACCTGTGGTCCTCCTCGATCACGGGGATGGGGCGGTTTTCGCACGCGGATTGACCAGGGGCGTGAGCGACCGCTCCAGCAGGTCACGTAGATGCTCGTGCTGTGGGGGCAGACGCAGCCCTTCGCCCAGGTGCGCAGGATCCTCGTCGATCGCGAAACCGGGGCTGGGAGTCGCCAGCTCGAACAGCACTCCACGGGGCTCGCGGAAGTAGATGCTGAAGAAATACTGCCGGTCGATGATCGGGGTCGCGTGCGCCCCAGCTCGCAGCAGGTGCTCCCGCCACGCCTGGTGGTCGTGATCGCGGTCGCACCAGGCGATGTGATGAACGGTGCCCGCACCCTGAAAGCCCACTTCGCGGGGAGGCTCGTCGTGTGCGTAGGTGGCGTGACGCCGTCCGCCGGCAAGCACGTAGGACCCCGGTGACACCATCGTGAAGCCCATGACCTCGGTCAGCATGCGCTCCTCCTCGTCGACGGCGCGGCTGTAGGCCCTGACGCCGTCGAAACCGCGCAGGGCGTGCTCGGCCGGGATCCCCTCGGCCTCAGCCACCAGAGGTTCATCCTCGCTGTCCACCACCGCGAGCTCCAGGTCCAGGCCCTCGGGGTCGCGGAAGCGAAGCGAGCGCTGATCGTCTTCGCCGTGTTGGGGCTCTGTGCCCTCGCGCCCCAGCCGCTCGCTCCAGAACTGAAGCGCGGCGTCAGAGCTCACCCGCCAGCGCAGCCTGTGGATCATCCCGGCCCCCGCCCGCCCCGGAGCTGAGCCGGGGAACTCAAAGAACGTCAGGATCGAGCCCGGCGCTCCTCGCTCGTCCCCGTAGTAGAGGTGGTAGACGTCGGGCGCGTCGAAGTTGACTGTCTTCTTGACGAATCGCATCCCCAAGACGCGCGCGTAGAAGTCGACGTTCCCAGGTGCATCCGCAGTGATGCAGGTGATGTGGTGGATCCCGTCGAGTTGCATGTCAGAGCCTCACTGTCGGTAGGTCTACCCGGCTCCGGGCGCCCCTCACGGAACCGTCTCATCGCATCTGAGACCGTCGGAGACCACGGCCAAGAATCCGGCGATGATGAAACCGGCAAAGCTGATGACCCCGACTGCGTGCGTCCAGGAGGCGTCGGCGATGTTGAGCAGTCCCAGGCCGCCGATCAGGAAGGCCACTGCAAGTCGCGCGAGTAGGCGCGGACTCATTCCGAGTGCACCTCGAGCCTCCAGCTGTCCTTCTGGCTCCTCCTGGGCCTGAAACCGGCCGGTCAGGGTGAGCCGGAAGAGCAGGGCGAGTGAGGGGAAGAGGATCGCGCCGCCACCGAGCACGGCAACGATGATCCAGACGAGCGTGTCGTGGCCGGCCGCCGCGCGATAGACGGTCAGACCCGGCAGGATCGTCGGCCAGCGCGCCGCCGCCCATCCGGCGATGACCGCCGCCACCGCCGCTGCGGCGGTGTAGCGGGCGGTCTCGAAGCGTCGCACATACACCAGCGCCAACGTGGCCAGCCCGGCCAGCGCCGAGACGATGACCGCCACCAGCGCTCCACCTGAAAGCAAGGTGTGAAAGAGCGGGGGATAGTCGGCCCTGACCACAAAGATTCCCGCGATCGCGACGGCACCCGCGACCACCCCGGCACCGAGCGCCCGGTAGCGGAACTCTCGCTCCAGGCTCTCGTCCCCCAGATGAGCAGCGTCTGCCGCGAGGTAGACCGCCGCGAGGTATGCGCTGATCACCACCGCCAGTACCCCGATCAAAATGGAGGTCGGGTTCAGCCAGCTTGAGAAAAGATGGCCCACTGCGTTGCCGACGGGAACGCGGTCGGTGGCAATCCCACCGATCGCGGTCCCCAGGGCGAACGGGACCAGGATCGACGAAAGCGAGAAGATCGTGTCGATCGCGCCGGATTCGCGCAGGCTCGAGGCGCCGGCCCGCAACGCGTAGGCGGCGCCGCGGAAGATGATTCCGATCGCGGCAATGAACAACGGCACCGCCAGCGTCGAGGCAATCGAGCCGAACGCTCGCGGGTAGCCCGTCCAGAACACGGTCAGGACGAAAATCAGCCAAACGTGGTTTGCCTCCCACACCGGGGACATGGAACGGTGAGCGTGCTCCCTGATCTGCTCGCCTCGCTCCCCCCCTCCCGCGAACAGCTGCCAGAACCCCGCGCCAAAGTCGGCGCCTGCGAGCACTGTGTACAGCACCACCCCGGAGAGCACGAACACCAGCGGAAGCGCTTTCAACAGCATCGCCTATGCGGCCTCCAGACCCGCTTCTGACTCGTCGACCAGCCGCAGCGGCGCGCGCGCCAGGCGCCGAAGCACCCAGGCCAGGCCGCAGGCGACCACGACGTAGCTTGCGGCCAGCGTGCCGTAGCCGACGGGGATCCCATGCGCGCCGGTGACCGCGGCCGCGGTAGGCATGACGTGGTAGACCACCCAGGGCTGTCGGCCCACTTCGGTGACCACCCACCCCGCGATCAACGCGATTACCGACGCCGGTCCGGCCAGCACCACGGCTCGATAGAACCAGGGGGTTTCGGGCAATCGCCTGCGGCGAATCCAGACCACGAACAGCCACAGGGCGAGCAGCCCCAACATCGTCCCGATGCCGACCATGGTCTGAAACGCGAACCTCACGATGTTTATGGCCGGCCGCTGGTCGGCGGGCACGGTCTGAAGCCCGGTCACCTTCCCGTTCCAGCTGTGCGTGGCCAGCACCGAAAGCAGATGGGGAATCGCTATGCCGAACTTGACCTGGCCGTGCGTGTACCAGCCGAGGATGTGCTCGGACGCCCCCCGGGTCGTCTTGTAGAGCCCCTCGATCGCCGCCAGCTTTATCGGCTGGGTCTTGGTGACGTCACGCGCCGCCCAGTCGCCCACCGGCCCCTGCGCGATCGAGGCCAGCGCCGCGATCGTCAGGGGGATCGTCAGGGCGACTCGCTGGTAGCGGCCCCACTGCCCGCGCAGCCGGCCGAAGGCGTACGCCGCGGCCAGGACGAAGCCCGTGACGACATACCCCGTCACGTACATATGGATGAGCTCGTGCCACAGATAGGTGTTCTCGAACAGCGCCTTGAACGGATCGACATGGACGACCCTGTGGCCAACTAGGCGAAACCCGCCCGGGTGGTTCATCCATGCGTTCACCGCGATCACCATCCAAGATCCCGTGAATCCCGTGAGTACCACCGGCACACCCGTGAGAAAGTGGGTCCAGCGCGAGAGCCGTCCCCAGCCGTAAACGTAGATCCCGAGGAAGATGGCCTCCATGAAGAACGAGAAGCCCTCGATGGCGAACCCCAAGCCGAAGACCGAGCCGAATCTGCCGGTGAACTCAGGCCATAGCAGCCCCATCTCGAAACTCAGCACCGTTCCTGTGATCACCCCAACCGCGAACAGCGTCACCATCACTCGCGTCCAGCGCCTGGCGAGAGTCAGATAGAGCCGGTCCCCCGTCCGCAGATAGAGCCACTCCACGAACAGGACCATGATCGGAAAAGAGATCCCGAAGCAGACCAGCGGAATGTGCACGGCAAACGACAGCGCCTGCATCTCTCGCGCCTGAACCAGGTAATGCTGGTTGACCGGTGTAAAAATCACCGGCCTTCAGGACCCTCAGGGCGGCTCACTCGTAGAACGACTGCTTCCAGCGCCAGATGCTCTGCGGATAGCGCTTGCGCAGCTTCTGCCATCCGGCCATCAGCCCGCTGGACTGACCGCTCTCGTTGTAGCGCGCGACCGCGGCCCAATACGCGGCCTCGTCCGCAACATGGCTCGTGGGACGTTGGTCGCGGATGCGCTCGAACCGGTCGGCAGCAGCCGAGTAGTCGCGGCGCTTGAGGTCCACGGTTGCCAGTCCCAGCTCCAGTTCGGAGAGAAACGCCTCCGGCGGTAGGTAGCCGACGTGCTCGAACGCGGAGCGGCCGTCGGGTAGCAGCAGGTGAATCGTCGGCGTCCACACCTGCAGATAGCGGCTCACGAGCTCTGCGTTGACCTCGTCCTTGGCGTTGAAATGGACCGGGACGGTGTGCTGCTCGATGAATCCGGCGACCGCCGGATCGCGATAGCTGACCGCGGCCAGCTCCCGACAGCCCCCTCACGTAGGCGAGTAGAAGTCGAGCAGGACCAGCTTGCTCTCGCGCTCGGCGCGCTGCGATCCTTCCTCAAGCGATGCCCCCCACCGAAACAGGGGTTCGGCGAACGGCTCGGTCTGGACCATGGCTGCTCCTGTAGGTCGCTGTAGGGCAAAGCCTATCCGGACGCGCCGGCGGGCTCCGGTTCAGGCGTGCTTGTGGACGATCAGCACGGCGCGTGGCGAATGCGCCGCAACTTCGCCGGCCACGCTTCCGGCGAAAACGCTGGCCAGGCCGTGCTTCCCGTGGGAGCCCAGCACGATCAGGCCGGCTCCTTGCTCGTTGGCTACGTCGGCGATGCCCTTCCACGCGGGCGCCGCGTTCACAGCCATGCTCTGGGCGTGAAATCCCGCGGCCTCGGCCAGCGAGGCTCCGTGCGCGGCTGTCTCCTCCGCCGCTTCGCGCACCTCGTTGGTGGCGGCGGCGTCGAACTCGCGCCCCTGCACCGGGATGAACCCCACGTTGAAGGTCCGCCACACGGTGAGCACCACCGCCTCGCGGCCCGTCACCAGCTCGCGCCCCGCGACCTCGATCGCGTGTTTGGCGAGGTCGGAACCGTCGTAGGCGAACAAGACGGCGCGCAGCTCGTCGCTCACGGCGGCGCCTCAGCGGCGCTTGCAGCCTGGCGCTCGGCCGAATGCGAGTCCCCGTCGTGTGCCCCGACGGCACACGCGAGCGGCTCGGTGAGAACGTGGTCGTGTGAGATGTCGCGGACCCCCGCGAGCAGCGGCGGCGAGTCCCAGGCGGGCGCCTCGCCGCTCATCCATGTGTCCAGCGATGGTGACGGCGGTACGACCCGCCCGAGCGCGTACAACGAGACTGCGAGCAGCGTGCCCCCGGCCGTGATCCCGAAACAGATCCACAGTGCCACGCGGGTGCCGGCCGCCGGGGTGCCTCCGACCGTGGCAGCCACATGCACCAGGACCGGCGCGACCATGAACGCAGCGACTGCCCGCAGGAGCTCGATGATCGCGAACACCCGCTGCAAAGCGTTGTTGCGCAGCGAGAAGCCGGCGATGAAGAGAGCCGGCGCCACGGAACCTCCGACCCCCAGGCCGATCAGCCCCGACGCGACCGCCATGACCAAACCGGTTGGTGGGAGCCCGGAAAGGAGGATCAGGATCCCCGCGATCAGCGAGACCATGCCGCCGAGAACGAGGTAGTGGAGCCCGCGTGTGCGGAAAACGACGCCGAGCAGTACCGCGGTGATCAGCGCGGCGACGAACTCGGGCACCTGGAGCAGCCCCAGGTGCACTGGGGTGTATTTGTTGGCGAGCAGAAGCGCGGCCAATCCGATCGCGGATACAGAACCGGCAGCCGCGCAGATCGCGACGGCGATCCCGCTCACTGGGAGCGTGCTGGCCAACGGCCGAATGCACAGCAGCGGATCCTTTGCACGGAACTGGTAGACCAAGAGCACGACGATCACGCCGAGCCCAGCGATCCAGGGCACGAAGGTCGTGGCGCTCAGGAACGAGTGGGTGAGCATTTCCGAGGCGCCGAAGAAAGCGGCCACGCAACCCACGGCGGCCAGCGCGACGGGAAGAGGATTGCGCGGGGCGCTGCGGTCAGCCGGTGGGGCGTCCTGGAAGGTCAATACCGACAGCAGCAGCGCCGCTCCGGCTATGCCGGCGACGACCCAGAACAGCGGCCGCCAGCCATCGGCCTGGGCTTGGATGCCTCCCACCAGCGGACCGAGGGCGACGGCCCCGAAGATGCAGACATTCAGGATCATCGCCGTCCAGCGCAATTTGGATACCGGAAACCCGAGGGCCAGCGGGGGGACCGCGGCGATCAGCAGCAGGCTGGTGCACAGGCCCTGGAGCACGTGGCCGGTGATGAAGAACCCGACATTGGGCGCGGCAGCCGCCAGTACCGAGCCGAGCACGAGGATCGCGGCGTAGAGAACCATCAGCCGCCGTTGAGGCAGGTGCATCGCCAGCAACACAGCCAGCACGGTGCCCACCGCGTAGCCGGCGTTTGCGATGCCCGCGCCAAGGCTCAAGGTTTGGAGGCTTGTGTGCAGGTCCTTGGCGATGATCGGAGTGATCGGCGTCAGTGCCGCCGACAGCGCCAGGTACGGGACCAGCGCGAAGATGACCATCGCCGCCGCGGCGGGATAGCGTCCGGTAAGGGGACCCTCGCGCATCAGCTGCGACCTCTAGAGAGGTGCCGGGTCACGAGGCCGGCACCAGCGACCTGTCGAGCTGCGGCCCTATCAGCGAGAGGTCGGCGTCGGAGAGTCGATCGGCGGCGGTGTTGCGCTGGTGCCAGAAGGGATACAGCAGCGGCGGCCTCGAGATCTCCTCGAGCCGCGCGGAGTCCTCGTCTGATAGGTCGAGCTCGACAGCCGCGAGGTTGTCGGCCAGCTGCTCGTCGTTGCGAGCGCCCACGATCACCGTGGTGATCCCGGGACGACCCAGCAGCCAGGCCAGCGCGACTCTCGCGGGCGAGACCCCGTAGCCGGAGGCGATCTCGACGAGCACTTCCACGGTGTCATAGAGCCTGTCCTCGTCATAGACCGGTGGCTCGTCCCACTCGCTCGCGTGGCGCGAGCCCTCCGGGGCAGGCTCATCTCGCCTGTACTTGCCCGAGAGAAGGCCGCCGGCGAGGGGGCTCCAGATCAGAAGCCCGAGGCCCTGGTCAATCGCCGAGGGGACGATCTCATACTCGGCAGAGCGCTCCTGCAGCGACAGGTACACCTGCTGGCTGATAAACCGCGGCAACCGGATCTGGTCGGCGATCCCAAGCGCCTTCATAACCTGCCATCCCGCGAAGTTGGAGCACCCGACGTAGCGGACCTTGCCGCTCTGCACCAGGTGCTGGAGCGCCCCGAGCGTCTCCTCGAGCGGCGTCTGGCCGTCCCATTGGTGGACCTGGTAGAGATCGACGTGGTCCGTGCGCAGCCGGCGCAGGCTGGCTTCACACGCTTCGATCAGATGGTGCCGCGAAAGTCCAGCCTCATTTGGGCCCGCCCCCATCGGGAAGCGTGCCTTGGTGGCGAGCAGAACGTCGTCGCGCCGTCCTTCGAGCGCTTGCCCCACGATCTCCTCGGCGGCCCCGTCGGAATAGACGTTCGCCGTGTCGATCAAATTCACGCCCGCCTCAAGCGCCATGTCGATGTGGCGTCTTGCTCCCTCCAGGTCCGTCTGCCCGACGTCGCGAAACTTTCCGCGGCCGCCAAAGGTCATCGTTCCCAGCGTGAGGCTTGAGACACGCAAGCCGGAGTGACCCAGTTGACGGTATTCCATGCCTTTTCCTTTTGGTTGCTGGTTTTCAGGGGGCCTGTTCGTGGCCAAGGCGCTCGAGCACCTGCGCGAAGACCTCGTGGGGCTGAGCACCAGGTACTAGCACACGCTGATCGATTACCCATGCTGGCACCCCGCCGGCGCCCAGTTCCAGGGCGGCGCGGGTCTGCGCTTCGACGCCGGCCAGGTAGCGCCCGTCGCGTAGAGCGTCGACGATGTCGCCTTCGTCGAGACCGGCGGCTGTCCCCTCCTCGATGAGTACCCGATCGTCGCCGATGTCACGGCCGCGCGCCCAGTAGGCATCGAAGATCCGCCGATGGACTGCGTCGAAGGCGCCACGCTCGCGGGCCAGCTCGGCGAGCATCAGCGAACGTCGCGAATTCGGCACCTTTTCGAGACTCTCCGCGTAAGGCAATCCGGCTTGTACGAACATCGCGTTGCGTCGGTCGGCGAACCCGCCGCCATATCTGCGCTCGAGCTCGGCGCGCGGGATTCCCTCGGGCGGATACTCCGGGTGCAGATCGAAGGGTCGCCATTCGATTCGTGCGCCGAACCGGCGCTCCAGCCACGCCGCCCGCTCGAGGCCGACGTAGCAGAACGGTCAGATGTAGTCGCTCCAGACCTCAATCAGCGGCACGTCTCCGGAAGCCTCAACCATGGCCGCTCAGCGTGATCCGGAGTTCAGCGACCGCACCGCCTCGACGATCGCGGCGGCGTCGATCCCGGCAGCGTGCAGCAGCTCCGCGGGCTTGCCTGACGTCGGCATGTCGCGCACCGCCAGGCGCACAATCGGCGGCCGCTGCTGCGCGTCCGCGAGAGCACCCGCGACCGCCTCTCCAAGTCCGCCCTCCGGCCAGTGGTCCTCGACGCACACGAGCGCTCCAGTCTCGCTGGCGGCGCAGTGCAGCGCGTCTACGTCGATGGGCTTGATCGAGTAGCAGTCGAGCACGCGCAAACGCACGCCATCCTGCTCGAGTTGCTGCGCGGCGTCCTGCGCTTCTCCGACCGTCGCCCCGCAGGCGACCACGGTGACGTCGTCCTGGTCGCTGGAGCGGACGACGCGGCTGCCGCCGATGCGGATGTCCTCGTCCGGACGGGTGCGCACGGGCGTCTTGCCACGCAACGTGCGCATATAGGAAATGCCCTCGCGGTCGGCCATCTGGGCCACCAGCGGCGGCACCTGGTTTGCGTCGGAAGGGTGCAGCACCGCACTGGAGTGCACGGCGCGCAGGGCCGCGAAGTCCTCGAGTGCCATCTGTGAAGGGCCGTCCTCGCCGATCGCGACTCCCGCGTGGGAGCCCACCAGCCGTATGTTGGCCCGCGAGATCGCGGCCATGCGGATGAAGTCGTAGGCCCGCGTGAAGAACGCCGCGAAGGTCGAGGCGAACGGCACCCAGCTGCGCGCCTGCATGCCCACGGCCGCGGCGACCATCTGCTGCTCGGCGATGAACATCTCGAAGTAACGATCCGGGTGCGCCTCGGCAAAGACCTGCGAAAGGGTCGAGTTGGACACTTCGCCGTCGAGCGCCACGACGTCGCCGCGGAGTTGGCCGAGGGCGGCGAGGGCATGCCCGTATGCATCGCGTGTGGCCACCTCCTCGCCAAGGTCCCACTCGGGAAGCTCGCCGGTTGCCGTGTTGAAGCGGTGGGGCTCGCCCTCCTGGACCGGTGCGGGCGGTGTCACCCGCAGGTCGCGCACGCCGCCGAGCTCCTCAATTCCCTCCTCGGGGTCGGCGAGCGGCTTGCCGTGATAGCCGTTCTTGTCCTCCACGGCCTTGACCCCTTTGCCCTTCAGCGTGCGGGCGAGGATCACCGTGGGCCGTCCGGTGGTCCGCTGCGCCTGCTCGTAGGCGGCCTCGATCGCGTCGATGTCGTGGCCGTCGATCTCGATCGCGTGCCATCCGAAGGCGCGGGCGCGTGCGGCGTATCCACCAAGGTCCCATCCCAGCATGGTCTCGCGCGTCTGCCCGAGCCGGTTGACGTCGACGATCGCGATCAGGTTGTCGAGCCCCGACCAGCCGGCGTGCTGGAAGGCCTCCCAGATCGAACCCTCGGCAAGCTCCGAGTCGCCGCACAGCACCCAGACGCGATACGGGAGCCGATCCAGGGACTTGCCGGTGATGGCCAACCCAACACCGACCGGGAGGCCCTGCCCTAGCGAGCCGGTGGCCACGTCAGTGGGCGGAATGCGCGGCGTCGGGTGACCCTCGAGCCGGCTACCGAACTTACGGAAACTGAGCAGCTCCTCATCGTCGATCGCCCCTACCGCTTTGAGGATCGAGTAGTACAGCGGCGACGCGTGGCCCTTGGAGAAGATCAGGTGGTCGCGGTGAGGATCTTCTGGGCGGGAATAGTCGAGCTTCAGATGCCCGTCGAGCAGCACCGCCATGAGCTCCGCCGCCGACATGGAGGAGGTCGGATGGCCGGAGCCGGCGGCGGCGCTGGCCCTGATGGAATCGACCCTCAGCTGCTGGGCGAGCTCGTGGCGGAAGTCTTGGTCAGTAGCGGTCTCGTGAGGGCCGCCGCGGACGTTTTCGGTAATTCCCATGAGTGGTTCCTTTCCTTGCTCACGCCTTACGCTACCCGCCGGACCGGCTCGGCCAAGCGTTTGCGGGCGACTACGCCTGCGGTCCGGCGACCACGCCGCGCCGGACGTCGAGGAGTCCCCGCTGCTGTGCGCCCGCGATTACCTGCGCGACCCGCGCCAGCCGGCGGCCCTGAGCGGCCGCAACGGCGCGCGTCTCGGTGTCTGGCTCGCCCACGCGCGTGCCGCTCGTGTAGGACGCGCCGTAGGGATTGCCGCCGCCGTTGAACACCTCGCTGACCGTGTATCCCAGCGGCAGCACGATCGCACCCCAGTGGTAGAAGGTGTTGTTGAGCGCAAGGATCGTCGACTCCTGGCCGCCGTGAGGAGTCTGCGAGGAGGTGAACGCGGTCACCACCTTGTTGATTAACTTTCCCTGCTGCCAAAGCTCGCCGGCCTGGTCGAGATACATCTTCAGTTGCGCCGCGACGTTGCCGAACCTCGTGGGCGTGCCGAAAGCGATTCCGTCGGCCCACTCGAGATCCTCCAGCGACGCGGTCGGCTCATCGCTGACCTCCGAGCGGTGGCGCCCCCAAGCTTGGTTCTGCGAGATCAACATCTCCGGCGCCAGTTCCTCCACGGGGCGCAGCCTGACCTCCGCCCCCGTCTCCCCGGCGCCCTCGGCCAGGGACTTGGCGAGCGCGTGGACGTTGCCGGTGGCGCTGTAGTACGCCACCAGCACCCTCGTGGAGCGGTCAGCCGAACCAGTCATGCGAGAAGGGATTCTCGCAGCCCTCCGCCCAGCGTCCTACTCGTTACGCGAATGTGAAGTTTATCCGCGGTCGCGCGCCCTTCGGAGCTCCTCCAGCTCGCGGATTGCGCCGGCTGCTGCTTCTTGCGCGCCGGCGAGTGTGGCTTCCGCGTCGTGCAGGGCTTTTTCCGTTCTACGGAACTCGTCAGCCGCGCGATCCCGACGCGACTGGGCCGTCTTGAGCTCTCTGGCGGTGCGCTCGGCTCGGCGGCGGGCCTCGGCCTCCGCATTGCGCGCTTGCGCCGTTTGGGCCGAACGGGCCGAGCGGGTCTGCTTGGGCTCAGCGCCTTTTTTGTCCGGGAGGGCCGCGCGCTTCTTTGATGCAGACTTGCCACGGGCGCCGGGACGGGACGGGACCAAACGCCCCAGGCCGACATGGTGAAGCTCGCGCACGAGGCAGCCGTCGCTCACCTGGGCCCGGAGGTCCTCGTCGAGCGCCGCCGCGTTGAGCGTCTCGGAGACGCGCTGCAGGGTCGCCACAGTGAGCTCGTGGCCTTCTGAGCTGAGCAGCCCCCGAGCTCTCTGAGTCAGCTGATCGACAGCGACGCGCTCGGCCTCGACCGCGTCGCGCAGCGCGTCGGCCTCGCCGCGGCCTGACAGCAGCTGAGATTGGGCTTCGCGAAGGGCGTCTCCGGCCTCGAACAGGCTCGCGACATCCCGCCGCTGTGTCCGCACGAGCTGGTTGACCGCCCAGGCCGCGACCGAAGGCTTGCGCAGATTTGAGACCTCGGTGGCCTCTTCCCGCCGTCCCCCTTTGCGCAGCCCCTTTACGAGCGCGTTGCGCTCCTCGGTAAATCGCTCCAGCGGGAGG
This sequence comes from Solirubrobacteraceae bacterium, assembly GCA_035650455.1. Classification (GTDB taxonomy): domain Bacteria; phylum Actinomycetota; class Thermoleophilia; order Solirubrobacterales; family Solirubrobacteraceae; genus Palsa-465. The sequence goes on from DASRHQ010000066.1 coordinate 15,900, forward strand.
CCGTAGAGCTCCTTTGGCTCCATGTTCGATCTTTTTAGCGCGTCGGCGAAGCGGCGCGTAAACCCGGGCAAAACCCGCCAATGCTGCGGCGGCGACGGCACCGTGGTCACAAGGTTTCGCTATAGCCCCGAAATCAACCACGCTTGACGGGAAGCGCTCTTCGTGGTCAGTTTTGTCCGGCCCGCCGGGGCCCCCGCCGCAGCTCCACCAGACCCGCGCCCACGCCCAGCCGCACCGCTTAGCCCCTCACATCCCGGCCCTGGCCGCCTCGGCGCCCACGAAGGATCACCGGCCACGACGAGCACTTACAGCGGGCGTCTGACCGCGACTTCGTCCAGATGGGCTAGGAGGTCCAATGGATCGTCGTAGACGCGAAAAGCGCCCGCATAGATCAGCTCCTCGCGTCCATAGCCGCCCGACAGAAGCCCGATTCCCAGGGCCGGTGCCCGCCGGGCAGCCAGCAGGTCCCACACGCTGTCGCCGACAACGATGCTGTTGGCGACAGCCGCGCCGATCCGCTCGGCCGCCGTGATGAACAGGTCGGGATCGGGCTTTGCGTAGCGGACCTGGTCGCGGGTGACCAGCGGCGTCGCGGGTGGCAGTCCCAGCAACTCAACCGCAAGCTCGGCATAGTGCTGCTGTCCGCTGGTGGCAATCGCCCAGGGGACGCCGATCTCCGTCAGCGATGTCAGCAGCCTCGTCGCGCCTGGCAGCGGACGGACGCTGTCGAAGTGGCGCATGTAGGCGTCGGCGTGGAGAGCCGGAAGGCGAGCCAGTGTTTCACGGTCGAGGTCGGTCTCCAGCTCGCGAGCGAGGGCATTGACAAAGAGACCACCGCTCATCCCGATGCGACGATGGATCGTCCAAACCGGCAGATTGATGCCGACCTCCTCGAGCGCCTCGCGCCAAGCCACCACGTGCTGGTAGACGCTGTCCACCAGCGTCCCGTCGAGATCGAACAGGAACGCCGGCTGGTGTGAAGCGACGGCTGAATCGGGACGCGACACCGTGATGGCGGGCATGATGTCAACCGACGCATAGCGGGGCCGCCGCCCACCGAAGGTGAGCGGCGGCCCCGCTGGGGCGAGGGGAGAGGGTCAGGCGGCTTCGGAGTACGCCACCTGGGGGTCGGGGTGAACGTCGGGCTCGGTGGCCTCGGTCGCCTCGGTTGCGGCTGGCGCGGGGCGCAGAATCGTCACTGCGGCTACCACCGCCGCCACCAGAAGCCCGGTGCCGATCCACCAGGCGAAGTGGTATCCGCCCAGAAGCGCCGGTGCCGCGGCCTTACCTTGGTGAAGGAGGTTTGTGGTGTGGGTGCTCGCAAGCGTGGCCAGCACCGCCAATCCGACTGCGCCGCCCACCTGCTGAGTGGTGTTAACGAGCCCTGACGCCAATCCCGCCTGGCTCGGGTCGGCCCCTGACATCGCGAGCGTCATCAGCGCCGGGAAGGAGATACCGGCGCCGACGCCGACCAGCACCATCGAGGGCAGCAGATCGCCCGCGTAGCTGCCGGCGATCGGCGCCTGCGTGAACAACGCAAGTCCGGCGGCGCCAAATATCAGGCCGGGGATCAGCGTCGTCCGCGCCCCGAAGCGGATGATCAGGCGCGCCGCGACGCCAACCGAGAGGGCGCCGATCAGCAGCGCAACCGGCAGGAAGGCCAGCCCGATTCGTAGCGGCGAGTAGCCGAGCAGTCGCTGCATGTAGAGGCTGCCGAGGAAGAACATCCCGAACATCCCGCCAACGAACAACATCTGCACCAGGTTCGCCCCCGCGACGTTGCGCGAACGAAAGATGCTGAGCGGCATCAAGGGGTGCCTGGCTCGATGCTCCCAGGCCACAAAGCCCGCGAGCAGCAGGGCTGCCACCGCGCCGAGCCCGAGCGTGTGCAGCGAGCCCCAGCCAAATTCCTGGGCCTTGACGATCGTGTAGACGCCCAGCATCAGCGAACCGGTGACCAGCACCGCTCCCAGCACATCGGCTCCGCCTCGCAACCCGATCCCGCGATCCTTGTTCACGAGACGGACCGCAAGCAGCGCCGTGGCGACACCGATCGGGAGGTTGACGAAGAAAATCCAGTGCCAGTTGATCAGCTGGGTGATCACACCACCTGCGAGCAACCCGATCGAGGCGCCCGCGGCAGCCACGAAGCTGAACACGGCGATCGCCTTGGGCTGTTCAGTGGGCTCCGGGAACATCGTCACGATCATGCCCAGGATCACCGCAGAGGCCATCGCCCCGCCGGCTCCCTGAATGAAGCGAGCCACGATCAAAAGAGTCTGGTCCTGGGACGCGCCGCACAGCGCCGAGGCGCCCACGAAGACCGCGAGTCCCACGAGAAACATGTTTCTGCGTCCCACCAGATCGCCCAGCCGGCCCGCCAGCAAGAGCAGACCGCCGAAGGTGATCAGATAGGCGTTCACGACCCAGGCGAGGTTCGACTGGGTGAAGCCGAGATCGCGCTGAATGGAGGGCAATGCGACATTCACGATGGTCATGTCGAGAATGATCATCAGCATGCCGACGCAGAGCACCACCAGCGCAATCCAGCGTGAGCGGTCATTCCCGACCGCTGAGGCTCGTTTGGTCTGAAGCTGAAGGCTCTCGGTCATCCGTCCTCTTTCCAATAGTCTTTCCGAAGAACACACGGTACCAAATCGTCTGCTCCAAGATCATCTTGGAGAAGACGGTCTGTGACTAACGTCATAGAACTCCGCGTGCGTCGCGGAGCGGACGCCTAGCGGTAAGACCGTGCCGCGGCCGGAAAGTGATCGGCCACGGCAGCAAGCATGAGCTGCGGCCGAGCGGCGCACATCGGCAACATGGAGCCGATCGCGAGGGTTAGACCCTTACTCGGTGTGCGTGGGGCCCTTAGTGTGCCCGGCGGGGAGTCGGCCCTTAGTGTGCCCGCCCGGCGGTTATCCGCGGGGGGTGCGCCGGCGGAGCGCCGGCGTGCACTCCACTCGCTCCGCGAGCGGGCCCTCGACCAGCCTCGCGAGCGTCTTCAGGAGTGCCGCCGCCTCGCGCGGCGACAGTTCGCCCAGGACCTCGGCCTGCACACGCTCCTTGACCTTGTCCGCTTCGGCCACCTTGCGCTTGCCGGCCGCGGTCACGGCGATGATGCGGGCGCGGCGATCCTCGGGGGCGGGATGGCGCTCGGCGAGCCCCGCTCGCTCGAGCTCATCGACGGCGACCACCATGGTGGTCTTGTCGAGGCCGATCATCTCGGCCAGCTCCGTCTGCGTATGCTCGCCGCTGAGAGCGGCCCGCAGCACGTGGTAACCGCGTGCCGAGACGCCCAACGGAGCGAGCGCCGCCGTCAGCTCGGACGCCAGGGCCCAATGGGCTCTGTACAACAGCCAGGCGAGATTGCCGGCGAAACAGCGGCTCTGCTCGACTTCCTGTACCGGCTGCTCCAGCTGAACACCCATTCCCCGAATGGTAGCTGAGATTGTTCAGTAGCGGACTATTTCGCTGTGGACCTAGTTGCCTGCACCCTTCCCGGGCCGCTCATGAACTGGTCACGCGCGGCTTGTACCGGTGGTGCAGCATCAGCGAGTTGCCGTCCGGGTCCTGAAAGAACGCCATGTGGCAGACGCCCGTGTCAAAGGTCTCTCCCGCGAATGTCACCCCGCGACCCTCGAGCGTTGTCCGCGCAGCCGCGACATCATCAACGTGTAAGGCGACCGCGTTGCGAACCGCGGTGTGCTCGAGACCCATCTTCTCCGCATTCATGATGTTCAAGGTCAGGTTGCCTGTCTCGAACTCGGCGAAGTTCCGCTCGGGCATGTACACCGATCGGGGAAGGCCAAGTGTCTTCCCATAGAAGTCGACCGCTCTCGCGAGGTCACGGGTCGGGATGCCGACGAAGTCGACGGCGGTGATCAGTTGGTCTGTGGCAGTGCTCATGCCCGCAGGTTATCCCGACATCAGTCGCCACCCGCCCATCTGATGCAGGTCACGCTTAGCCCCCGTCGATGGTCGCTTTGCCCTTACGATCGAGGCACCTTCCTGACGCTTGGTCATTCAGATAGCTCGGCCAGCCGCCTCGCCAGCAGACGCCGCTCGGGATCGGTCGAGACCAGCGCTAGGGCGCGGCCGTAGGCCTTACGAGCTTCCTCGTGGCGCTCAAGCCGGCCCAGCAACTCCCCGCGCGCGGCGTGGAGGTAGTGAAGGTGCTCGAGCTCTAAGGCATCAAGGAGCTTTAGGCCATCCTGGGGACCGCGCACCTCAGCGAGCGCGATCGCGCGGTTGAGCTCCACGACCGGCGAGGGCGCCACACGGGCGAGTTCGCCGTAGAGGGTCTCGATCCGAGACCAGTCCGTCGGAGCCTCCGTGTGCAGTTCAGCGATCTCCGCCTGAATCGCATACGGGCCCCTGCCTCTCAACTCCAGCGCCCGGTCGAGCACCGCGCGCCCCTCCTCGATCTCAGTCGTGTCCCAGGCCTCGCGATCTTGGTCGGCCAGCAGCACCAGGTCGCCGTTGCGAAAGCGAGCATCCCGGCGGGAGTCGTGAAAGAGCATCAGTGCAAGGAGGCCGTGCACCTCGGGCTCGTCTGCCATGAGCTCCGATAGAGCCCTTCCCAGCCGGATCGCTTCGGTTGCGAGCTCGCCGCGCCCGCCGTAGCCCTCGTTGAAGATCAGATAGACCACCGCCAGGACGGCGACGAGTCGATCCGGCAGCTCCGCCCCCGCCGGGACCCGGAAGGGGATGCCGGCCGCCTTGAGCTTGCGCTTGGCTCGCACCAGCCGCTGGGCCATCGTCGGCTCCGCCACCAGGAAGGCCCGCGCGATCTCCCCCGTGGTCAGTCCGCCCAGCGTGCGCAGTGTGAGCGCAACCTGCGCCTCCAGCGCCAGCGCTGGATGGCAGCAGGTGAAGATCAGCTCGAGTCGCTCGTCCGCGATCGTCATCTCCTCATCCCCGTCCTCGACCGCCGGCGGGAGCTCGAGCAGCGGGAGCTTGGCCTGCAGCGTGCGGTCACGCCGGATGCGGTTGATGGCACGGTTGCGCGCGGTCGTTACGAGCCAAGCGGCCGGGTTGGTGGGGGTCCCTTCGCGCGGCCAGCGCTCCGCGGCGATCACGAACGCCTCCTGGGCGGCTTCCTCGGCAAGCTCGAAGTCGCCGAGGAAGCCGATCAGTGCCGCGAGGACGCGGCCCCACTGTTCCCGGAAGACCTGCTCTACCAGCGCTAGCCCCCCACGAGCGGGCGCACCTCGATCGCACCACCCATCCGCGCCGCCGGGATCCGCGTGGCGAGCTTGATCGCCGCGTCGAGGTCTGGAGCCTCGAAGAACAGATAGCCGCCGACCGCCTCCTTCATCTCCACGAAAGGACCGTCGGTGACGAGGATCTCGCCGTCCTGAACTCGAACCGTCGTCGCCATCTCGGGCGGCTCCATCTGGACGCCATGGGTCACCCCGGGCGTCTCGTTGATGGCCTGGTAGTCGGCGTACACCGCCCTCTGCTCCTCCTCGGTGAGGCGACCCCAGGCCTCGGGGTCTTGGGGCGTAGGGGTGTCGCCTTGATGGATGAACATCATGTACTTCATCGCGTCCTCCTTGTGGGAATGGTCGAGCCTACGGACCGCCCGCCGCAGTTGACGGCGGGCAGTACGTAGACAAAGGGGACGCGGCGAAATCGACAGCGTTCGTCGATCGATGGCCCTGCCAGTCCTCACTTCACCGCGGAGCGCGTGAACACCCGGACGGCGATCAAGGTCAGCGCGACCGCGTAAACAGCCACCACGGCCAGGCTCAGCCAGGCCTCCACGGTGACATTGCTCATGCCCCAGATGTCGTGCAGGCCGTGGCCAGAGGGATCGATGAAGCCGTAGCGCAGCAGCGCAAGCGCGTGGGTGAGCGGCATTGCTTTGGCCACATCCGCCAGCCCCGCGGGCAGTGCACTGATTGGAAACAGCGCGCCCGCAAAGAAGAACGGCAGGATCGCCAGCACCGGCGTGGCGCCGACGTAGTCCTCCTCCTTGGTCACGCGGCTGGCCACGGTCTCCGCCAGCGCGTACATGAACACCGTGAACAGCAGGGTCGCAGCCACGAACCAGGCAATTCCGGTGCCCGTGATGTGAAAGACGCCTCCGCGCAGGGCGGAGAGTCCCACCACCACGATCGCCTGAAGCGCAGCCAGCACCAGCGCGACAAGCATGTTTCCGAGCACCAGGTAGACGCGCCTGATCGGCGCGGCGAGCAGCTCTCGCTGTGCGCCCGCGTGGCGATCCACAAGCACGCTCAGTCCCGCGAACACCGAACTGAGCGGAATCACCAGCCCGACCGCGCCGACCCCGACAAACGCGGTGTAGTTGATCTGGGTATGCAGGCCCCCGGTGGCCTTTTGAAGTGCGGGGGCGAGGATCAGCGCCAGCAGCGCCGGCCCCAGCAGTGGCACAAGGACTTGGCGCGGGGTGCGCGAGGTCAACAGCGCTCTTCTCTTCGCCAGGGTGAACAGCACGCTGGCCGGGCGCGAGGGCCGCGTGCGTGGAAGGGGGAGTGCGGCGGCTTGAGATGTGGCAGACATTTGGGGGCTTCTCTCTTTTAGTTCTGGATTGGATCGCCCTCGCCGGAGCGAGTGCCGTTGGTTTCGTGACCCGGTGATTCGCCGAAGCGAACGCCGGTCAGCTGGATGTAGACGTCGTCGAGGGTGGGCGCACGGACCACAAGCTCCGATACGCGTAGACCCTGTGACTCGATCGCCGCGAGCGCCGCGGCGGGGCCGCCGTGAAGCGGCACCGTCACCCGGGACCCCAAAACGAATGCGTCCGCGCCGGCCGTGCCGCCGGCCCGAAGCACTTCAAGCGCCGCCGCGGGGTCGCTTGGCGCACGGAACTCGAGGACCTGATCTCCGAGGCCGGCCAGCAGCGCCTGTGGCGTGTCGAGTGCGACGAACTGGCCCTGGTGCACGATGGCCACACGGTCAGCGAGCCTCTCGGCCTCGTCCAGGTAGTGCGTGGTGACCAGGATGGTGACGTCCTCGCGCGCGCGCAGCCCGGCGATCACGTCGAGCAGCTCTTGCCGGATGCGCGGGTCAAGTCCGACCGTGGGCTCGTCGAGGAAAAGCACCTGCGGCTGCGAGACGAGCGCTCGCGCTATCTCGAGCCGCCTGCGCTGGCCGCCGCTGTAGCCGTCAACGCGACGGTCGACCAGCTCCGAGAGGCCCAACGCACGCACTAGCTCCTCGATTCGCCGGGCCGCACGCCCGGCATCGACGCCCCACAGCCGGGCATGGAGTTCCAGATTCTGTCGGCCGGTCAGCGAGCCGTCGACCACGGCCTCCTGGAAGACAACGCTTGAGACGCTTCGCGCCTGCAGGGGTTGCGCGACCACGTCATAGCCTCCTAGCCGAGCGGTCCCGCCCGTGGGTCTCACCGTGGTCGTCAGAATTCCGATCGTGGTTGACTTCCCCGCGCCGTTCGGTCCGAGGAGGCCGAACACCTCGCCGGGCTCGACCTCGAAGTCGATTCCTTTGAGCGCTTCGACATCGCCGGGATAGGTCTTGCGCAGATCGTGTACTTCGATTTCTGGCATGGCTTGCACTCCTCTATTTGTCTGCGGCGGTCACATCCGCCGCACCGCTGTCGTCAACCCATTGACGGCCTTCGACGAGAGGATGTGACCGATGGATACGAATCAGTGGCAGACGGAGGAGTTCGAGTTAGATCGACCTCACCTGCGCTCGGTGGCCTATCGGATGCTGGGATCGGGGGCGGAGGCAGACGACGCGGTCCAGGAGACCTGGCTCCGCTTCGCCCGCGCTCAAACCGGCGGTGTTGACAACCTTCGTGGCTGGCTTACGACGGTTGTCAGCAGGGTCTGCTTGGACATGCTGCGCGCTCGCCGTGCCCGACGGGAGCAGCTGGTGGAGGCGCCGCAGGTGACGCTTCAGGACCCGAACGATCCTGAGCAGGAGGCGCTGCTTGCAGACTCGGTCGGACTCGCGCTGCTCGTTGTGCTGGAGACACTCTCGCCCGCCGAACGCCTGGCATTCGTTCTGCACGACATGTTCGGGATGACCTTCGAAGAGATCGCGCCGATCGTCGACCGCAACCCGACGGCCACGCGCCAGCTCGCGAGTCGAGCCCGCCGCCGCGTCCGCGGCGTGGAACCTCAGTCCCCGCCCCAGAGCGTCGCGAGCCAGCGCAAGGTGGTGGACGCCTTTCTCGCCGCCTCGCGGGAAGGGGACTTCGAAGCGCTGGTGGCGGTGCTCGATCCCGACATCGTGTTTCGCTCGGATCGCGGTACCGACCTCTCGCCGGGGGCGATCGAGCTCACGGGAGCCGAAGAGGTGGCCAACGTGGTGCTCGCGCGCGGCACGCCCATGGCGCCTTTCGCTCGCCACGCGGTTGTAGACGGCCGGCCCGGTGCGGTCGTGATCCGCGGCGGGCGGGTTCGCTCGGTCGTGAAATTCACGGTGGTCGGCGACCGGGTGGTCGAGATGGACTTGACTCTCGACCCGGAGACGCTGAGGCGAATGCGAATCTGAGGGGGTGAGTTCGCGGGTCGCCGACGGGGTGCCCGACGCGCGATCGCGAAGGGCCGCTAGCGCCGGGTGGTCGGCACGGCAGGCTTGGAATTCACCGGACCCTTGACGTACACCGCAAAGAAGTCGCGGTCGTCGGGGGTCAAGTATCTAAACGGTGAGCGCACCATGTCAGGCAGAAGATTGGTCGGGTGCTTTGCGCCCGGAGAGCGATAGGTGATGAAGCTTGGCCAGTAGGAGTTGATGTCGAGCTCCATGGCACGAACCGCGCCGGCGTGGATCATGATGTTCGCGAGTGAGCCCACGGTCTGATAGTCCGCGGCCGCGTAGATGAGGTTGCCGTGCCGATCGATCCCCACCGCGGAGCGCCAGACGAGCACGGCGTTGCCAAGCGTCGCGCCCCACTCGGGCCCGTCGGAGAGGTTGGGGTTGCGGCGGCCGTTATTGACGATCAAGGGCAGGTCCTGGCGCGCGTAGAGGACGTCGGGTCCAGCCGTCGAACCCCCGCTCCAGGACCTGATGTTGACCTTGCCGTTGCGATAGCGAAGGATGGTCGCAATCCCGTCGTGCATGGGTGCGTACGTGTGGCCGTTGTAGACGAACCCGCCGCCGGAGTCCGCCAACTTGAAGGCGCTGTTGAAAGTGGCCACCAAGTGCGAACGCGTGTTGGGCGGAACCTCGCCCGGTCCGCGATTGGGCATTGTCACGGCAGGCTCGGAGATGCCGGGATAGAGCATGACCGAGCTGCGCGTGTGGTTGATCCAGGCCACCCCCGCGACCACTCTGGGGTAGGCGGGCTGGGGCCTGAAGCTCGTGATCAAGACGGGTGGATTCGAGCCTCCGCCGCCGAAGGTCGCATGCCAAACCCCCTCACCGGCGAGCGCTGGGTGGATGATCGGCCGAATGTTTGGGGGCCGGTAGTAGTGGACCTTGTGGGAGGTGGCCGACCCGTGTACGACACCGGCCTGCTTGGGGAGACGGTGCAGAGCGGGACCGCCCTTGGACGGCGCGGTCAGCGTGTAATAGAGGTTCTCGACGCTGTTCACGAGCCCGCGCGCGCCGTTGTCGCGAATCCATTCGACCGTACGGATGCTGAGACTCGAATCCGAGCGCTGCAGCATTGCCCCGATGTAGGAGACCAGCGCAGGGATCAAAGCGATCACCGCCGCCGCCAGAACGATGCGCCGAAACCTGCGAAAACCGTGGCCAGGGGCTCGTCGGGGCGCCCGGCGGCGCGCCGGCCGCAGCGGAGACGGTGGCCTATCGGGGCTGGTAGTGGTTAGCATCGCCGGGGTACAGTTGCAATATCTACCCGAGCGGGCGCTAAAGAGATCGTGAAGCCCTTCTTATCGCCCGCAAAACCACGATTGAGCATCGTCCCTAGCCTTTGGCGCGTGCCATCGTCTGGGGAAGGCGTTTTATTTTGACCATGCGGCGTGACCCCCTACCTGTAACGGTAGAAGGTTCGGCGGCCGAGGTTCCTCATGACCGCGCCGAACTTTTAGCGCTGCGCGTACCCGAGGCGGCCCAGGAGACACTGCCCACGGCTCGGCCACGCCGGGGACGTCTGCTCGCCGCGTTGGTCATGATGCGTCCCCACCAGTGGGTCAAGAACGGGCTCGTCGTGGCCGCGGCGGTGGCCGCCGGCGCGCTGGGGCACGACGACGTGCCCGTGCGGGTAGGTCTGGCGTTCGTTGCGTTCTGCATGCTCGCCTCGGGGCTCTACGCGATCAACGACGTCCACGATGCCGCCGAGGACCGACTCCATGCGCGCAAGCGCTATCGGCCGGTCGCGGCCGGCGAGTTGAGCGCGCCCAGCGCCTTGACTTTCGGGACGGTTCTGGTCACGGCTGGGCTGGCGCTGTGCGTGTGTGTGCGGCCGCTTTTGGGCGTGGTCGGCGCCGGTTACGTCGCGCTCACGCTCAGCTATACGCTGATCTGGCGGCACATCCTGTTGCTCGACCTGATCGCGATCAGCGGGGGCTTTGTTCTGCGCGCCGTTGCGGGCGGGGTGGCACCTCCGGTAGCCCTCTCGAGATGGTTCTTGCTCGTGATCAGCGCGGCCGCCGTGTGTGTCGCGGCGGGCAAGCGCTATTCGGAGCTGCGCCGATCGCAGATCGAGAACACCGCGCGCCGGCGCGTGCTCCACTCCTACACCCTGCCGCTATTGGTCCGTGTGCTCGTGGCGAGCGCGGGAGTGACGCTGTTCGCCTACTCGATGTGGGCATTTCAGCTTCCGGTCGTGGACGGCGTGCCGTGGCGGCCACTGACGATCCTGCCCTTTGCGGTGTGCCTGCTGCGCTACGGCGCGCTCGTGCGCGCCGGCGCAGGCGAAGCACCCGACGAGCTGATCCTGAAGGACCGGGTGCTTCAGGTCGCGGCTCTGGCGTGGCTGGTGCTGTTCGCGCTCGGTGTCAATGCCGCCGGCTGATCAAGCGCTAGCGGTCGCACAGCGTGATGCTGGGCCGGTGGGACCAGATCGCGCGGTCCTGCGCGGCTGGGGCGCCGGCGAGGGTGTCCCGACGGAGCTCATCCGGCCGCGCTCGGTGCAGCAGTTGCAGGCCGCACTGGAGCCGACGCGGGCGCGGCTTGGCAGTCGCGGTGGTTTACCCGGCGCGATCGTCCGTGGACTAGGCCGAAGTTACGGCGACGCCGCCCAGCTCTCTAACGGGCTGGTTCTCGACACCACCGCGCTGAAAGGCATCGAGCTGCACAGTGAACGGGGCTCGGTCTCAGCGGGGTCCGGCGTCACTCTCGCTGAGCTGCTGGACCAGTTGGTGCCCGAGGGTTGGCTCGTCCCGGTCCTGCCCGGCACTCAGCATGTCACCGTGGGCGGCGCGATCGCCAGCGACATCCACGGCAAGAACCACGGCGTGGCCGGAACCTTCGGAGCCCACGTAAGCTCGCTCGAGCTCCTGAATGCATCCGGTGAACTGCTGGAGCTACATCCGGGGAACGAGCTGTTTGAGGCCACGCTCGGAGGCATGGGGCTGACCGGCATCGTCACATCGGCCGAGATCGTGCTGCGAGCCGTGAGCGGACCGCTGCTGTCCGTCGACACCGACCGCGTTGAGACGCTGGAAGAGGCGCTCGAGGTGCTCTCGTCACCGGGTGGTTCGTACCGAGTCGCATGGTTGGATCTCCTCGGCACCCGCCCCGGGAGGGGAATCGTCACCCGTGCGCAGCCGCTCGAGGACACGCCCGCGGATCCGGCGCAAAACGCCCGTGCGGCGCGCATGCGCGACGCACGGGCAACGGTCCCGGCTCGCGCGCGCGTACCAGCGCGCTGGCCGGCGGGCCTGCTTGCACCGAGCACCATCCGCGCTTTCAACGAGCTTCGCTTTCGTGCCGCACCTCGCCGGCAGCGCGGGCATCTCGAGCCAATCGGCACCCACATGTTTCCGCTCGACAAGCTCGAGGCATGGCCGCGGCTGTACGGGCCGCGCGGCTTTTACCAGTACCAACTGGTGGTCCCACACGGAGGCGAGCCCGTGCTATGGGCTGTGATCGAGCACCTGCGCCGGACGCGCGTTCCGTGCTACCTGGCGGTGCTCAAGGACTTCGGTCCCGCCAACGCGGCGCCGCTTTCGTTCCCGATCGCGGGCTGGACGCTCGCGCTCGACCTGCCGCGCTCCGCCGCGGGCGTTCACGCTGCGCTCGACCACTGCGACGAACTCGTGGCCGGCGCGGGCGGCCGCGTCTATCTCACAAAGGATGCGCGTCTGCGCCCAAGCACTGTCAGCTCGATGTATCCCCGTCTCGCCGAGTGGCGCGCAGTGCGCGAGCGGGCGGATCCGGAAGGGCTGTGGCGCTCTGACCTGGCGGTCAGGACGGGGCTGGTGAACGAGAGCCAATGAACGCGGTCTTCCCCCGTCGACGCCGGCCAGGGCAGGCGCCCGTGACCCCCAAGACGACGAACCTACTGCTCCTGGGCGGCAGCTCGGAGATCGCCCTTGCCATCGCCCGGCACCTGGCTCTGGGCAGCCCAGTTCGTCCCTTCCTCCTGGGCCGGGATCCCCAGCGCCTGGCCCAGGCGCTGGAACTGCTCGAGTCGGCCGGCTGCCTCGACGGGGATTCCGCGCTGCTCGACGCCGATGACCTCACCAGCCACGCGGGCACGGTCGCAGGCGCCTTCGAGCGCGCGGGTGGGTTCGATGTTGTGGTGCTCGCGATCGGCGTGCTCGGCGGCCAGGCCGGGCTGGACGCGGACATCGACGAGTCCCTCGAGGTGATGCGCGTCAATTTCCTTGACTGCGGCTCGCTCCTGCTCCACGCGCTGCGCGAGCTTCGCAAACAGGGAGCCGGAACGATGGTGTTGTTATCGACGGTCGCCGCGGAACGCCCCCGGGCCTCGAATCCGGTCTACGGCGCCGCCAAGGCGGGACTCGATGCGCTTGCCCACGGACTTGCCGACGCGACCGCCGGCACGGGTGTGCGCGTGCTCGTCGTCCGGCCGGGATTCGTAACCACTCGCATGACCGAGGGCCTGAAGCCCGCGCCCCTTGCCACCAGCGCCGAGGAGGTGGCAGAGGCCACGGTGCGTGCGCTGTCGGGCAATGCTCACACGGTCTGGGTACCCGGTCGACTCCGGGCGATCTTCGCGCTGCTCCGGCATCTCCCGCGCGCGCTATACAGAAGGTTGCCGCTATGACCTCGGACATCTCGCGCACTCTGCTCATCGACGCAGCGATCGTGGCCGTGCTCGTCGTGCTCGCCTTCGTGCTAGCCCCTGGAGTGGCCGTCATTGGCATAGCCGCACTGATCGTGCTGATCCTCGGGGGGATCACCTTCCTCGTCGGCAACCTGCGGTCCAGGCGGAGGCGCAGACGCCGCGAGGCCCGGCGGCAGGCCGTCGCAGCCCAGTCTCGATACGGCTCGGTCCGTGCGGCCGGGCCGCTAGGACCCGGCTCGCGCGCGGTCGAACCACCCGAGGGCCCAGCCGTCAGGCGCGTGCCGGCCAGCCGTCGGGCTCAGACGCGGCGCAGGCCGCTGCAGTGAGAGCTCGCCGCTGGCCATCGCAGGCGGCGGGATTCCTCCGCGTGAGCGACAGATCCTGACCGCCGTGCGAGGCTGACTTTTCAGGGCGCGGGAGCGCCGGGGCAATAGGTCTCGGACCCGGGGCCGGTCGCGCCGGTGATAAGCCTGGCCACCGGGGGCGCATCGCCGGCTCGAGCAAGCTTTTGGATCCCTGAGGCCCGTCCCTTCAGGTAGCGCCCAAGGAAGTCGAGCACCGCGGCGGCCACCAGTGACCGGTCCTTGCCGGGAACGGTGTACGGCGGGAGATGTTCTGCGCCGATCAGCTCTAGGTAGTACTTGGGCCTAGGGGCTTGGTCGTAGAGCTCGATGCTGCAGCCCGGCGGGTTGATCGTGTCCGCGCTGCCCTGCACCACGAGCAAGGGCACGCTGCCTGCGTTGTAGTAGGCGCCGCCGAAAGCCTCGAGCTCTGCCCCCGACAGGATCACCGCGGCCTTCACCGCTTTGTCCCGGCAGCAGCTTCCGGCGGCGACCGCCAGGCTGACGTCGCCGCCGTCCGATTGGCCGATCACCGCCACCTTGCTGGGATCGATCAGGCCGCTCAACACTTTGGTCCCGGCGATATGTGGCTCTCGCAAACTGGCGATCACCGACCGCAGGTCGGCGGGATGGTTGACGATGTCCGCCTCGTCGGGTCCACCCGGGCTGGTTGGGTCGGTGCGCGGATAAGTTGGAGCGGCCACGACGTAACCGGCGCTCGTCCAGGCGTCCATCAACCACGAGTACGCCGCCGGCGGCATGTCGTAGCCCTGCGAGAACACCAGGAGCGGAAACGGGCCCGCCGCTCGGGCAGGCCTAGCGCCCGGGTTCAGGTGTCCGTCAGGGCGACCGACGGCCGGGTATCGCACCACCGTTGGCAGCACGCGGACCGAGGTCCCGGTGGGTGTGCGGGTCGTCGCGTTCGCGGCCGAGGTGGGCTCGCTAAGGGAAAGACTGACCGAGCCGACGCGAAACGGCTGGCGGGGGACGGGCTTCTGGCTGACGGTCTGCGTGGTCGTCGCACCACGCGTCGTCGTCGCGGTCCCGGCAGCGTGCCGTTGGGTCGTGGGCTGGGCGCTGCCGCCGCATGCGGACAGCAGTAGCATCAGCGAGGTTGCCAGCGCCCATGCCGGCCGCATAAGGGACCATTCATGTGGGGCTGAAGCTGGGTTCATTTCGAGACTTCACACTGCCGCGCGCTCGTCGGATTCTGGCGCGGCCAAAGGCCCCGAGTGGGATGCGCCGAAATCACGTTAGATGACCCGCAGGAAGGCATGCTTGAAGCCGGCTGTGAAATGGCTGCGCCCGCTGGCCGCGGCAGGTTTCGCCGTGGTCGCGCTGGGCGGCTGCGGAGGCAGCTCGACGTCAACCGCCTCCACCCACGCGCAGAAATCCTCGGGCGACGCTCACTCGAACAAGGCCGTGCATCGGTCAACGCTCCCCGGTCCCGCGTATCCCGTGGTGCTGAAGGGCTCACTCTCCTCCCACAGCGCGGCCTTCGTTCCGGCAGCGAAGTGGCACGGTCAGACCGCGGTCTCGATCGCGCATCTCTCCTCCGGGGTGGATCTTCTCTCCTTCGACCAACGCGTCGTCTCGCTGCACCTCCACTCGGGGACCATCGACGCCGGCGCCGGCGGGTGGCGGTACGGACCGGACATCACTGGATCGGAGCTCTCCCGCGTGGTGGCGGCGTTCAACGGCGGCTTCAGGCTCGATCTGGGCTCGGGCGGCTTTGAGTCCTACGGCCGGGTGGGCGCCCCACTGCGGGCGGGCCTGGGCTCGATCGTCACCTACAAGAACGGGACCACCGACATTGGCTCCTGGAACGGCCAGGTGCCCGCGGTGGGGCAGCAGGTCGCCTCGGTGCGCCAGAACCTGGCCCTCTTGATCAACCACGGGCAAACCGCGTCCTCGGTCGGCTGCATCACGTGCTGGGGAGCGACTATCGGCGGCGAGGCTGCCCCCGCCCGCGCCGCCCTCGGCATCACCGCCGACGGACACCTGATCTGGGCGGCTGGCGAGAACCTGACCCCGGCGGCGCTCGCCGGTGCGCTCCTCGGCGCGCACGTGGTGCGCGCGGTCGAACTGGACATCAATCCCGATTGGGTGGCGGCCTTTTTCTATGCGCATCAGAGCGTCGACGGCCGGCCGGTGCCGCTGCCCGTCCTGGCGGGCCAAACCACCATTCCCGGCGACTATCTCATCCCCTGGAGCAGGGACTTCTTTACCGTCGTGGGGCGCTGAGGCCCGGCGATTGAGCTCAGTGCGAGCGCGAGCTCTCGTCGAACCGCGGTAGCCCGTCGTCGGGGATGGGCTCCCAAGAGGCTGCGTAGGCGACGAACTGGCGCACGCTCGGGCGGATACCGGGGTCCGAGTCAAACTCTCCCAAGCGGATGCTCATCCGATCGGGATCCTCTGGGTGCCGGCTGAATACCGCCGAGCCGCAATCCCCGCAGAAATACTTCTCGAAGCCGCCCTCCGGACTCCAGGCCCGTAGTTTGGATTCCCCTTTGACGATCCGGAAAGAGCCCGGCGCCGGGCTTGCGTTGGCCGATGAGGCAGTTCCGGTGCGCCGCTGGCAGCGCGTGCAGTGGCAGTACAGGGCCCCGACCAACGGCTCTGTTACCTCGAAGCGGACCGCGCCACAACCGCAACCGCCGGTCAATGGAAGCTTGGGAGTCTGAGCGCTCTCCATCAGCCGCATAATCGTAGTCGTGGTCAGGGCATCCGCTGCAATTACCGTGGAAAGTTGCAAAGTACATGAATTCTGGGTTATGTTTTACCCCCAACTAGCGCATATGGATGCGCGGGTGGGGCGCGATCCGGTTGGGGTCGCGAAAGGAAAAAGTCGAAACATAAGGGGGAAGTGAGGATGACCGGAGCTACTCGATTAGAGCTTCGTCTCGTAGCCAGACGGCGTGGCCGTCTGGTGCTGTTCCTGTCTCGAAAGGCCCTACTGTTCAGCGGTGTCGCGGTGGCCGCGCTGGCGTTCGGGGTCTCGACAGCATCTGCTTCTGCGCCGGAGTTTTCATTCCACGCAAGCGCCTGGGGATCCCAGGTCCACGTCGGCAAGGTGGTCAAGTCGGGGCGGTCGGCGTTGACAGTCCTCGGCTGTACGTCCGCTCTCGGCGTCACCCATTCGAACACGGCCGTAGGCGTGCACGTCCCGAAGGCGCTCTCTTCGGGCACGATCAAAACCACCGCAGCGTCACTGACGACCAAAACAGGAGTCGCTGCGAGCAGCTCGGCAGCGACAGAACATGCCAGCTTGCTGGGCGGTGTCGTCAAGGCCACGGCCATCAAATCGGTCAGCACGACCAGCCATAACACCTCCGCCGGGACATTCAAGACCAGCGCCGCTGGGACGCGCTTTGTGAACCTCGTCGTCGGCGGCCACGCGATCGCGGGAACGCCAGCGCCGAACACGAAGATCATGCTGCCCGGAATCGGTTACGTGGTGCTGAACCAGCAGAAGTCCCACATCGGCGCCACGTCAGCGGGGATGTCGGTCACCGCAATCCATCTCGTGGTGACCGTGGGCAGCAAGCAGGCCAAGTTGGGGACCGAGGTCAACGTCTCGGTGGCGCACAGTTCACTGAATGGTCCGATCGAGGGCGTGCTCAACGGGCTCGCCTTCGGCTCGAGCGCCCGCGCCGGCAGCACCGTAAAAGCCGGCAGGTCTTTCCCGGAATACATGCCCTGTCTCGGCACGAAGGGCAAGACACGCAAGAACACCGGCGCCGGGACCACCATTCCGGGTCTGCTCAAGTCCGGAACGATCACCGATACGGCGAATGGGACCGTGAGCTCCACTCAGGTGTTCGGAGAGACGAGCTCGACAATCCAGCAGGTGAGCCTGCTCTCCGGAGCGATCACAGCCAGTGTGGTGAAGGCAGACGTAACCGCCAACGGCAATCCTCCGGCGCTCGGGGACAACTCGTCCTTCATCGGTCTCCACGTCGCGGGACATCCTGGAATCGGCGACAACGTCCCGGTCAACACAAAGCTGGGCCTGCCGGGCATCGGCACCCTGTGGCTGCACAAACAGGTGAAAACCGCAAATGGGATCACGGTGATCATGATCCAGCTGATCATCGGGAGTAAGAACAACCCGGCCGGCTTACCGAAGGGGGCGAGGGTCAACGTAGGCTACGCACACGTCGGCGTGTCGTGACGCAGTTTTAGGGGCGCAGGGCCTGAAGTAGCAAGAGAGGGCCGGCCGCTTGGCCGGCCCCCTCTTATGCGCCGCGTGCGATGCTCACCCTGGCGTCTGCCGAAAGGCGACAAGGGCAGTGGCGGCAGCGGCGGGAGATCCCTGGACCTCCTCACGCAGCACGAGTGTGACGCCGGCTGGGACAAAGACCGGTCCGCTGTCAGAGCAGGTCGTCGCCGAGTCGGCGACTTCACATGACAGGCTTGTGGCCCCCCCATTCGCGACCAAGGTGAAGGCGCGGTCGCTACTGGGGCCGGGAGCTGCTGTGACCTGAACGGTCAGATCACGATCTCCAGGGGCTCAGCAGGCGAAAGAGTCGTATCGTCGGCCTCCGTGGTGGAAGCGGTGGAGTTTCCGCTGACCGCTCCCCAGTAAGTGGTCCCCGGGCCCGCCCCGAGACCACCGATGCGGCCGCTGAGTACACCGCCATAGTCAGCGGCCGGCAACCCAGCAAGCTTCGCCGAGTCAGGTGCTTGCGCGCCCGGGTTGAAATTCGCGGTGTTGACGGCGTCCGCGGCTAGCTTGGCGTTGGTCACGGCACCAGAGGCGATCGATGGATCTGGATAGGACCCGGTCAGATCACCACCGGCCGCTCCAAGACCGGCCGCTATCTGCCCCGCCTTGATGTCTTGCGCAAGCAGCGAACCGTCCTCCACCTTGGGCGACGAGACCGCGTTGCCGTGCAGCTTGGCGCCAGTCACCGCGGCGTTCTTAAGCTGCGCAGTACCGACGCTGTTCGGAGGCACGCTCATCGCGGCGTACGCCCCACCACCCAACGAAACGAACAGCGCCAACGAGGCCACCACCATCGCCGGTGACGGCCGACGTGACAGCAGATGCAACATGCGAGACCTCCGCGGGTTGCTCATTGTGCTGTCAGGCGAAAGGCGAAGAGCACATTGGCGCTGGGTACCCCGGACTCGTTCTCGATATGGCTCAAGAGCGAGAGCGTGGCGCCCGCTGGGACAGTCACAGGCCCGCTGTCAGAGCAGGACGTCGCCGAATTGGCGATCTCACACAACAGTCCGGAGCGCGTCCCGTTTACAACCAACTCGAACGTGCGGTCGTTGCCGCTCCCGGGGGCTGCGGTGATCTGGACGCTCAGATCACGCGCCACCAGGGTCTGATTGGGCGAAACCGTAGTGACGGAGGTCTGCGTGTTGGAAGGGGTCGAAATCCCGCTAACCGTCCCGTACTGGTCCGGAACGGTCCCACCGGCAGTTCCGCTCAGGCCGTTGATGCGACCACTCAGCACGGCGCCGTAGTCGTCGGGGGCCCGCTGATCGAGCTTCGCCGAGTCAGGTGCTTGCGCGCCCGGGTTGAAATTCGCGGTGTTGACGGCGTCCGCGGCTAGCTTGGCGTTGGTCACGGCACCAGAGGCGATCGATGGATCTG
>DASRHQ010000067.1:0-21822 GCA_035650455.1 Solirubrobacteraceae bacterium
CCCAACCTTGGGGGCACGGTGCGATTCGACTGGGGGTCTGTGAAGCTGGTTCCGGCATGGCACACCTCGACGACGCCGAAGGGGACGGTGAACACCCCGGCCGGCCTGGTGGTCAACTTCCACGAAACGATCGTCTACCACCTGGGCGACACCTGCCTGTTCTCGGACCTCCAGCTCGTGGGCAAGCGTGCGCCGATCGACATTGCGTTGATGTGCATCGGGGGCCATTACACGATGGACTCGACCGACGCCGTCGAAGCGGCGCAGCTAGTGGGCGCGAGCACCGTCATTCCCTGTCACTACAACACCTTCCCCGCGATCGAAGCCGACGCTGCGGCGTTCAAGTCCGACGTGGAGTCGGCCACCCGCTCCAACGTGGTCGTGCTGGAGCCGGGGGAGACACACTCGACCTAGCGCCCGGGCTGACAAGAGTGGTACACGCGATCGTCCTCATCCAGGCGCAGCGGTCGGCGCTGACGACGCTGGGAGAAGAGCTGGCCGACCTGGAGGGGGTGGCCGAGGCGTACTCGGTCACCGGAGAGTGGGATTTCGTGGCGATCGTGCGCGTGCGTGAGCACGAGCAGCTCGCCCAGCTCGTAGCTGGCGGGCTCTCCCAGCTCGCGGGGGTCACGCGCACCCACACGATGGTCGCGTTCGAGGCGTACTCGCGCCACGACCTCGAGGCGCTGTTCTCGGTCGGGCAGTGAGCTAGGCGAAGATCGGGACGCGTGTGGTCGCGCGCAGCTCGGCGCGGAAGGCCGAGCACTCCTCGCAGCCGCGAACATGCCGTCGCGCCGCAGCGCTTGGGTGGCGTTTGCGCCCGGCCGCGTGTTCGCCGAGCTCCGCTCGCACCTGCCCACAGGAGATGTACCGCGCCTCCGCCGCCGCCGCCAGTGATCCACGGGCGCGGACCAGCAGCGACTTCACGCCGGGGACGGTGGTGTCCATGGTCGCCGCGATCTGCTCATAGGAGAGTGATTGCATCTCGCGCAGTAGGAGCGCGGTCCGCTGAGTCTCGGGCAGGGTGTGGATGTCCGCCACGAGCAGTCTGAACTCCTCGCGCCGCTGCACCTGGTCGTCCGTGGTCGCACCGTTGTCGGAGAGGTGGATATCCATGGAGTCCGCGGCTACCGCCTCCTCGCGCCGGAGTTGGTTCAGACTGCGGTTGCGGGCAATCCGGTACAGCCACGGGCGCACGTGAATGGGGCGCTCGTCGGCGATGATCGCCTTGAACGCGGCCGCAAGCACCTCCTGAAGGACATCCTCAGCGTCCTCGGTGCGCCCGAGGAGGTGGCGGCAGAAGGCAAACAGCCGTCGCTCGTAGCGGGCCACCAAGACCTCGAACGCGGCCATGTGACCTGCCCGCACGAGTCCCACGAGCCGCTCGTCGGGCTGCAGTCGCAGGAGCCGCGAGCGCGCGTGCAGTCTTCGTACCCCTCGGTATGCGTGAGCTGAGTTATCCATCATCAACTCGGCCCCGGTCCGTATACGAAGGCACACAGTAGCAGCGGCGCGGCTGAGGGTGCGCGAGCAGCGGCGCACCACCTGGAGAGCGCGCCCAAGCAGCGGCGCACCCCCTGGAGAGCGCGCGGGCCGCCCCCGCAAGACCGCACACAAGCAGCGAATGAGCGAGTACCCGGGGCGGGACTCGAACCCGCAAGCTCTTTCGAGCAGCGCCTTTTAAGGGCGCAGGCTTTGCCAGTTTGCCTACCCGGGCGTGAACGTGATCATAAGCCGCCCACGGGCGCATGCCGCAAGGCAACGAGCCCTGCGCCAGCAGCCCACGAACGCCCCCACCGGGTCTGGTAGCCCTACACACCCACGACGCGGCTGCTCGCCAGGTGGCGACCGCCTGAGTCGAGCGCGGTGACTTTGGCGTATCCGCTCTGGTGTGCCGGCAACCGGATCGCGGTCTCGAACCCGTGCCGTCGGGCGACGCCAAAGGGGCGCACCGCGCTCTGGTGGCTCCCGGTGCTGACGAGCCAGCGCGCGACATCGGTCGAGCCGTTCCAGGTCACGTAGAGAGTGGTCCTGTCCTCCCGGCGGTCGTGCGTAGCGGCGAGCTGCGGTGGATCCGCGGGCGTGGCCTTCCACGGGAACTTATACGCGCGGTAGGAATCGTGCTTCTTGCCTATCCCGGTGTCGGCGAGCAGAGTGCCGTCCGGCAGAAACTCGCTCGCGGTCGGATAGCTTCCCCAGCCGATCACGACGTGGCCGTCCGGCAACGTCTGATAGTTCCCCATCGCATTGGCGAGCCAGCGGGGATGGCGATAGGCGCGGACAAGACGTACCAGCTTGCCCCCCTCATCGATGTCGAGCAGGACACCGCGCGACTGCGACTCTGAGCGCTGATAGCCCGTGCCGTCGGCGAACTGTGCGGCGCCGTCGTCAAAGACGGTGATGTTGCCGTCGGGGCGGTGGCGCGCGTCGTGCTGCCAGTAGAACTGGGCGTCGTTATCGAAGGCAAAGTCGCTGTCCTTGCCGCCCAGCCGCCACAGCACCTCCCCGGTTCGCCGGTGAATTTTGTAGAGCGCCCAGCTGTGGCGAGCGGAAATCAGCAGGTGACCGTCTGGCGTGATGTCGATCGAGTTGAGGTGCAGGTAGTCGTACCCGTAGGCGATCTGGGGCGGAAAGTAGGACGCCGTGATGGGGATGTGTTCGAGGCTGCGCCACTCGAACAGGAGCCTGCCGGTCGCGATGTCGACCTCCTGGATGATTCCCTCGAGCACGGTGCCGTCGCTGGGGCCACCGACAGCAGAGAGGTTGGCGGGCACTCGTCGCGGGAAGCAGGTGAACAGCGCCGTCCCCTCGGGCGTGACCATGAACTCGTGGATATCAAGCGACCTGCCGTTAGCGGCGCGCACGCGAGCTAGCTCGCGGTACGAGCTGTCCACGATCACGCCTTCTCCCTGTCCGAAGCCGATCACGTTCATCCTCCCCTCCCACCACGTCACCACCGGCTGCCCGCGGTACTGGGCGACGCGCACGTCGGTCGCCCACAGCGCGCGAGGAATAGCTCTGAACCAGACGGGTTCGCCATAGTGGTCGACCAGCAGCGGGCCGCCCTGTGCGCCGTCGGCGGCGCTCGGGCCCATGAACAGATAGCCGGGAGCCAGCGCACCACCGGTCGCGCTCGCCAAGGGGATGGACGGGGCGGTGACGCTCAAGACCGGCGGATGCAGGTTGGGCCGCGAGACCAGCTGGCGTCCGGGGCCATCGGACGTGGACGCATACGCGGGGAGGCTGCGCAGGTGGTGGCCAAGCAGGCTGGTTGCGCTGACAGCTCCACCCCCGAGCACCAGCACCCCGGCCCCGCCGGCGGCGCCTTTCAGGAGCTGTCGCCGCGTCAGCCGACGCGAACGTACCTGCGTGGCTCCTCCAACCATCGACCTATGGCATAGCAGACGTGGGCGATAAGTGGCTGAGCATCACTGCTGGCATACCACCGGGCGGCGGGGCGCAATCCCCGCAGGGCAACACGCAGCCTATTCCACCGGATTACGGCAGTTCGAAATTGACACTGGCGTAAGCCCCCTGGTAGCTTGGATTTGCGGATTTTTCGCGTCGACCGATTCGCCCTCACGCGGGAGGAGAACGAAGATTCGATGCACGCGTCAGATCGTTTAGCCGACCCTGGCAGGAGTCGGATAGGCACCACCGCTGCGCTCAAAGCCAGCGACCGGATCGCCGCACCCAAAACCCGAATCGCCGCACCCAGATCCAGAATCGCCGCACCCATATCCAGCCTCGAGAACAGCTGCGCGCGTAACCGACGCCCCACCGTGGACGGCCGCGACTAGGAACGTCCCGTGCGCAACACGTCGCTAATCGGCCGTGTGGCCGCCCTCGTCGCGCTCGTGATCGCGGTAGTCGCCGTGGTCGTGATCCTGTTCAGCGGCGGGTCGAGCTACCACGTCTATGCGGTCTTTCAGGATGCCAGCCAGCTCGTGACCGGTGATCAGGTGGACGTCGCCCAGGCGCCCATCGGGACGATCTCGAACATCACGCTCACCCAGAACGGGATGGCCAGGATCGAGCTGAACATCTCGGACAGCCACTACCAGCCGCTGCGCCAGGGGACGATCGCAACGGTGCGCGTGCCATCGCTGAGCTCGGTGGCCAATCGCTATGTCGAGCTGCGCCTGGCTCCCGGCAACTCCAAGGCGATCGCCAACGGCGGCACGATCGGCCCGCAGAACACCAACAGCGCGGTCAACATCGACGAGATCTTCAACACCCTGAACGGGCCGACCCGCAAGGGGCTCCAGGACCTCATCCAGGGCTCCGCCTCGCAGTGGAATGGACAGGCCAGCAAGGTCCAGGCGGCGTGGAAGTACCTCAACCCCGCGGTCGCGGCGAGCAGTGTCCTGTTCGAGCAGATCAACCACAACACCAAGAGCTTCACCGACTTCCTCGTCCAGACGGGCCACCTCATGTCGGACATCGCCAGCCGCCAGTCCGACCTCACGGCGCTCGTCCAGCATCTCTCGACCACGACGGGCGCCCTCGCCAAGCAGCACATCTCGCTCGGTGAGTCAATCCGGCGGCTCCCGGGCTTCATGCGGCTGGCGAACACCACCTTCGTCAACCTGCGCAGCGCACTCGACGACCTGACTCCGCTGGTTAACGCCTCAAAGCCGGTGGCCCCGAAGCTGCGGGTGCTGCTCGACCAGCTCAAGCCGCTGGCGATCAACTCGGTGCCGACCGTCGTCGCACTCTCGAAGACGATCCACAGGCCCGGCGCGGGCAACGATCTGATTGACCTCGTGCGGCTGGGCGTTCCGCTTGCCGACGCCACCGTCAACCCGGTTCACGCCGACGGCAAGACCAGACCCGGGGCGTTCCCCGAGAGCGTGAAGGCGCTTGAGCCCTCGACCAAGGAGCTTGCCTTCGACAGGCCCTACGCGGTCGACCTGACAGGCTGGTTTGAGGGCTACAGCCACCCCGGCGGCTACGACGCCAACGGCGGCTTCGCGCGGATCGCTCCGGTCGTCGGCGCGTACTCAACGTCCACCGGTGGGGTCCTCAACCTGATCCCGCCTGCGCTTCGCAACAAGCTCTTCAAAAACCTGATCAAGAACGGACATAACACGTCCGGTCAGGGCAACCGCTGCCCGGGGTCCATGGAGCGCGGAGGTGTCTGGGATCCCTACCCGGGCATGGGCGTCAACTACTGCAGCCCCAACGAAACCCCCACCGGGCCATGAGGCTGCTTCGCAACATCGTGGCCGTCGTGCTCGGGGCCGCCGTCGTCGCGGCGATCGTCGTGCTGGCCTCGAGCTCGTCGGGGGGTAGCTCGAGCGACCCCACCTACAAGGTCGAGCTCCAGAACGCCTTCGGCCTCGTCAGCGGCGAGCAGTTCAAGGTCGGCGGGGTTCCCGCGGGCAAGATCACCGCGATCGGGCTCGACGAGAAGACCCTTCACGCGGTGGTGACGGTCCAGGTCAGCCAGGCCGGCTTCGGGCACTTCTATTCAGACGCCTTCTGCGAGTCGCGGCCCCAATCGCTGATCGGGGAGTACTTCCTGGACTGCTCGCCTGGCCACAGCGGGCACGTCCTCAAGTCTGGGTCGACGATCCCGGTCACCCACACCTTCTCCACGATTCCGGCCGACCTGCTCAACGACATCATGCGCCTGCCCTACCGCGAGCGCTTGACGCTGATCGTCAACGAGCTCGGCGCCGGGGTCGCCGGCAATGGCCAGAACCTGAGCGCCGCCCTCCACCGGGCGGTGCCGGCGCTCGCCGAGACGGACAACCTCCTGACCCTGCTTTCAAACGACTCGGCCACGATCAACGACCTCACGCACAACGCCGACACGCTGATCACCGCGCTGGCCAACAACAGCGGCACGATTGAGCACTTCATCAATGAGTCCAACACCATCGCGACCGAGACCAACACCCAGCAGAGCAACCTCAAGGCCACTTTCCACGACCTACCACCGTTCCTCGAGCAGCTCAAGCCGTCGCTGGCCAAGCTCTCAGGGACGCTCGACGCCAATTACCCCGTCCTTCAGAACCTGAACTCGTCGGCCGGCGAGATCGACCGGCTGCTTGTCGATCTGCCGCCGTTCTCGCGTTCGGCGCTGCCGGCGCTTCGGACCTTGGGGAAGGCGTCGGTCACAGGCAAGTCGGCGGTGATCGCGGCCAAGCCGGTGGTCTCCAACCTCAACCAGTTCGCCACCCACACGCCCGAGCTCGGCCAGAACCTGGCGATCGTCCTTCACGATCTGGACAACCGCAGCCGCGCGACCGAGAGCAACCCCTCCAGCCCAGGCGGAAAGGGATACACGGGCCTTGAGGCCATGCTCCAGTACGTCTTCAACCAGACGCTCGACCTCGACTACTACGGCCAATACGGGCACATGGAGGCGATCGACGCGTTCGTCAGCCCGATGTGCAGCGCGTATGCGACCAAGCAAACGGTCGCCAACAACCTTTCTCAAGACGGCTCGCGATATCGCAGTTGCTACTCGTGGCTCGGGCCCAATCAGCCCGGCGTCAACGAGCCCGATCCGTCCAACCCCGGCGCCTGCGTGCCCGATCCCGGCGGCGCGCCTCCCGGCCACCGCGGGCCGTCCCCTAGGGGCACCAAGTGCTCGCCGAGTGCGACCGCCGCCGCAAACAACTCCAGCGCCGCTAAGAGCGCCACGACCAAGAGCGCCGGCAGCAGTCCGTCCTCTCAGCCCACCTCGCTGAGCGTGCCAGGGACGTCGACGCCCGGCAGCACTTCGTCTAGCCCATCCAACGGCTCCTCCCCGAGCCAGCCCCAGGACCTCCTCAACTACCTGCTCGGACCGTGAAGAAGAAAACTCGCAGCCGACAGCAATCCGCCTTTGCCAACCCGGTCCTGCTCGGGGCGGTGACGGTGCTCGTGGTGCTGGTGGCCGTCTTCCTCGCCTACAACGCCAACAGCGGGCTGCCGTTCGTCCCGACGCGCGAGCTCAAGGTGGATGTCCCCGACGGCTCCAACCTGGTGGTGGGCAACGATGTGCTCGAGGGCGGGACCCGGGTGGGTTTTGTCTCGGCGATGCGTCCGCTCGAGCTTTCAAGCGGCAAGGTCGGCGCGCAGCTCACGCTCAAGCTCTCGCCTCAGGAGGGCAAGGTCCCGGTCAACTCCCACGTGACGATCCGCCTGCGCTCGGTGTTCGGCGAGAAGTACGTCGACCTCGTCAAGGGGACCTCCAAGAAGGTGTACCCGGACGGCGGGACGATGCCGATCAAGCACAGCAGCGTCCCCGTCCAGCTCGACCAGGTCTACAACATCTTCACCCCGCCCACGCGCAAGGGCATCCAGAACAACCTGGTGGGCTTCGGCGACACGTTCGCCTCGCGCGGGGCGGACCTCAACGTCACGATCCAGAACCTCCCGCGGCTGATGAAGTACCTGCGTCCGGTCGCCGCCTACCTCGCCGCGCCCAGCACCCAGCTCACGCATTTCATCGGCTCCCTGGACACCTTCGCCAGGGTGCTCGCGCCGCTGTCCAATACCACGGTGAAGCTGCTCGCCGACGCCTCCACGACGTTCCAGGCGATCACGTCGAACCCCGCCGACTACAAGGCCACGATCGCGCAGTCGCCGTCGACCCTGACCACCTCGACCCACGCCCTGCGTGTCTCGAACCCCTTCCTCACCGACTTCACGGTCCTCGGCCACGACCTGACGCCCGCGACGGCAAGCCTCAAGCGGGCGCTGCCGCAGCTCAACCCCGCGATCGAGACGGGCACCGTGACGCTGCGCAAGACCCCGGTGCTCAACGCGAAGCTCCAGCAGGTGATGGGCGCGCTGAAGGCGCTCTCCCTGGACCCGGGCACGAACATCGCGCTGAACGCGTTGACCGCGACGGTGAACACGCTCAACCCGGTGGTCCGCTACCTCGGTCCTTTCCAGACCGTTTGCGACGACTGGAACTACATGTGGTCAGACCTCGCGGACGTCGTCGCCGAGCCGACTCAGTTCGGCACCGCGCAGCGCGCGCTGCTGATGTCGAATAACCCGAGCCAGAAGAACAGCCCCTCGATGGAGCCCGCCACCCAACCGGCAAATGGCGGCGCTGTCAACTCCCCGCCCTTGTCGAGCCTGGGCGGTAACGCCTTCGCCCACGGCGAGGCCTACGGGTCCGCGGTCTCAAGCAAGGGCCTGGCGGACTGCGAGACCGGCCAGCGCGGCTACGTCACCCGCCTGAACCACCTCGATCCCCAGCACCGCAACTTCGACACCGACGCGCACACGCCGGGTTCGCAGGGACCGACGTTCGCGGGTCGCGCGCGCGTGCCTGCGGGCGAGACCTTCTCTCGCGAGCCCACCACCGGTCCGAAGCTCCCCTACATCCCCCAGAACCCGTGAAGCTTCCCTTCCGCAAAAAGAAGCGCCGCAAGAGGTTGAGCCCACTCAAAGCGGGGGCGATCGGCCTCGTGCTGTTGGCGATCTTCCTCTATTTCGGCTTCACCAAGTTCGCCAATCCCTTCGCGAGCCCGTTCACGATCCACGCGATCGTGCCCAATGCCGGCGGCCTGCGGCCCGACTCCTTCGTGCGCATCGCGGGCGTCGACGTGGGCACGGTCACGTCGGTCGCCCCCGTGGAGGGCAAGCAGGCCGCCGACGTGACCATGCAGATCCAGAGCAACGGACTGCCGATCCACAACGACGCGACCTTCTGGATCCGGCCGCGGCTGTTCGTCGAGGGCAACTTCTACGTCGACCTGTCCCCCGGAAGCCCCTCGGCTCCGAATGTCAAGAGCGGCTACACGTTCCCGGTCCAGCAGACCCGCGTCCCGGTCCAGCTCGACCAGCTGTTCGACTCGCTTCAGGCCAACACTCGCCAGAACCTCCAGACGCTTCTGACCGCTTATGGATCGGCGGTGAAGAAGGCCGGTCCCTCCTTCAACCGATCGATCAACTACTGGCTGCCGGCGTACGAGTACACCTCGATCGTCACCCACGACCTGCTCGGCGAGCAGCCCAACGACCTCTCCACTTACCTCGCCAAGCAGGCCGTCGTCTCTGGCGCCTTCGACGCGCACCCGCAGAACCTCGAGAACCTGATCACCGACTTCAACACCACCGCGAATGCCTTCGCGCGGGAGAACGTCGCGCTGCAGCAGACCGTGGCCCAGCTGCCGCGCACCCTGCGCATCGCGATGCCCGCCTTCAACGCGCTCAACGCAGCCTTCCCGCCCCTGCGCGCGTTGGCCCGCGCGCTGCTTCCGGGCGTGAAGACGACTGGGCCGACGATCGACGTCAGCCTGCCGTTCATCCATCAGCTGCGGCTGCTGGTGGAGCCCTCCGAGCTGCAGGGGCTGGCCAAGGACCTCTCGGGAACGATTCCCTCGCTGGCCAAGCTGACCAACCAAACGATCCCGCTGATGCGCAATGAGGTGCGGCCGGCCTCGAGCTGCGTCACCAACGTGATCATCCCGTGGTCAAAGCTCGAGATCCACGACAAGCACTTCAACTCATCCAACGGCTTCCCGCCCCACCCGGCCTACCTCGAGGTGGTCCAGTTCCTGCCGGGACTCGCCGGCGAGAGCCGCACCTTCGACGCAAACGGTCCCTACGTCCGGCTGCTCGGCAACGGCGGCACGTTCACCTACTCGCTGCAGCCCGGCCAGTTCGGGTCGTCACTTTCGAAGATCGCGGGCGTGCAGCCCGTTCCGCCGCCCGGCGACCGGCGCCCGCCGCTGAAGGAGAAGGTCCCGTGCGAGACCCAGCCGGCGATCAAGTCGCTCAAGGCGCCGTCCGGGCTGGGTCCGCAAAGGATGTCGACGGCCAGCACCCCCGCGACCAAGGCGCTCGGCAAGTCGATCACGACGGTCTTCAATTATGAGCTCGATCGCCTCTTCCAGCAGCAGGGCAGCAAGCTCCGCGTGGCGGGGACTCACCTGCCCGCGTCAAACGGCTCTGCGCCGAGCGCGTCCCAGACCGGCACCACCTCGAGCGGGAGCGGCGGGTAATGAAGCTCGCGATCAAGCGCCACAGCGGCGATTTCATCGCGGTCATCGTGATGCTGATCCTCGCGATCGCGGTGACCGGCTTCATCCTGCACGAGGAGGGCGTTCGGTTCCCGTTCATCCAGTCCTCGCCCTACACGATCAACGCAGATTTCTCGACCGCCAAGTCGGTCACTCCGGGACAGGGCCAGAGCGTGAATGTCTCCGGCGTAAAGGTCGGTCTGATCAGCGGCGTCACCACCAAGGACGGCTCCGCGGTCGTGCAGATGCAGATCGACCAGCAGTACAAGCGGCTGATTCACACCAACGCGACCGCGCTGCTGCGGCCAAAGACGGGGCTCGAGGACATGTTCGTGGAGCTCAACCCGGGCACCCACAACGCCCCGGTTGCGAAGGCCGGGTACACCATCCCGCTGGCCCACACCAACCCCGAGGTCCAGCTCGACGAGGTGCTCTCTTCGCTCGACGCCGACACGCGGCAGTACCTGGACCTGCTGGTCAACGGCGCGGGCCAGGGGCTCCAGCACCGGTCCAGCGATCTGGCCCAGGTGCTCGAGCGCTTCGAGCCGACCCACCGCGACCTGGCTCGGCTGAACGGCGCGATCGCCCAGCGCGGAAGGGACCTCCAGCAGCTGGTCCATTCGCTCCGGCGGCTCAACACCGCGCTGGCGACCCGCAAGACGCAGATCACGCAGATGGTCGATTCGA
Organism: Solirubrobacteraceae bacterium; assembly: GCA_035650455.1. Lineage (GTDB taxonomy): Bacteria > Actinomycetota > Thermoleophilia > Solirubrobacterales > Solirubrobacteraceae > Palsa-465. The sequence continues at coordinate 10,662 of DASRHQ010000067.1, forward strand.
GCTCGCGAGTGTTCGCGGCGCTCGCGTCGGAGGAGGGCAACATCAGCCGCTCCGTCAAGGACCTGCCGGGGACGCTGGCCCAGACCGCCGCGACGCTTCAGAAGGTGAGGGTGTTCGCGCAGCTGCTGGGTCCCACGGCCCACAAGCTGCTCCCCGCGGCCAACGCGCTCCCGGCCGCAAATCACGCCCTGGCCGCGTTGGCCAAGCCGGCCGCGCCGATTCTCCAAAACGAGATCCGCCCGTTCGTGGTCGCAGCCCAGCCGGTGGTCCGCAGTCTGCGCCCGGCGGCGATCAAGCTCGCCGCGGCAACTCCCAGCCTGTCTCGGACCTTCGTGACCGTCAACCACTTCCTCAACCTGCTCGGCTACTACCCCCACGGCACGCGCCAGCATGGCTACCTGTGGTGGCTGGCCTGGCTCGGCCACATCGGCCGCACGGTGTTCTCCGTCCAGGACGGCAACGGGGACTTCCGCCAGGCCTTCGTTCAGATGAACTGCGCGACGATCGCGCAGATCGCGCAGTCGCTAAGTCCGCAGCTGCTCCAGCTCATCCAGCCCACTCTGCTAAGCGCGCTCGGCACGTCGGGGCTCTGCCACAAGCAGACCCAGGCGCTGAACGCTGCTTATCAGCGCGACCAGAGCTCCTCGAGTCAGAGCTCGAACCCGTCGCTCGCGGCGTCGGCCCTCTCCGTGCTGGCGCCCAACGAAAAGAAGCTGCTCAGCCAACTCCAACTGGGCAACCTCCTCAAGCAGCACCTCTTCCTGCCCCAGCTGCCGACCCACTAAATGGAAACCAGCTCCCCATCACTAGGCAAGGTCATCACGATGGTGCTCTTCGCGCTGTCGTGCATCGGGCTGCTGCTGTTCCTGTGGATCGAGTTCGGGGGCACCACACCCTTCGCCGCCCAGGGCTACCGGTTCAAGGTCGCCTTCCCATACGCGCAGGAGCTGGCCACTCCCGCCCAGGTGCGGATCGCGGGCGTCAACGTGGGGAAGGTCGTCTCGACCCAGTACAGCGGCAACCGCACGCTGGCCACGATCCAGATGAGCAACCAGTACGCGCCCGTGAGACGCAGCACCCGGGCGATTCTGCGGATCAAGACGATCCTCGGCGAGACGTATGTGCAGCTCACGCCCGGGTCCCCCCACAGCCCGGCGCTGCCAGACGGAGGCACCTTGCCGCGCGGCAACGTGCAGCAGGCCGTCCAGCTCGACGACATCTTCAACTCGCTCAACGCGCCCACCCGGCACGCCTTTCAGCAGTGGCAGGTCGCCCTGGGCAAGGCGGTCCAGGGCAACGACCAGAACCTCAACTTCGTGCTCGGCAACCTGCCCACGTTTGCGACCGATGCGGGCACGACGATGCAGGTGCTCGACGTCCAGCAGGCCGCCGTACAGCGGCTGATCCGCGAGGGCGCGGTCGTCTTCGACGCGATCACCCGCAATCAAACCGCGCTGCGCAACCTCATCACGACAGGGGAGACCACGTTCGCGACCACGGCCGCCAACAACAAGGCGCTCGCGGCCACCTTCCACGTCTTCCCGACCTTCCTGTTCGAGACCCGCAAGACGATGGCACGCGTGCAGAGCTTCGCGCTCAACACCGACCCGCTGCTGCGCGAGCTCGAGCCCGTGGCGCTCGCGCTGGGACCGACCATGCACGCGGTGCAGGAGCTCTCGCCCTACCTGCGCTCGCTGTTCGTCGAGCTGCGGCCGCTGATCCAGGCATCCAAGACGGGCCTGCCCGCGATCGCCAGCGTGCTCCACGGCGCCTCGCCGCTACTCGACCACCTGGGGCCGTTCCTCGAGCAGCTGAACCCGGTGCTGACGTGGCTCTCGCTTCACCAGCAGCTAACCTCGGACTTCATCACCCAGCTGGGTACGGCGCTCAACGCCAAGATTGCCCACTTCGGCGGCACCGGCCACTACCTGCGCACGATCTCACCGCTCGGGCAGGACACGATCACGCTAAACGGAAGCCGCAGCTCTGATAATCGCGGCAACACGTACCCGCCGCCCCTGTGGCTGCCGTCCGGGAACTTTGCGTCGGCGGACTTCGCCCATAGCATCCTCGCGGCGTGGGACTGCACCAACAGCGGCACGAAGGGGCCAAGCTCGGGCAGCCCGGGCTGCTACGTCGCGCCCCCGCTGGGACATCTGCTCGGGCAGAGCCGGAAGTTCCCGCACGTGCTCGCGACGAGCTACCCCAGTCATTGATGACTGTCGGGGGCGCGCATGCGCGCCCCCGCAGCTGGACGACTCGCGCGCCGCGCGAAAAAGCGAGGCCGGATGCCGAGCGCGGGGCAAGCGCGAGGGAACATGTTCCGGCCGGGGCCTCGGCGCATGCGCCGAGACCAAAACTGGCGATGACTGCGCTCGCGATCGCGTCGACGCTTCTCGTCGCGGCGGGATGCGGCTCAGGTAGCTCCGGCACAACAACCACCCACAGCCACACCGCAACCACGCGCCCGGCCAAACACCACCACCACAAGCCTTCGGGTGTTGCCGTGGGCGCGACCCAACCGGTGCACGCCGGCGGCTCGAAGCTCTCGGTCAGGGTTTCCAAGGTGATGGATCCCCTGCGCGATTCGGGAGCGGCGCTACCCCCCGGAGAACGGGCCGTGGGCGTTCTGGTCAGCATTCTCAACCACGGTCCCGCTGTCTACGACAGCTCCTCGACCACCGACATCGGCCTGACCAGCTCCAAGGGCGAAGGCACGCCCGTGTTCGCCCCGAGCGGGGTCTGCCAGACCCCGCTGCGCAACTGGGACAACTACATAGTGGCTGGGGAGGCGAAGTCTGGCTGCGTGACTTTTGCCGTCGCATCCGCCGCCAAGGTCACGGCGGTGCGGTTCTCGCCGCATGGCCATGCAGTGGGGACAGTCAGCTGGCGAGTCGGGTGAGAGCGGTTGCGAGCCGTCGCGCTATGCGATCTGCACGCGCTCCGCGCGCTCGGCGTCGAACTCCTGCGGGCTGAGCCCGTCGAGCAATTGCATCGCAAGGGCTCGATCTCCCTCGATCCTTAGGCCGTCGCGGTCGCCGGCCGGCATGAACGCCCGCACCCACCCTGCCGTGGGGGCGGTGATCCGGGCGTCGGCACTTTCGGCGCGGCCTTCCTCGAGCGCGACCTCGCCCGCCGCGACCGTCATGACCAGCGTGACGGGCTCGCTCTCTCTGCCATCGGTGATCGTCAGCTCGAGACGTCCCGTGACCTCGCGCGGAGGGCGTGCCAGTCCAGGCGCGAGCCGGAAGATCGCGTCGATGTCGACCTGCTCACCCTCCCGAGGCGCGGACCAGGTCCAGGCGTAGCCCCATCGCGCCAGTTCGCCGATGGTCGGCATAAGGTCGCGAGCGCGCTCGGTCAGCTCGTATTCGACCCGCGGCGGAACTTCTCTGAACCGCCTGCGGGTGAGCATGCCGTCGGCGACCATGCGATTGAGTCGCGAGCGCAGCTGCTCGGTCGAGATGCCGGGAAGAAGCCGCTGCAGCTCGACGAAGCGCCGTGGCCCGGCGGCCAGGTCACGAATGATCAGAAGCGTCCACTTGTCGCCGACCAGATCCAACGCCCGAGCGTCTGGCGTCCACTGATCGTACGGGTGGCGTTTGGGTGGCGGTGCATGCTGCATAAGAGTCCCTCGGCCCGTCCTATTCGACCGACTTTCAGCATATCGGGCCGGGTCCGACAGCGCAAAAGGAACCGTACGCGACCGGTCGATTGGGGGGGTGGGTTAGGCGAGCGCTGGGTTCTCGCAGCGCGTGCGCGAGCGGGGCCCCCTTTGCTGCGATTCGTCCAACGGTGCCAATCAGATTCGTCCAACGGCGCCAATCAGGTTGTATCGTCCCGACTGGTGAAGGCTCGCCCGATGATCACCTCCGGCCGTCACGTGATCGGGGCTGTCTCGGCGGCGGCCGCTGTGACAGTCGCGGGTCTCCTCGCGACGAGCGTCTCGGCCGCCCAGGCCAACGTGGTCGGGCCCACGCACTCTGGCGTTCTCAAGGCCTGCCACCCGTCCGCACTCAGCCGGCCGTTCAGGCGCTGGTGGGATTTCTCCCGATACGAGCTCGCGCCCGGCGGCAGCTTCGAGCACTCGAGGTGGACCTTGACCGGCGGGGCCAAGCGTGTTGCGGGAAGCGAGCCGTACGCGGTGACGGGTACCCGCGGGTCCTCGTCGCTTTCTCTACCACGCGCGTCATCAGCACAGTCGCCTCGAACGTGCGTGGACGCGACCTACCCGTCGATCCGTTTCTTCATTGCTGGCAGGGGATTGGTTGTGGTCAGCCTCGTCGACCGGGGTACGGTGATCCCTGCCGGTGTTGTCCTGGCCGGCGGCAAATGGGCGCCCACGCCCGTGATGGTGACGCTCTCGCCGGTGCTGGGGGTGCTGTCAGGCGGCACCGCCCGGGTGTCTGTGCGCTTCACCGGCTTCTCTGGCAATCCACGGATCGATGACGTGTTCATCGACCCGTGGGGCCACGGTTGATCGCTTTACGGCGGCGCGCAGACCGATAGGTCTGCGCAGGCGTTCATGCGGCGACAAGCGCGGCTGAGACTTCGGATGCCTTACCGGCGTTGTACGCATCCCGAAACGCGGCATCGCCGAGTGCCGCTCTGAGTCGGGTGACGTCGGCGTCGCGCAGCCGGGCTTCGAGGCTGTCTACGTGAGTACCAAGCTTGTTGAGGATCGCGTCGGCGGCGCCGTGCAGCATCGTCGCTGCTCGCGCGTCTCCCCCTCGACTGGTCAACAGCGCTTGGCCCAGACGCGCGTAGGCCACCATCAGTTGGTCGCCGTCGCGTTGCGCGATGGCGAGCGATTGATCGAACATCGCGACGGCATCGGTGTCCGCGTTGTCGAGGTACGACGCAAACCCGAGCGTGCACGCAAGCAGGCTCAGGCCTCGTTCGTCGCCGATCTCAGCCGCGAGCCGGACTCCCTCCGCGAGACGCGCGCGCGGGACGCCGACCTCTCCGTCTTCCATCTCGAGATAACTCAGGTTGTTGAGGGTCTGGAGGTACAGCATTTTGTTGCCAGAGCGGCGACACAGTTCCACGCTCTCCTGCACCGTTCGCGCTCGCTCGGTTTGACTCAGCTTCGGAGAGGATCCTCTCGTCGTCAAAAACATCGCTGTGAGATGCGGATCGTCGAGCGCGATGGCCAGCGCGAGCCCCTCGCCGGTGAGTTCGAGGTGGGCCTGCTCGTTGCCTTGTCTCGCGTTGATGAGGGCAAGCACGTATAGCGCCTCGGCCCGGAGGTGCTCATGCGTAGACGCACGGGCGATCGCGAGTGCCTCCTGAGCATGGGCGGCGGCTGCCTTGTACTCACCCGTGATCATGGTGAGGAGAATGGCCGCGGATATGAGAGCGCGGCCGCGTATTAGCGTGGGTCGCTGGGCGTCTGGCCGCTCAAGCGCGATGGATAGCGCCGCCGCGCCTTCGGCCCGGGGTTGCCGGTAGAGCCAGAAGTAGCACAGGGCCCGGCCCAGCCGCAGTCCGGCGGACGGGTCGGGTTCCTCGAGGCTGTAAGCGATTGCGGCGCGGAGATTGTCCAACTCGAGCTCGAGGCGATCGAGCCATTCGGTCTGCCCATGGCCGATCAGATGCGGCGCCGCGGTCTCTGCCAGGGCGAGATAGTGATCGCGGTGCGCGGCACGCAACGCTGTGTCCGCCGTCGGGCTGCGCGCCAGCAGCTTTGAGGTGGCGTAGTAGCGGACTGTGTCCAGTAGCCGGTAGCGGCCCGATCCCACGTCGTCGATTTGGACCAGGCTCTTGTCGACCAACGCGGCAAGCCGATCCAGGACCGCGACCGGGGCCTCGAAGCCGGCGCCTGTCACCGCCTCAGCGCTACGCAGGTCAAATCCGCCCGCAAACACCGATAGCCGCTCGAGCATTTCCTGATCCTCTGCGTTCAACAGGTCATATGACCAATCGATCAGCGCTTCGAGGGTTTGCTGGCGTGGCGTTATGCGATGGCCGCCGGTGAGTAGCCGGAAGCGTTCGTTGAGGCGATTGTCGATCTCGTCGAGCGGCAGAGTGCGCAGCCGGGCGGCCGCGAGCTCGATCGCAAGGGGGATCCCGTCCAGGCGGCGGCAGATCCTTGCGACCGCTGACGCGTTGTGAGGGTTGACGGCGAAGTCGGAACGCTGTTGGCGCGCGCGGTCGGCGAATAGCCGAACCGCGTCGCTCGCGAGCAGGCGGTCGGGTTCGGCGCTGGCCGGCGGGACGAACAGAGACGGGACGCGATACAGGTGCTCGCCCTCAATCGCGAGCGGTTCGCGGCTGGTCGCCAGAATGGTCATCCTCCGACAACCTCGCGCCAACTGGTCGGCGAGGGTGGCCGCCTCGCCGATCACGTGCTCACAGTTGTCCAGGATCACGAGAACCTGTCGGTTCCTGCACGAGGCAACCAACGACTGAGGCAGCGATCGCCCCGGCTGTTCCGGGACTCCAAGCACGCCCGCCAGCGTCGCGGCGACGAGCTTCGGATCCGTCAGTGGCGCGAGATCGAGAAACCAGGGCCCGTCACGCGACCCGTCAACCATGCGCTCCGCGAGCTGCAGCGCGAGCCGTGTCTTGCCCACGCCCCCGACGCCCGTGAGCGTGATGACGCGAGCGCGCGCCAGCAGTTGCGCGAGCTCGTTCAGCTGGCGCTCTCGCCCGACGAAGCTGGAGACCGGGGCGGGGAGGTTGTGACGCGCGGCTCGGTCCGCACGCTGGCCCGGCCGCGAGGGTTCCGATTCCGCGTCGGCAAAGGGTGCGCGCCGAGCGACCTTGGCGGCGAGGTCAAGCGACGCTTCCTGGCGCAGGATCGCCTGCTCGAGCTGGCGCAGCGGGGTGCTCGGCTCGATCCCCAGCTGCTCGACGAGCAGCCGCCGGGCACTCCGGTAGGCCGCCAGCGCGTCGGCCTGCCGACCGCATCGGTACAGCGCCAGCATCAGAAGGGCGTGCAAATGCTCGCGCATCGGATGCTCCTCAACCAGCGTCTCGAGCTCGCCAATCAGGTCAGCCTCGCGTCCGAGCTCGAGGTCAGCCTCGATGCGCTTCTCCACCGCCGCCAACCGCTCTTCCTCCAGCCGTCTGATCGCCGGCTGCGCAAACGAGGCGTCCGAGAGATCGTCAAGCGGGGCTCCGCGCCATAGGCGAAGGGCCTCGCGCAGCTTCACCGCCGCCTCCGCCGGCTCGCTCCCATTCGCCTCGCTCACCAGCCGCTTGAAGCTGTAGAGGTCAAACTCGTCGGGGTCGACGCGCAGCAGATACCCCGGGGCGCGGGTGGCAATGCGCTCGCCGGAAGCGCCGAGCGCCTTGCGCAGCTGCGAGACCCGCACCTGCAACGCGGCGCGCCCCGACTCAGGGACCTCCTCGCCCCATAACTCCTCCATCAACCGGTCGGCGGACACGACCTCGTTCGCGCTGAGCAGCAGCAACGCCAACAGCGCTCGCTGCGCCCCCGGGAGAGCGACCAGATGGTCGCCGTCGGCGACCTCGAGCGGACCGAGGATTCGAAACTGCATCTGCTTAGCGATCGATTAGCGACCCACAAGCGGAACTGTTCATTCTCTCGGATTTTGATCCGCCGGCGACAAGCTCGCCACCAGCCCAGCCTCGCGCACATCACTCGGGGGGGCCTTTTTCGAAAACCGCCGCGCGCTTAACGAGACCGGACCGGAAACCTCCGCCCCCTGACCAAGACCGGACCGAGAAGTCTTCCGCACTTGACGAGAACCCTCCCGCCCCCTAACGAGACCGGACCGAAAACCCCTCCCGCCCCTGACGAGACCGGACCGAAAAATTGCAAAAAGTTTGCGCAAGTTTTTGAGGGCGCGGTCGTTTCAGCTTCCAAATGGGAAAGCTAGTCGTCCTCACCGAGCAGTTGGCCGACCGCGCCCGGCCGCGTGCGCAGGCGCGTCCGACGTTTTTCTTTGATCTCGCCTGTCCCTTCTCCTACCTCGCCGCGGAGCGAGTCGAGCGGCTGTTTGGGGAAGTGGAATGGGTGCCCGTGGCGGGCCCGCTGCACGGTCACGCCGGGGGTATGAGCCTTCGTGCGGCCGCCGCCGCGCGCGCGAGAGAACTGAGGCTGCCGCTGGTCTGGCCCGAGTCCTTCCCGGCCGACGCCCGGGCAGCCCTTCGCGCAGCCGTACGGGCGACGCAGATGGGAGTCGGGTCGCGCTTCGCGCTCGCCGCCGCACGGCTGGCGTTCTGCGGCGGGTTTGACCTCGAGGATCCAGAGGTCCTGGCCGAGGCCGCCGCCGCATCCGGATTCGCCCTCGAGGAATGTCTCGCGGCCGGGGGAGACGAAAAGCTTGACGGCTCTCTTGACGCCACCGCCCGGGGCCTGGTTGCGCGCGGGGTTGGCCGACTCCCCGCAATCCGCGTTCGACATGGTCTTTTTGCCGGCGAGGAACTGCTCTCGCAGGCCGCCGCGGTCAGCCGCGCGGCGGCCGGCAACGAATCTTTCCCATGGGGATAGGGCTGGGGGAGGTCTGATGCGGCGGGCCGCGGGAGGCCCGCCGCGTCCTCCAATCGTCGGGGCGGTGGCTACCTCGGTCGGGGGCGAACTCAGTAGGGCGCGACGAGCCCGGCGAGGATCAGGTCGTCGAGCGACTCCTCGCCGCGGTCTTCTGCGGGCTCGTCGTCTCCGACCGGCTCGGCCTCGTACTGGGAGGTCAACGTCTGCACCGCCACGGTGGGCAGCGTCTCGAAATCGTCGACCGGCGCGCAGATCGCGTCGAACTGCGCGTGCTCTGCGGAAGGCATCTGGGGCGTCGTCATGCCTGGCTCCCCTCTTTCGCTTGCAGCCCGATCCTAGGACTTCAGTTAACCAGCATTGTTAGCGTCCCGTAGCCATGGCTACCGAGACGAGCACGAAGCTCCACGGCGGGCGTCTGATCGCGCGGCGATTGCGGGCGCACGGGGTCACCAAGCTATTCACGCTCTCGGGCGGGCATCTGTTTTCGATCTACGACGGCTGCCGCGCCGAGGGCATCGACATCGTCGACGTTCGCCACGAGCAGTCGGCGGCGTTCGCCGCCGAGGGCTGGGCGAAAGTCACGCGCGAGGTCGGGGTGTGCGCGCTGACTGCGGGCCCGGGCATTACCAACGGAATGAGCGCGATCGCTTCGGCTTCGCAGAACCACTCCCCGGTCTTGGTTTTGGGCGGGCGCGCGCCGCAGATGCGATGGGGGCAAGGGTCGTTGCAGGAGATCGACCATGTCCCGTTCGTGCGACCGCTGGTCAAGCTCGCGGCGACGGCGTCCGACACGGCGGAGATCCCCGGCCTGGTGGACGATGCGATTCGGACCGCGCTGGCCCCTCATTCCGGGCCCGCGTTCATCGACTTTCCGCTCGACTACGTCTTCATGGAGGCCGCGGAGGATCGCTCCACCCTCCCGCTCAGCCGCGCCACTCCCCTGCTCAGAGCCGACCAGCGCCAGCTCGACCGGGCCACGGCTTTGCTGCGCGATGCCGAGCGGCCCGTGGTGATGGCCGGAAGTGACCTCTATTGGGGGCACGGCGAGGACGACCTGCGCGAGTTGGTCGAGCAGCTGCGGATCCCGGTGTTCTTGAACGGCCTCGGGCGCGGGTGCCTGCCGGCGGACCACGAGCTGAGCTTCTCGCGGGCCCGCTCGAAGGGGCTGGGTGAGGCCGACGTCGCGATCGTGATCGGGGTGCCGCTCGACTTCCGGCTGGGCTTCGGCGCCTCGTTCGCACCCGAGGCGGAGCTGATCGTGATCGACGTCGCCGAGCCGGCACGAGAGCACCCCCGACCGGTTGCGGCGGAGCTCTACGGCGGTCTGCCCATGACGCTCGAGGGGCTGCGATCGGGCGCGGGGTCGGCGCACAGTGATCGCGAGGCCTGGGTTAGCTCCCTTCGTTCTGTGGAGACTTCGCGCCGCGACGCGGAGGCCGGCGACTTTTCGGATGACCGGGCTCCGCTTCACCCGATGCGGATCTACGGCGAGCTTTCGAAGCTGCTCGACCGCGACGCGATCGTGATCGGCGACGGCGGCGACTTCGTCTCGTTCGCGGGCCGTGTGGTCGACTCGTTCCAGCCCGGGTGCTGGCTTGACCCAGGGCCGTTCGGCTGTCTTGGGAGCGGGCCCGGCTACGCACTTGCCGCCAAGCTCGCCAGGCCCGAGCGGCAGGTGGTGCTGCTGCTCGGCGACGGGGCGTTCGGCTTCTCCGGCATGGAGTTCGACACGCTCGCCCGTCATGGGGTCGCGGTGGTCGCGGTGATGGGGAACAACGGGATCTGGGCACTCGAGAAGCACCCGATGGAGTTTCTGTACGGGTATTCGGTGGCGGCCTCGCTGCGACCAGCAACCCGGTATGACCAGATGGTCGAGGCGCTGGGGTGCCACGGCGAGTTCGTGCAGCGCCCGGACGAGCTGCAGCCGGCTCTGGAGCGGGCTTTTAAGTGCGGGCGCCCGGCGCTGGTGAACGTGCTGACGGACCCGTCGGTGGCGTATCCGCGCAAGGCGAATCTGGCGTAGGGGTTGGGGCTGGCTGGCGCGATCCCACTCTTTGGCGGCCTCCCCGCGGCTCTCTCTTAATGGCGCGTCCTGCGGGGACTCCCAGCGGCCTCTCTCTTAATGGCGCGTCCCGCGGGCCCCACTCTAAAAACCGTGCGATCTTTCGCCAGAAACTAGACAACCTTCACCAGAAAAGTAGAGTCCGCTGGACAGATGTTTGATTGCGGGCCTGGTGTCCAACAGCGATCATGCCTGCGGGGCGTTAGGAACGCGCGCAGCGAACCGAGGCCCACACATAGGTTCGGGTGATAGCCGTATATCGGCGCCTCCCGCCACCTGAACCACACGAAATCGGCCCTTCTGGCACGTTTTTCCCCTGCCCGTCCTGATGGGCCACCTGGATCGGAAGCCGCCCGCCAAGAGAGCGGGCGGTTTTCGTTAAGGAGGGTGGGCCACCTGGATCGGAAGCCGCCCGCCAAGGGAGCGGGCGGTTTTCGTTAAGGAGCGATCCGCAGGGTGATCGCGGCCTTCGAGCTCGATTCGTGCCTTCACGCGCCCGATCGCGGGCCCCAAGGTCTCCGATTCAGGCCGCCGGGCCTCCAAGGTCTGATTCCGAGACCCGGCGGGTCCCCAAGCTCCAATTCCGACCCGGCGGGCCCCAAGCCCCAATTCCGACCCGTTAACATGGGTTTCGGTGA
>DASRHQ010000068.1:0-40133 GCA_035650455.1 Solirubrobacteraceae bacterium
AGTCTCGTCAGGCGACGGCTACCGTGCGCAGGACGGCATCCCGAACGGGTCCGTCAGGCAAGCCGTGACACGAGGCGACAACCGACACGGTCGGCGGGTACCAAGTGACCCCGCAGCGACGGCGAGCCGGGATCTCGGCGAGCTGCCGCTCGAGCGCTTCCACCAGGTCGCCTCGAAGTCCTAGCTCGATCGATCCCGCGCCGGCAAACGAGCCATCAGCTCGCGGGCGGGCTACGAATAGCGCCTCAAGTCTTCCGTCTCGGGAGCGGCGAGCCCCTGTGACGGCGAGCTGCTCCTCGCGCCGGAGCTTGTGTTTGACCCAAGCGGCCGTGCGGCGACCCGGAGTGTACGTTGACCCGAGGCGTTTGGCGACCACGCCCTCCATCCCGAGCTGCCTGATGCGCGAGACGAAGTCGTCAGGCTTGTCGACCACGAGGCTCGCAGGCGTTCGCCAGGACGGGCCATCGAGGGTCAGCTCGCCGAGCAGGGCTCGGCGCTCCGTGTACGGGAGCGTTCGTGTGGAGCGGCCGTCCAAGTGCAGGATGTCGAAGATCTGGAGCATCGCCGCATACGTCTGCGTTGAGCCGCTGAGCCGGCGACGAAGCCGGGCGAAATCGGGCCTGCCATCCGGGCGGAGGCAGACCAGCTCGCCGTCGAGCGTCACCCGTCGCTTCGCGAGCGCCCCAGCCAGGTCGGCTAGCTCAGGAAAATCCGCCGAGCACGCACGGCCGTTCCGGGTGCGCAGCGAAACCGACCGGCCGTCGTAGCGCAGCTGCGCGCGACAACCATCCCACTTGACCTCGAGCGTCCAAGCCTGCCGGCGATTGACTGTCGCGCGCCCTACGGATCCTCAATAATTGCGGGGTTCTCGTTAGATGTGGTACATGTGCGCGCCCGCGGCGCGCGCCTCCGCATCTGCCATCTCCGCGATGGTGTAGCCCGCGAGCACCGCCCGAGCGGCCTCGGCAGCTTCGGCGAACACGCCGTTTGCGTCCTTGCCCAACGGGCCGTCAAGCAGTTCGACTACCTCGAGCACCGTGACATCGGAAGGCGGGCGGCCGAAGCTGTACCCCCCGCCCACGCCCCGCTGGGAACGCAGCACGCCGGCCCGGCGCAGCGCGGCGAACAGCTGCTCGAGGAACTGGACGGGGATCTCCCGTCGGCGCGCGAGCTCCGCGATCGGGACCGGGTCTGTGCCGCCGTGGAACTGGAGCTCGACGAGCGCCGCGAGAGCGTAGGGAGACTTGGTTGTGATCGAGATCATGCGCCGGCCCGATCATCGCATCTGCCGCGTCTGCAGGTCCGCTTAGGGCCCGCCGAACCCTCAGATCCAACCCTTTTCGGTTGCGATCAGTACCGCCTGCGCCCTGTCGCCCGCCCCGAGCTTGCCGTAGATGTTGTGGAGATGGGAGCGGACCGTGCTCGAGGAGAGACCCAGCTGCGACGCGATCTGCTTGTAGACCATTCCCCGCGACAGCCCACGGAGCACCTCGATCTCGCGCGGTGACAGCGGGCAGTCCGCAGCCCGACGCGACACGCCCGCGACCGGCAGTGAGGGGTCGTACATGACCTCGCGCAGCTCCGTCGTTCGCAGGCCGGCGTCGCGGGCCGCTGCCAGCAGCTCCGCTGGAGTGATCGTGCCTCCCGTCGCATAGTGAGCGATCATGTCCCCCAGCCGGATCAGCGTGGCCTCGCCTCCCCCGCCCCGCTCGTGGTGCCGCTCGATGGCACTCGCGACCGTGTTGGGTAATCCCCATCGGCGCGCCAGCACACCGCCCACGAGCGCATGGTCGACCCCAAGCTCGCGGCGCTCGCGCTCTATCCGCTCCTCTGGCGTCATGGCCTCCCCCTGAATCTGCTGCGGATATCCCGGATAGGCCTGAACGAGAACCAGCTTGCCGATGTCGTGCAAAAGGGAGGCGGCCGCCAGCCGGTCGCGCGCGTCGTAATCCAGCTGCCGGGCAAGGCGATCGCATGCAAGCCGCGTAGTGCCCGCGTGCAGGCGAAAGCGGTCCGGGATCTCCTGCCAGACCGCGGTGCGCTCGAGGAAGTCGAACGTCTCGGCGCGATCGGCAATCGCGTGCACCGCCCGGGGAGAGAGAACCTCGACGGCATCGGCGACGCTCTCGATCTGGCCGCGGCGGCTTCCCGGCAGATGATTTGCCAGCCGCAGTACCGCGATCGTCAGCGCCACGTCCGATTCGACGGCGGCGACGATCTCGCCCGGCGAGGGCTCACCGCCGGCGAACAGGGCCAGCAGCCGCTTGCGCGACTCGGCGAGGACGGGAAAGCCCTCGAGCGCCTCAAAGGCAGCGGTGAGACGCCGGCCATGGCCCTCGTCGTGGCGAAGCTCGCCCGCGGAGCGCGGATCCACCTCGGTGGAGCTGTCAGCTACTCCGCTGCCCACGGCTGGATCGCTTGCGCCTCATAGTGCTGAATCGGAATGGCGCGCAGGCGTTCTGGCGGCACCTGCACGCTGACATTTCTATCGGCACGGCAAGTACTCTCCTTTAATGCGGCCCGCGGGCGCCGCAGGTGAACACACCCCATGGACCGTCAAGCCGCGGACGACGCCGATTGCGCCCGATCGATCGTCTGGTCGATGCGCCTGAGCGTCTCCTCGCGTCCCAGCGCCGCGACGCTCTCGAAAATGCCGGGCGAGACGGTCGTGCCCGTGATCGCCACCCGAACCGGCTGGAAGACCCTGCCCGGCGCGGCCTGGAGGCGCTCCACGACCCCTCGCAACGCCGCCTCGACGCCGGGAACGTCGAACGGATCAACCGCAGCAAGCGCCTCCCGGGCAGCACGCAGATTTTCGAGCGCCCCCTCGCGCGAGAACGTCTTGGCGAACGCCGCGGGGTCGTCCACAGGGCCGTCGTACAGAAACGAGACCAGCGGCCAGAACTCGGCCAGGGTCTGGATCTTCGCAGCCGCGATCTCGACCGCCGGCCGCAGTCCGGTGCGTCCGGTGTACTGCTCGAGCCGATGGGTCAGCTGCTCGATCGGTAGCTCCCGCAGCCATTGGCCGTTCATGTGCCGCAGCTTCTGCTCATCGAACACGGCGGGGTTCTTCGAGACCCGCTCGAGCCGGAACCGCTCTGCCATCTCCTCCAACGTGAAGTGCTCGCGATCCGGCGCGAACCCCGCGCCAAGCAACGCTATGTAGTTATCGACCGCCTCGGGCAGGTAGCCCGCCGCACGAAGCTCCTGAACGGAGTCAGCTCCATGGCGTTTGGAGAGCTTGCGCCCGTCCGGCCCATGGAGGAGCGGCAGGTGGGCGTAGCGCGGAGGCGATGCATCTAGTGCCTCGAACACCAGCAGCTGCTTGGGGGTGTTCGACAGGTGGTCCTCGCCCCGCACGACGTGCGTGATGCCCGCGTCGAGATCGTCGACCGCGACCGCGAAGTTGTATAGCGATGACCCGTCGGCGCGGGCGATCACCGGGTCATCGAGACTCGCGTTGGGGAATCGCGTCACGCCGCGGATGACGTCGTCGACCACTGCCTCGCCTGTATCTGGTACGCGCAACCGCACCGCGCCGCTCTCCTCCGGCTCGCCGCGAAAGCCGCGCTGGGTGCCGTGCCGCTGCTTGTAGGACCTGACGTCATCCGCTGTTGCGTTCGAGCGATAGGCGTGGCCGGCCTCGAGCAGGCGCTGCACCACCTCCGCGTGACGCTCGGCCCGCTGCGATTGAAAAATCGGCCCCTCGTCCCAGTCGAGGTTCAGCCACTGGAGCGCGTCGAGTATCTGAGACACGTTCTCGGGTGTCGAACGCGCGCGGTCTGTATCTTCGATTCGCAGCACGAGCGCGCCTCCCTGTCCCCGGGCCAGCAGCCAGTTGTACAGGGCGGTGCGGGCGCCACCGATGTGTAGCGCCCCCGTCGGGGATGGTGCGAAGCGAACGCGCATGAGGATCTGTTCCGGAAAAAGATGCTAATCGGCGCTCACGTCTCCCAGAGTGGCGGCTTGCAGAAGGCCGTCGGCCGGGGGGTCGAGCGCGGCGCCAAGGCGATCCAGATCTTCAACCAGTCCCCGCGCATGTGGCGGCCCACCGCCTACGACGAGGAGGACTTCGCGGCCTTCCGGGACGCGCTCGAGCGCAGCCCGATCAAGGCCGTACTCATCCATGCCGTGTATCTCCTCAACTGCGCTTCGGAGGACCGCGAGATCCGGCAGAAGTCCTTGCGCTCCTTGATTCAGTCGCTGCGGGTGGGGGACGCGATCGGGGCCGCGGGCGTGGTGCTACACCCGGGGTCGGCCAAGAAGGGCGAGGTCCCGAAAGCGATCAAACGCGCCGGCAAGGTGATCAGCGAGGCGCTCAAGGAATCGCAGCGCTGCGAGCTGCATCTGGAGGACACCGCGGGAGCCGGAGGCACGTTGGGGCGCTCCTTCGAAGAGCTCGAGGCGCTTTTCGAGGCGGCCGGCGGCGACGGTCGCTTGGGGATGTGCCTGGATTCCTGCCACCTGTACGCCTCCGGGTACGACATCAGCACGGCACAGGGACTGCGCGACACGCTCGACGACTGCGATCGCGTCGTGGGCCTCAAGCGCCTGAGATCCCTGCACGTCAACGACTCCATGACCCCCATCGGATCCAACCGCGACCGCCATGCCCTGCTGGGAGAGGGGCATCTCGGTGAGCGAGGCTGCGGGGTCTTTCTGTCCGAGCCCCGATTCGAGCGCTTGGCGTGTGTGCTGGAGACAGGCGGCGACGGCGCTCCAAGCGCGGACGATGTGGCGCTGGCGTTCAAGTTGCGAAAGCGCGGCCTGTCGGCACGGAAGCGGTCATCCGCGCGAAGGTCCAAACGGACTCCGGCGTCGCGGCGCTCTCGCAACCGATAGCTTGCACGCGATGACCGAGCACCCCGCGAAGGCGGACGCCCTGGTGGTTTTCGGGATCACCGGCGACCTGGCGAAAAAGCAGACCTTTCAAGCGCTCTACCGGCTCACGTGCCATGGTCGGCTCGAGTGTCCGGTCGTCGGCGTCGCGGCTGACGATTGGACGGTCGAGCAGTTGCGAGACCACGCCCGCGAGTCGATCGCCGCCACCGGCGAGCAGATCGACGAACACGAGTTCGACCGTTTCGCAAAGCGGCTCAAGTACGTCTCAGGTGACTTCGCCGACCAGCAGATCTACGCGCGAGTCGCGGACGCACTCGGCGACGCTCGCAACCCGGTCTTCTACCTCGAGATACCTCCCTCTCTATTTGGCACCGTGGTGGAGGGTCTGGCCGGCGCGAGGCTCGTCGGCGGTGGCCGCCGGGTCGTGGTCGAGAAGCCGTTCGGGCACGACCTCGACTCTGCCCGTGCCCTGGCCGCGGAGCTGCACCGCTATCTCGACGAACCACAGATCTACCGCATCGACCACTTCTTGGGAAAGATCGGGCTGCAAGAGATCCTGTACCTGCGCTTCGCCAACTCCTTGCTCGAGCCGGTCTGGAATCGCAACTACGTCGGCTCAGTGCAGATCACCATGGCCGAGGACGTCGGCGTGGAGGACCGCGGGCACTTCTACGACCCCGTTGGAGCGCTCCGGGACGTCGTCGTCAACCACCTCCTCCAAACGTTGGCGGCGGCGGCTATGGAAGCACCCGCCGGGACCGATCCTGACACGCAGAAGGATTCCAAGCTCGCGGTGTTCCGCGCCATGCCCGCTGCCGATCCCAAGCACTATGTGCGCGGGCAGTACGAGGGCTACCGTGAGATCGACGGCGTGGCGCCGGAGTCCCAGACGGAGACCTTTGCGGCCCTCCGTCTCGAGGTCGACAATTGGCGATGGGCGGGCGTGCCTTTTTTGATCCGTACCGGCAAGCGGCTTCCCGTGAAGGACACCGAGATCCGGATCGTGTTCAAGCGTCCCCCGAGCTTGCATTTCATATCGAGCGGGACCCGTAAGCCTGAGCCGAGCCAGATCGTGGTCAGAATTGACCCGGTGACGGGGATCCGCATCGCGGTCGACGTCTTCCGTGCCGACAAAGCGGGGGCAAGCGCACTCGAGTTGGATCTCGACTTTGAGCGCGCGGGCGTCAAGAGCCCCACCGCCTACGAGGTGCTCCTCCATGCTGCGCTCGAGGGCGACAGCTCGCATTTCACGCGCCAGGACAACGTCGAGCAGTCCTGGCGGATCCTCGAGCCACTACTGGATGCGCCGCCCCCCCTTCACCCCTACCAGCCGGGCTCCTGGGGCCCGGACGAGGCAAAGGCTGTCGCGACGGGCTTTGGGGGCTGGCGAGGTCCCTGGGCCGGCGAGAAGAGTGGCGTCTAAAGGGCCTGGCCGCTTCGCCTAAGCGGCCGCGGACTTGGCTCCCGCAGGCTGCGCGGTCTCGGCGCGCCGATCGGCGTCGTCACCGCTGAGGATCGCCTCGCCGAAGAGGGCACGGAGTTCAGCCTGGAGGGTGGCGCAGCGCTCCACGCGAAATTCCGGCCCCAACTTGAGGCGGCGCCGTCCCGAAGACGTCTCGAGCTCAAGCACCAGATCCGCCTCTCCGCGGTGGCCCGAGATCAGCTCTTTCAGCTCGCCGAGCACGGCCGCGGGGACCACCGAAGTGTCGAGGTGCAGGCGCAGGGCCTGCGGAGGGGCGGCGCGTTTGGCCTGAGCGGCGGCCGCGGCCAGGATCGTCTCCGCAGTGGGTTCGAAGCGCTCGATCTGCTGGACGATCAAGCAGGTCTTCTCCCGGTCCTTGTGGTCGACTCGGCCGCGAACCAGCACGATCGTGTCCGAAGCCAGGGCCCCGTCCGAGGACTCGAGCGCCTTTCCGAACACGATCAGCTCCACCGAGGCGTCCAGGTCATCGAGCGTGGCGAACATCATCCAGTCGCCCTTCTTTGTTCGGATCCGCTTGGCCTCGGTCACGATGCCGCCGGCGGTGACCCACTCGCCATCTCGCCGCGATGCAACCTCGGCCAGTGAGCAGTCAACCCGCTCGCGCAGAGCGGGACCCACTTCTTTGAGCGGATGGGTGGAGAGGAAGAGGCCGATGGCCTCCTTTTCGGCCGCCAGCAGTTGGGCTCGGTCGAACTCTTCGGAGGGGATCGGCGGATGGGCGGGCAGATCGATGGTTCGCGGCCCTCCATCAGCTTCGCCACTGCCGTTGCCACCCAGGTCGAAGAAGGATCCCTGGCCGATCTGGGCGTCCTGCTGGGCCTTTTGGCCGGCCGACTGAGCCTGCTCCAGTACCGCCAGCATGCCCTTGCGCGCCGCACCGGTGGATCCGAACGCCCCACACTTGATGAGCGCCTCGATCGCCTTCTTGTTGACTGAGCGGCAATCCACGCGGGCGCAGAAGTCGTAAAGGTCGCGGAACGGCCCACCTTCCTCGCGCGCTCGCTTGATTGCCTCCACCGCGGCATAACCGACGCCCTTGACGGCATCTAGCCCAAACCGGATGTTGCCCTCGACCACCACGAACTTGTGGTCTGAGAGGTTGACGTCGGGGGGCAGGATCGCAATGCCCATCTGCTCGGTCTGGGCCGCGAAGAACGGGACTTTGTCCTTGGTGTCCATGACGGAGGAGATCAGCGCGGCCATGTACTCGGCCGGGTAGTTGGCCTTCAGCCAGGCCGTGCGGTAGGCGATGAGCGCATAACACGCCGAATGGGACTTGTTAAATGAGTAGTCAGCTGACCGCTCGTTGGTGGTCCATAGCTGCTCGATCACATGCTCGGACGTACCCGAGGCCCGGCAGCCCTCGTAGAACTCGGGCTTCAAGCGAGCCATGGCCTCGCGATTCTTCTTGCCTATGGCCTTGCGCAGGTTGTCTGCCTTGGCTCCGGTGAAGCCGGCGATCTCCTTGGCGATCTGCATGGCCTGCTCTTGGTAGACGGTCACACCGTTGGTGGCCTCCAGGATCGGCCGGAGCCGCTCGTCGGCGTAGCTGACCGTCTCGGGGTTGTGCTTGGCCCGCGTGTAGGTGGGGATCTGCTCCATGGGCCCGGGCCGGTACAGCGCATTGAGCGCGATCAGGTGCTCCAGCTCGGAGGGCTTGATCCGCCGCAGCGTCTCCCTCATGCCCTCGGACTCAAACTGGAACACGCCGACCGAATCCCCCCGCGCCATCATCTCGTACGTCTTTGGATCGTCGAGCGGGAGCGTGGTCATGTCTGGACGCTCCCCGGTGGAGCGCTCGATGATGTCCAGCGCGTCCTCGATCACGTCGAGGTTGCGTAGCCCCAGGAAGTCCATCTTCAAGAGCCCGATCTCCTCGATCGGCTTCATCGTGAACTGGGTCACCGTCCGGTAGACCTTCTCGCCCCGCTCGTCGACCCCAGCCTCGGCGATCTGTAGCGGCGCGATTTCCGTCAGCGGCCGGTCGGCGATCACCACCGCAGCGGCGTGGATGGAAGAGTTGCGCACGATCCCCTCGAGCCCCTGGGCCACCTCGACGATCTGCTGGGCGGTCCCGTCCTGATCGACCTCGGCGCGCAGCGGCTGACCCGGCTTCAGGCACTCTTGGAAGCTGGGAGGACGACCCATCACGGGGTCGGGAATCAGCTTGGCCAGACGGTCGCCGATGGCGTACTCGTGGCCCAGCACGCGAGCGGAGTCGCGCGTGGCTGCGCGAGGGAACATCTTGCCGAAGGTGACGATCTGGGCCACCGACTCCCGGCCGTACTTCTCGGTCACGTAGCGGATCACGCGCTCCCGGCCGCGTACCGAGAAGTCGATGTCGATGTCGGGCATGGACACGCGCTCAGGGTTCAGGAAGCGCTCGAACAAGAGCCCGTAGCGCAGCGGGTCCACGTCAGTGATTCGCAGGCTGTAGGCCACAATCGAGCCCGCCGCCGATCCCCGGCCCGGGCCAACCGCGATTCCCGAATCCTTGGCGTACTTGACGAAGTCCCACACGATCAGGAAGTAGGCGGAGTACCCCATGCGGTCGATGACCGAGAGCTCGTACTCGGCCCGCTTCACCGCCTCCTCGGCCGGCGGATCGCCGTAGCGCGAACGCAGCCCGGCGGATACGAGCGTGTGGAGGTATTCGCGCTCGGAGAGGCCGTTCGGCGTCGGGTAGCGCGGGATCAGTTGCCGGCCGAGCTCGAGCTCGACGTCGCACCGCTCGGCGATCTCAACCGTCGATGCGAGCGCCTCGGGCCACTCTTCAAATGCACCGACCATCTCGTCGTTGGAGCGAAGGTAAAACTCGTTGGTCTCAAAGCTCAGCTTGGGCTGGGATAGGGTCGACTTGGTCTGCACGCACAACAGGGCCGCGTGATTGCGATAGTCCTCTCGCCGCAGATAGTGAACGTCGCCCGTGCCCACGAGCGGCCGGCGCAGTTCGCGCGCGACGCGCACGACGCCCTCGTTCACACGATCCTGGGCGGCGAGGCCGTTGCGCTGGACCTCGAAATAGACGTTGTCTGTACCGAGCGCCTCAAGCAGCTGCTCTGCGTGGGCCCGCGCGTCGCCGGACCGCCCTCCCAGCAGGTGCTGGCAAAGCCGCGACTGCAGGCAGCCCGTGAGCCCGATGACACCCTCGCCGTGAGCGGCCACCTGCTCCATGTCGACGGTCGGCTTGCCGCGCTGAAAGCCCTCCAGAAAGCCCGCGGAGGAGAGCTTGACCAGGTTGCGGTAGCCCGTGGGACTAGAAGCAAGGAGAGTCAGGTGAAACTGCTCGAGCCTGCCCGGCGCCCGGCGGCGGTGGTCATCGACCAGGTACACCTCACAGCCGATGATGGGCTTTATGCCGTGCTTGCGGCATGCCGTGTAGAGCTCGACGGCGCCGTTCATGACGCCGTGATCGGTGAGCGCGAGCGCGGGCTGCCCGAATGCTGCCGCCCGCTCCGCAAGCTGATCGATTTTGCACGCCCCGTCGAGCAGCGAGTACTCGGAGTGGACGTGTAGATGCGCGCAGCCGGTGCTCATCGAGGGTGCTCGAGGATAGGGATCGAGCCGGACGAGAGCTAAGCCGGAAACCCGCTCTCAGCGGCTAAGCGATGGTTGCGTCCTGAAACCAGCCCTGCACGAGCTCGAGCGGCCGGCGCTCGCCCCGCACCGTCGCGACCACGTCCGGTTCCCCGGCCAAGAGTGACAACACGGCGTCGGCGGAGCAGCGTACCGTCGTATGCACGGGACCCGCAGGCGCCGCGCCGCTCAGCGCCGGCGGCCGGCCGTTACGGACCTCGAGGTAGGTGGCGCTCGCGTCAACCATCGCCAGCGTGAAGCGGTGACCGAGCGTCCACATGGGGTCGATCGCGTACGCCGCGAGTGCGAGCGCAACGGGCGGGTCGAGCCGGATGCTGGCCGCGTGAAGCTGGATCGGCGAGAGCCGCAGTCGAACTAGCTTGGCGAGGGAGGAGACAGTTCTCAGCTCGCAGGCGAGCTGAGCCATCTCCCAGCCGAGGCGGCGCCGAAGACGGCCCCTTACCACGACTCGCGCCACGATCGCGGGCGGCCCGGGGAGCTGGGGGATTGGCTCGATGTCGGCGAGGTTGGCGGCCGGCAACAGCGCGACCAGTAACCGGCCGGCCGCGTCGGGATCTTGGACGGCCATCCGCCGGAGCGCCCGCAGCAGCCAGGAGCGCCGGCCGGGGGGCCGTTGCCCCCCCTCGGGCGGTTGCGCGACGGGGGGCGGTTGCGCGGCCTCGAGGGGCGGACGCGCCGCGAGGGGCGGTTCCGCCGCGGGAGGCGGTTGCACCGCCTCGCGCAGCCGCGATTGCGCAGCGGCCAGCCGCTCGGGCTCGACAGCGCCGCCATGGGCAACCGACGACGCTGCAACCGATGGCGCAAGCAGCGATGCTGTCAGCGGCCGACGCGAGACGGCCACGGTTGACCCACGCTGCGCCGCTTCCTGCGACCCGGCCGGCGGCTCGACAACCTCAAGGAGCGGTCCGAGCGCCTTGGTCAGCCGGCGCAGCGCCACGGTGACTTCCAGCAAGGCCTGATCGCGGGCCTCCTGATCTCCGACTCGACGCTCGAGCGCCAGCAGACGCGTCTCGAACTCGACAAGGTCGACGGGGACCTGCACCACTTGCGCCGCGGGAGTGCCGCGAGCTTCCGATGGCTCGCTCACGTCCGCGACGGTAAGGGCCGCCCCGGACGGACTGGCCCGAGCGCTACTCCGCGCCGCGCTTGACGGCGACCGCAGCTCCGGCGCCCGCCAGCAGGAGCGCTCCGGCGCCGGCGCCCGCGATCACCAGATCGCGCTTGGCCTTGCTCGGGCCTCCGAGCAGGTACCGCTTGGCGCCATGCCAGACGATGTATCCAAGAACTTTGTAACCCATCATCAGAACCTACCCCCGTTCACCACCCGTCTCACAAGGGTATGGCGCGAGCTAAGAGACGGAGTCCTCCTCACCCCTCATCTGCCAGGCCATGCGGGACTGGAGCGACCACAGCTCGATGAACCCGGGTGCCGCATTCTGGGAGAACAGCCCACCGGAATCGGCGAAGGTCGCAAGCGATGCGTCGTAGACGGCGTTGGGCGAAGAGCGGGTGATCACGCGGGCCGAGCCCTTGTAAAGCTTTACGCCGATCGTTCCCGTGACGCGCTCGTTGACCGACTCCATGTAGGCATCGAGGTCTGCGCGCAGGGGCTCCCACCACAATCCGGCGTAGACCAGGTACGCCCACCGCTGATCCAGCGTCGGTTTTAGCTGGTTCTGGTGGATCGTCCCAACCAGGCGCTCGAGCTCGCGGTGGGCCAAGAGCACGATCGCGGCCGCCGGCACCTCGTAGATGTCGCGCACCTTCAGTCCCACGATCCGGTCCTCGATGTGGTCGACGATCCCCACCCCGTGCCGCGCGCCGATAACGGTCGCCCGCTCCAGCAGCTCGACCAACCCCAGCCGCTCGCCGCCCAAGGCAACGGGCATCCCTCGCTCGAACTCCACGTCGATGACCTCCGCCTCGTCCGGCGCCTGCTCGGGTGGGGTCACTAGCTGAAAGACGTCGTCCTCGGGCGCGTGCTCGAGCTCCTCGATCCACCGGCCCTCGCTGGAGCGCCCCCAGAGGTTGTCGTCGATCGAGTAGGGCACGCTCTCGGTGCCGCCCTTGACCATGATGCCCC
Source organism: Solirubrobacteraceae bacterium (assembly GCA_035650455.1). Taxonomy (GTDB): domain Bacteria; phylum Actinomycetota; class Thermoleophilia; order Solirubrobacterales; family Solirubrobacteraceae; genus Palsa-465. The sequence goes on from DASRHQ010000068.1 coordinate 12,006, forward strand.
GTTCACGGGCGTATGCGATCTCCTCCTCCCGGCCCATCAGGCCGCTGCGCACCGGCGCGATCACCTTGAGCTCGGGGGCCAGGGTCGCGATCGTGGCCTCGATCCGCACCTGGTCGTTGCCCTTCCCGGTACAGCCGTGCGCGATCGTGTCGCACCCGAGCCGCCGGGCATAAGCAACGGCGAGCTTGGCGATCAGCGGTCTCCCCAGGGCGGTGAAAAGCGGGTATCCCTGCCCGTAGATCGCGTTGGCCTTGATGGCCCGCAGCACGTACTCGTCTACGAATTCTTCGCGGGCGTCCACCACATGCGCCTCGAGCGCCCCGAGCTGCAGGGCCTTGCCCTTGACCACCTCGTAGTCCTCGCCGGGTTGGCCGAGATCGACCGTCAAGGCGACCACCGGGGCGCCGTACTGCTCCTGGATCCACTTGAGCATCACGCTCGTGTCGAGGCCGCCGCTATAGAGCAGGAGCACGCGCCCGACGCTCGCGGGATCCGCAAGGTAAGTGGCGATGGGCGATTGGTCCGTCATCAGAGCGAAGCTAGCCGATGGAGGGCCTCGGTCACGTCTTCCTCGCAGAGGACAAGCGGCGGCTCGAGGCGGATGGTCTCGGGCCCGGTCGCGCCCACCACCAGCCGCTGCTCCAGCAGGACCCGTTTCACCAGCTCGGGCGCAGAGCGCTGCGCCAGGTCACACCCGACCATGAGCCCTCGCGCGCGCACGGCGCGGACGTAGGGCAGCTCCCGGAGCCCCGCCGCCAGCCGCTCGCCCAAGGACCGCACCCGCCCGAGCAGGTCCGGCTGGGAGCAGATCTCCAGCGCGACGAGGGCAGCAGCGCATGCCACCGGTCCTCCCGCGAACGTCGACCCGTGATCGCCTGCCGCGAGCACGTCGGCCAGTCCCGGACCGGTGACGAGCGCTCCGAGCGGGAGCCCCCCTCCGAGTGCCTTCGCGCAGGTCATTGCGTCGGGGATCACGCCGGTTTGCTCGTATGCCCACAGCGTCCCTGTCCTGCCCATGCCGGCCTGGATCTCGTCGAAGACAAGGGCGGCACCGGTCCTGTCGCAGGCGTCGCGTGCGGCGTGCAACACCGCCTCGTCGACCAGCTGGATGCCGCTCTCGCCCTGGATCGGCTCGACCAGCACCGCCGCGGTGCGCTCGTCTACAGCGCGCGCGAGCGCGTCAGGGTCCTTCGGGGCCACGCGGAAGCCGGGGACCAGCGGCGCGAAGGGCGCCTGCTTCGACTCCTGGGGAGTGGCCGACAGCGCCCCGTAGGTGCGGCCGTGAAATGCGTCCTGGAGCACCACGACGTCCCCTCCCGGCCTGGCCTTGCGGACGAGCTTTATCGCCGCCTCGTTGGCCTCGGCGCCGGAGTTGGTGAGAAAGACCTTGCCGCCGAGCGAGCTCTCCGAAAGCCGTTCGCACAGTCGCAGCGCGGGCTCGGTGTAGAAGAGGTTCGAGACGTGGGTGAGGCGGTCCACCTGCTCTCTCACCGCCTCGACCACGCCCGGGTGGCAGTGCCCCACGTTCAACACCGAGATGCCGGCGAGAAAATCGAGGTACTCGTTGCCGTCCGAGTCCCACAGCCGACACCCGGAGCCACGCACGAAGTGGACGGGAAAGCGCGAGTACGGAATCGCGTAATCGCGCTCGAGGTCAATCAATTCTTGGACCGGCGCACATGTGCGCCGGTCTCCGCCGGAACATGTTCCGGCGGATGGGCCGGCACATGTGCCGGCCCAATCAGACAATTTTGGTGCCCTGCCCCGCGTCGGTGAACAACTCGAGCAGCAGCGAGTGCTCGACCCGCCCGTCGACGATGTGCGCGCCCGAGACGCCGCCGTGGATCGCCTCGAGGCACGCCGCCAGCTTGGGCCGCATCCCGCCGGAGACTCCGGCATCGGCAAGCGCCCGCTCTACCTCGTGCGCGGCAGCCTCAGAGATCACGCTTTGAGGGTCGGCGGGATCCCGCAGCCAACCCGCCACGTCGGTCAAGAAGATGACCTTGTAGGCCCCCAGGGCCGCGGCGACGGCGCTGGCCGCCTCGTCGGCGTTGATGTTGTGAGAATGGCCGTCGCTGTCGGCCCCGACGCTCGCGATCACGGGGATGTAGTCGCGGGCGACGTGTGTGAGTACGTCCACGTCCACGCGCTCGATGCGCCCGACGAAGCCGATGTCCTGACCGCCGGGAGACGTCTGGCGGCTCACCCGGAAAAGCAGACCGTCGTCTCCGCAGAGCCCGACGGCGGGCTGGCCGTGGCGACCCAGGCGCAGGACGATGTCCTTGTTGACCTTGCCGACGAGGACCATCTTTGCGATCTCGACAGTCTCGGCGTCGGATACCCGAAGCCCCTCGACAAACCGTACGGGGAGGTCGAGCCGCTCCATGTAGGCGGTGATGTCTGGGCCGCCGCCGTGGACGACGACCGGGTTCATGCCGACGTAGGAGAGCAGGACGACGTCGCGTGCGAACTCCTCCCGCAGCCGCGAGTCGGTCATGGCCGCACCGCCGTACTTGATCACGACGGTCCTGCCGTGGAACTCGCGGATGTAGGGCAGCGCCTCGAGAAGAGTCCCGACGTCTCTCAAGTGGTGTACTCCGAATTGAGGTGGACGTATTCCTTTGAGAGATCGGAGAAGAACACTTCGGTCTCCCCTCCGCTTCCGGGCAGCGTGAGCGCGTACTCGACCTCTCTGCCCTGCACGAGGCCCTCCAGCTCGGTGAGCTCGTTGACGATCGCGTCTCCGCCCGAGACGACGAGGCGGCCCTCGATCTCCAGATCGGCGACCATCCCTGAGCCGGGCGGGCAGACCATTCCCGCGGCCTGGAGGATCCGACCGAAGTTGGGGTCGGCGCCATGGAGCGCGGTCTTCACCAGCGGCGAATTGGCGATCGCGCGGGCGACGGGCTCGGCCAAGTCGGCCGCCCCGCGGACCACGATCCTGCCCACGCGGGCCGCGCCTTCACCGTCGGCGACTATCTCGAGCGCCAACTGCCGCAGAAGTGCGTCCATCGCTTCGCCGAAGCGCAGCTCGCTCTCGGTCTCGGGCTCGACGCGAACGCCGGAGGCACCACCTGACAGCGCGAAGACCGTGTCGCTGGTCGAGAGCTGGCCGTCGACGCTGATGCGGTCAAATGACCGCTTGACGGTCACTGTGGTGAGCAGGTCGAGGGTTTCCTGGGAGATGGCGGCGTCGGTCTGCACGAAGCAGAACATGGTCGCGAAGCGGGGCGAGATCATGCCGGCGCCCTTTGCCTGGGCGGAGAGGGTGACCGGCCCCTCGGGCAGCGCGACCTCCAGACAGGCCCGCTTGGGAGCACGGTCCGAGGTCAGGATCGAGCGCGAGAGTCCGTCCGCGTCATCGCCGAGTTGCGCAACCGCTGCGCGCACGCCTTCCAGCAACGGCTCCCGGGGTAGCTCGGTGCCGATTACGCCGGTGGAGGCCACCCCGACCCGGCCGGGCTCGATTCCCAAGAGCTCCGCGGCGACCTGCTGGGTCGCTCGCGCCGTCTGCAGCCCGCGCTCTCCGTCGCCGGTGTTCGAGCCGCCCGAATTGGCAACGACCGCGCGCAGCCGCCCGGTGTCCGCTTCACGCGAGACGGTCACAGGCGCGCCGACGCGCGCGTTGGTGGTGAAGCGGGCGGCGGAGACCGTCTCGGCGTGATCGGAGACGAGCAGGCCCACGTCGAGACCTTCCGGCTTCAGCCCCGCCGCCACCCCCGCTGCGCGGAAACCGGCCGGCAGCCTGGTCGGCTCAAGCTCCGTGACGTGAGCCGGGCGCTGCACCCAGCGAGACCTGAAGAAGGCATCGGTGGCCATCACGAGATCCCCTCGCCCTCCGGTCGCCCGAACATCAGGTTGAGGTTCTGGACCGCCTGCGAGGCCGCGCCCTTCCACAGGTTGTCGATCACGGCAAACACGATCGCGCGTCCCGGTCGCAGGTCGCGGTGGACCGAGACGCGGCAGATATTCGTTTCGCGCACGTCGCGCACGCCCGGCGGGGCCTGGGCGACTTCGATGAACGGCTCGCCCGCCCAGGCCTCGGCGTAGAGCCCCTCGACGTCGGCCTCGGCGCCGTCGTTGAGCGCCACGTAACAGGAGACAAGTTCGCCCTGGTCGAGCGGCAGCAGATGTGGGGTGAAAGTGACCCTGAGCTCTGCCCCGAGAGCGGCGAGCTCCTGCTCGATCTCGGGCGTGTGGCGATGCCGCGGTACGCCGTACGCGGAGACGTTCTCGTCGACTGCGACGAAGTGAGTCTTCTCGGTGGCGGCCCGTCCGGCGCCCGAGACCCCAGACTTGGCGTCGATCACCACGTCCTCGAGCAGTCCCGCTCGGGCAAGCGGGGCCAGTGCCAGCAGCGCCGCAGTGGGGTAACAGCCCGGATTGGCCACCAGGGCCGCGTCGCGGATGCGTTCGCGGTAACCGAGCTCGGGTAGACCGTAAACCGCCTCGCCAAGCAACTCCGGTGCCGGATGGGCGCGGTACCACGCCTCGTAGGTGGTGGGGTCGCGCAAGCGGAAGTCGGCGCTGAGGTCGACGACGCGCACACCGCGATCGCGCATCGCCGCGGCGAGCGGCGCTGCCTCGCCGTGCGGGTAGGCGATGACGGCGGCGTCGACCGAAGCGTGGCGATCCAGGTCGAGTTCCTCGAGCTCAAGCGTGACGCGGTGGCGGGGATAGAGATCGGACAGCTTCTTACCCACCTCCGAGCGCGCGGTGATGTCCTTGAGCTGGAACCAGGGGTGGCGGTCCAGTAGACGCGCGCTCAGCGCGCCCGTGAAGCCCGCCGCGCCGAAGACCGAGACGGTGGCGCCGTTCACGCGGCCCTGACCGTCCCGCCCAGCTTCTCCTGAAGCGCCAGCGTGATCGCCTCCCTCGTACCTGCGACTTCTTCGTCTGTCAGGGTGCGGTCGGGCGCACGGAACTCGAGATGGAACGCCAGTGAGACGCGGTCCGGACCGATCTGCTCCGGATCGCGGTATGCGTCGAAGGCCTCAGCCGACGCAAGCAGCGGCGCCCCGGCGGCGAGCATCGTCTCCCCCACTCGCTGGGCGGCGATGTCTTCAGGGACGACCACCGCCAGGTCCTCATGGACCGAGGGAAAGGTGGTCAGGTCGGCGTACTGCGCAGCGCCGGGGACGCGGTCGAGGACCGCGTCCAAGTCCACCTCGAAGGCGGCGATGACGCCGTCGAGATCCCATTCGGCTGACACGAGCGGATGGATCTCGCCAATCCAGCCGGCTCTCTGCCCGTCGAGCATGACCGCCGCCGCGCGCCCGGGATGGAGGAAGGGCTCCTGGGCGCGCTCTAGCGCCCAGGCCACGCGCAGGAGGTCGAGCACGGCCGCGAGCGCGCCCTTGGCGGAGAAGAAGTCGGCCGCAGGCGGCGCCTGCTCGCGCCATGTCGATGGTCTCACGGGTCCTGACATGAGCGCCGCGACGCGCTCTGGCTCGCGCGGAAGCGGCTCGTCGGTGGGCAAGTACGCCTTACCAAGCTCGAACACGCGTATCGTGCGCGCGCCGCGACTGCGGTTTCGAGCGGCGATGTCCAGCAGTGAGCCCAGCAGCGTGGTGCGTAGCTCGGCCTCGCTTGAGGACATCGGGTTGAGCAGCTCGACGGCGCGGTGGTGCTCGAGGCGGAGCCTGTGTGCCAGCTCTGGCGCGGCGAAGCTCCATCCGACCACCTCGTGCAGCCCCTGGCCCGCGAGCGCGTCGACCGCGCGCCGGCGAAGTGTCTGATGGCGGGTGAGGCGTCCTGAGGCCCCGTGGCGCGACGGCAACGTGGGCACTAGCTTGTCGACACCGTCGATCCTGGCCACCTCCTCGACGACGTCGGCCTCGCGCGTGATATCCGCGCGGCGAAACGGCGGAGGGGTTGTGTTGAGTCCCGCTTCGTACGCGCTTACGCTGAACTGAAGCGCCTCGAGGATCTCCTTGCAACGCGGGCGGGGTATGTGGACGCCGAGCAGGCCGCTGACCCTGGCATCACGAAGCCGGATCGTGGGCGGCGTCGGCCCGGGGCCGCCGATGTCGATCGTTCCGGGGGCAAGGCGGGCCCCGCACAGCTCGATCATCAAGCGTGTGGCGACGGCCTGGGCCTCGAGTGCCTGTTCGGGCTGCAGCTGCTTTTCGAAGCGGGCAGAGGCCTCGCTGCGCAGGCCCAGCTTGAGCGCGGTCCTGTGGATGTTCGGGCCGTTCCAGGTCGCGACCTCCATCAGCACGCGGGTGGTGGTCTCGGAGACCTCCGAGCGTTCGCCCCCCATGACGCCGGCGATCGAGGTCGGCCCGTCGTCGTCGGCAATCAGGACCATCTGCTCGTCGAGCTCGCGCAGCTGACCGTCGAGGGTGCGCATGGTCTCGTTTGCCTGCGCCTGGCGCACGATCAGCCGATGACCCGCCACGCGATCGAGGTCGAAGGCGTGCAGTGGCTGGCCGGTCTCGAGCATGGCGTAGTTGGTGACGTCGACCACGTTGGAGATCGGGCGCTGACCGGCGGCCATCAGGCGAGCCTTCAGCCACGGCGGCGAGGGGCCGATCTTGACGTCCTCGAAGACGCGCGCCGTGAAGCGGGGGCACAGCTCCTTTTGCGTCTGCACCTCGACCGTGGCTTGTTCCGAGTTGCCGTCCGAGCCCGGGTCGTCTTGCCATGGCGGTGGTTTGAGTGGGGCTCCCGTGGCGGCGTGGACCTCACGCGCGACGCCGTAGATCCCCAGGCAGTCGGGGCGGTTCGGAGTGATCTCGAGCACGAGGACCTCGGTGGCGAACGCCATGAGGCTTTCAAGCGGCGCGCCTGGATCAAGCCCGATCTGGGCCAGGCCGTCTCCCGGATTTAGCACGATGATCCCCTCGTGGTCGGTGCCGAGCGCCAATTCGTCCTCGGCAAGGATCATCCCGTGGGACTCGACGCCTCTCAGCTTGACCGTCTTCAAGGGGGTCCCGTCGGGCATCACCGCCCCCGGCTGTGCGACGGCAACGGTCTGCCCGGCTTTGACGTTGGGCGCGCCGCACACGATCTGGGACGGCTCGTCGTTGCCGATGTCGACCAGGCAGACCGACAGTCGGTCTGCCTGAGGATGCCTTTGCGCCTGAAGAACGCGCCCCACGACGAAGCGGTCGGTGTTGTGCGGGCCGTGGTGTTCGATGCGCTCGACCTCGGTGCCGGTCAGGGCGAGTCTCTGGGCCAGCGCCGGCGCGTCGAGTTCCGGGCGGCAGTACTGATGGAGCCATTCGAGGGGGAGGCGCATCAGAACTGCTCCAGGAACCTGATGTCGTTGTCATAGAGCAGGCGCAGATCGGGCACGCCGTGCTTGAGCTGCGCGATCCGCTCGATGCCCATCCCGAACGCGAACCCCTGAACCTTTTCGGGGTCGTAGCCGTGCTCGCGTACGTACTCGAAGACGTTGGGATCCACCATCCCCGCGCCCAGTAGCTCGATCCAGGCCGTGCCTTTGCACAGCGGACAGCGTTCGCCGTCCGACGTGATTCCGTCGACGCAGTTGAAGCAGGAGACGTCGAGCTCGACGCTCGGCTCGGTGAAGGGGAAGAAATGTGGCCGCACGCGAACCTCTCGGTCCTCGCCGAAGATGGCGCGGGCGAAGCGCAGCAATGTGCCCTTGAGGTCGGCCAGAGTGACGTCGGTGTCCACGGCCAGCCCCTCCACCTGGTGGAACTGAGGCGCATGGGTGGCGTCGGAATCGGGGCGGTAAGCGCGGCCGGGGACGATCGCATAGAGCGGGGGCGGGGTTTTCTCCATGACCCGTATCTGCATCGGCGAGGTATGGACGCGGAGGAGGACCGTGTCGGGATCAAAGATGTCGTCCGCCGGCTTGACGTAGAAGGTGTCGGTCTCAAGCCTCGACGGGTGAGTGACGGGCGTGTTGAGCGCGTCGAAGTTGTAGTAGGCCGTCTCCACGTCGGGTCCCTCTTGGACCGAGAATCCGAGCCCGACGAATACGTCCTCGATCTCGCGCCTTGTCTGCGTGATCAGGTGCAGATGGCCAATCGCGGGCAGCGGGTCGGCTGGCAGGGTCACGTCGACGCGGTCGCGCTCGAGCCGTTCATGAAGCTCCGAGGCCGCGAGCTCACCGGCCTTGTCGTCGATGCGGGTGGTGATCACCTGACGGACCTCGTTGGCCGCCTTCCCGGTGGCGGCTCGTTGTTCGGCCGGGAGCTGGGCCACCTGGCGCAGAAGATTGGGCAGCTCGGCCTTACGGCCGAGGTAGCGGACACGGATCTGCTCGAGCTCGGTGCTCGAGCCCGCACCGTCGACGGCCTGGAGCGCGTCGCTCTCTATCCGTGCGATCTGGTCCAGTGCACTCATCGGTTTTGCATCCTAAGCGCGAGCTCGTAAAGCGCGATCGTGGCGGCCATCGCGGCGTTGAGCGAGTTCGACTCTATGGGGATGTGGGCGGTTTGGTCGGCCTGTTCGACGATCGGTTCTGGGAGGCCTTCGCGCTCGGAACCCACCAGAAGTGTGGCCGGCGGGGCTCCGTCGAGCTCACGCAGCGGGCTGCCTTGACCGGGGACGAGCGCGATCTTGGTCCCCGGGAGCTCGGCGAGGGTGGACGTCTTGGTGAGCGGCACCGCGAACACCGCCCCCATGGACGCCCTGACCGCCTTGGGGCCGAACGGGTCTGCGCTGCCGGGCCCCAGCGCCACCGAAGCCGCCCCGAACGCTTGCGCCGCGCGCAGCACCGCTCCGACGTTGCCGGGGTCATGGACGCCGTGCAGGTAGACGCATAGCGGACCGATCGGCTCGGCGGCCCAGCGTTCGTCGAAGACACCGAGGGCGCGCGTGCCCGACGCGATCCCCGAGGCCGAGGCCAGCAGCCCCGGCTCGACCTCCACCCCGCCCAGACCGCTCCCGGCGGCGCAGTAGCGCTCAACGGCCCGCCACCCGGCGCGATCGGCCGCGGCCAGCAGATCCTCGCCCTCGGCCACGAACCGCCCGGAGCGCTCGCGCCAGCGCCGGCGCATGCGGAGCTTGCGGATCTCCTTCAGTCTGCGGTTGTGCTGGCCCGTGATGCTCATTTTCTGGGATTAAAAAAGGCGCCCTCTGGAAGAGGAGCGCCCGGTTGGCTTGGACTGGCTTCCGGAGAGTCTCAGCCGGCCGCCAGCGCCTCGCGGGCGCGGTCGGCAAAGCGTCGAAAGGTCTCTGGGTCGCGGACGGCGATGTCGGCGAGCACCTTGCGGTCGAGTTCGATGCCCGCGAGCTTCGTTCCTCGGATGAACTGCGAGTACGAGAGTCCGTGCTGGCGCGCGGCGGCGTTGATGCGCGTGATCCACAGCGCCCGGAAATCCCGCTTGCGGTTGCGGCGGTCCCGGTAGGCGTACTGGTCGGCCTTGAGCACGGCCTCCTTGGCCTTGCGGTAGTGCCGGCTGGCGTCGCCGCGGTAGCCCTTGGCGAGCCGCAGCGTGGCGCGCCGCTTCTTTCGCGCGTGGCCCGAACGCTTTACGCGCGTCATCGCTTGGCGCCCTTGCCGCGAGCTTTAGGAGCCCCGACCACCAAAAGCTGCCTCACCCTGTCCCGGTCATGGGGCGAAATGTCAGACGGCCGTGCCATGCGACGCTTGCGCTTGGGTGACTTCTTCTCGAGGATGTGGGTCGAGAAGGCCCTACGGCCGCGGATCTTGCCCGAGGCGGTCACGCGAAAACGCTTCTTAGCGCCGGAATGGGTCTTCATCTTGGGCATGGCTTAATGAGTAAACCAAAGACCGCCTTGGTTTCAGTGGGTGCCGGGGGCGCTGCGCTTCAGTCCGAGGAATCCTCGGCTGAGTTGCCGTCGGCCTCGGCTGAGTTGCCGTCGGTCAAGGCCACTGCAGCGCGGTCGCCCGCACCGTTGGTCGAACGCTCCCGGTCGGCCGAAAGGACGGCCTTGCTGGGCGCGAGCAGCATGGTCATGTTGCGCCCGTCCTGGATCGGAGCCTGCTCGACGACCGCGATCTCGGAAAGCTCGCCGGCCAGCTTGTCCAAAAGCGCGGTGCCGCGCTCCGGGTGGGTCACCTCGCGGCCGCGGAACATGATCGTGATCTTGACCTTGTCCTTGCCCCGCAGGAACCGCGTGACGTGACCCTTCTTGGTGTCGTAGTCGTTCTGGGCGATCTTGGGCCGGAACTTGATCTCGCGGATCGTCACCTGCTGCTGATGCTTGCGTGCCGCCTTCTGCTTCTGTGATTGCTCGTATCGGTACTTGGAGTAATCGAGCACGCGCGTCACGGGCGGCCGGGCATCCGGCGCGACCTCGACCAGGTCGAGGTCGCGCTCCTGGGCGTAGCGGAGCGCGTCGTCGGTCTTGACGATGCCGACCTGATTCCCGTCGACGCCGATCAGCCGGACTTCGGGCACGCGGATCCGGTCATTGATCCGGGTCTGGTCCCGTTCCGGCGGTCGCCGGTCAAACCTCCTTGGAACCGGCACTAGCTGCGAGGAAGGAGTGTCGTCAAGCGGTGCCGGACGGGGTGTGACGATTTACTTGGATCAACGGGCGCCAGTATAGCGGCGGTTTGGCCCCTCTCCGGCCACATTTAATCCGTCAATCTCTGGGCGTCCGCGCGCTTATCTCGCGGCGTACGTTTGCCGCGAAGTCGCTGACTTTGAAAGAGCCACGGTCGCCGGCGCGATGCTCACGCACGGCGGCCGCGTCGGCTGCCTGCTCGCGGTCGCCGACCACCAGCATGTAGGGAACCTTGCGCAGCTCGGCGTCGCGGATTTTGCGCGCGATCGATTCGGTCCGGTCGTCGAGCTCGGCGCGAATCCCCTCGTCCTTGAGACGCGCCGTGACGGTCTGCGCGTAATCGAGGTGGCGGTCTGCAATGGGGAGCACGGCCGCCTGGACCGGGGCCAGCCACACCGGGAACTCCCCCCCGTAGTGCTCGATCAGAATCCCGATGAAGCGCTCGAAGGAGCCCATCAGGGCGCGGTGGATCATCACCGGGCGGTGGTCGGCGTTGTCCTGGCCGGTGTAGGTAAGGCCGAAGCGCTCGGGCATCACATAGTCGAGCTGGACGGTTCCGAGCTGCCACGAGCGGCCGATCGAGTCGGTCATGTGCAGGTCGATCTTGGGGCCGTAGAAGGTCCCCTCTCCTTCTGCCTCCCGATACTCGACGCCGCGTTGCTGGAGTGCCGCTCTTAGGCCATTCTCGGCGCGGTCCCACATTTCCTCGGACCCGATCCGCTTGTCGGGGCGGGTTGAAAGCTCAACGCGCGGCACGAACCCGAAGTGGTCATAGATCGCCTGCCCAAAGTCAAGACAGCGGTTGACCTCATCTGGCACCTGAGCTTCGGAGCAGAAGATGTGGGCGTCGTCCTGGGTAATCTGGCGCACGCGCAGCAGTCCATGGAGGGTGCCGCCCGGCTCGTGGCGGTGTACGACTCCCTGTTCGGAGTAGCGGATCGGCAGATCGCGATAGGAGCGGCGCTCGTCCTTGAACAGCTGGACGTGCGCCGGGCAGTTCATCGGCTTGAGCCCCATGGTCCGCCCCTCCACCTCGGTGAAGTACATGTTCTCGCGGTAGACGTCCCAATGGCCCGATGTCTTGAAAAGCTCAACGTCGTAGAGGATCGGGGTCTTCACCTCGCGATAACCGCGCGCCGCGTTCTCCTCGCGCCAGAGCGCCGTGAGCTCATTCCAGATCACCATCCCGTGCGGCTGCCAGAACGGGGCTCCGGGGGCGAGCTCGGAGAACATGAACAAGCCGAGCTCGCGCCCAAGCTTGCGGTGGTCGCGTGCGCGGGCCTGCTCGAGCCGCTCCAAGAACTCGTCCAGATCCTTGCGCGAGAAGAAGGCCGTTCCATACACGCGCGTGAGCATCTTGTTGCGGGCATCCCCACGCCAGTACGCCCCCGCCACCGATTGCAGCTTGAATGCCTTGATCGACTTCGTCGATGGGGCGTGCGGTCCGCGGCAGAGGTCGGTGAACGGGCCGTTGGTGTAAAGCGAAACGGTGCGCACGCCCTGACCTGAGACGAGATCGTCGATCAGCTCCACCTTGTAGTCCTGGTGCTCTTTCTGGAAGCGATCGCGCGCTTCCGGGGCGGCGAGATCCTCGCGGACGAAGGGCTCACCGGCCGCGATGTGCTCCTTCATCCGGGCTTCGATGCGGTCGAAGTCGGCATCGCTCAGGTGGGTGCCGTCGGGAAAGTCGAAGTCGTAGTAGAAGCCGTCCGCGATCGGCGGACCAATCGAGATCTTGACCCCGGGATAGAGCTCCATTACCGCGGTCGCCAGGACATGGGCCGCGTCGTGGCGGATCAGTGCCAGCGCCTCTTCGCCGCTGCGCTCGGTTATCACCTCGAGTGGCTTCGGCGGCCCGGCGCCGTCGGGGAGCGGTCGATCCAGGTCGCGCAGCTCGCCGTCGACCTTGATCGCAAGCGCCGCTTTTGCGAGCCCGGGCCCGACCGCGGCCGCGGCGTCGGCACCCGTGGCCCCATCGGGCAGAGCGAGCGTGGTCCCGTCAGGCAGCTCAAAGTCCATTTCGCGCCTGATGCTAACGACGGGATCGGGAGCGGTCTCGGCGGCGCGGCGCTCGCCGCCCTCGTCACTCTCGGGTCGCTACGCTCTGCGCCGAAGGGCGATTAGCTCAGCTGGGAGAGCGCCGTCTCGACAAGGCGGAGGTCGCTGGTTCGAGCCCAGCATCGCCCATCGCCGTGATTGCAGCGCTCTTTGGGCTGCAATCCGTCAGCTTCAAGGGTTCGTTTCCGCTCCACTCGTCTCCGTCGGTGCTCGGAACGATGAGCTGGTTAACCCAGGCCCTTGACGTCGACGGGGACCGAGCTTTTCGTGGTCGTGCCGTCGCCCAGCTGCCCGTAGCGGTTGGCGCCCCAGCACTTGACCGCGCCGGAGTCGGTGAGCGCGCAGGTGTGGTTGGTGCCGGCGCTGATCTCCGCCATTCCGCTCCCCAGGCCGCTGACATCCACCGGGAGCGAGCTGTTCTTCTCTGTGCCGTTGCCCAGCTCGCCGGAGAAGTTGGCGCCCCAGCACTTGGCCGCGCCGGAGTCGCTGAGCGCGCAGGTGTGGCTGCCGCCGGCCGTGATCGCCGCCTCCCGGCTGTCCAGGCCCTTGGCGTCCACCGGGACCGAGCTGCCCTTCTCTGTGCCGTCGCCCAGCTGCCCCTCAAGGTTCTCGCCCCAGCACTTGACCGCCCCGGAGTGGGTGAGCACGCAGGTGTGGAAGCGGCCGGCGCTGATCGCTGCCACCCCGCTCCCCAGCCCCTTTACGTCGACCGGGACCGAGCTCTGTGTGTTCGTGCCGTCGCCCAGCTGCCCGTCAAGGTTGTAGCCCCAGCACTTAACCGCGCCGGAGTCGGTGAGCGCGCAGGTGTGGCCGGCGCCGGCGCTGACCGCCGCCATCCCGCTCCCCAGGCCCTTCACGTCCACCGGCACCGAGCTGTTCATCTTCGTGCCGTCGCCCAGCTGCCCGAAGTAGTTGGCGCCCCAGCACTTGACCGCCCCGGCGTCTGTGAGCGCGCAGGTGTGGTCGGCGCCGGCGCTGATCGCCGCCGCCCCGCTCCCCAGGCCTCTTACGTCGACCGGGACCGAGCTCTGTGTGTTCGTGCCGTCGCCCAACTGTCCATAGGCGTTGTCGCCCCAGCACTTGACCGCCCCGGCGTCTGTGAGCGCGCAGGTGTGGCCGGCGCCGGCGCTGATCGCCACCACCCCGCTCCCCAGGCCCTTCACGTCCACCGGCACCGAGCTGTTCATCTTCGTGCCGTCGCCGAGCTGCCCGTGGGCGTTGTCGCCCCAGCACTTGACCGCGCCGGGGTCGATGAGCGCGCAGGTGTGGCCACCGCCGGCGCTGACCGCCTCGACACCCGCCCCGCAGCCGAGTTCTCCCGCTAGTTTGGTCGCCTCGTCCGTGACGCGGTCCGCGATGTCCGGCGGGACGTTTGTCGCGGGGACGAGGTCCTTGTATTCGGTGATGTCCCTGCACGCCGCGGCGGTCTGTACGTCGTAGACGTTTCGGTAGATCTCGCCCGCCTTGTTGCTCAGCGGCGTGCCCGGCGCATAGGCGCCCGTGTGCAAAAGGAGCTGGTCGGCCAGCCTGATGCCGGGAAGCGCGTAGGTGATCGACACCGACGCCGGGCCGGTGGCGTGCACCGCGCTCCAGGACCCGACCCCGTAGCTCGAGCCGCCGCCGCCCCCGCCGGCGCGTTCACCACTGCCACCACCGCCGCCGCCGGCGAGGCCGCCGCCGCCGCCCCCGCCGCTGCCCGCGTTGGGGTGCTGTAGCTCTTCCACGGTCGCGCCGCCCTTGCCACCTTCCCGACTCACACCCGGAGACCCGTCGCCCTCGGGGACGTTCGCAAGACCGCCCGAGCCGCCGTGAATGCCAGAGGCGCCCCGGCCACCCTCGGCGTGGCAAGTGACGACGTCGCAGCCGCCCGCACCGGCTTGACCGCCGGCGCCTATGTCGCCGTACCCGCCGGGGCCGCCAGCGCCGCCGCCGCCACCGCCGCCTGCCGCGATCACCAGCCGAACGCCGAACGCGAACAACCCGGAATAGCCGCCGCCACCGCCGCCTGCAGCCACAAAGCGGCCGGGGCTGTTCACCTCGCCGCCGGCACCGCCGCCGGGCTTACCGCCCGCGCCACCAACATGGCTGGTGCCGTCGCCGCCGACGCCCCCAACCACCACACGTAGAACACGCCCCGCGCTCACCCGCACCGCCGTGTCCTTCACCAAGGCGCCCGCACCACCGAGAGAAAAATCGAAACCAGATCCCCCCGCCGCGCCGACCGCCGTCACCTCCAGCGAGCCCACCTTTCTTGGAACTGTAAACGAGTAACTGCCGGCGCTCGTGTACGTGCACGTCACATCGATACTGCTCGAGTGCGAACACACCGACGGCAACGCCCGCGCCGAATCCACCAGCACACCACCCCACAACACCGCCAAACCCGCCGCCGCCAACAAAAGGACGACGACCCGGGCACGCACACCCGCCACAAACATCCCAAACCCACGCGCCCCGCTAAAAAGCATCCCTGATCGACCCGACCCTGAATCGCCCCGCGGCCTCCGGCCGCCTCACCAACACCCGGGACCCTACCTCACCCCACCGCGCTGGTCAATCAGGTTACACACCGGCTCAACGCGGCACATCGCGCCGCCTTAACCCAGACCCAACGATCGACAAGCAACAGGCGGCCAGTGCGGCGGCCGGCACGCCCCCACCGAGGTTTGAGAGGAAGGCAGCCCCCGGTGCCGATCGTCAGCCGGGCGAGCCGGCCGCCGCGAATGTGCGCGCCAGATGGGCAGAGCCGACGACTCAGGCCGGCCCCAACCGATGCGCCGGCCCCATCTGACATCACACGCGAGGCAAGATAGCGGCGCCGCTCCACAAAGTCAAGTTAGTCAATCAAAATAGGAGAGAAGATCCGCGCGCGATTGTTCGCCTCGCATTTAGGATAAAGTCAATTGACTTGATTGACTATCCTCCTGGCGGTCGTCGGTCCGCCAGGAGGAGCGACGAATACCGGGGGCTGGTGCCCGGGCTGCGCCCAGGTGGGAAGAGCAGCCCGGGCACCGATCGCACCCGGCGAACCAGTTGCCAGTGGACAAGGAGTGCTGATGAGTTTGAGAATCGGAGATACCGCGCCAGATTTTGAGGCGGGTACAACTGGCGCGAGCCCAACCCCTACATTCGAATCGTCCCGCAACCGGCGCGGTAGTCTGCGCGACTACGACGTTCCGGACCGGGCACCCAGTTTTACGATCTGAGCTCGACGGCCCCCGCGGTGGAGACCGCGCGAGCGAGATCTTCGAGCGGGTCAAATGAACCTGCGTGCGCTCGCTCTTGAGTGGAGCCTAGACGGCCCCGTGGGGACAGCCTTCCTGGTGCTGGTCGCTGCGATAGGCGTGCTTTATCTGGAGGCCGCCGCACGCGGACGCCGTCTCGATCGGCGTGGACGACGCTGGCCGTGGCGCCGGACGGCGTGCTTTCTCGGCGGGCTCGCGGTGCTGGTGATTGACCTCTATTCCGGGATCGGGACCGGCGCCGACACACGACTTTCGGTCCACATGCTCGAGCACATGGTCATGTGGGTGATCGTGGCGCCGCTGCTCGTCGCCGGCGCGCCCGTCCGGCTGGCGCTCTTCGCCCTGCCCCGGGCCGGCCGGCGCCGGCTCGGGCGTTGGCTGCGCTCCCGTGCCGTAGCGGCAGTCACGAGCCCAGGCGGCTCCGTTGTTCTGTTCTCCGCTGTTCTGCTTGTCACGCATCTACCCGCGGTTTACGGGTCAGCGCTCAGCAACGACTACGTGCATGAGGGCGAGCACGCCCTCTACCTGTTGACGGCGGTGCTCGTGTGGGCGCCGCTGCTCGGTGTCGATCCCCTCCCGCACAGACCAGGACCTCGCGGCCAGTTCGCATGCATGGTCGCCTGCATGGTGCCGATGGGCCTGATCGCCCTGTGGCTTGGCGTCGCGGCCGGCCCGGTCTACGGTCACTACCTCAGCTCCCTCGGCCCCGCGGCGCTTCACGACCAGCGCGAGGCCGCGACGATCATGTGGGTCGGATGCGTCGCGGCTTTCGCCGTGCCGGCAATTCGGCTGATCCCAATCCCACAGCGCACCGGCGCACCCAAAATCCGCTCGCACCGGGTCGCTGCATAGGGCAACGACCTGGGTCGCGTCATGGTTCCTCCGCTGAGCGGGTAGGGGGCACCTGTGTTTGAAGGGTTCACGCTCGAAAATGCCGATGTGGGCGAGGTGATCCTGCGGGTGCGGTATGGAGGCAGCGGTCAGCCGGTGGTCCTCGTCCACGGCCATCCGCGCACGCACACCACATGGCACCGCGTCGCGCCGCAGCTCGCCGACTCGTTCTTTGTCGTGTGTCCCGACCTGCGTGGCTACGGACGCTCGACGCTCCCGCCCGACGCGCCGGAACACGCCCAGTCATCAAAGCGCGCGATGGCCCACGACGTCGTATCGCTGATGCGCCAACTCGGCCACGACCGATTCGCTGTCGTGGGCCACGACCGCGGCTCCCTCGTCGCCTTCCGCGCCGCGATGGATCACCCGGACATCGTCTCGCGGCTCGTGGTCATGGACGGTCTGCCGGTCATCGAACACCTCGAGCGCCTCAACGAGGCGTTCGTGCGGAGCTGGTGGCATTGGTGGTTCCTGGCCCAAACTGACAAGCCGGCCGAACGGGTCATCAACCTCGATCCCGACGCCTGGTATCGAACTCCCTCACCGCGTCAAATGGGCGAGGCCAATCACGCCGACGTGTGGGCGGCGCTCCGTGATCCCGCGGTGGTACACGGCATGTGCGAGGACTACCGCGCGGGGCTACGGATCGACCGCGCCCACGAGGAAGCCGACCGTGCCGCCGGGCGCCGCGTCGTTTGTCCGGCGCTGCTTCTTACCGCCACCGAGGACGACATCGACATCCATGGCGACCCCGTGGCGATCTGGCGGTCGTGGGTTGCCTCGGATCTCTCCAGCGCACCAATCCACTCCGGTCATCACCAGGCCGAAGAGGCACCCCAGGAGCTCGTGAGAGCACTACTCCCATTTCTCGACGGTCGTCACGACCCTCCGCCTAACGATGTCCATTCAGTTTCGGTTTCCGAAACGCAATGGCCATCGAGTGGGCGCTAGGTGCAGCCGCGCCCGCGAGTCAGCCGCCCAGGCGCTCTTCCTCTTCGATTGTCCGCTCGGCCGTCGGCAGCGCCTCCAGCCTCCCATCCGGGATCGGCTGACCGCTCTGCACCGAGAGGCCATAGGTGCCGTCAGCCAGCCGGGCCTCCGCACGCTCGACGGCGGCGAGTTCCGCCGTGAGGTCTTCGCGGCGCCCAGTGTCCAGCTCGTCCTGGTACAGGTCCTCCGAGTCGCGGTCTCCAGGCTCCAGCCGATCGGACCCCTCCAGCGGCCCCTCACGCTTCAGACGCCGCAGAGACTGTTCGATTCTCGATCGCTCTTGGGCGAGAAGTTGGCGGGCGCGGTCGGGGTCCATGGCGGCGCTCGAGAAATCTACGCCAACGGCGACGCCGGTGTCACGTGAACATCGCGACGGCGACGGCGGTGCTACCTGAGTCATCCGGAGGTTGTCAGAACATCACGCAGCGCTGCCTCCAGATCCGGGTGGCGAAACTCGAACCCTGCCTCTGAAAGCCGCGTCGGAATCGCCCTTTGGCCGGTGGTCACAATTTGGGACATCTCGCCATAGGGGACGCGAAGCGCCAGCGTGGGCACGGGCAACACCGCGGGACGGTGCAGGACCCGTCCGAGGGCGTGAGAGAGCTGGGCATTTGTCACCGGAACCGGCGCGGTCAAATTGATCGGTCCGGCCAGCTCCGGGCGCTCGACACAAAAGAGCAGGCCCGCCACCACGTCATCGAGGTGGATCCAGGGGACGTACTGGCGGCCTCCGGCGACCGGACCGCCCACTCCCATGCGAAAGAAGGGGAGCATCTTCTCCAGCGCGCCGCCGGAGCTGGAGAGAACGACTCCCGTGCGAGTCATGACCGTGCGCGCGAGGCCCTCGGCGTTCGCCGCCTCGGCCTCCCACTCGCGCACCACTCCGGCCAGGAAGTCGTTCCCTGCCGGCGCATCCTCGTCGAGCTCGCGGTCGCCGCTCGGTCCGTAAAAGCCCGTGGCTGATTGGGAGATCAGGACCGCCGGCCGCCTCAACTCGGGGACCTCCCGCAGGGCGGCGACAAGCATTCGGGTCGCGGAGACCCGAGAATCGCGGATCCGCGCCTTGGCCTCCTTGCTCCAGCTCTGGGCTACCGGCTCGCCGACGAGGTGCACGATGGCATCGGCGCCGGTGAGCGCCTCGACAGGCGGCATCTCTCCTGTGGGGTCGGCCCAGACCTGGACCTCGACCTGATCCCCGAGCGCCTTTGCAGCTCGCTCCCGGTCGCGGGACAGCGCCACCACCTCATCTCCGCGCGCCTCCAGACGGCGACAGACGGCGCGGCCAATCGTCCCCGTCGCTCCGGTCACAATTACGCGGCTCATGTTCGGTGGCTCCTCAATCGATCAACAGGAAGTTGACAAGCATGTCCAGATAAATCTATACAATCTGTTCAGGATGCGAATCGTCAAGCGTGCATGGGATGCAGCAGGACCGAGGCGGCCTGATCCAGAGTCGGCTCCGGATACGTACTGATTGTCGTGAAGATCGCCATCGTCGGTAGCGGAATCTCAGGTCTGACCGTCGCCCACCTGCTTCACAAGCGGCACGAGATCACCGTGTTCGAGGCCGCCCCATACGTCGGAGGCCATACGCACACGGTCCGGGTCGACATGCCCGATGAGACTCATCACGTGGACACCGGGTTCATTGTCTTCAACGACCGCAACTACCCGAACTTCGAACGCCTCCTGCACCAGATCGGGGTGGCGTGGCAGCCCTCCGAGATGAGCTTTAGCGTGAGCGACGGCACGGGTGCGTTCGAGTACGCGAGCGGATCGCCCAACGGGTTGTTCGCCAACCGCCGCCACCTGACTACACCTACGTTTCACCGCATGGTGGCCGATCTAAGGCGCTTTCATCGTGCGGCCAGACGGCTCCTCGAAGACAACGACAACCGCGTTTCCCTCCGTGAATGGCTAGAGCAGCAGCGCTTCTCACGCGACTTCATCGAGCGTCTCATCGTGCCCCAGGTATCCGCGGTTTGGTCGGCCGACCCGCGCTCGCTGTGGAGCTTTCCGGCCCGGTTCTTGGCCGAGTTTTTCGCCAACCACGGCATGCTCGGCTTCCGCAGCCGGCCGTGCTGGCGAGCGATCAGGGACGGCTCGGCTCGCTACGTCGAGGCGCTCACGGCACCGTTTGCCCACCGGATCAGGCTTGGATCCCCCGTCAGCGCGATCGAGCGTGCCGAGGACCATGTCCTCTTGACCGTCCGGGGGGCGGATGCGATGTGCTTCGACCACATCGTGCTGGCCACCCATTCCGATCAGGCACTGTCGCTGCTCCGCGATCCATCGGCGCGTGAGCACGAGATCCTGAGCTCGATCCCATACCAGGCCAACGACGTCGTGCTTCACACCGACGAGCGGCTGCTCCCTCGGCGCCGCCGGGCGTGGGCGAGCTGGAACTATCACCTCTTGAAGGAGCCGCTCGGACGCCCCACCGTCACTTATCACATGAATCGCCTGCAGTCGCTCTGCTCGGAGCGCGAGCTCTGCGTGACCCTGAACCAGACGGCGCGCATCGACCCCGAGCAGGTCATCAAACGGATCCAGTACTCCCATCCCGTCTATACGCCTGACGGAGTTCGGTCTCAGTCACGAGTGGCAGAGATCTCGGGTGCGCGGCGTACGCACTTCTGTGGCGCCTACTGGGGCTGGGGCTTTCACGAGGACGGCGTCAACAGCGCTCTGCGCGTCGCAGCGGCTTTCGGAGCGCAACTGTGAACAGCGCGAGCTGTCTGTATGAGGGGACCATCCTGCACCTCCGTCGCGAGCCCCGGCGGCTGTTCCGTCACCCGCTGGCGCTCGCGTACTTGGACACCGAAGAGCTCCCGGCCCTTCTGGGCGGCCGCTTGGTGAGGGCAACCCCAGGGCTGATGCGCTTTCGCCGCGAGGATTACCTCGGCGATCCAAGGACCGATCTCGACCGTGCGGTGCGCGATCTCGTGGAAGGGCAGACCGGACGCAGACCGACTGGACCCGTCAGGGTGCTCACGCAGTTGCGGTCCTTCGGACACTGCTTTAACCCCGTCAGCTTCTACTACTGCCTCGACGAGACGACCGGGCAGATCCAGGCCCTGGTGGCCGAGGTGACAAACACCCCGTGGGGCGAGCGCCACGCCTACGTCATCTCTGGAGACGCCGGGCGCTTCAAAAAGGCGCTTCATGTATCTCCATTCTTCGAGATGGATCACACGTACACGTGCCGCTCAACACCGCCGGGCCGAGATCTATCGGTGCGGATCGAAAACACGCGCGACGGCTTGCCCGTGTTTGAAGCCGCGCTCACCCTCCGTCGCCGTGAGCTGACTCCTGCCTCGATGCGCTGGATGTCCACGCGGTACCCATTCGCGTCGCTGCGCGTAATCGCTCTCATCTACACGCACGCGATCGGTCTGCGACTGGCTGGCGCCGCCACCTTCCCGCACCCAGCACGGGCAAGCGCAAGGTCCGGCGCCGGGGGCTAGGCGCGCGCGGCCTCGCCATAGCGGGCTAGAGCCTCGCGACGGGCGACACTGTGGTCCACGATTGGCGCGGGGTACTCCTCGCCGATGACGCAGCCGGCCTTGCGCTGCTCCTCCTCGGGCATCGTCCACGGCTCGGCCAGATAGTCATCGGGCACGTCGCGCAGCTCGGGAACGTAGCGACGCACGTAGGCGCCGTCGGGGTCGAAGCGGGCCTGCTGGCGAGCCGGGTTGTAGATGCGGCGAAACGTCGGCTGAGGATCGACGCCTACCGAGGCGATCCACTGCCAGTTGCCGTTGTTGCTCGCCTCATCGCCGTCGATGAGCAGACGCATGAACCAGCGCTCTCCCCAGCGCCAGTCGAGGCCCAGGTCCTTGGTCAGAAACGAACCCACCACGAGCCGGGCGCGGTTGTGCATCCAGCCCTCGCGGCGTAGCTGGCGCATCGCCGCATCCACCAGGGGATAACCGGTGCGGCCCTCGCACCAGACCGCAAACCGGCCCTCTGCCCGGCTCCAGCGGATCGTCCCCCGGTAGCGATCCTGAAACTCGTGGCGGGCATTGGCGGGAAAGTGGGCCAGGACATGCGCGTAGAAGTCCCGCCAACACAGCTGACGGCGAAACTCCTGAGCGCCGGCGCTGCCGGGCAGCTGCGCCTCGAGCTCGCGCGCAGAGATGCAACCGAAGTGCAGGTAGGGCGACAGTCTTGAGGAGGCGTCGGCACCCAGGTCGTCACGTCCGCTGCGGTACTGGGCGACCCCGTCGCCCAGGAAACGCTGCATCCTGAGCCTGCCCGGGTGCTCTCCACCCGTGGACGGTTGCTCGACGGTCTCCTCGAGCCCCAGATCCCGCAGTCTCGGGACGTTTGCAGATTTGACGGCCCGCGGCAGGGCGGGAAGCGAGCGGGGCGCCGGCAGCGTCTCCCGGCGGGCACTTTTCACCCACGCACGGTGAAACGGCGTGAACACGCGATACGGGTCGCCCGCCGAGGTGACGAGCGCCACCGGATCATCGAGCACGAACAGCCCCGGCAGCACACGAACCTCCGTGCCGAGCGCCTCCAGCTCACGGCACACGGCGGCATCGCGCCGGGTGGCGAAGGGACTGACGTCGCCGGTCAGAAAGACGCGGCTCGCCTTTAGCTGACGGACAAGCTGCGGAAGAACCTGCTCGGGCCGCCCTTGACGCACGACCAGGCCACTGCCGCGGCGGCGCAGCGACTCGTCGAGATCCGCCAGGCATTCGAGCAGGAACTGGGTGCGCGGCCCCGAGGCATGCCGGCCGCCAAGCAGGCTCGGGTCGAGGCAGAAGACGGGCACCACCGGCCCATCGTCATCCAGGGCCGCACGGAGGGCAGGATGATCGTGGAGGCGCAGATCGCGGCGGAGCCAGAGCAGCGCGGTCATCCGAGCAGTGCGGCCACGGCGCTGCGGCGGTAATCGAAGATCCTGACGAGGTCCCGGCGCACGACCGGCAAACCGAGCACGTCGCCCACCGCTCCGAGCGGAAGCGTGTACTCGACCTGGTCGCGGACACACGTGCCTGGGCCGACCGGGACGAATTCGTGCAGGTGGCGCCAGAACCGGTACGGCCCGTGCACCTGCCGGTCGACGAAGCGGCGCTGCTCCTCCCAGAGCTCGATCGTCGAGGTCCAGCGGAGGGGCAGGCCGTGCAGACGGAGGCGGTATTCGATCAGCGCGCCCGGGCCCATCTCGATCGGCGGCGTAAGCATTCGGAAGCTCAGCCACGGAGGCGTAATCCGCTCCAGATTCTCCGCCCGCGCGAAGAACTCGAACACCTCCGCGAGAGGCCGCCTGACGACCTGCTCGCGCTCGAGCCGCCGCATCTTCATGCGTTGATCAGCGACTGGCAGACATCCCACAGCCGGCGACGATCCATAGGGTCATCGTCGGAGGCGCCGAGGAGGTAGTGCGTCGGCCGTGCGCGACGGTCGTGCCAGAACAGGCCCGTGACCTTCAGAGCCTCCGGAGCGCCGCCCAGCCAGACGATCGTGTCTGCCCCCTCCTCCGGGCTGCGGATGATCGAGCCGGTCAACGCCCGGAACACGGGCAGCCACTCCCGCACTCCCTTGGTGTCGACCCACCCGGGATGCATGGCGTGAACGACGATCCCGCGCGGTGCGAGCGCCTCCGCCCACAGCTCCGTGATCACTACCTGCTCACGCTTGGTCCGGGCGTAGAGCTTCTTGGATGAGTAGCGGGTGTCCTCGGATTGGAAGTCTTTCGCCGGGAGACTCTGGCCGTACATGCCCCCGGAGCTGACGTTGATCACCCGCGACGGTGCACTGTGGCCCAGGAGCTCGGTCAGCCACGAGATGAGGGCAAAGGGCGCAAGCACGTGAGTAGCGAACATCACCTCGTGCCCGTCCGCAGACCGCTCACGCCGATCGGGCATCGTCCCGGCGTTGTTGACCAGGACGTCGAGATGCTCTTCCTCTGCGTTGAGCCGCTCGGCGAGAGAGCGGAGCGCCTGAAGTCTGGCCACGTCGCACCCGAGGCCCCGCACGTCAGCCGTGGGCTGGACCTCACGGATCTGCTTGACCGCATCTCCCGCCCGGTCCTCGTCACGAGCCACGGCGCGAACACTGGCGCCGAGCTGCGCAAAGCCGCGGCACGCGGCGAGCCCGATCCCCGAGGCGGCGCCGGTCACCACGACGACCTTGCCGTCCATCCGCGGGGGGTCGGCGGGCCACCCGGCGAGATGCCGGCGGACTCGCACACCGATGTCACCGTAGCCGAGCGCTACGGTGCGATCGAGCATGGTGTCGATCGCGGTTGCCAGTTCCACGGCTGAGACCATACCCAGACAGGTATAGCGAAAAACTTTTACACTCTGTTCATGCCAGGAACTGAAACCGGACTGGGGATTGGCGAGGTGGTGGAGCGAACCGGCGTTGCCGAGGCCACGCTGCGGATGTGGGAGCGCCGCTACGGCTTCCCCGCTCCGGAACGGTTGGCCAGTGGCCATCGGCGCTACAGCGAGCGCGAGATCGAGTTGATCCGGGCCGTGGCCGCCAAGCGAGGGGCGGGACTGGCGTTGCCGGTGGCCATTGATCAGGCCCGCAGCGAGGGATCACGGCCTGCGACATCGGTCTACGCGGCTCTGCGGCGGCGGCGCCCCGACCTCGAGCCGCGCGTGCTACTGAAGCCGCTGATGCTGGCGCTCAGCCACGCCATCGAGGACGAGGCCCTGGCCAGGGCACAGCGGCTGATGTTGTTCGGCTCCTTCCAGCGCGAACGCTTTTACCGCCCGGCGCAGCTGCGCTGGCGCGAGCTCGACCGCGGGGCCGAGCTAGCGGTCGTGTTCGCCGACTTCGCCCGTGTGCGCGCCCCTCGCAACGCACCCGTGGAGGTGCCGGTGTCACGCGAGCATCCGCTGAATCGCGAATGGGCGCTGGTCTGCGAAGGGCAGGACTTCGCCGTGTGTATGACCGGCTGGGAGCCGCCCGAGAGCACGGAGCGCCCGGATGAGAGGCGGTGCTTCGAGGCCATCTGGACCGTCGAGCCGGAGGTGGTGCGCGAGGCCTCGCGGATCTGTTGCGCCATCGCCGCAGCGAGACGCCCGTCCGTCGCCGAGGCCGCTCGGGCGCGGCTCGCGGCCCCGCTCTCAGCGACGCCGGAATTGCAGCTGCGACTGGCGAGCGCCGTTACGGCGCGGATGTTCTCTCACGTTTCGAGCCTGCTGGCGGGAGCAGCTGTCTGAATGCATAACCGCCGCCGCCCAGGCCGATCAGGCGGCGAAACCAGTTTGCGCCGCTGATCACCTCCTGGAGCGCCCAGACGAGCAGGGCCAGGCTGGAGACCACCTGTGCGATCGACGCGTAGCGCCGGTCGGCCAGCCTGGCCAAGAAGCCGGCCAGACCCGCCACGATGAGCGGCCGATTCGGAAACTGGAAGATGGGAAACCGCCGGGGCATACTCGGCTCAGCCTCGCTTGGCGTGCCGCGCCACGCTCTCGTAGGCCGGGTCGTCGCGGCTCCCGGGACGGACCGTCAGACTGGCAGCCGCGTCGCGGATCGAGTCGCCGGCGTGTTCGCGGGAGAGGGCCAGCTCGGTGAATGTGAGCATACGCCGCTTGGTGCTGTCCAGAAACGCTTGGCGCTCGTGCTCGCGCAGGAGCAAAAAACCAAGGCGCACGATTGGATTGCCGATGTGGGCCAGCCGAGCAACGGCGTGGACCCGAAACTCCACCCGTCCATCAGTCAGCCATTTCCACACCTCCCAGTCCATCTGACCCATCTCGACATGGCCCTCGAGTGTCCGGTAGTTCCAGCCCCACACGCACGCTTGGTTGCCCTCGATCTCCCGCACCCCTTCGTAGACGTCGCCCACGCGCACACCGACATAGAGGTGGGCGATCCCCAGGGCCCGGAGCTTGAGGAGCATGTTTCGTCCCTGCAAGGGAGCTTCGGGGTCGTAATACGCGCGGACAATCGACGGGTCGGCAAACTCGTAGCCGCGCATCAGCCGCCGGGCGATCTGCCAGCTGCCGTCTTGGATCGGCGCTCCGGGGGGTTCTGGGGGCAGCGCCTGGCATAGATCCGTGAACGTCCAGCCGCCGGCGACCGACGCAGACTCGAGAGTTGACGGGTCGAAGTTCAGCGGCTTGCGCGGCAGAGCCGCGAGGCGCCGCTGGACTCTGGGTGGCCCAAGCAGCGAAGTTTCGCTCATGGCCGCACCGACTCGCGTTCGATGCGCTCGGTCTCGATCTCGACTCCTCCCGTCATGCGGCCCCCGGACAGGTCAACCGCGCGCTCAAGAAAAGAGATCCACATGTGGGCCTGGATCTCCTTGGCCATGCGGAGACGGTGATACAGCAGGTCGACGACCCGAGTGCTGCTTCGAGCCCAGGATTCGATCTCGAACACCAGCAAGTCCCGCTCCGAACAGGCTCGGAACTCGATCTGGCCTGCCTCAAGATGCCCCGCCAGCGTGGCCAGGCGAAATGAACAGCGCCCCACGTCGATGACGCGCACGGGGCCGTCCCAAGGCCCGGGCATCCGCACCACGAACTCGTCGCCGATGCAGAGGCTGCCGCGCTCGCCCTCGGTGAGCTGGAAGCGAGCGAACCTGGTCGGCGAGGTCCGGTTGGGGTCGGACTGAATCTTCTCCATCAGTTCTTCAGCGCTGAGTTTGCTGTCCCGAATGCGTGTTCTATATAGGCGGTGAAACAGCGGGCCGGCGCCATCAGCACAGCTCTGTACCTCGTCCCGGACAACGCCCTGGGGGTAGGTGAGAAGCTCGGGCACCGGCGACGGCAGAGATCCAGGTGCTTCTCTGCGGCGCATCGGGGTAGTGCGCCACATGTAATCCCAGGAAGTGAGCCCTATGCCGAGCGGCCATGCGGCGGCGGTCAGCCAGCGACGTCTGGCGGGGGGACGCTTAGGCATGATCTTTGGCTACCCACCGATAATCCTGGACAATCCGTCTAGGTCTAGCCGAGACGAGCTTCGACCCCACGGAGGTCGCCCTCCTCGTCGTGCAGGACCGCGACCACGGCATAGTGATACCGGGTGAGATCATCGCGCAGCAGGTCATCCTGCCCTCTACCCAGTTCCAGCAGCAGCGCACCGCCAGGCCGCAGCCAGAGGGATGCCCCCGCCACCACGCGACGCAGCAGGTCCGTGCCCTCGATGCCGCCGAGGTAGGCGAGAGGCGTCTCGAAGGTCAGGGTGTCGCGCTGGAGGTATTGGAGCTCTCGCTCGGGAACGTACGGGACGACTGCGACCACAACGTCGACCCGACCCTTGAGGTGCGCGGGCACCGGCCCGAAAAGGTCGCCGCCATAGGCCTCCACCCCATTTCTCCGCGCGCATGCCACGGCGCGCTCGTCGAGGTCGGTCGCGACCACCTGCGCGGCCGGCCGGAGCCTGCTGATCGTCGCCGCGACCGCTCCCGATCCGGTGCAGAGGTCGAGCGCGACACCTTTTGACGGGCAACATTGCGCGGCTCGCAACGCGAGTGCCTCCGTGTGCAACCGCGGCACGTAAACGCCGGGATCGACACGGATCTCGGTGCCACAGAAGCTCACGCTCCCGGTGATCCACGCAAGCGGCTCGCCCGTTAACCGGCGCTTGGCGAGTTCATCGAGGCGAGTTGCGTCACCGGCCGCTGCGGCGACCAGCGCATCGGCCTCGTGGGCCGGCGCGATGAAACCGGCTTCTTGTAGCCGCTTGAGGAGCCCCGCCGGGGGCCGTCTGTCACGCGTCCGATCCGCCGTTCACCCGCTCAGCCTCACCATCTCCGTTTGCCGTTAGCGGCGCCTTCGTCGCCCGCGAGGAGACCGCCGCGGCCGGGATGGCGTCGGTCAGGCGCGTAAAGCGCTTTGCCTCCGACTCGCCGATCGATGCGATCTGCTCGCCGACGGCGCGCATGTCATCCACGAGCCGGCGCCGCTCGCGCCAGATCGTCTCCGCATTCTGGGCGAGCTCGCGGGCGCGAGCCTCAGCGGAATCAAGCAGCTCGTCGGCCTCTCGCCGGGCTTCGCTTAGGACACGGTCGGCGTCCTGCTGGCCGGAGCTTCGAAGGTCATGTGCCTCACGCCGAGCCGCCTCGCGTGTCGCGTCGGCTTCCCGCTGCGCTGCCTCTCGCGTGCCGTCGGCCTCCTGGTGGGCGGCCTCACGCAGTGCTTGTGCCTCCGCCTCCGCCTGCTTGATTCGGTCGTCCGCCTTTACCCGCGAGCGAGCTGTTATCTCCTCGGCCGTCTGATGTGCCCGCTCCAGGAGTCCACGCGTCTCCTCGCTGACCTCCCCGAGCGCTCGCCTCACGACGGACTCGGGTGACGAGGTCAGCTCGAGCTCGGCTATCAGGCGGGTCACCTCAGTCACGTATCGATCGACGGCACTGCGCTCATAGCCCCGCAGGCCAATCGGAAACTCCGTCTCGCGCGCTGCCTTGATCATCCGGCTGCGATCGGTCTGGCTTGACCAGTAACCGCCGATGCGTCGCGACTCCGCCTGCTCAGCTGTCTCGCTGGCCTGTGCGGCGGAGAGCTCAATAGACGCCTGA
>DASRHQ010000069.1:0-5597 GCA_035650455.1 Solirubrobacteraceae bacterium
CTATGCGAAAGCCTCGAAGCACCTGCACGAGCCGGGAGCGTACGTCAACACGTTCACTGTTCAGCGACTCGCTCAGGTCGTGTCGTACCGCCCTCCCGGGAACACTGATAGTCGTTTGCGCCAGCGTTCGGGAAACTCGCCCGACGAGGGATCGGTTCTGCCTGGCTGTCAGTGGCGGAGCGAGCCGATGATCCACAGCACGAGACCGACGACGCCGACCACCATGAAGGGAACTGAGGTTGCTTTCCAAAACCGAACCTTTCCCCGCACGTAGGGACCAGTCGGAGGAGGTCCCCAATGGGCAGCGATAAAGCCGCCGACGCCGAGCACGCGCGCGCGCGTGTAGCAGGCCGACACTGCCGCCTGCTGGGAGAACCGTCACAGCAACGGGCATGGCCGGTTCTGTCAGGTGGCGAACGTATCGTGGCAGGCCCGATCGGCGGCCGCGGGTATGTGTATGAGCTTCGCCTGGGTGATGAGGTGGTTGCGACCGGCCATCTAAGCCGGGCGCGGCCGCTCGAGGTGGGTGAGCGCGTGTCGATCGGCGGGCGGGAGAGGTCGTGCGCACGATCGAGCCGCTGCTGGGCAGCGGGAGCTGCGCTTGGTGGGGTAGCTGGTGCGCGACATCTCTGGAAACGCCGAGAGCGGGAGCGAGCTTGCGGAGGGCGCGGGTGCTGGGGCGGCGTCCGTGGCTTTCGAACCGACTGATGTAGGCGTAGCTGACCCCTCGCGTGCGAGCTGGCGCTGGCTCAACCCGCGCTCCTGCCGCCGGTGGCGGATGCGGTCGCAGACTGTCGCGTGGTCATCGTCGAACGAACTTATCCCTGCGGTCCGCTTCGGGATCAACCAGGAGCGGTCATTCCGTGCCAGCGGCAGCTGCCGGAAGCGCAAGCGGTCGACCGCGGCCAACAGCGAGATGCTTTTTCTGTGCGTCGGTGAAGAGGCGGCCAAGATGATCACCGATACGGCTCTTCTGCGCCTCCCGGTACCGCCACTGATGGGTGTAGACGCGCAGGGTGGTGTCGGGTTTTCGGTGACCGAGACGGCGTTGGACGTCGGCGACGCTGTAGTCGAGTGCGATCAGCATGGAGGCATGACTGTGGCGGAGGTCATGAAGCGTCGGCGAGGGTGCCGCGATCTTCGCGTTTTTGGCGGCTCGAGTGAGGCTTGCGCGCACCACCTTTCGCTCGAGCCCGGTCCCGTTTCGGCTCGCAAAGACGAGCGCTCCTGGGTCGGTGAGCGCGCCCCGTTGCAAGAGCAGCGCGCGGAGCTTGCGCATGAGTCTCGGCGGGATGTCGAGTGCGCGACGTGCCTCCTCTGTCTTCAACGAGACTCGTACGCCTTGTCGGTCGAGCTGACACTCGATGCGTACGATCGCCGCATCGAGGTCGAGGTCTGCGACGGTCAGGCCGAGCGCTTCACCGATACGCATCCCGGTCGCGAGCATCAGCTCAATCAAACAACGCATCTGCAGCGCCTCAGTCGCGGCAAGCAGCGCCTGCATCTCCTCCAGGGTGAGGATGCGTTTGGGGCGCTCATCGTCGTGCTTGGGTCGTTCCCCTCGCTCGAGCTGGGTCATCGGATTGACCGCGATCTGCCCCTTGCGCGCCGCCTGGGCGAGAATCATTGACAGCGGGCGGAGGCTGCTCGTGATCGTCCACCCCTTCAAGCCCTTCCGTCGCATGTGAGCGATGTAGGCTGCAATGTCGTCGACGGTGATCTGGTCGAGCCGCCACCGCCCGAAGTACGGGACGAGATGCTGGCGCAACGCCCACTGGTACAGCTCAAGGGTGCGGGGGCGGACGGTCTGGCGGTCGAGCCACTCGGCTGCGTATGCGGCGAAGGTCTGCCGGGTGGGCTGGATCCGTTCGCCGCGGCGGCGGCGCAGACGAAGCTCCGCCCGGCGGGCCTCGGCGTGCTCCAGCGAGCCGTGCACGACCTCCCATCGTCTCTTCCCGGACGAATCCAGATACGCGATTTCGTACGGTGGTGCGACCTTGCCGTTGGCACGCGGCCGGTGGTAGATGCCTGGATGGCGGGGAACCGGCCGCCGCCGCGCAAGTGCCGCCTTGGGCTGCTGGCCAGCGCCGGTCATCACCGGTTTTCGGCTTGGTTGAGAGAAAACACGGCCGAGCGTAGCTCCGCTCCGGGGAGAGAGTCCACTCGCGGGTAGGCCTCCTCCATCCAGGCATCGAGTTCAGCCTGGTGGAAGCGCAGGCTATGGCCGCCGGCCTTCTTTCGATGCGGGATCGCCCCCGCTGCGGTCAGCTTGTACAGCGTGTCGCGGCTGAAGCCGAGATAGGCGCGGGCGGCCTCGAAGTCCATCCACGGCGACACCAGACCCGGATTGGGTGGGGTAAACCGAGCGGCCACCCGGTCGGCGATCGCGTCCACCAATGCATCGAGAAGAGCGGCGGGCAAGGGGAGGGAGAGCTCGCCGTCTGCGTGCGGCCGGCTAGGCATCGGCGACCTCGTTTCCCCACGCCATCCACCCCGGCCGCGAGGTACGCGCGAACAGCTCTAGCTTTGTTGTGTGCGGATACATGTGTTCAAGCAGCTCGTACACCGCCACCGGTTTTTCCGAGTGGCGACCACGTTTGGCCTCGATCACGCTTGGCATGCGGAGATCAGGCGGAGGAGGGGAGAACGCGCCGCGCCTGCCGATCAGCAGCTGCTCATGTTGGTTTCGCACCCAACTACCAAGACCGAAGCGGTGCTTAACCCAGATCATGCTGGCGACATGGGTGAACCCCCACGCGTCCATGATCTGCAGCGCCTCCGGCAGGCGGGAGTCGATCGCCCACAGAAACAGCACCGCGTCCTCGGCCGCCGGAATACGCATCGCTGCAATCTCCTCGAGCGACATGGTTGGGTAGTGGCGTTCGGGGCCCCGCTCGGTGTCGGTGGCGTCGAACCGCCAGGGCGGGTCGGCGTAGATGAGATCGAACACACCCCCCGGGAGTGGTGGGGGAGGGTCGATGCCGGCATCGCGCAGACGCTGAGTCAGCCGTCGCGCCGCTTTGCCGACCGGGAGCCTGCCCTCAATCACCTGTCCGAACAGCTCCGGGTCCCTCTCGCAGACCGTGAGCGCGTCCTGTGCGATCCGCGCCGACACACCCGCCAACTCCGCGACAAGCTCGCGTGTCTTGCCCCGAGGTGGCAGCGCTGCCACCTCGACAGCGTTCTGCTTCAAGTTCCCAAGCCGCCGCGCCTCGGCCCCAGCCTGAGCCTCGAGGTGCACACCGAGCTTGACGGCGATAGCCGCCCGCTGAGACGCGCTCAGGTGACGGCGGTTGAGCGCCGCCCGCAGCAGATACTCCACCTCATCCTCGGGTTCCACCACCCGCACGAGGAGTTCTGAGAGGGCCAGGTGGGCCGCGGCACGAAGCCGCAGGTGGCCGTCCAACACCACATCGTGCGCGGTGATATCGAGCGGCACCTGCACACCGCGCTGACGGACATCGTCAACAAAAGCCCAAAAGGCATCCCCGGTCATCCCCGGCAAGAAGCTCGCGGCCGGATGCCGTTGCAGCCGAGAGAGCGGCCGCGACTCGAGCCGGCCGGCACGAGCGGCTGGGGTGGATGGTTTGGCCATAACAAGGCCTGTCGCGCCAACGCTGACACTGTGTTACATTTCTTTCATGGCGCGAGGTGACACGGTCGAGCAGGTTCGAGAGCTGGCCCAGGAGCTGGGCGTGAGCGAGCGCACGATTTACCGCCGCTTCGCGGCAATCCGAGATGGCGGCAACGTGAGCCTGGAGCTCATCGAGAAAGATCTCCAGAGGCGGGCTAACTGGAGATGCAAGTGGTGCGGCGCGGAGTTGGCGGCTGATGCTGACTTCCGGACCGAGTACTGCGAGGGCGCCTGCCGCCAAGCCGCATTCCGCGCACGGCGTCGCCGAGAACAGAGACGGTCCGGCGCGCAATTCAGCCCGCGAACTGCCGTGCAGGCAGACCGGGTAGGCCAATCGGCCTGGAGGGTGTCGCCTAACCCGGGGGCGACGGTGCGTCGATCGCCCTCGCCTCGGCAACGTAGGGGTCCTCGACGGTGCAGTTGACGATGCGGTAACTCTCGTCGTACACGGTCGCCTCGCTGCGGCCGAGGCGACGGCCGCGGGCGGTGTGATGATCAACCGCGTAGTCCGGAATATCCGGCCGTGAAGCCGCCCGATCGCCCGTGTAGAAGACCACGCAGGCATGATCGATCAACCGACTCTTCGGTGCCCGCGCGAGCAAAACCACCGCATGCACGAGGAACAGCATCGCGTTCGACCGCTCCGGGACAGTGCCCTTCGGCTCGGCCTTGCGCGTCTCCACCCAGTTCTCATACAACGCCCGAACCACCGCCGGCCCCTCCGGCCAGGCAATCCCGACGTCCTCGGAGCAGACAATCCGCAACCGCTTCCAGGCGTAGTTCCCATACCCGGACAGGTCGAGCTCCGAGGCCCAGAAGATCGCCTGCCGCTCCTCACCCCGCCGGATCGCCTTCTGCAACGCCGAGGACACCTCGTCCATCACGAACCCGCCCCGACTGCGCAGGGCAGCAAAATGTGCTGCCTGCATCCAAACCTCCTCACCTCGAACAGTCCCCCAATAACCGCACCTCCACCCATCCCGCTGGCCTCAAAGAACCCCCGTGAACCCAGGCCCGGGAAGGAAAGGTGACGGATCTACGTTAACAGAACCGACAACAAGAGCAAGTGAGACATGTCCCGCGCTAGCCTCCGGCGGTCTCCGTTCGCAGGCCAGACTGCCGCTATCGATACCTCGCGCTCATTCGCATTCCGATCATCGCCATCGGCATAACCGGGCGCCTGCCAAGCGCGCCTGGAGCACACAACAGACCACTCAAGCGCACCAGAGAGCACTCCTGCCCACGCGAAAAAACGAGGCCTATCTCGCGGGCACGCGTGGGTGGCCAGGGCGGGGTTGGGAGCCGATGCTCCTGGAGCCGGATGGGGTTATAGCCCAGTGCGGCGACCACGCAGGGCTCGCCTCGTCAGGTGGCCCGCGGAGAGCTTTGGCGAGCATTCGCTCTCATGGCGGGGAAGGTCGGCGGGAAGTCCCCTATAGAGGCTCCACCGGATCCCGGTACTTTTGGCAAACGGACTGCTGACCGTCCCAGAGTTAGCCGCAAGCGACAAGGGCGGGTGGATCGTCGCAGTTGCCTCGCCGCAGTCCTTTAGGGGCGGCCCGTTTCTTGGACAGCGCCACGCGTGGGTGCAGTCGATCGAAAGCCGCAAGATCGACATGCTCCGCACCAACCCGGCCGTCTGCATGGAAGTCGACGAGTACGACCCAGGAAACTGGTGCAGCGTCGTCATCTGGCGCGAATGCACTCCTCGCGCGCACCTCCTCCGCGGCCGCTTCGGAGGCCGGCAGCGGCGACAGGAGCGCGCCTCCGCCGACGCGCTACGGGGCGCCGCGTCTCACACCTCGTCGAGCACAGCTGGGTTGCAGCGTTGTCCGCGCTTGGCGCTGCGGTGGCTTGAGGAGGAGACGGCCCGGCGAGGTGGGGAGCGCCGGGCCGCCCTTTTGCGGGGGAGGTGTGTGTCTTCGGCGGGCCTTATGGGATTCGCACCGAGACGAGCTTGGTG